>NC_006576.1:0-600000 GCF_000010065.1 Synechococcus elongatus PCC 6301 | reverse complement strand
TTGTCGTGATTGCTAATAATCAGTGGAATTTCTGCATCCAGTTCTCCGGCTTGCTGTCGCCACAGTAGGTCGAGGAGGCAATGATCCTGCTTGCTAACCCAGAGACTAAGCCGTGGTTTGCGATCGGAAAAATGCAATTGCCACTGCGCTCCCAAGGGGCGAGCGACCGCTTCAAACGCAGGGCCAATTAACTCGCGATCGAGGTTAAATCCAGTGAGTTCCCACTCAATCCGACTCAGGAACAGCCCCGCCTCAAAATCCGTGTGCTGGTCGGCGTCAATAATGTTGCCACCATTCGCAAAGATGAAATTGGAAATGCGGGCGACGAGACCTTGCTGATCAGGACAGGAGATCAGCAGCGTAGCGGTGGGGCGTTTCATCGGGGGCTGCGACGCAGCTCTGTGCTGCCAAACAAGAGGGACATTGAGGGGACCTTTCCTGGGAATAGAACCACTACCGAGGGTAGCGATCGCCCGATTGCCAGAAAAAGCCGTGCCAAGGGCACGATCTGTCACTTTATCAGGCTTGCCGAGCAACCGGCGGCTTACTGCACTGGTGCTGACGTTGTCGGAATTTGACGTAATTGCTCAGTTAAGTTGGCAGGCGCTGCATCGAGGGGCTGGGCCTGCTGCTGAGGTGGCCGGGGAGCTGGAGCCGGTGGTGGCAAAAACTCCTCGACTGGCAGGGCCGGAATCGGCTGCTGCAAGTTCACCCCTTGCAGGGCGGCACGGCGCATCAACCAGCTCAAACCATTGATGGCTAACAGCACAAAGAGCAGATAGAGCAGATACCACTGCCAAGTTCGCAGGCGACCGAGTGGCTGATCACTGGGGCGATCGCTGCGAGAGATAGGTAAGGCAATCAGTGCTCGCAGCTCATCGGCGTACTGCTGGCCGTCGAGACCGAGGGCGTCGGCATAGCGGCGCACCATCCCCTGGATGTAGACCCGCTCGGGCAAACTCTCGCTGCGCCCTTCTTCGATCGCCCAGAGCTGTCGCCCGTTGAATCCGGGTCAGACGAGCGAGCTCCTCTAGGGATAAACCTAGGCTTTCGCGGTGCTCGCGCAGCAACAGCCCCCGTGGACTGAAAGCGCTGCTGCCATTGCTCTATCGGTGGCGGAGTGGCGCTCGGACGACGAAACAACATAGGGAGGACTTACTGGACTCAGGTTCCTTGTGCGAGCTGACGGAGGCGATAAACTTCGGCCGCCGTTAAAGAACGATACTCCCCTGGCTGTAACGATCCCAAACGCAATGGCCCGATCGCGACTCGGGTCAGGCGTAAAACTGGATGCCCCAACTGCTCGGCAACCCGACGAATTTGCCGATTTCGGCCTTCGTGCAAAATCACTTCGAGCAGCGTCGATTCAGCGCGATCGTGCAGGATTCGCACACCTGCCGGCAGCGTTTGATAGTCGTCTAGCCAAACCCCCGATCGCCAGTGCTCTAGCACCGAGGCTGGCGGATGACCTTCGACCCAAACGCGATAGGTTTTCTCGATGTGAAAGCGGGGATGGCTGATTTGATAGGTCAGTTCGCCGTCATTGCAGAGTAAGAGCAAGCCGCTGCTATCGGTATCCAGCCGTCCCACCGGATGCAGCCCCGGCCGAAATTCTGGATCGACGAGATCAATGACGGTGCGCCGCCGCTGCGGATCACGGCAGGTGGAGACTACACCCACAGGTTTATGGAGCAGCAGATAACGGGCCTCGGGCCGATGCTTGGGGCGTAGCCGTTTGCCATCCAAGTGAATGCGATCGCGCTTGAGGTCAGCCTGCTGGCCAATTTCAGCGACGCGGCCATTGATCGTAACTCGTCCTTGTTGGATCCACTGTTCCGCCTGTCGTCGGGAGGCGACACCCAATTGCGACAAAATCTTCTGCAGCCGTTCGGCCATGCTCTCACTACGGCTCAGCCGCTGCGACGTCCAGTTCCGATCTTAAGCGCAGGGGTGAGGGATGGTTCTTGGGGCAGTTGTACCCGCAGCCAAGCCCCGCCGGTGACGGGATGATTGCGCGCCGAGATTCGCCCTTGGTGGGCTTCGACGACCTGCCGTGCGATCGCCAGACCCAAGCCACTACCGGGACTGCTAGAACTCGCTGCTGCTGGTCGCACGCGTGAGGGATCGCCACGATAGAAACGCTCAAAGAGGTAGGACAAATCGGCATCGGCAAAGCCAGGGCCGTCGTCGTAGAGATCGCAGATCCAGGTGTCGCCGCGCTGCCGTAGTTCTACATAGAGACAGCCGCCGCTGGGACTATGGCGAATGGCGTTATCCACTAGATTGAGCCAGAGACGAAAAAGCCTTTGGCGATCGCCCCGCACAAATCCCTGCTCTGGCCCTTGATAAGCCCAACCCAGTCGCAGCGGTTCTGCCAGCGGCTCTAAGCTATTGCGCACCGAGGTCAGCAGGGCGACAAGGTCCACTGCTTCGAGCTTCTGCAAGCCACTTGGCCCCTGCTCCAGCCGGCTTAACTCCAGCAGATCCTGCACCAACTGCCCAAGCCGTTGGGTCTCGCCCAACAAGCGATCGACCCAAACCTGCGGTTCATCCTGAAGGCGATCGCGCAGGGCTTCTGCCAATAGGCGAATCGACGTCAGGGGCGTTTTCAACTCATGGGCAACATCCGGGACCCAGCGGTTACGTTGCTGTGCCAAGTCCACCAGCTCCTGCCGGTCTTCGATCAACACTCCAATCTGACCATTGCTGAGGGGAATTGCCTGACCCTGCACAGGGCGTGGTGTTTGGGGAACTACCTGCAACGGATCGGGGTTGACTGGGGTCAAGGTCCAGCGATCGGTTTGGGGGGCATTGGCCGCCCGACAGCGGGCCACCAAGCGGTCGAGCTCGTAGGAGCGCACCACCTCTAGTAGGGGACGACAGTAATCCTCGGGTGGTAGGGCTAACAGGACCCGAGCGGAGCGATTGGCCTCCAGCACCAGATTGTCGGCATCTAGCAACAGGAAACTAACGGGCAGATCTTCTAGTAGGCGATCGCGATCGCGGAGATCCGTTGTGATCTGCTCGAGCTGAGGCTCCAGGGAACTCACAGCCGCCAGCATCGGCTTAACCTTGACGGGCGATCGCCATTTGCGAGCCCAGCGCCAAAGACTGGCCGTGAGGAGACCGAGTGCAAATTCCCATGCAGCCATGGCATTCTCTGACTAACCTAGGCGGTAGCCAAAGCCTCGAACGGTGAGCAGATAGCTGGGGTTGCTGGGATTGGCTTCAATCTTTTCGCGTAGCCAGCGGATATGCACATCGATCGTTTTGCTATCCCCCATGAAATCGATACCCCAAATTTTTTCGAGCAACTGATCGCGCGACCAAACCCGACGCGGGTGGCGCATGAAGAGCTCTAATAACCGAAACTCCTTGGGCGACAAGGTCAGCTCGCGATCGTCTAGCAAGACCCGACATTCTTCTGGAAAAAGTTTTAAGCCTTCGTAGCGCAACACGGCAGGAGTCTCGGCGGGCTGATTTTGGCTGCGCCGCAGCAGCGCTCGACACCGCGCCACCAACTCGCGGGTACCGAAGGGTTTTGTCAAATAATCATCGGCTCCAATTTCAAGCCCAACCACGCGATCGGTTTCCGTATCCTTGGCGCTGAGCATCAAAATCGGCACTGTCACCCCCTGCCGCCGCAATAATCGGCAGAAATCTAGGCCATTGACTGCCGGCAACATCAGGTCAAGGACAACGAGATCGGGGTTTTCAGTCACCGATCCGGCCTCAGGACTATCGCTGCGGAAGTAATTGAGAGCAGTTCGGCCGTCCGCTGCCACATCGACCGTGAAGCCCTCCTGCTGCAGCACTAACGCCACCATGTCCCGAATCACGGCTTCATCTTCAACCACCAGGATGCGCGACGCCGGTGACGCGGCTGGGGGCACGACGGTCAGCGATTCCATGGATTCATCGAGTGGGTTGGAGGTCATTGGATCAGCCTATTGTCTAGCCAGCCACAGAGTGCAGCGATCGCTACGTCGCCAGCAATACACTGCCGCGAGCTTAGACGATCGGCATTGGGGTTGACAGCCGGCGATCGCGAGGAGAGAGGGATTCATCCTCGAGCAAGTTCACGATGAGCGAGGTTCTTGCCGTCCTCGATGCCTATGGCTTGCAAGATCGAGTTCCCTGCTGTTTCAGCCCTTGAACCAAGCGCAATCCATCAATTTGGATGAGATTCAGCGAAAGCATCGGGTATCTCTCAATGCTGTCTGCGCCGAAGCGAAACGCAACGGCTTGATTGGTTGGTGATGCCCTGAGCATCAAAACCGAAGCGCCAGTCTCAACGCTGGAACAGTGACCACCGGCAGGCTCGCTCGGGCTGTCGAGGTTCAAACCACCACCACACAACTGTCTAGAAGCAGACAAGATAGCAAGACCCACATGATGCGATTAGAGAGTGCCTATAACCGCTTCTGTCGCACTATGTTGATTAATCACACCACAACAGTTTGTCTTTTAGACCTGCCATGGTGCTGCCTTTTCTTATTTGTTTATTGATTCGTGATCTCAGGTTGATAACACTCGATTGCTTCCCCTAATGGGTCTCAGTCAGTAATCCCAAAGCAGCTGTTCTTAGGTACGGCCAGGCTTGTTCCGAGTCGGGTCCAAAACGTCCCCTGCTTCTAGATCCAAAGGCTGATCTGCCTGACGCTGAGCCTGCTCTTGGCGATCGCGTTCCGATTGCCAGTGCAACATTCCACCAGCCACAATCGCCGGAACCGCTGATAACCAGCGATCGCGACGAGTCGTGGGTAGGAAAAGGCAAAATAGCCCGAAGAGAGCGAGGGCAATGCCCGCAAAACGTTCCATCGTTTAAATGAGTCGTTCGCCATTTCTCAAGCGAGCCGAGGCTTCCAACAGCTGCTCTTTTAGATAGGGTTTTGTGAAGTAAGCCCGAGCGCCCAAGTGGGCAGCAATTTGACGATGGCGATCAGCGCCTCGCGATGTCAGCATCGCCACCGGTAAACTCCGCAGCTTGGGATCAGCCTGAAGCCGCTCTAAGAGCTCTAGCCCATTCATCTTCGGCATTTCGATATCGCAGAAAACCAAATCGCAGGGCAGACCCGAATAGAGCTTCTTTAGGGCTTCTTGGCCGTTGCGCGCTTGTTCCACCACATAGCCCGCCTTTTTGAAGGTCATCGACAGCAGCTCACGCACCGTGATCGAGTCATCGACGATCAGCACCATCGGTTCTGTATTGGTTCTCGTCTCGCCAGCACTGGGGGCTACGGGGGCTACTTGACGCTGACGGACGCGGCCGTAGGCAATATCAAACAGTTCCAAGACGTCCACGATCGGCATGACCTGACCGTCAGAGCGGACGGTGATGCCCAAGATCTCGAGGGGTTTGGCGATCGGACCTTCGATCTGCTTGATCACAATTTCCCGTTCCCCTTCAATCTGATCGGTCTGAACGGCGAGGTACTCGTTGTCATTACGCAGAACGACAATCGAGACGACACCGTCATCGCCCAGACTGTTGTAATAGCGCGATCGCCCAAACGGCAGATGGAAGTCGAGGAGGGATGAGAGCGGGAAGACGGGGAGCGACAAATTGTGCCAATCCAGGCGCAACTGCCCCTGGGGATCCATCGCGAGGCGCTGCTGGGGAATATCCAGCATTTCCTCAACGCTATCCATCGGGAGGGCCAAACGCGCCCGTTCGTGGAGGCAGGTCAAAGCCTTGGTAATCGAGAGAGCGAGGGGCAAGCGGAAGGTAAAGGTTGTCCCTTTCCCCAGCTCCGAATCCACCACGATCTCGCCCTGAATTTCATGGAGCGCCCGGCGAACCACATCTAGCCCCACCCCGCGGCCCGCCAATTCATCGGCCTGATCTCGGGTACTGAAGCCGGGTCGGAACAGGAGTTCATAGATCTCCCGCACCCGCATCCCTGCGGCTTCTTCTGGGGTGATCAAACCCCGTGCCAAAGCTTTGAGCTTGACCTGCTCAGCATCGATCCCGGCCCCATCATCGGTAACAGTGATTAGGGTCCGATTGCCCTGGAGTGAGGCACGAACGACCAGGGTTCCCTCCGCTGATTTATTGCGGTATTGGCGAATTTCTGCCGTTTCAATGCCATGACTGAGGGCGTTGTTGATCAGGTGAGTCATGGGCGCCTGCAGTTTCTGCAGGATCATCTTGTCAATCAAGATGTCTTTCCCTTCGATCTCCAGACGGGCACCCTTGCCACAGCGCCGTGAGATTTCGCGGACAGCCCGTGGCAGTTGATCCGTCAGGTCCGAGAAGGGGACCATTCGAGTCTGGTTCAACTCGCTTTGCAACTGCAGGGTAATTTGCTGGAAGTTGCGGGTCAGTTGGTCAAAGGGTTCATTGACCATGAAGTCAATGTCCGAGGCTGCCTCGCGCAGACGGACTAGCAATTCCATCATTTCTTGAGAAATGGAATGGAAACCACTAAAGCGATCGAGTTCGAGGTCGTCGAATTGCTCGGTGGGAAAGGTCGAAGCTCCGGCAGAGCCAGCGGCTGTAGAACTACCAACTAGTTGGCGACGTGCAGCGAGGGCAGTTTCCAGAAGCGATCGCTCGTAGAGCTCCCGCATCCGCTCACCCAAATCACCCAGCTGGTGCACCTGTAGCATCAGGTTTTCGAGGGTTTCCCGTAGGTGGGACTGATCGCTTTCGAGGGTATTCCGGCTGACGACAATCTCCCCGACTAGGTTGCTGAGGTTATCCAACTGACGCACCGGCACCCGCAGAGTCTGTTCAAAGACAACGGGGGTTTTGCCATTGTCCTGGGTACGGGCCTTAGCCACTGGCTCTAGCGTCAGGGCCACCGGCAGACGGGGAGCGGCTTGGATGACCGCACTCAGAATGTCGTCCTTGATGCCCAAGCTGAGGGGCTGCTCGTGGGGGTGCTGCGTCAAGTCAGCGATCGCAGCTTCCAGGGCTTTGACCTGGGCCACAATGTCGATTTCGACCGTCTCAGACTCTTCTTCGCTGGCCTCAATCCAGTCCTCGAGGTCAAAGTTGAGGTCCTCTAAAGCTGGGCGATCGCCGTCGCTTCCCTGGCCAGCGATCGGGCTGGGAGTTTCCTCGAGGTCGCCCAGGAGCTGATCGAGGGTCTGCTCCAAATCAGGAGTCGGCGGCAGCAAGACTGTCTCAAAATCTTGGGTCAGCAAGTCTTCGAGCGTGCTGGTAACGGCGGATTGATCCGGTGGCACTTGCACAGCTGCCTGCAGCATCTCCTGCAAAACCTGGAGCTGTTCAATCAGGGGGTTCCCTTCCTCGGGCACCACAGCCTGCTCTTCAACGCCCGCTTCAATGCGATCGGTCGCCGTAATCAGCAGCGCGGCGGCCCGTTGAAACAGCGGGAGACTCACCTCGTAGTCGGGCAACTCGGCTTCAGATAGCAGAGACAGGCAAGTCTCGAGTCCAGCTGCCAGTTGCCGGAAGGTTTCGAACTTGAGCAGGGCGGCTCCACCCTTGAGCGAATGCGCGGCCCGCGAAGCGTCTGCAAAGGTTTTTGCATCCGGCAGCCCAGCTTCCATCTGGCCAATCATCTGGGTCAGCAGCTGGAGATTTTCACGCGTTTCTCGTAGAAACAGCGATCGCAAAACGTTATCACTGGTGGACGACATGCTCAGTTCTCCTTAGCAGCCGATGCTTGTAGGCGGAAGCGGTCCACAGACTCTCGCAACGTCCCTGCAATATTTACCAAGCCCTGCAGGGAAGCAGCCACTTGCTGCGCCTCTTGAGAGGTGTTTTGAGCGGTGGTCTCCACCGACTGCATCACCTCGGCCATGCTGCGAGACATGGCGGTCTGTTGCACAGTGTCGGCCGTAATCGATTGGACAAGGTCGTCAATTTTGGTCGAAACCTGAATGATTTCATCAAGAGCACCACGGGCCTGTTCTGCCAGTCGCGTCCCTTGAATCACCTGCTGGGTACCCTCCTCCATGGCAGTCATTACCAAACCTGTCTCACTCTGAATCTTGAGCACGATCTGCTCAATCTCCTTCGAGGACTTCGCGGCGCGATCGGCCAGCTGGCGAACCTCATCCGCAACGATCGCAAACCCTCGTCCGGCTTGACCGGCCCGAGCTGCCTCAATGCTGGCGTTGAGTGCCAACAGGTTGGTTCGTGAAGCGACCTGCGAGATCAGCGCCACGATCTTGGAAATTTCTTGGGAAGACTCGGCCAGCTTCTTCACCTTGCGGGTTGTTTCGGCCACCGTTTCGCGAATCCGCAAAATCCCTGAGAGGGTCTTGTCAACCGCCTCACCGCCCTTGAGAGCTGTTTGCGAAGCAGCGCGGGCGACCGACTCCGCTTCGCTGGCACTGATGGCAACCCGTTGAATCGACTCCGTCATCACCTGGACTGAGTTGAGGGCAGCGGCGAGTTCCTCGGCTTGGTGGAGCGCTTCCGCTGACAGGTTTTTCGCGGACTGTTCGTTGTCGGTTGCGGCTGCGTTGACCTGCAGTGCTGCATCGCGCACCTGGGCCACGATCTCGCGTAGGTTCTGAATCGTCAGGTTGAACGAGTCCGCCACGGCCCCGAGAACGTCGGCCGTCACCTCAGCCTGAACGGTCAAGTCACCGTGGGCTACCCCCTCTACGTCGTCCAGCAGACGAATCACCTGGTTTTGGAGGCCTTCCCGTTGCTGCTCTAGGGTGGTCAGGCGCTTCTCTTGGCGGTTGATGCGATCGCCCAAGACACTGCGCATACGATCGAAGCGCAGGGCCAACATCCCGACATCATCGTTGCCACCGACTTGGAGAGGCGTTTCAAAGTCGCCATTACTCATCTGCTGGCACTGTTCATTAAGTCGCTCCAGCAGATCGCGGTAGCGCTTGCCCGTCCGGTTCTGCAGCTGCAGAGCAATACCAGCAGAGGCAGCCCCAGCCACAGCCATGCTGGCCATGCTGGCGAGCACAACGCGGTTGCGGGCTTCGGGTGTTGAAGCTTGCCAGCCAACCACCCCTACGGCAGCAGCAGCTAGGGCTGAGACCAGGGCGATTAAGCCAACACGGGTTTCTGCTGTTTGCTTGGGCGGGGTTGGTAAGGCTTTGGGTGCATTGCTGGCAGGAGTGGCCGCAACAGCTGCCCGATTGGCTTTGGTCTCTTGGGGGCGCAGCGGGGACGTCACTGGTTGCCGAGCGATCGCGGCAGCTTCAGCGAGGTTGGGCGGCGTGGGTAGGTTCTCGAGAACGGGGGCAGGACTGGCTTTCAGCTCGGGCTGAGGCGCAACGGCAGTTTCTGCTGCACCGAGCACCTCTTTGGCCACTTCATCAGCGATCGCGTCAAAACTGACCGGCCCCGGTTCCTCCAGCCCAGCAGTAGAAGCGGCTGGCTCACTGGCAACCTCTTCTGGCTCAGCCAAGGCGGCGAACTCTGCGGCCAGATCAACTTCTACGACAGTCTCGTCCGCTGTGATCGGCGGCTGCGATTCAGCAAGATCGACTTCTGGCGACAGCGGCTCTGGAATCGCCTCAGGCTCACTGGCGATCAGCGTTTCTGCCGCTGGGGCGATCGCTTCCTCTACTGCTGGCTCCGCTACCGCTGTCTCTTCAGCTTCCGCAGCCTCTGCCCAAGGTTCGGGACTCGATTCATCCGTGGACGAAAATGCTGATTCTTCTATGTCCGCTAACCAGGCTGGTGCCTCAGCCTCGGTCTCAGAGGCGGCAGGGCTAGCCGGATCGGTGGCAAAAGGATTGTCGCCATCATCGCGATCGGAGCTAGGTTCCTCTGCGATCGTATCCGTACCACTCAGCGGGGGCAAATCGAGTGCTAGGGCCGACGGATCCACTTGTTCGATCACCGGCAAAGCTGCCCCAATCGGCACAATCACCGTGCCTTCCATATCCGAACTAACGTCCTCGTGGGGGCGGCTATCACAACGGTCCATTCCCAGCAGAGCCTGCTCGAGAATGTCGGGATCGGGCGTGATTCCCCGGATCAGCTCGTACTCGACCCGTGCTTGGTCATTGCGCCCCAAGCTGTAGAAGATATGACCGCGCAGCAAGCGCAGGCGAGGATTCTGCGGCTCAGTCTGAACCAGTGCCTCAGCTAGCTCAGCTGCTTCACTGTAGTGGCCACTGAGGTACTCCTGTTCAACTTGCTCGTAGGAGAGGCTGCGGTCTTCAGATGCCATCGAAGTCATAGCGCTTAGGGGGAACTAGAGGGACCAGTGCTGGGGGTTGAGGATAACGGTGGGGTCTAAGACACGGATTGCCCGCCCAGTTTCCGTGGCAGGGCGTTCACCCCGACAAAAGGTCTGGAGTTTTGCAGGGCCGCTAATCGGCTGTAGCTCCTGTCGATTCAACCAAACCATGCCGCCGAGTTGATCGATCATCACGGCCATCAGAACATTGCCATGCTCGATCGCCAGCAGCGGCACCTCGGGACGATCCGAGCGGAATTGACTCGGCAGGCCCAACAACTGAGCTAGGTCACCTACCCAAATCACGCGACCGCGTAAATTGAACATACCCAAGACCTGCTTAGCAACATTGGGCATTGGCGTGATCGAATCAGCGGGTTGGAGAATCACTTCTCGCACGCTAGTTGCCGCAAACGCAAAAATTTCCCCCTTGCTGACTTGAAAAGCAAGATAGGGATCCCCCTGCGACTGGGGCTCGGTGGAGATGGGATCGGCCATAGCGAGGGTATTTGCAGCCCTAAACCTGCACCAAACTGTAGCGTACGTCTATTGTTCAGACGAGTACATGGACAAAACCGTGTCGGTGGTCACTATCTCTTGGAGATGCCTCTCGGGAGCGATCGCGACTGAATTGGGCTCCTCCCAGTGGGCAGACCAATCACCGGAACAGGGAGATAACGGTGGATCCTGAAACTCTTCAGCGTAATCCTCATCAGCGCCAAGGTCGGTGGATAGATGATTCGACATTGAATTCAACATCTAGAGCGTGGCCTCAAGGGCGGTGACCAGTTCGGGCGGGAGTTCGAGATTGGCGGTGACGCTGCAGACGTCCTCGAGGGTTTCGAGGGTGTCTAATAAGCGCAGGAGCGATCGCGCCTGTTCCCCGTCCGTGACCAATTGATAGTCGTTGGGAATCCAGCGCAGTTCACTATCCTCGACGGGGTAGCCCAGTTGCCGCAGTTGTGTAGATAACGCTTCGAGATCGGCAATGCTGCAGTAGACGATCGCGCCACTCTCATCGAGGTCATAGGACTCAGCCGGCAGATCCAGTAAGGCTTTTAGTAGATCCGCCTCAGCGATTGCCCCAGTCAGCTGAACCACGCCGCGCTGGCGAAACATCCAACTGACACAGCCGGTCTCGCCCAAATTGCCACCCTGCTTACTAAAAGCGGCGCGGAGATTGGCGGCGGTACGGTTGCGGTTATCGGTTAGGGCTTCGATCAAAATGGCGATACCGCTGGGGCCATAGCCTTCGTAGCGCACTGACTCAAATTGCCGCCCGTCGCCGCTGAGGGTGCCTGCCCCTTTGGCGATCGCTCGCTCAATGTTGTCATTAGGGATGCCGGCCGCCTTGGCTTTTTCGATCGCCGTCCGTAGCTGAAAATTGGCGGCAGGATCCGGCAGTCCTTGTCGAGCTGCAACAATCATCGCCCGCGAAAGTCTGGCAAAAACCTGTGCTTTTTTGGCATCAACTCGCGCTTTTTGGCGCTTGATATTGGCCCATTTACTGTGACCAGCCATGATCCTCTCAATGCTGTCTTCACTCAGCCTAAAAGATGCTGTCGCCCCCGGCCCAGCCCGAAGCCAGTGGCGGATCTTGGTAGACTGCTGAGCATTCTTGCTGGGCTGCTTGGTTCTGATGCCCCCTTCTGCCCATCCCTCCGTTCACGACTGGCTGCAACAGGAAACGCCGGCGATTCAGCAGGCTTTTCAAGCCAATCCGTGGCAGACTGCCGCTCCCTTTGTTGCCCTCTACGAGCGCTATGGGGAACCGCTGCAAGCCCTTACCACCGATCGCATTGGGGCACCCACGCAAGCGGATTGGGCTGTGGCGCAGGCTTGGCGGCAAATTTGGCAAGCGTTGCAGTTAGCAGAAACAGCGTGGGACTGGCCCGACTATCAAGCTTTGGCGGAACGCTACTGGGCAGATCTCTGGCTGCCGCCAACTGAAGCGATCGCCTACGACTTACCCTCGATGCCGCCACCGCTCTGGGTGTATACCCAAGTCGCGATCGCCAATCTGCCCGGCATTGATCGCCTGCTACTAGCCTTGACCTACACCTATCGCTGGTCGCGATCGCAAGTACTCAATCAGTTGCAAATGCTGGGGCACCGTTTGGGTGAACCCCAACTCCGGCAGCTCCTAGAGATTGCAGAAGTGCGGCTGTTGGCGGCGCTACCCCCAGATCTTTTAGAGATTTACAGTGAGCTGGACTACATGGTGACTCACCAGGATGTGATCGCCACAGTCAGGCTTTGTCCCAGAAACGACTGAGTCTGGTGGGGAGCCCAGCAGCAACCGGCCGCGATCGGTCAACGCCTGCGGGTACGCTGAAAACGTCTTGCCCCTTGGAGTTGCGCCGTGTTTACACGAGCCGCCGGCATTTTGTTACATCCCACTTCGTTGCCGGGGCCATTCGGCAGCGGCGACCTTGGTCCGGCCTCGCGGCAGTTTCTTGACTGGTTGGCAACGGCGGGACAACAACTGTGGCAAGTGTTGCCCCTTGGGCCGACAGGCTATGGCTATTCGCCTTACCTCTGCTATTCCGCCTTGGCTGGCAATCCCGCTCTGATCAGCCCTGAACTCTTGGCAGAAGATGGCTGGCTCCAAGAATCGGACTGGGCAGACTGTCCTGCTTTTCCGAGCGATCGCGTCGATTTTGCCAGCGTCTTGCCCTATCGCGATCAACTGCTGCGCCGTGCCTACAGCCAATTCCTGCAAAGAGCGGCTTCCAGCGATCGCCAACTCTTTCAAGCTTTCTGTGAACAGGAAGCCCATTGGCTGGATGACTACGCCCTGTTCATGGCGATTAAGCTGGCTAGCCAAGGTCAGCCTTGGACAGAATGGCCGGAAGCGCTGCGTCAGCGGCAACCTCAAGCCTTGGCTAAAGCCCGCGATCGCTGGGGCGGCGAAATTGGCTTCCAGCAGTTTCTGCAGTGGCAATTTCGCGAGCAGTGGTTGGCCCTGCGGGAAGAAGCCCAAGCCCGCCATATTTCGCTGATTGGCGATATTCCGATCTACGTCGCTCATGACAGTGCGGACGTTTGGGCCAATCCTCAGTTCTTTGCCCTCGATCCTGAAACGGGCGCAGTTGATCAGCAGGCCGGTGTGCCGCCTGACTATTTCTCCGAAACCGGCCAACTCTGGGGCAATCCCGTCTACAACTGGGCTGCGCTGCAGGCGGATGGCTATCGCTGGTGGTTGCAACGGCTGCAACAGCTCCTCAGCTTAGTGGACTACATTCGCATCGACCACTTCCGCGGTTTAGAGGCGTTTTGGTCGGTTCCCGCTGGTGAAGAAACGGCGATCGACGGAGAGTGGGTCAAAGCCCCAGGCGCTGATCTGCTGAGCACGATTCGCCAAAAACTGGGAGCGCTACCGATTCTGGCAGAGGATCTCGGTGTGATTACGCCGGAGGTGGAAGCGCTGCGCGATCGCTTTGAGCTGCCGGGCATGAAGATTCTGCAGTTCGCCTTTGACTCTGGGGCCGGCAATGCCTATCTACCGCACAACTACTGGGGTCGTCGCTGGGTGGCTTACACCGGCACCCACGACAATGACACGACCGTCGGCTGGTTCCTGTCCCGCAATGACAGCGATCGCCAAACGGTGCTGGATTATCTGGGCGCAGAGTCGGGCTGGGAAATTGAGTGGAAGCTGATCCGCTTGGCTTGGAGCTCGACGGCAGATTGGGCGATCGCACCGCTCCAAGATGTCTTCGGGCTGGATAGCAGCGCCCGCATGAATCGACCGGGGCAAGCCACCGGCAACTGGGACTGGCGCTTCAGTGCCGACTGGCTGACGGGCGATCGTGCCCAACGCCTGCGGCGACTCTCGCAGCTCTATGGACGCTGTAGATGAGTTTTCGGTTCGCGTTTCGGCCCTATCAGCGCCGCTTGCGGCAACCCCTCCGTACTGCGCGGGATGCCCAGATCACGGTGCGATTGGGGATTTGGTTGCGCCTCGAAACCGACACGGAAGTCCGCTGGGGCGAAATTGCGCCTTGGCCCTCCTTCGGCAGTGAGACTTTGGCAGAGGCGATCGCTTTCTGCGAGGCTTTTCCCCCAGACCCTGAGTGGGAGGATCTCGCCACGGCGCCCGACTCGCTGCCAGCTTGTCAGTTTGGCTTTGGTTGCCTGCGGGAATCGAACGCTACTGACTTTCTCCCGACCAGTGCGGTGCTGCTACCTGCTGGGGCTGCTGCTTTGACCGCGATCGCGACGGCATCGCCTGCCACCACCTACAAGTGGAAAATCGGTCTGGATCTGGAAAGCGAACTAGATCTTCTTCCGCAACTCGATCGCCTGTTACCCTCAGCAGCAAAGCTGCGGCTGGATGCCAATGGCGGTCTGACCAAAGCACAAGCTGATCGCTTGCTACAAGTGCTGACTGCGATTAACGAACGTCGGTCTGGTCGGATTGAGTGGCTAGAGCAACCGCTGGATCCTAGTCAAGTCGATGACCTTCTCCAACTCGTGCAGGACTGGCCGCTGGTCGCGATCGCGTTGGATGAATCAGTGAGTCAGCTGTCATCCCTGCAGTTTTGGCAGGCCCAAGGCTGGCCCGGACTTTATGTCCTCAAACCGGCGATCGCGGGCTGGCCCCAAACCGTCCGGCAGTTTTGTCAGGTGCATCACCTGCCCGTCGTGGTCTCATCAATGTTTGAAAGTCCCATTGGTTGGCGAGCGGTTGCCGCGATCGCGGCGCAACTGGGGCGAGCCGATCAAGCCCAGGGCTTGGGAACTACCGCTTGGTTTACCGATGATTGGGAGAGCAAGACCGCAGCAGCCCTATGGCAACACCCCTAGAACTATTGACCTGCTGGGGACCCGATTGGTTAGCCAGTGGTCAGGGCGATCGCCTTGGACAGTTGGCAGAGCAGCGCTGGCTGAGTCTGCAAGGACGTCCAGCTCAGCGGGTGTTGATCGTTCATACAGATGCGATCGCCTATCTTGCTGACTGGATTGCAGCCGTCAGTGCTGGTTGGCCGGTCATCCTCGGTAACCCACATTGGCGGCGGCAGGAATGGGAGGCGATCGCCACGCAACTACAGCCGCAGCAGATTTGGGGCGAGGCTCCGATCGCGACTTCTGTGGGCATTGCCGATCCCCTTGAGACGGGCTGGATTGGCATTGCGACGGGAGGAAGTAGTGGCGGGTTGCGCTTTGCGGTGCAGACTTGGGAGCGACTGACGGCAGCTGCTTTGGCATTTCAGCGATCGCCCCTAATTGACGGTCAAGCGATCGCAGGCATCTGTAGCCTGCCTCTGCACCATGTCAGCGGCTTGATGGTGGCGGTGCGCAGTTTAGTGACGGGTGGCCCGCTCTGGCTGCTGCCTTGGTCCGAGCTGCAATCCGCGGAATGCTTGCCAACCTGTTCTGAGGCTGTCCTGTCGTTGGTACCGACTCAGTTACAGCGCTTGTTACCGCTGCGATCGCAGTGGCTCCAGCAGCGATTGCTGATTTTGCTGGGAGGCGCACCAGCTTGGCCGACCCTGCTCCAGCAGGCGCAGAACCTACAACTCCCGATCGCGCCTTGCTACGGCGCGACCGAAACGGCTGCTTTCATTAGCGTTCTTTTCCCACAGCAGTTTTTGGCAGTTTCTCGCGGCGTCGGAAAACCGCTACCGGGCGTCATGATCCAACTCAATGCCGATCGAACCGTAGCGATTCAATCCCCCAGTTTGGCCTTGGGCTACTGGCAGGGGCCGGGCCAAGTAGAGCCGATCATCGATGCCCAGGGCTTTTGGCAGAGCGGCGATCGTGGCGAATGGTCAGCGGATCACAGCCTGATTTTACTGGGGCGACAGGGCGATCGCATCCTCAGTGGTGGCGAGAAAATTTGGCCACTGGAAGTAGAAACGGTGCTCTACAACAGTGGTCTGGTTCGAGAAGTCTGTGTTGTGGGTTTGGCTGATCCTGACTGGGGGGAAGTGGTGGCCGCAGCCTATGTGCCTCAGCAACAAGCTGTGACGCCGGAACAACTCAAAGCTGCGATCGCGCCGGAGCTTGCACCCTACAAGCACCCTAAGCAATGGCTGAACTGCAGCGCTTTACCCCGCACGAGCCAGGGCAAACTCGATCGCACTGCCGTCCGTCAATTATTCGCGGCTAGACCACCGTTGCCGGCGCTGTGAGCTGGCGATCGCACCAGTCCGCGATCGCGGTCGTCACAACCTCTAAATCACGCCCCAACTCCCGACTGGCCAACTGCGAAACGCCATCCAACCAAGCCAAGCCGGTTTGCTGCGGCAGAGATTGCCCCACCGGCGTCAGGTGATTACCCGACAGGCGCAGCCATTCACTCGTTTCAGGGAAGCGATCGCGTAATGCCCCAATCAGATCGCGGGTCTGGTCAATTTCGTCATTGCGGAATTTGACCAGCAGATTATTCGCCACGCTATAGCGATCGCGGATCAAGCGCAGGGTACGAGCTGGCGAAGGTGAAAACTCGACCGTGACATCCAACGCTGGTGCTAACTGCCCCAGTAGCGGAATCGATCGCCGCGCTGAGTAATTGTTGAAGGCCAGTAAGACATTGCCACGGCGATCGCTGGTTTGGGCGCAACCCATCAGCAAATGCAACTTACTGCCCATGCTGTGACCGACTCCAAAGATCGGCAGTTCTGGCGATATCAGCCCCAAGGCGAGGAGGCGCTCGTAGGCTAAGCGGTAGCTGCGGCCGACCTCATCGGCCAGAGTCGTGTGGTCGAAGGTGTTGATAAACGGCGTGGCAATCACCGCAAAACCACGATCGCCCAAGCCTTCCAACAAGCGGCGATAAGTCACCTGAGGCGCAGCTGCAATGAATGCTCCACCCAAGAAATGCACGATTGCCTTGGGCGACTCGGGCAAGAGCACTGCATTGTTGTAAATCGTTTGCCAGAGTGGGGTTGCCATTGGTCAAGACTCCTCAGTTGACGGAGCAGGGCGATCGCTACTCCAGCTCCACCAACTGCAACCACAGCTGCAGTGATAAAACTCTTGCCATTTGCGACGGCCGTCGGAGCCATAGACGGGCGATCGGCGATTGATCCAGGCGCTCTCTGCGGCCCGTGCCGAAGCGTCACAGACCGGACAGCTAAAAGTCAGGGAGTGACGGGCTGATTTAGCCCAGGGCGGTGGCTCGGCGCTAAACGCATCAATCACGGCAGCGTTTTTCCTGATCTTAGCGATCGTGCCCAAGGGCTGGCGGGCCCGGTGATCGATCGCCTCCCACTGGTTCTGTCGTTGAGATTGGTACCGGTTGCAATCGCTGCAACGTACCCAGACCGACCCCTGCCAAGACCAGCAAGCCCCCGAGTAGCGTCAAACCCGAGAGCGGTTCCTGCAGCAACAGCGCTCCGATCGCACTACCAAACACGGGCACAAGGTTGATAAACAGACCGGCCCGCGCTGCCCCCAAGCGCTCGATGCCATTGGCATACAAACAAAAGGCTAGGGCAGTCCCACCCAGACCGAGAAACGCGATCGCTGATCCAGTCGAGAACGAGACGTTGACTGGCAGCTGTGCCCCTTGCCCAAGCCAGAGTCCGATCAGCAAAACACTGCCCCAGCAGCAAGCACCAGTCGTGACGGTCAGAGGACTGAGCGATCGCAGGGCCTGTCGAGCTAGCAGGCTGTAGACCGTCCAGCAGAGGACACAGCCAACTAAGGCCAGATCACCCCAGCCCGGTAGCGTCAGTGCTCCAGCCTGACGGCTACCCAAAAGCAGGATTGCGCCGATCAACGACAGACCTACCCCAGCCCACTGCCACGATCGCAGGCGATCGCCAGTCCAGATCGCCGCTCCCAGTGCGATCGCGGTTGGATTGAGGGCAATGATCAGTGCCGCGCGACTGGCGGGAATGAGGCTGAGGCCAATGAAAAACAGCCAGTTGTAGAGGGCAATGCCGCTCACGCCCAAGCCGAATAGCAATAGCTGCTGACGGCGATTCAGTGGGGGCCAGCCCTCTCGCTGCCAAAGAATCAGCAGCAGCACGGTGGTTGCCAACAGATAGCGACCGCAAGCGACAGCCAAGGGCGACAGTTGCTGCACCGCAATTCGACCAGCCGTAAAGGTGCCACCCCACAGGGCTGTGGCGATCGCTAGTTGCAGCGAAACAGGAAATTTCAAGGGCAAACCCGCACAGCGGAGGCGATCGCTCTGATCATCACCCATCTCGTTGTTGATAAGCTGTGGGCGACGCCGGCTGAGCTCCGGGCACCTAGCAACCCCACCAAGACACGGATGGAAGACCCTAGCTTGGCAGCGCTGCTGTCGGATCTCAAAGACACTGAACCTCAAGTGCGCGATCGCGCCACTCAGCAACTTTGGCAGCGCTGGTATCGCCAGAAAGGAACCTATGGTCTGAATGGGCTACAGCGGGCGGAAGTGCTGATGACTGCTGGTGAAATGGCAGAGGCGGAGCAACTCTTAAGTGACTTGATTAACCAACTGCCAGACTTTGCTGAAGCGTGGAACCGTCGTGCGGTTCTGCACTACTTGCAAGGGCGCTATTCCGAGTCCTTGGAAGATTGCGATCGCGTCATCGACCTCAACCCCATTCACTTTGGGGCTTTGCACGGCAAGGGATTGAGCTTGGCAGCCCCTCGGTCAGTATCGAGAGGCGATCACTGCTTTTCGCGCCGCCCTTGAGATCCAGCCCTACGCTCTGATCAACCAACGCTTGATTCTGGAATGCACAGCCCGGCTATCCTAGGCTGCATTGATCATGCCGACCTGCAATTGTCTGTTACTCCAGAGAGTAACCATTCTTTCTAGAAGGGAAATATTGAGTGTCAATCCAGTAACGATATAGCCTGAGTTGGGCCAGCACGATTGCTATTCGATTGATGCTCGCAATAGTGATGAACAAAAAGGCCAGCGCTGGCGCTGACCTTACTGATTGAATGAAGTTGATACAGGTGGGTGGCCGTGCTGTGGTCCCAATCCTCAGACAGCCCCTGCAAAGCTTGGGAGTACCCTTATGACTCAAGTGTAACAAGAGTGTAATCGTGGCTACGTTTTCAGCTCATAGGGATTTAGGGATAATTACCTAGCGGTTGATAACGCTACGTTATCAGTGAGTTGCGATCGCCGCTGTTGGGGCTGAGCCCAAATCACTCGCTCCTGCCGGTAGAGCACCATACCCGGATGGGCACCCTTTGGCTTCCAGACATTGCGCGGTTCCGTCCAAACGACGGGCACTTGATCGGCTTGAGCTGCGCGACTGTGGAGTGCTGCCAGATCAGCGCTGAACTGAAGGTCAACTGGATCGGGGCGATCGCCTGCGGGTAAGCGCAGCAGGACGTGACTGCCGGGAATTTCTTGGGCGTGAAACCAGAGATCGTAATCCGTGGCGCTTTGGAAGGTGAGGATTTCGTTCTGGCGATTGTTGCGCCCCACCCAAACTTCATAGCCGCTGGGGCTTTGGTAGCGCAGAAAATCAGGTTGCGATCGCGTTGGTCTGGGGCGATCGGTCTTGTAAGGCCAGTAGCCTTGTTGTGCCAGCTCCTCACGAATATCCTGCAGTGCCAACCAATCGGCACGGGTCTGGGCCGTTTGTAGCGGAGCTAAAGCCGTCGCGATGCTGTCGAGATAGCGTAGTTCAGCTTCTACTTCTGCCAGCAACGGTAAAACCGCCTGCCGCGATCGCTTGGCTTTTTGGTGCCGGCGATAGAAACGCTGGGCATTTTGCACCGCATTCAAGGCCGGATCGAGCTGAAGCTGCTGCGGCTTGCCCGTCTCAAAATCTGGCAAGGTTAGAGACTCCATGCCAGGCTGCCACTGATCAAGGGAAGCCATCAGCAAATCGCCCTGCTGCCGCCAGCGATCGGCATCTTCCGCCGCTAGTAATCGACCTTGAAAATCCTGTTGTTTTTGCTGCAGTTTCTGCTGCTGTTGTTGCAATCGTTGCGACAGTTGCTGACGGAGTTGCTGAAATTGTTGCGAGAGCAGCTGGCGATCGTAGTAGGTGGCAATCACCGCGTTGACGCTATTGGCAGAGTCTGGCCCTGTGGGCAAGAGGCGATAGCCCGACTCTTGCAACTGGGGCTGAAAAGCAGTCTCAGCCTGTAAGCCTCGCAACCAATCCTGCCAAGCCCCGTACAACTGCTGCCACGCAGCCGGGGCGATCGCTGCTGTATTCTGCTGCGGATCCAAATCCGCTTGACGACAAAGCTGCTGCACCAAGCGACTACTGAGGCCGCGATAGCACTGAATCAACTGGCGATCGAGGCGTCCTGGCACGAGTTGTAGGCGTTCGCACCAGCGATCGAAGGGTTCATCCAAATCGGGAATTGGCGTCGTCAGCGCTGGTGGCCACTCGTAAGGTTCACCCGTGCGTACCGTGCGCAAGCGCGACTGGCGATCGCTGACCTGATGCGCCACCGTCACAATCTCACTGTCGCCATTGACGAGGACGAGGTTGCTGTACTTGCCCATCACCTCTAGTAACAGCCGAAAGCGCGGCGGATCTCCTGGGCGATCGCCAAAGGAGAGCGTCACAATGCGCTCCCAGGGCTGTGGAATGTGCAGATCGATCAGGGCAAATCCCTTCAACACCGCTTGCAGCTGTTGACTGAGAGTAAAGGTGTCAGGATCGCGGGGTGGCGGCGTATCTAAATGCAGTCGCGCAGCTTCTGGATGCCACGACAGCAACAGCCAGGGGCGATCGCTCATGGTCCGCAGACCGAGAGACAGACTGAAGCGATCGCGTTGATAGACCTGTTCGAGCCGAGCCGGCACAACCGCTGTTTGGAGTTCCCGGCAGACCGCGACCAACGTGGTGTAATCGACAGGTTGCATGGGACTTCGGCAGGCAGACTGATGCCAGCCTATCAGGCCAGCGGGAGCCTCAGCTTTGGGCTGACCTAGGGCCCATGGAACAGACAGCTCCTAGGATGGGGCCACTGCCCCCGACCACTTCAACAATGGCTCAAGCCTTACTCAACGCCGGTTTCGGTAACTTTGTCGCCGCCGATCGCCTGATTGCAATCGTCAGTCCTGACTCCGCTCCGATCCGGCGCACAGTGAGTGAAGCCCGCGAACGTGGGCAACTCGTCGATGTCACCTGCGGTCGGCGCACAAAGGCAGTTCTGATCGCCGATTCAGGCCATGTGATTCTCTCCGCCCTGCAGCCAGAAACGATCGCGGGCCGCATCCTCAACAGTCGCGGCGACCTCAGCGGCGCTTGAGCAGACTGCCTCCTCATCCACCAGAAGCCAGAGAAACTTATTTCATTGATTGGAACAGTTAGGACGCTACTACCCGATTCACAGAGCCTCTCACCAGCGATCAACATCGGTTAGTCTTACCCGCCACGATCGCTTCCCTACCGATCAGTCCTACCCGAAATCTTGTTGCGGGGGGCTGGGGGAGTCGAGTCCCCCAGTGCGTGGGTGTGAGGGTGCGCAAACACCCCCACGGACAGAAAGCTCGGATCTCTCAACCAGCAGAGCCTGTCTTAAGCCGCGATCGCTTGGCGATCCAGCCAATTCAAAATCAGCGGATTGACCAACTCCGGTCGCTCATCGTGGGGGCAATGCCCCGTCGCCGGCAACGTTAGGTACTCAATCACCGCCTCGCTGTCCGCCGTCTGGAAAATTTTGCTCGCAGAGACGGGCGTCCAAGGATCTGCCTCACCCCAAATCACCAACAACGGCCGCTGTAGTTGTGGCAACAGCTCTTGAGGCGAGGGGCCAGCGGGCGATCGCAAAATTGCGGCAAAGACTTCGTAAGCTCCGGGATCGCAGGAGGGGCCGTAGAGCAAGTCAACCAGCTCCTCGGTCACTGCGTTGCGATTGCCGTAAACCTGCCGCAGCGTCTGCCGGATGCGAAAGCGCTGGCGGACTTGATTGAACAAAAATGGGCCAATCTTGGGCGTATTGACGACTTTGGCAAAACTGCTCATCACCCAACCCAAGGGCCAGATCATTTCCTCGGGGCGATGGTTGAGACCACCAGCACAGTTGAGCAAGACGCCGCCCCGCCAGCGATCGGGCTGATCCACCAACAACATCAGGCTCAGCAGGGCGCCAATCGAATTGCCGACCACCCAAGCCGGCTGCTGGATGTGCGTCGTCCAAAAGTCGTTGACCAATTCTGCCCAGAGGTCGAGGCTGTAGTCGCGATCAGGTTTATCGGACGCGCCAAAACCGAGTAGATCCAAGGCGTAGACTCGGTAGCCCCCCGCAGCGATCGCAGGAATATTTTTGCGCCAGTGGCCGAGATTGGCTCCAAAACCATGGAGCAGGATCAGCGGTTGACCTTCGCCCGCCACCGTCCAGCGAATCTTGTGCCCTTGCCATTGCCAATCCTGGGCGATCGCGGCAGCCATGGCGACAGTCATGCAGTCTTGGTCTCGAAAGGTGCTTTCGCATTCTGACGCACTCTCCCTGCCCTGCGATCGCAATGCCTCCATACGCCCCAGGGACAGGACTTTCGAGGTTTGGCGCCACCCTTCTGTCCAGACAACCGATCCACCAGGGTCGGTTTCCCCAACTCCCAACTGAGACAAGGACTGCTAAATTGTTAACAAGCGTTAAGAATTCTTTCGAGGTCTTTACATTATGTTGAGTAACCTACAACTTTGGTGGTTCCTGCTGACCGATCGCGATGTCAACCGCGACCCTCAGCTCACCTCTGTGATCCGCGATCGCCTGTTTGAAGGCATGGAAGCGGCGGTCTAGTCGCCGTCGGTTGTGTTTGATGTCGTTAACTCCCCTGCCCCCGACTGTCTCGCTGAAAGCTGGCGAATTGTTGGGGGCTTTCGCGATCGCTCCTCTTTAAAGTCTGGGGAAGGCGCTCTGCAGCCCGGCACCTCGCTCAGTTGAGCGGTTTCTCCGAGTCACCCATGCCAGCCCAGCACTTACCGCGATCGCTCTACCTCAGTCCTGTCTTTGAGGAACGGGTAGAAATTTCAGGATTTGTAGACTCAATAAAGATGGTGAGAAAATAACGCAGGCTCAGTCGCCGCACTGAGACGTTTCTCTATCCATTGCCACTGGGAGTCTCGATCGGGACCATGAACGACTTTCTGCCCTACGCTTTTTTTCGCGGACAGTTGGTTCCCTTCCCTGAGGCACAACTCTCAATTGCAACTCATGCCCTCCACTACGGCACCGGTGCCTTTGGCGGGCTGCGCGGGATCCCCGATCCTGAAAATCCCGATCGCGTCTTACTGTTTCGGCTCGATCGCCACTGCCAACGGCTGAGTCAAAGTGCTAAGTTTCTCCACTTTGAATTGAGTGCCGAGGAGATCTTCAAGGCAATCGAAGCCTTCGTTCAGAAAAACCAGCCTAGCCAATCTTTCTACATCCGCCCCTTCGTCTACACCTCGGATTTGGGGATTGCGCCGCGCCTGCACAACATCGAAAAAGACTTCTTCATCTACGGTCTGCAGCTGGGCGACTATCTCTCACCCGAAGGGGTCAGTTGCCGAATTAGCTCTTGGTATCGCCAAGAAGATCGCAGCCTACCGCTGCGCGGCAAAATCAGCGGTGCCTACATCGCCTCATCGCTCGCCAAAACTGAAGCGGTCGCCTCTGGGTTTGATGAAGCCATCCTAATGAATAGTCAGGGCAAGGTCTGCGAAGCCACGGGCATGAACTTATTCATGGTTCGCAATGGCCGTCTGATCACCCCTGGCTACGACCAAGACATCCTAGAAGGCATCACCCGCGACAGCGTGATTCGGGTGGCACAAGACCTGGGGATCCCCGTCGATCAACGCCCGATTGATAAGTCGGAATTGTTCATTGCCGACGAAGTATTCCTGAGTGGTACTGCCGCCAAGGTGACGCCGGTCAAACAAGTTGAGAACTACTTGACACCGTGCGATCGCCCGATCACCGATCAAATTCGCCAACAACTGACCTTGATCACCGAAGGGCGCTTGGCCGCCTACCAAGACTGGGTCTTTCCGATCGCTCTTCGTTAATTTCTGCTCCTCCTCACCCCTGCCGCGCCATGCTGCCGTTTTTGCGTTCTGAGCTTGCTCGTTGCCAGCCCCACCACCCCAATCCGGGCGGGACTGGTATGGCGATGGACATTCTCGACACTAATGAGTGTCCCTATGATCTACCGACCGATCTCAAGCAAACGCTGGCAGATCGCTATGTGGAGGCGATCGCGTCCAACCGCTATCCCGATGGCAGCCACACGGATCTCAAGGCGGCGATCGTCGACTACTTGAGTGAGCAAACCGCTGGGCAATGGCAACCGGGGCCAGAGCACGTCACTGTGGGCAACGGCTCCGATGAGCTGATTCGCTCGATCTTGATTGCCACGTGCCTGGGTGGACAAGGCTCGGTCTTGGTGGCGGAGCCAACCTTCTCGATGTACGGGATTGTGGCAGAGACTTTGGGGATTCCTGTAGTGCGGATCGGCCGCGATCCCCAAACTTGGGAGATGGATCTGGCGGCGGCCGAAACTGCGATTACCCAAACGGAGGGCACGCCAGTTCGCCTCTGTTTCGTTGTCCATCCCAACTCACCCACCGCAAACCCGCTGACGGAAGCGGAAAAAGACTGGCTGCGCCAAGTCCCGCCCCAGATTTTAGTGGTAATTGATGAGGCCTATTTTGAATTCAGCGGCGAAACCCTGCTGGCTGAGTTACCCCAACACCCCAACTGGCTGATTACCCGTACCTTTTCTAAAGCGTTGCGACTGGCCGCCCATCGTGTTGGCTACGGCATTGGGGATCCCCAACTGATTGCTGCCCTCGAAGCAATTCGGTTACCCTACAATCTGCCAAGCGTGGCTCAATTGGCAGCAACTCTTGCCCTCGAGGCGCGATCGCAACTACTCTCAGCCATCCCTAGATTGATCACTGAACGCGATCGCCTCTATCGAAAACTGCAAGTCGTTTCCCAGCTTCAAGTCTGGCCTAGCGCTAGCAATTTCCTATTTTTAAAAACGCAGTCTTCCTCACAAACTGCAGCGTTAGCCGCACAACTCAAAGCTCAGGGAACGTTGGTGCGCCACACCGCTGACGGACTGCGAATTACGATTGGTAGCCCAGCAGAAAATGAGCGGACTTTAGCTCATCTGCAAACAGCAATCACTCAATCATTACCAGCGACGGTCTAGGGCAGTTAGGGGACAGCGGGAGGCTGGTCAAGAGCCCAGTTTTCCCAAAAGAAACTAGCGCTACTGTTATGGGCGGGTTGCAGGGGATCTACCTTGAGAATGCTAGAGATTAACAGTAGTAAGAGTCCTTGCAGAATCAAGCAAGAACCGACTGACTTGCCAAGCTGTAAAAAGCGGAAGTTCATCATAGGTCGGAGACTGAACTCGATTTCATTAGACCGCAAAATTATCGGAACCTCTGTGATGCACCACACAGGGATCCAAATTTTAGACAGGGATCTCGCAACTGTGTCAATTTTGGCGATTGCGGCTGCTTGAATCTGTCGTAGGTGTGTCCAAAGCTCCAACCAAAGGGCTAGCAGAGATACTGCTACGACCTTCTAGCGATCGCACCTTAACCAAATCCAAAAGTTTATCTTGCCGTATCCCGAACTACAGAAGTGGACTCTGAGCGATTTCTATAGTCCTTTCATGACATTTATGGGGTAAGACGGGCGTGCTCTTTCAAAGCTACGATCCGGGGGACTTCTACGACGAGCTATTTTTGGCCCCAGGGCAACCTCGTCCTGAAGCAGAGCTCCTAGTGCGCAAGGTTGATACGTTGCCCGTTGAAGAAATTCAGCGCCGGCAGCAATTAGCCCAAAACTTCCTGATGAAAATGGGGGCGACCTTTAATGTCTATGGAGCGGAAGGCGGGATCGAGCGGATTATCCCCTTCGATATTATCCCCCGTTTAATGAGTGCCACAGAATGGTGGCCTTTAGAGCGAGGGTTAAAGCAACGAATTACAGCACTCAACTGCTTCTTACAGGATATCTACAATGACCAAAAAATCCTGAAGGATCGGGTCATTCCTGAGGAATTAATTCTCTCAGCTAATGGGTTTCTTAAGCCTTGTATTGGCCTGAAGCCACCCCATGGCATCTGGTGCCATATCGCCGGCATTGATATGGTCCGCGATCGCAGTGGTGCTTGGTATGTTCTCGAAGATAATGTTCGCTGCCCGTCCGGAGTTTCCTACTTCTTAGAAAACCGCCAAGTGATGAAGCGTACCTTCCCAGAGGTCTTTAGTCGCGGCGGCGTTTTGCCGGTCGATGAATATCCGGGGCATCTGCTAGATACCTTACTGCACCTTGCGCCTGATCAGGTTGATAACCCAACCGTTGTCGTTCTCAGCCCAGGTATTTACAATTCGGCCTATTTTGAACATGCCTATTTGGCTCAAAAGATGGGTGCCGAGTTAGTTGAAGGTCGAGATCTGGTGATCGCGGATGGTTACTTACAAATGCGAACTACCTGTGGTCTGAAACGTGTGGACGTCATCTATCGGCGCATTGATGATGACTTTATTGATCCCCTTGCCTTCAAGCCAGATTCGCTCTTGGGGATTCCTGGTTTGCTGGAGGTCTATCGTCAGGGACGGGTTGCGATCGCCAATGCCCTAGGCACCGGCGTAGCAGATGATAAGGTGATCTACACCTACGTGCCGGCGATGATTCGCTACTACTTGGGTGAAGATCCAATTTTGAATAATGTGCCGACCTTCCTCTGCTGGGAAGAAGACCAGCGAGCCTATGTCCTTGATCACTTAGATGAGTTAGTGGTTAAGGCAGCGGGTGAATCAGGAGGTTATGGTATGCTGATTGGCCCCCAAGCCAGTGAAGAAGAACGGCAAAAATTTGCCCGCTTAATTCAAGAAAATCCTCGCAATTACATTGCTCAAAAAACTCTCAGTCTGTCGCGATCGCCGACGTTAATTGATGGTGAACTTGTTGGTTGCCACGTCGACTTGCGGCCCTATATTCTCTGTGGAGAAACCATTCACATCACACCGGGTGGCTTCACGCGCGTCGCAATGCGTAAGGGTTCACTTGTCGTCAACTCATCGCAGGGTGGCGGCAGTAAAGACACCTGGGTTCTGACTGAGTCATCAGATTTTAATTCTAGTCAGTCGCAAGCTTAATAAGCAGGAGGATATTTGTATGCTCAGTCGTGTTGCTGACTCTATCTATTGGCTCAATCGCTATATCGAACGGGCTGAGAATATTGCACGTTTTGTCGATGTCAACTTTAGCCTCAACCTCGATATCGGTTCGAGCACCTCGCAACAGTGGGAACCCCTGATTGTCACCACTGGCGATCATGAACTCTTCCGCGATCGCTATGGTGAGGCAACAGAGGAAAATGTGCTCAAATTTTTGACCTTCGATCGCGATTACCCCAACTCAATTTTCAGCTGCTTGGCTGCAGCACGAGAAAATGCGCGTTCAATTCGCGAGATCATCTCCTCTGAAATGTGGGAGCAAGTTAACTCCTTCTACTGGATGATCAAAGACACTTCTAGTCATGCGGGTGAGGTCGATCTACCTCGTTTTTTTCAAGAGGTAAAATTATCGAGCCACCTATTTGCTGGCGTGATGGATGCTACCCTTTCCCACAATGAAGGCTGGCACTTTGGACATCTCGGACGAATGCTGGAACGAGCGGATAAAACAGCTCGTATTTTAGATGTGAAATACTTCATCTTGCTGCCCTCACCTCAGGATGTAGGGACGTTGCTCGATGAGTTGCAATGGATTGCGCTGCTCCGATCGGCTAGCGCTTACGAAATGTTCCGAAAACAGGGCAGACGCCGGATTACGCCCTTGGGAGTGGCAGAATTCCTCATCCTCAATCCCATTTTTCCGCGATCGATTCGCCATTGCCTCGGCCGTGTCGAATCCTCTCTCCATACGATTTGTGGGACGCCCTCTGGAACTTGGTCGAACTTGGCGCAACGGGCGATCGGGCGGCTCAGCGCTGAATTAGGCTATTTAACAATGGCTGAAATTTTTGAGATTGGCTTACATGAATTTCTCGATGATCTCGAACAAAAAATGAACCACGTTGATCAGCAAATTTTTGAGACCTTCTTCACGCTCGATGCGATTGTGGCGTAACCTATGCCCCACTTTCGCATTCAGCATCAGATTGAGTATTACTACGATGCTCCGGTCGACCTTCATCCTCACTGGATCCGGCTGCAACCGCGTGGCAATCACTTCCAGCAATTGCGATCGTTTCAGTTGCAAATTCAGCCCCAGCCCGATCGCTTGTTCGAAGTTCAAGAGCTCGACGGCAATCTCTGTCAGCGCGCTTGGTTCAATGACCCCTGCGATCATGTCAAGCTGCAAGCGATCGCTGAAGTCGTGACCTGTCTCGAAAATCCGTTTGAGTTCCTGCTAGAGCCTTGGGCCGTTCGCCTACCCCTGCGCTCTGAGGCGCAATCCCAGAGCGATCGCCTGCTGCCCTATCGCCAGAGCTACCTACCAGGCGGGTTTGATCCAGCCTGTTTGCGCTTGGCTCAGCAGCTCTTGGAGCAGGCTAAAAACGACACGATCTCGTTTTTGCTGCTGCTCAATCAATACCTCTACGAGCGAATCCGCTACGTTCAGCGCCCCTTCGGCGATCCCCGTTGGCCCGGTCAAACTCTAGCCCTGGGTCAAGGCTCCTGCCGAGATACTACGGCGGTCTTTCTAGAGGTCTGTCGGGCTGTGGGACTGGCAGGCCGATTTGTCAGTGGCTACCACTGGGGTGGCCCCGAAGCAGAGCAGTTCGACCTCCACGCTTGGGCCGAAATCTATTTGCCAGGAGCAGGCTGGCGAGGTTTTGATCCAACCATCGGCCTCGCCACGGCCGAAACCCACATTGCTGTGGCCAGTGCTCCCCTACCAGCTCAGACAGCACCCACTGAGGGCACTTACTACGCCCCTGGAATTAGTTCAACTCTGAACTATCAAGTGGCACTGACTCGCTTACTGGACTGAGCGATCGCATTAACTGTCGACTCCAGTCGATATCTGGTAGCCGCATGAAGGCATCCTTGAGGGAAATTTCCCAGCGACGGCGCATTTCCACCAAATATTCATGGCCGGCGGGGAACTGAACTAGCATCGGAGCCACCAAGCTATCGCGTTCGTAGCGAGCCAGGTTGAGGGGTGGCCCGACGGAAAGATTCGATCGCATCGTGGAATCTAAGGACATCAGCGCACATTTGGCGGCCATGTCGAGGGAGGTATCAAAACTGATCGTGCGATCGAGAATGGGCTTGCCGTACTTGGTTTCCCCGATCTGGAGATAGGGCGTTTCGGGGGTGGCGTGGATGCAGTTACCTTGGCCGTAGACCAAGTAAAGCTCGATCGGGCCGCCGCGAATCTGTCCGCCCAGCAAGAAGTTGCAATAGAAGTCGATGCCATCTTGCTTCAGCCAATCGCGGTCGCTCTCTTGCAGTTGCCGCACTTTTTGGCCGAGGTAGCGAGCCAAGTCGTACATCGTTGGCAGACTGTGCAGATTGATGTCGAAATGACCGGCGAGATCCCGCCGGAGTTGACTCAGCACCGCTTGGGTAATCGAGAGGTTACCCGAGCAGCAGATGACAATGGTGCGGTCACCCGGCAGCGAAAAGTCAAACAGTTTCTGATAAGTCGAGATGTAGTCGATGCCCGCATTGGTGCGAGAGTCAGCCGCCATGATCAGGCCAGCTTGGGTGACGATGCCGAGGCAGTAGGTCATGCAAAGGGGGGAAACGGACGGGGAAGCACTCAACTTCAGCTTGCAACAGATTAAGTGAAGTCAGTGATCGCCACGAACTTGAATAAGACTTGCAACAACCCTAGCGCTGCCAGCGCAAACAGTAGCTACAGCTACGAATTGAAAGCTGGTGCCAGCCTAGCTTGGATGGTTAAGCACTTTCAGGGTTAACGCGATGCCCATCCTGACTGCCCCAACCCGCTGGTTACCGAGTGAGCTGGAATACGAGCGCTTTCGCCAAACCCTGCCCTATCCCGAGTGTGATGAGCAATTTCGCTTCTACCGTCGAGTCTGGAGCGTTGCCAAGGCAAAATCTCTAATTGCCCAAGGCCAAGTGGCTTGCCTACGTAATCACATCCATGTGCCGGCCATGGCGCGTTTTGAGGGCATTGATTATCCTCATCCTGAGCAGCCCAGTCCTTTTCGCGACAAAAACCGGCTGGAAAAGGGACGGTCGATCAATGATTTACGGATCGATCGCGCCCTGAAAGGACTCGAAGACTTTGACCTCAGTCGGCCCTTGATTGTGGCGCAAGCACGGCAAGAACATCCAGCGACCGTACTGCCTGTCTTAATTGATGGAGGGCATCGTCTGCGCTATGCCTTCCTCTCCAGTGTTTCCCATCTGTCGGCCTACTTGCTCACCCCTGAACAAACCCAGTGGATTGAGCTGCCCTAGCCGTGCCAGACTGAGCCGCAGGCTAGACTAGCAGGGCATTGGTGGAGAAACTCATGGCGGCTGAACAAACGGCGATCGCACCCTTGGCGGTAGCTGTTGAGTCGCAGCAGTGGCGCATTGAAGACAGCGAAGCGCTCTATCGGATTCAGGGCTGGGGTGAGCCTTACTTTGGTATCAATGCTGCCGGTCACATTACCGTTTCACCCCAAGGCGATCGCGGCGGCTCCCTCGACCTTTATGAACTCGTAGAAGCGCTGCGGCGGCGGGGCCTGAATCTGCCCTTGCTGATCCGCTTTCCCGATATTTTGGAAGACCGGATCGAGCGGTTGAATGCTTGCTTTGCCAAAGCGATCGCTCGTTATAACTATGCCGGTGAGTATCGGGGCGTTTTCCCCGTCAAGTGCAACCAGCAGCGCCATTTGATCGAAAGTTTGGTCAACTATGGGCGTCCTTTTCAATTTGGGCTAGAAGCGGGTTCAAAGCCGGAACTATTAATTGCCCTGGCGCACTTGGATACGCCGGGGGCGTTGCTGATCTGCAACGGCTATAAAGATCGGGACTATATCGAAACGGCGATTCTGGGACGGCGCTTGGGCAAAACGCCCATCCTTGTGATTGAGCAACTGGAAGAAGTGGACGTTGCGATCGCCGCCAGCCAGCGCTTGGGGATCGAACCCATTTTAGGTGTGCGTGCCAAGCTCAACGCCAGAGGAATGGGGCGCTGGGGCAGTTCGGCAGGCGATCGCGCCAAGTTTGGTCTGACCATGCCCGAGATTGTGGCGGCAGTCGAGGAACTTCAGGCAGCGAACCTGCTGCACTGTCTGCAACTGCTGCACTTCCATATCGGCTCGCAAATTTCTGATATCAGCGTGCTCAAGGATGCGATCCAAGAAGCAGCGCAGATCTATGTGCAACTGGCCGCCTTGGGCGCAGACATGCGTTATCTCGATGTTGGTGGTGGTTTGGGGGTCGATTACGACGGTTCGAAGACCAACTTCCACGCCTCGAAAAACTACAACATGCAGACCTACGCCAACGATGTGGTTGCCACGATTAAGGATGCTTGTCAGGCACACCGGCTGGCTGTCCCGACCTTAACGAGTGAGAGTGGGCGCGCGATCGCCTCTCACCAATCGGTGTTGGTATTTGATGTGTTGGGCAGTAGCGAGGTGCCTCGGGCTGCCGTGGAACCACCTCAGGAAGAGGATTCTGCGATCGTCCGCACCCTTTACGAAGTCTTGGAAGCGATCGCCCTTGAGAATCTGCAGGAGTGCTATCACGATGCCTTCAAACTCAAGGAAGATGCGGTTTCTGCCTTCCGCTTGGGCTATTTGAGTTTGACAGAGCGCGCCAAAGCAGAGCGACTCTTTTGGAGCTGCTGCCATCGGATTCAGGAGTTCTTGAAGCAACTCGACCGCATTCCTGAAGATCTCGAAGATCTAGAACGGGTGATGGCGTCGATTTATTACGTCAACCTCTCCGTCTTCCAATCAGCTCCCAATACTTGGGCGATCGATCAGCTCTTCCCAATCATGCCGATTCATCGTCTGAATGAAGAGCCTAATCAGCGGGTAACGCTTGCAGATCTGACCTGTGATAGCGATGGCAAAATTGATCGCTTTATTGACTTGCTAGATGTCAAATCTACGTTAGAACTTCATTCGCTCCAGCCCGACCAACCCTACGTTTTAGGGATGTTTTTAGGCGGTGCCTACCAAGAGATTATGGGTAATCTTCATAACCTGTTTGGGGATACCAATGCCGTCCATATCAAACTGACGCCTAAGGGCTACAGCATTGAGCATGTGGTTAAAGGTGACACGATGGGCGAAGTCTTGGGCTATGTCCAATACGATACGGAACAGCTTCTAGAACGTCTACGCCAGCAAACTGAAGCTGCTTTGCAACAGGATCAAATCAGTTTAGATGAAGCCCAGCGGCTGCTTCGCCATTATGAAGAGGGTCTACAGCGGTATACCTATCTCAGCTTGGATTAGGGATAATTGATGCTGGCGTTCGCTCGTATCATCTCGATGCTTTTGAATCGACTAGGGCTGAGTTTTGCGATCGCTAGTTTCCTTGTGCTAACTGCTTGTCAGACGATCAGCCTGCCTATTTACCAAGGGGCTAACTGGCAGTTCTCTTACCCACCCGCTTGGATTGCCGTCGAGAATCCCGGCCTTGCCACGATCGCCTTTCGCGATCCCCTCAGCCCCGATCGCAATCTGAGTTTGTTGATCAGTCCAGTGCCTGATACCAGTCAGCTGTCCGATCTGGGCGATCCCACAACTGTTGGCTACGAGCTCCAAACCCAATGGCTGAACCGTCCCGATCGGGGTCGACAGGTTGAGTTACTAGCCGCCGAACAGCAAGAAACCGCCTTAGGGCCAGAATATTTGCTGGAATATGCTGTGCAATTGGAGCAGCAATCCCGTCATGATCTAGCGGCGATTGCCCTTGCTCGAGGACAACTCTACACGTTTGTGATTTCCCTGCCAGCCGCTGAATTTGAGCGGCAGCCCCAACACTATCGACAGATTTTACGATCGTTCCAAGTGCTATCTTTGAGCACCAATTCCAGTGGCGAGGGCTAGTGCTCTAGCCCTGCTGTTTCACAGGCTAGAGGCCAAGATCACTCAAGCCCGGATGATCAAGCGGTCGGGGGCCTAAAGGCCAATGATATTTGCGATCGCTTTCTGAAATTACCAAGTCATTAATACTAGCGATGCGTCGCTTCATCAGGCCCAGTTCATCAAATTCCCAATTTTCATTGCCATAAGCTCGATACCACTGACCAGAATCATCGTGATATTCGTAGGCGAAACGAACAGCAATTCGATTGTCATGCCAAGCCCAAACTTCTTTAATTAGGCGATAGTCTAGCTCTCTGTTCCACTTGCGAATTAAGAAGGCTTTGATATCTTCGCGCCCCTGCAAAAATTCAGCTCGATTGCGCCAAACACTGTTGGGGCTATAGGCCAAGGAAACTCGCTCTGGATCGCGATGGTTCCAAGCATCTTCCGCCATACGAACTTTCTGGGCAGCTGTCTCCGCAGTAAACGGCGGCAGCGGTGGACGGGGGGCATCAGTGCTCATATCAGCAGAATCAACAGGGAGATGACTGTTGTGGCCTCATTTCGGCTAAGCCACAGCTTTGGCATCCTAGAAGAGGCCAGATCGGCAAAGTGTAAGCAAGGCTACGAATGAGTGGCGGTCACTCCCCATGCACACACAACCAACAGGCGTTGTCGTTGGTGATTGCTGGGGCTCAATTCCTCTCAGAAAGTTCGGCTTAGCTTCCTACTCAATTCATGGTGAATCGAGGTCACACTCCAGCCTTTGCGATCGCCATGAACTGCTTGCAATTCAGGATGACTCTCGATCTAGGCGCGATCGCTCAACGTTGATGCCGAGAGGATTAAGGGCACGCTAGAACCACCGCTGCTTGCTCGATCACGCCAGTCATGACCCCAGCCCTAAACGAACTCCCACTCCAGCCATTCGTTGATGCGGAGGGGCAGCTCCCACTCGCTGAGCTGGAGGGCATTGGCATCTATGCGATCTACGACCGCGATCGCCAGCTGCAACTGATTCATTACTCCCGTAATGTCAGCCTTAGCTTGCAACAACACCTGCTGCGACAACCCGATCGCTGCTATTGGTTCCGAGCCCAGCGCTGCGATCGCCCCGATCGCCAGCAACTGGAAGCCCTGCAGCAAGCGTGGCTCGCGGAACAGCTTCAAGTTCCGCCCGGTAATGGAGACCAAGCGGCTGACTGGGAGCCACGCCTAGACGTCCGGCAATGGCTACCAGAATCGGAATTGACTGCGATCCTGACCGCTTCAGACTTTGAGCAACCGCAACTACTCAAAGCAGCGGCACGCCGCTGGGAAACTGAATTGTTGGCTCAACTGACTGCCCGAGGCGTGCGGCAGTCTCTACGCTTTGATCCCAAACAAAAAGAACTGGGCCGACTGACCTTAAAGAGCGATCGCCCCACCGTCAGCGTGATCACTCCCTAGCGCCGGCTAATCTGCCAGCCTGAGCCGCCCCGAGATTAGGTCAGATCTGATCGCTGACGATTCATGAATCTAGCAAGCCAGTAGGCTAGCACTAGATCTCATACGAGGACTTGACTGATGCAGCCCCCAGATCGACTGCGCGATCGCTGCTGGACGATGGTGCTGACCAGTCTCGCCCTTATTGCCATCAGTACTTGGAGTTGGCAGAAGCGCCCGCAGCCCGAAAACCGGATTAGCAGCCCAACCTTCGAACAGGCCAGATGACAGCAAGACGGCAACTGTTTTTACGAAATGTAATAATTTCTGGTCACAGAAAATTCTGCTGCCTACACTGACTGCCAATTCACGGTTACAGCGCAGTTGCTATGGGCTTTGTCTTTGAATTGTTAGGCGTTTCCCCCGTTCTCGACGTCTTCCAGCACCAAACTTTTCGGCAGCATCCCCAAGGGCTGGCCTATCTCAGTGCCCCAGAAGCGCGTTTGGATCCTTTTTTGGAGTCTGCGCGCCAAGTCTCACCCGATCGCGGTTGGAATGTCGATCAAGCGGTTGATAGTGTTGTTCGCTACTGGTTGCGCAACGCCGAAGCGGTCAATCACTGGCAGCAACGCTTGTTGGAATCGGGACGGGAATGTTTGCTGGTGGCACGGCTCGGAGATGAACAGGCCTACCGCAACGATCTCAACGCCTTGTTAGCTGAATAGGTGGCTAACGCCAGCGGCCACGATCGCGCAGCCCAGCGGCACGCTGAGGTTGTCGATGCCATACCAAGACCAGAGTTCCAACAAGGGTGCCGCGATCGCGACTGCCAAGCTAATCGCGATCGTGCCAGGGGTTTGGGTTAACCCCAGCAAAATCACCGCTACCAAAAAGCTGACGGCCATCATCGTCAGGCTGCCTTCCCAGCTTTTCTGGCCAATCCCTTGTAGGTGAAAGCGGTGGCGTCCCCACTGCTGCCCCACCAAAGCAGCAAGTCCATCACCGTAGGTCATCACCAAGATGCCGAGCGCTGCGTAGCGAGGTGCCCAATGCCAGAAGCCAGCGATCAATAGGCCGATGCTGACAGCATAAAAAAAGGTTCCGAGACTATGGCGGCCAACGTTTTGAAGCCCCGGCAAAATCGGTAGCCAGAAGGAGAGCAACGCCACACCCGAGAACAGCACCGCTGCTGCAATTCCGATCGCAGCCGGAATTTGAAACGCCCAAGCAATCAGAATGACGTTGCCGGTGCCGATGTGGACAATTTTGCGCACCCATTCATTGGGTATGTCGGGATGACGACTGGCCAGCCACGCCAGCAAGCCCACCAATCCTAACCACGCTACGACCGCTAGAATGCCGCTCACCCTTGCCTGCCCACACCTCGCGTTCTAGCCTATCGCTCTCGCCCTCTTCTGAAGGAACCGCGCCGACCTTGCATTGCTTGCCGGTAGTTTGCCGCAAAGGTGAGAGGGCCCGATCGCCTAAGGGGCAAGCCGAGCTTTCCCTAGTCGGGTGCTGGCGTACCACTGAGCGATCGCCGGTGCCCAGGTTTGGAAATGCGGCCAGAGCAAATCGCAGAGTTGCTGAATCTCAATCTGAGCATCCTTTTTGCTGCGCAAATCCAGGAAATGCATCAGCGATCGCAGCGTGAAGCTGACGACAAAATGTTGGCGATAGTCAAACGGCAAAATGCCCCGCGCATGTTCCTCGGCATAGCCAGCCTCCAACAATTCCTGGTAGCGCAGAGCTGCCTGACGACACAATTCCAAGTCTTTGGCGCGGTCAGTCTCGGTGTAGGTGTACTTCTTGCCCTGGCGATCGAGGTACTGGCCTACGGGGCGTAGGTAGAAGATGTCTTCGAGGTCAATTTTGCCCGCGGCCGCATCCGCTACTCGCTGCCCCGTATACCGCATCGACTGCACATCGAAACTGACGCCAATGCGATGTGTGCGCGCCTGCTGCATGACGCTGTGGGGGAAATAGCCCACGTTGAAAACGATCATCGCGTGTTCGAGGGGGCCATAGTGGCCACGCTCTCCGGCCAGCAGGCGTTTAACGATCACCTCTCCCGCTTGTGCTTCAGCGGGCCAGCGATCGCGTTCTTCCACCACAAAAGACTCGCTGTAATCCTGGTGCATGGCCGCATAAATCGTCTGCTGAGGATTAGGAGTGCAGCTGATAACCTCAACGCGGAAGCGATTCATGACGGCGATCGACAGTACAGGTTCTACTAGCTTATGCGCCTGCGACCCAGGCTCTACGCTGTCAAAGACTGATAGATCACTCAAGGCTTTCGGGCGTTGACTGACTGCAGCATGGTTGGATGGAGCGGCTCTAGTTGCGTTTGGGGATAGTAGAACTTAAGGATGCGATCGTAATTCCAGCCTTGGCGTGCCAAGCCCATCGCCCCGGTCTGACTGAGGCCAACCCCATGGCCAAAGCCGCCACCAACAAAACGGTAGGCCACAGGACGTCCCTGGCCATCCTGCTCTGGTTCGAGATAAAACAAGGTGCTGAATAGCCCCGCAAAGGCCCGCCGGACTTCATCGCGACCAATGACGATCGGCCCGCGATCGCTCTGAACGATTACTTCTAAGACCCGACCGCTTGGCGATCGCTGACTCACGGCTACTGATTGAATCTGCTGAAACTCTGCCCTTGGATCGCGGCGATCGCGGAGATAGGCTTTTAGTTCTGCCTGAATCTCGGCCAGACTGCGACGGCGCTGCCACCGAAAGCGCGGCTGACCAGTCTCATTAAAGCCCTCCCGTAGTTGCAGAAACGCCTTGAGATTCGCTTCTTGATTGAGTGGTTTCGTCTGTAGATTCCAGAGCGGTCGCAGAGCATCGAGGCGCGGCTGGAGATAGGACCGCTGCTGGCCCAGCCAAGCATCTTCAAACCCAGCCGTTATCCCGCCAGTTGTCGAAGAATAGACTGCATCAATGAGTTGGTTGTTGTAGCTCAGCACCAAGCCTCGCGTTTGACGAATTGCCTGCTCGACTGTCGGCAGCCGGCTTTCCCAGCCGCGATAGACCTGACATCGCACATCGGCACAGAGCTCATAGTTATCGACTTGGAAACGCCGTACATTGCGCAGAGCGTAGGTCCGCGCCAGAATCGCTTGGGCGGCGATCGCTTGGGCAGGAGCACCCGCACCAATTTCGTGGGGAACGACTCCACTCAGATAGTCTTCAACTGTGACGGTATTGACGAGGGTAAAGTCGCCGTGGGCATTGGGTTGCAGGGTGAGCTGACCCGGGTAGGGAATGCCAGCAACGGTGATCGGGCCATTGCTCTCAATCTCGAGGCGATCGCCCTGAAAGCGTTGATCCCCTAGCTGCCAAACCAACTGCGGTTGTGTCTTGCGTGTCTCGCTGCGTAGCAGAGCAGACGCGGCTCCTTCACTGCGCAACCGTTGCAGCAACCTCGGTAGGGCGGCATCAGGTAGGTCTGGGGTCGGTTTTAACCAGACTTCCCAGCCCTGCGGTTGGGCGATTTCGACGTCAAACCCCTTGGCCCGCCATTGCGCGGCGCTGGCCTCAGCACTCTCAAAGCTGCGGTGCTGACTAATGACTAATTGCGATCGCTGCTCGGGGGTCGGTAGGGGGACAGGGGCAATCGCCACCGTCAGCCGTTGGGCCCGAAACTGACGCGGTTGACCATTGACCGTGAATCGGAGCGTCAGCGATCGCTGGGCACCAGCCACAATTTGCAGGCGATCGCTCGGCTGCCGACCAAAGCGCTGGACAATTCCCACTCGTAATGTTGGGTTGAGAGGTGCTTGGGCTTGGGTCACCGGTGCCGACGGAAAAAGTCCCAGCCCGATCGCTAGGGGAAGAGCCCAAAGTTTCAGCATGGCTTTAGAGACAGCAGCAAATGCTCGAGCAGAGCTTTTTAAGTGTGACAGGCCGCTGGAGCGATCCGTTCCTTCGACCGCTAGACTGCCCTCAGGGCTAAAAATCCTTGTCTTAAGTCTCTGTCTTTGTTGTGCTCCAGGATGAGATGCTCACCCTAATCTCGACCGCTCTGACTTGGGGTCTGCGGCTGTTTGGTTGCTTTTGGCTCATGGGCGGGCTGCTGGCACTACAGCAAGCGCGGCAAGCCCATCTAATGGACAACTTGCTCGAAGCCCTCAGCCAAGAAAAGGAAGATCGCCTCACCAGTCGGTTTCTGCTCATTGGCTCCGTGCTGACCTTCATGAGTGGCGCTGGCTTGATCCTTAGCAGCCAGTGGGTCTTAATCCCGCTAGCCTTGCTCGTCCTGTCTCAGCTCATTTACTTTCGCCTCAAGGAACAGCGCTTTCAGCGGGCAACCAACGAGGAAGAGCGCCTCGATGCCACAGTTCAATCCTCGACTGAAAACGCCTTTATCGTCTCCTTGGTCGTTGCGATCGCTGCTTTTTTGTGCTGGCGCTTGGGCGGACTGCGTTAAGGCTACAGCCTGGGTTCCTCATGACTCTCAGTCTCAGCTGCATGCTGGTTGCTTGCCCTGCTGCCGGTCCCATGAGCCAGCGATCGCTCAGTTCAAGAATGTAAATGAATATTACAAACCTTCAGCTCGTAACGATTTCAGATCCAAAAGATGTAGCTGTTGGGTCAGCCATAAGTTTTTCTTCAACTTCTCAAGCGATCGTCGACCATCAACTTAAAGCATCTTTACAAAGCTAGAGATTGACCCTAGTCGTGGACGACTTACAGATTCAGGATTGATACGGCCAATCCCGATCGCGATCGCTCTAAATCCCCGTCAGTCAGAGCTTCACAATTTTTAGCGAATCTTGTGGCCGCGATCGTTGTATAAGAATGCCAAGGCAACTGGATAAGGTTCACTAATCGTTGCTAAGCGACAGTGAACTGCGCCAATTGCCTGACAGGCCCCTCTCGTTTAACAAACGATTTAATGTAAATCATTGTTAAGAGTCTCTCACAATCGAGAGTTTTCTTGAAGAATGATGGGGACGGTTCAGGTGCAGGGTTTCCCTGCTAGAGAATGCGAAAAAACCGCGTTCTCGTTTTAGGAATCGAGAGTCAATAAAAGTCGAGAACAGGAGACTGGTTGAATGACTTTTGATGCTTTCACCAAGGTGGTGGCACAAGCCGATGCCCGTGGCGAATTTTTGAGCGACGCCCAACTGGACGCGCTGAGCCGCTTGGTTGCAGAAGGCAACAAACGGATTGATACGGTCAACCGCATCACCGGTAATGCTTCGTCGATCGTCGCTAACGCAGCGCGTGCATTGTTTGCAGAGCAACCTTCTCTGATTGCTCCTGGCGGCAACGTATACACGAACCGTCGGATGGCGGCTTGTCTGCGCGACATGGAAATCATTCTCCGCTACGTGACCTACGCGGTCTTCACCGGCGATGCTTCCATTCTCGACGACCGCTGTTTGAACGGTCTGCGTGAGACCTACTTGGCTCTGGGCGTGCCCGGTGCATCGGTGGCAGAAGGCGTTCGCAAGATGAAAGACGCAGCTGTGGCGATTGTGAGCGACCGCAACGGCATCACCCAAGGTGACTGTTCAGCGATCATTTCCGAGCTGGGCAGCTACTTCGACAAAGCTGCTGCTGCAGTTGCCTAGTCATCGACTGGGATTGAGATAACAGACCTTTTTTCAGAGAAATAGGGAATCATGTCCAAGACTCCTCTGACCGAAGCTGTCGCTGCTGCTGATTCGCAAGGGCGTTTTCTGAGCAGCGCTGAACTGCAAGTTGCATTTGGTCGTTTCCGTCAAGCTGCTTCTGGTTTGGCAGCGGCTAAGGCGTTGGCAAACAATGCTGACAGCTTGGTCAACGGTGCAGCGAACGCTGTTTACAGCAAGTTCCCCTACACCACCAGCACGCCTGGCAACAACTTTGCATCGACGCCGGAAGGCAAAGCGAAGTGTGCGCGTGACATTGGTTACTATCTGCGGATTGTGACCTATGCATTGGTTGCGGGTGGCACGGGTCCGATTGATGAGTACCTGTTGGCAGGTCTTGATGAGATCAACAAGACCTTCGACTTGGCGCCGAGCTGGTATGTGGAAGCGCTGAAGTACATCAAAGCGAATCATGGCTTGAGTGGTGACTCTCGCGATGAAGCCAACTCCTACATCGACTACCTCATCAATGCCCTCAGCTAGTCCCTAGTTGAAATCATGATCAACCCGGAAAGAGCAGATTCTGTTTTCGTGCAGAGGTTGCCTGCTCTCTTCCGGGCTTTTTTTTAAAAGCTTTTGGAGTTGAGTATGACGAGTCTTGAAGCAGCCCGTCGTCTCGGATTCTCGGCCTATAGTGAGTCAGCTCCTTTAGAATGGCGTGCGGGTGCATCTTCGGATGAAATCAACGCCATCATTCGCGCTGTCTATCGACAAGTGCTGGGCAATGATTACGTCATGGGCACCGAGCGCTTGACCAGTGCCGAATCTTTGCTGCGCGGTGGTGAAATTTCGGTTCGTGATTTTGTTCGGGCAGTTGCTCTTTCCGAACTGTATCGCGAAAAATTCTTCCATAACAATGCTCACAATCGATTCATTGAGCTGAACTTTAAACACCTGCTGGGTCGTGCTCCCTACGATCAAGCTGAAGTTGCTGCCCATGCTGCGACTTATCACAGTCACGGCTATGACGCAGATATCAATTCCTACATTGATTCTGCTGAATACACCGAAAGCTTTGGGGATAATGTCGTTCCTTACTTCCGGGGTTTTGCAACGATTCGGGCTCAAAAAACGGTTGGTTTCAACCGCATTTTTCAGCTCTATCGCGGCTATGCAACGAGCGATCGCTCAGCCACCAGCCAGCGATCGCGGCTCGATCAAGAAGTGGCACGCAATGCAGCGTCACCAGTGTTGATCGGCTCGACGGATAGTGCTCTTGTCGGCACCTGTGGCGGAAGCCGTGATCAGCTTTTCCGCGTTCAAGTACAGCAGCAAGGCGTGACGGCTCGCACTTCGAATCGGATTCGTCGTAGCAACGCTACCTACTTCGTGTCCTACGAAAAGCTGAATGCAACTCTGCAACGGGTTCATGCCCAAGGTGGCCGCATCGTCAGCATCACTCCAGCCTAGTCCTTCGCTCAGCTCCTCGTTTCTCCCTTTTTTGAGGTCTGCCCCCGATGGCAATTACTGTTGCATCCTCTCGTCTCGGAACAGCACCGTTCAGCAATGCTGCACCGGTTGAGCTGCGTCCTGATGGCGATCGCGACCAAGTACAAGCGGTAATCCGCGCGGTTTACCGCCAAGTGCTTGGCAACGACTACATCATGAAGTCGGAGCGCTTGACGGCCGCTGAATCCTTGCTGGTCAATGGCTCGATTTCCGTGCGCGACTTTGTCCGTGCTGTGGCTAAGTCAGAGTTGTACAAGACCAAGTTCTTCTACAACAACTTCCAAACCCGTGTCATTGAGTTGCACTGCAAACATCTGTTGGGTCGTGCACCCTATAGCGAGGCCGAAGTGATCGAGCACCTCGATCGCTACGAAACCCAAGGCTACGACGCAGATGTCGACTCCTACATCGATTCTTCGGAGTACTTGGAAACCTTCGGCGAAAGCATCGTTCCCTACTACCGAGACATTGAGTACCACGTCGGTCAGCAGAGCGTCGGTCTGCCGCGCCTGTTCTCGCTCTACCGGGGCTATGCTACGAGCGATCGCACCTCCTTGGGCGGTAACAATTCTCGCCTAGCGGCAAACTTGGCGGCCAAATCCGTGGCACCGGTCGTGGCCCCCAGCGTTGGCACCAACTACGTTGCTTCGACCAAGGGTGAAGCCCCGATGCGGGCCTTGGGTGGCTCGACGCCCTTTGGCCAAACGGCCAGCCGGATCTTCCGCGTTGAAATCGCGGCGATTAGCAAACCGGGCTTCCCCAGCGTGCGCCGCAGTAATCGCTCGCTCCTGGTGCCCTACGAGCAACTGAACAACACCTTGCAACAGGTCAACCGCAGCGGCGGTCGTGTTGTCAGCGTGGCGCCGGCTAGCCTCTAGCCTCTCTGGGGGTAAAAGCTGTGGGTTGGGCGAGCATCCCAGTTTTTGCCCCTATTGTTGTCTTCTCCGTCTCTCCAGAGGTTCTGCACGCATGTTGGGTCAATCTGCTTTGGTCGGCGCCCGTAGTGGTGCCGTCGCTAGTCGAGTCTTTGTCTACGAAGTTGAAGGCCTTCATCAAAGTGATCAGACCGATCTGAATCGCTACCCCGTGCGCCAGAGTGGCACGGTTCAATTCAAGGTGCCCTACGCACGCATGAACGAAGAATTGCGTCGCATCAATCGTTTGGGTGCCCGTATTGTCAGCATTAAGCCACTCACGGCTGAAGCTGAAGACTAGGTTGCCCCGCCGCAGATTCCTGACGACTCTCAGTCGTGTTTGGGAGCATCGAGCCCCCTAAGCCGCTTCCTTCCTCGTTAATGCGCAGGGATGAGGCGGCTTTTGCCATGCTGCTGTGACCGCTGCTAGGGACGACTGAGACCATAGCCCGCTATGAAGCGCGATCGCACTGGGCAGCATCTGTATCAGAGATGACTGTTGCTGGCGAGTCGTGGGAATACTCTCAGCATCGATCAGGTTGAGACGCGACCTCACTTTCCCAGCAGCCAGCTTGGCCCCAAGCGTATGAGGGCAGGTTTGCTGTGGGTGGATGGTTAACCATTATTAAAAAAGCGTCCGCTGTCTCTCTTTTCTCTAAAAATATTTCTTGGTTGGTTTGGTCAGCTGCCTAGATTGATTCGGTGCAATGCCATCACAGGTTGGCGTGATCAAAACTCAGCCGCTGTTTGTCGGTTACGACCCGCTTTCACAAAACACGACGAAAAAGTCGAGAACAGGAGACTGGTTGAATGACTTTTGATGCTTTCACCAAGGTGGTGGCACAAGCCGATGCCCGTGGCGAATTTTTGAGCGACGCCCAACTGGACGCGCTGAGCCGCTTGGTTGCAGAAGGCAACAAACGGATTGATACGGTCAACCGCATCACCGGTAATGCTTCGTCGATCGTCGCTAACGCAGCGCGTGCATTGTTTGCAGAGCAACCTTCTCTGATTGCTCCTGGCGGCAACGCATACACGAACCGTCGGATGGCGGCTTGTCTGCGCGACATGGAAATCATTCTCCGCTACGTGACCTACGCGGTCTTCACCGGCGATGCTTCCATTCTCGACGACCGCTGTTTGAACGGTCTGCGTGAGACCTACTTGGCTCTGGGCGTGCCCGGTGCATCGGTGGCAGAAGGCGTTCGCAAGATGAAAGACGCAGCTGTGGCGATTGTGAGCGACCGCAACGGCATCACCCAAGGTGACTGTTCAGCGATCATTTCCGAGCTGGGCAGCTACTTCGACAAAGCTGCTGCTGCAGTTGCCTAGTCATCGACTGGGATTGAGATAACAGACCTTTTTTCAGAGAAATAGGGAATCATGTCCAAGACTCCTCTGACCGAAGCTGTCGCTGCTGCTGATTCGCAAGGGCGTTTTCTGAGCAGCACTGAACTGCAAGTTGCATTTGGTCGTTTCCGTCAAGCTGCTTCTGGTTTGGCAGCGGCTAAGGCGTTGGCAAACAATGCTGACAGCTTGGTCAACGGTGCAGCGAACGCTGTTTACAGCAAGTTCCCCTACACCACCAGCACGCCTGGCAACAACTTTGCATCGACGCCGGAAGGCAAAGCGAAGTGTGCGCGTGACATTGGTTACTATCTGCGGATTGTGACCTATGCATTGGTTGCGGGTGGCACGGGTCCGATTGATGAGTACCTGTTGGCAGGTCTTGATGAGATCAACAAGACCTTCGACTTGGCGCCGAGCTGGTATGTGGAAGCGCTGAAGTACATCAAAGCGAATCATGGCTTGAGTGGTGACTCTCGCGATGAAGCCAACTCCTACATCGACTACCTCATCAATGCCCTCAGCTAGTTTTTAGCTGCTGCATTGTTCAAGCCCAGGTCTCTCAGGGGAGCTGGGCTTCCCTTTTTAAATCAGTGATTTTGTGAGCCGACTTCTGGAATGAGTGAAGCGGGGACGCCAGCTGAGGCGCTGACCTACGAACAAGCGATCGCGAATCTCCGACAGACAGCAGATACGGGCGATCGCTACTACGCAGCTTGGTGGCTGGGTCGGTTTCGGATGAAGCAGCCAGAGGCGATCGCGCTGTTGATTGAAGCCTTAGATGATAGCCTCGATCGCGCACCTGATGGCGGCTATCCCCTACGGCGCAATGCCGCACGCGCATTGGGAAAACTGGAAAGTCCTGAGGCGATCGCACCGTTGATTGCCTGCTTGCAGTGCGAGGACTACTACGTTCGCGAGGCTGCAACCCAGTCCTTAGGTGAGTTGCAAGCCACAGTTGCGGTTCCAGCGTTATTGAAACTGTTAGAGGGCGGACCTGAGGCGATCGCCGCGATTCCGGGTAAACCCCATCTGACTCAGCCAGCGGATGCGGTGATGGAAACCCTGGGACAACTGCGAGCAACGGTTGCTGTCCCTGTGGTGCAAGCGTTTCTGGAGCATCCGATCGATAAAATTCGCCTAGCAGCCGCACGATCGCTCTATCAGCTCACCGGCGACGATCACTATGCTGAGCGGGTTGTTCAAGGTTTGAGTGACCCGAAATTACAGCGCCGGCGGTCGGCCCTGATGGATTTAGGGGCGATCGGCTATTTGCCCGCTGCACCGCAAATTGCCCAGACGCTTGCCGAGAATAGTCTCAAACTGATCTCGCTCAAAGGGCTGCTCGATACTCATCTGCGGCAACAGACCCCCGAGGCGATCGCAGAGTTGGATGAGTCGGCAATCGCGCTGATGGATTTGATGGATGGTTTGCTGTAGGCACCTATGAGCACGGAATTGATCGCTGCTGTTGAAGCCGCTGATTCGGCGGAAGGACTGGTGCGGGCGGTAGCGGCACTGTCGGCGGCTCGTACTGATGCGGCTATCCCGACTTTGATTAGCGTTTTAGCGTTCAACAACCCAGGGGCTGCGGTGGTTGCGGTCGATGGTCTGATTCAACTGGGTTCTCCAGCGGCACAAGCCATTCTCAATAATCTGGATGACTATAACTACGGCGCAAGAGCTTGGGCTCTGCGCGCCTTAGCTGGCATTGGAGAACCGGCAGCCCTGCCCCTGCTCCTGTCAGCGGCGCGGGAAGATTTTTCGCTCAGTGTGCGGCGGGCGGCGACTTACGGCTTGGGGCGAGTGCGCTGGGCAGATCTGTCCGAGAGCGATCGCCTTGCCCAACAACAGCAGTGCTATGAAACCCTGAAGCTCTGCCTTCAGTACGATCCGGAATGGGTGGTGCGCTATGCAGCAGCAGCGGCACTGGAAACCTTAGCTCCGGCTGCAACCCAGCTCCAGTCTGCGATTGCAGAAACTCTCAACCGGCAGGCTCACAGCGATGAGGAACGAGCCGTTCAGGCGCGATCGCGTTTAGCCGAGCGACGCCTAGCCGGTGGTGTATAAAAGGATATCGCTGCGCCCAAGGATTCATGACTGAGTCACTGGTCTACACAGAAGAGCTGTACCGGATTGGGGCAGAACTGCGCGCCGCGCGGGAAGCTCAGGGTTTAGATCTCGCTGCGGTCGCTGCTCAATGTCGCGTGCGGTCAAGCTACCTCGAGGCGATTGAGAGTGGCGAAGTTCAGCGCCTGCCAGAGCCCGTGTTTGTGCAGGGTTTCATTCGCACCTACGCTCGCAGCTTGGGCCTCGATCCCGATACGCTTCTCGCGGATCTCTCCTTGGCAGACATCCATCTGGCTGCAACTCCAGCAACGGCTGCTGCGACCCAGCGATCTAAAGTGGCGATCGCGCTACCCTCTAAAGCCTCTCTGGGGCTATTGGGCCTAGTTGTGGTGATTGTGGCCGCGATCGCAGGCACTGGGGTCACCGTTTGGAACTGGCGGCAACAAATCGCCTTTGCCCCGACTGCGACTGCCCCTGAACCGCCGCCGCCACCGGAGGCTGCGCTCTCAACAACGCCTCTAGAACCGGAGCCGCGCACTGTTGCGATCGCCTTCCGTGGGCCTGCTTGGGCGGAAATTAGCGTGGATGGAGAAGTCGTGTTCTCGGGTATGGGCACCGCTGGTCAGCAGCTCTCGTTTTCGCCCAAACAAGAAGTGACGATCAATCCCGGTCGCCCCGATTTGATTTGGTTGAGTCGCGCTGGGCAAGCAGCGCAACCGCTTGGTACGATCAGCCAAGTTCAGCTTTATCGGATCTCGGTGCAAGCAGACCCCAGTTCAGAGCCTAACCCTGCAGTGGGCGATCGCTGACTTTCGCGGGTCCTAGCCCTCAGGCTAGAGTCGAAGGGATGTCGTCTGAGTCGAGCATGGATTGGGTTGAAACCCGTTGCCACCGCATTCTGGATGCCAACCTCGATCGCGCCCGTGAAGGGTTGCGCATTCTGGAAGAGTGGTGCCGCTTTGGCCTCGAGCGCGCTGACTTGAGCGCGACTTGCAAGGCGCTTCGGCAAGAAGTCGGCAGTTGGCATCGCCCAAAATTTCGTCAAGCTCGCGACACAACCCACGATCCCGGCACGAGCTTGAGTCATCCCCAAGAGCGACAGCGGACTGACCTCAATGCCGTTTTATTGGCGAACTGTGCGCGGGTTCAGGAAGCCCTGCGGGTGATTGAGGAATACGGCAAGCTGATCGAGGGGGATCTCAGCGATCGCGCTAAGGCAATGCGCTACCAGATCTATGTCTTGGAGTCTCAGCTGCAAAGTCGCGATCGCCTCAGTCGGTTGCGACAGGCACGGCTTTATCTTGTGACCTCGCCCCATCCTCGCTTGCTGGAGGTCGTTGAAGCGGCTCTTTCGGCAGGGCTGAAATTGGTGCAGTACCGCGACAAGCAGCAGGAGGATGCAACCCGCCTAGAAACCGCCTGCCGCTTGGCGGAACTCTGCCAGCGCTACGGAGCCCTTTTCCTCGTCAACGATCGCGTCGATCTAGCACTTGCTTGCGGGGCTGATGGCGTTCATCTTGGTCAGCAGGATGTGCCGATGGACGTGGCTCGCCGCATTCTCGGCCCCGATCGCATTGTTGGGCGATCGACGACCAGTCCTGAAGAGTTGGCCCGTGCCAATGCTGAAGGGGCGGACTATGTCGGCGTGGGGCCCATCTTTGCCACACCCACGAAACCCGGCAAAGCAGCAGCGGGCTTTGACTATTTAGGCTATGCCCGCCAGCAGGCTCAGCAGCCGTTTTATGCGATTGGTGGAATCGATGTCAGCAATGCCGCTGCGGTGGTTGCAGCCGGTGCCGATCGCCTCGCCGTGGTCCGCGCGATCATGGAGGCGCCCGACCCGAAGGCCGCTACGGCAGAACTTTTACAAATGCTTTAGATTCTCAGTCCTGGTCTATGTCTGAACCCATTTCACTCCAGATCAACGGAGAGTTGCGCGACTGTCCAGCGGGCCTTAACTTGCCTGACTTACTTCGCAGTCTTGGCCTAGAGCCGCGCCTCGTTGCTGTCGAGTACAACGGGGAGATCCTGCACCGTCAATTCTGGGAGAACACCCAGCCTGCCACGGGCGATCGCCTTGAGATTGTCACCATCGTTGGGGGCGGCTAGGTACGGCTATCTCGCCTTGGGTTAGCCTTTGGTGAGAGAAATGCCTCGAAGCCAGCCGCTACAGTAAGAGAGAGCGCAGTCTGTCTGCCTCAGCGCCGCATTCCACAAGACTATGCGCAAGCCATTCCTCAAATCGATCGGACGACTGTTGGTAGTCGTTCTACTGGTGGGCAGTTTGACCCTCAGTGCCGCTCAGTCTGCCTGGGCTGCCCGTGGTGGGCGGATCGGCGGTGGCTCTTTCTCAGCTCCGTCTCGCAGCTTCAGTAGCCCGTCGCGATCGTACAGCGGTGGTGGCGGTGGCTACTACCGTGGTGGTGGCGGCTTTGGCTTCCCCTTCGTGTTGCCGCTGTTCTTTGGCGGTGGCGGGGGCCTGTTTGGCTTCCTAATCATGATTGCGATCGCTGGCTTCCTGCTGCGAGCCTTCCAAAATGCGAGTGGGGGTGAGGGCAACAATGCTCGTTTGGCACCAGTCAGCAACTCCCAAGTGGCGATCGCCCAAGTTCAAGTCGGGTTGCTAGCCGGTGCGCGATCGCTGCAACGTGATCTTGAAGCGCTGGCGATGCGGGCGAATACCAACAGCAAAACAGGGCTGGCTAACGTTCTGCAAGAGACGACCCTTGCTCTGCTGCGCCACCCCGAATACTGGGCCTACGGCAGCGCCGAAGCGCAAAAAGTGACTTGGGGCACCGCCGAGAATGCCTTCAACCGGCTGACCCTGATGGAGCGCAGCAAGTTTTCGGGCGAAGGTGTTTCAAACGTCGATGGTCAAGTCAAACAGGCCACGCACACGGCAACCGCGATCGACCCGCTCAGCCAAGCGCCTGCGGAGTACATTGTGGTGACATTACTGGTCGCAGCGACAACGCAACTGCGGCTTCCCGCTCTGAACAGTACTAGCGATTTGCAGCAAGCCTTGCGCCAAATTGGGGCGATCGGTAGTGAAAGTCTGCTGGCTGTAGAAGTGCTCTGGAGTCCCGATTCGGAATCCGAAAGCTTGACTCGCGACGACGTGATGGCAAACTATCCTGACCTGCGCGTCCTCTAAACGCGATCGCGAATCTCCAATCTATCCGCCACCGGAGCCTCTAGGGGACTCCGGTTTTTTTGTGCTGGACGAGGTCAAAAGACGATGGGTGCGTCGGCCGGCACCAGTCTCTTGGGCGGCCAGAACATCCCAAATCAAAGACAATACAACAGACTTCATTGGCCTTACTTAACCCTCTCAACCCGCTTGCTATGACGTTTGAATCCTCCCAATCAACGACCGAAATCAGCAGTCTTCAAGCTGAGTTCCTCGGGGTGCTTCAAGCCCTCGGTGGCTCAGCGGGGAATAGCAAGCTGCAACAGTTGTTGGCGTGGGATGATGCTCGCTACGAGTCGGTCAAAGCAGAACTGATGCTGCAAGGCCGGATTCAATCAGGACGGGGACGCGGCGGGTCTGTGACGTTGATGGATAGTCAGGGAATTGCGATCGCTACGCCACCAGACCTCCCAATGGCCGCTCCTCTAGAACCGCAACCGACTGGACGCCAGAATCTCTCGGCCTTCATTTGGAGTGTGGCTGACCTGCTGCGCGGCGACTACAAACAGAGTGACTACGGCAAAATCATCCTGCCGTTTACGGTGCTGCGGCGCTTGGACTGTGTGCTTGCCCCGACGAAAGCCGCTGTTCTTGAAGAGAAAGTCCTACGCGAAAGCCAAGGCTTAGCTCCAGAACCGTTCTTGCTGAAGAAAGCAGGGCAGAACTTCTGCAATACCTCACCGCTCGATCTCAAGCAGCTGATGGGTGATGCCGACAACATTGGCGAGAACCTGCGTGCTTATATCCAAGGCTTCACGCCAGCAGTGCGGGACATTTTCGATAGCTTTGAGTTTCATCTACAAATCGATCGCCTCGAAAAAGCGGGTCTGCTTTACCTTGTCACTGAACGCTTTGCGCAGATCGACCTCCATCCCGATACGGTTAGCAATGCCGAGATGGGTTTGGTATTTGAGGAGCTGATTCGCAAATTTGCCGAACTCTCGAATGAAACGGCTGGGGAACACTTCACGCCCCGCGAAGTGATTCGGCTGATGGTCAATTTGCTCTTTATTGAGGATGATGCCGCGCTGACTCAGCCTGGAATTGTCCGCAGTCTGTATGACCCCACTGCAGGCACGGGCGGCATGCTCAGTGTGGCCGAGGAACATCTAACGGAGCTGAATCCTTCGGCGCGATTGGTGCTGTCGGGGCAGGAATTGAACCCAGAGTCCTATGCGATCTGCAAAGCCGACATGCTGATCAAGGGACAAAACATCCAGAATATTTGCTTTGGCAACACGCTCTCCGATGACAAGTTGCCCGATGCCAAGTACGACTACATGCTGTCGAATCCTCCCTTCGGCGTCGAGTGGAAAAAGATTCAGAAGGAAGTCCAGCGAGAAGCTGAACAGTTGGGCTACAGCGGTCGTTTTGGTCCTGGCTTACCTCGCGTCAGTGATGGCTCGTTGCTCTTTCTCCTGCATCTGATCTCGAAGATGCGACCTGCTAGTGAAGGCGGCAGCCGTCTGGGGATTGTGCTGAATGGATCACCGTTATTTACCGGCGGGGCTGGGTCTGGCGAGAGCGAGATTCGCCGCTATGTCCTTGAAAACGATCTGGTCGAGGCGATTATCGCTTTGCCCACGGACATGTTCTACAACACAGGTATCAGCACCTATATCTGGATTCTGAGTAACCGGAAGCCTGCAAGCCGCAAAGGCAAAGTTCAGCTAATTGATGCCAGTGGTTTTTGGCAGAAGATGCGCAAGAGTTTGGGCAGTAAGCGCAAGGAACTGAGCGAGGAGCAGATTGCGGAGATTACGCGGTTGTTCGGCAACTTTGAGGAAGCCGATCGCGATGGGAAACCCGTTAGCAAAATCTTTCGCAATGAAGAGTTTGGCTATCGCACGATTACAGTGGAGCGTCCGCAGCGAGATGAGGCGGGGAATGTCGTACTGGCGCAGCGGGGCAAGACTAAGGGGCAGCCTGTGGCGGATGCCAGCTTACGGGATACCGAGAATGTGCCGCTAACTGAGGATGTAGACACCTATTTCCAGCGAGAAGTGTTGCCGCATGTGCCGGATGCTTGGATCGACCCAGAGAAAACCAAAGTCGGTTACGAGATTCCCTTTAACCGGCATTTTTATGTGTTTACGCCACCGCGATCGCTGGAGGAAATTGATGCGGAGTTACAGCAAGTCACCGATCGCATTCTGACAATGCTCGGGGGCTTATCTCACTAAAGACAAGAGAGGAAGTTAGTCATGACCCAAGAGTCGCAATCTCAAGATCATGATTCAGATATGCAAAAAGTAATGCCTGCTTTATTGCGGGCGGCACAGCGAGCACGGGAATTGGCACGACAAACAGGGACTGGGCTTTCCGTTGTGATTGATGGGGAGCTGCGGATGCTCTCAGGTAAGGAGTTGGAAGATGACCGCTATTGGAGCGATCGCAAGGAATGAAGCATGACCGATTCTGCGCTGCCCCTTACCGAGAGCGATTCACCGTGGAAGGAGTTAATTGAGGCTTTCTTCCCAGAGTTCATTCGCTTCTTTTTGCCGATCGCGGATCCCGACATTGATTGGGATCGCGGCTATGAGTTTCTGGATAAGGAGCTCCAGCAGATTACAGCCGAGGCGGAGACTGGCCGACGTTATGCGGACAAGCTCGTTAAGGTTTGGACGAAAGCCGGTCAAGAAGCGTGGGTGCTGGTACACATTGAGGTGCAGGGCGCGAGGGAATCGAACTTTGCGGAGCGGATGTATGTCTATCGCTATCGCATCTTCGATCGCTTTGCGGTGCCGATCGCGAGTGTGGCGATTTTGGCGGATGAGTCACCGACGTGGCGACCCAATGCTTTTGAGACAGCGCTTTGGGGCAGTCGTGATCTCAGTGAGTTTGTCAGCGTTAAGTTGCTGGATTATCTCGATCGCCTTGATCAACTCTTGGAGGATGAGAATCCGTTTGCGATCGCGGTGGCTGCGCATTTACGGGCGATTCAGACGAAGCAAGATCGGCAACTGCGCAAGCGATGGAAGCTGGAGTTGTTGAAACTTTTGTATGAGCGGGGCCTGAGTCGAGAGCGCATTATTGGCCTTTTCAAGTTCATTGACTGGCTCTTGAGCCTTCCCGAAGGTCTTGAGCTAGAGTTCAGGAGTGAGCTGTCGGCTTATGAGCAGGAGCGCCGAATGCCTTACATCACCAGCATTGAACGCATTGGCCGGCGGGAGGAAGCGAAGATTTTTGTTCTTCGTTTACTGACGAAGCGCTATGGAACTCTGTCCTCAAGTCTTTTAGCGCAAGTACAAGCGCTGTCTATCGAGCAGATGGAAGCACTGGGAGAAGCATTATTTGATTTCTCAACGATTGATGATCTGGAGGTGTGGCTGAGTCAGCAGTAGCGGAGGAAAGTGCTGTCGGCTTATGAGCAGGAGCGCCGGATGCCTTACATCACCAGCATTGAACGCATTGGCAGACAGGAAGGCCGGAGGGAACAAGCTGATACTTTAGTTCTCCGGCAGCTTACCCGACGTTGTGGCACGCTCTCACCTGCTTTGCTGACGCAGATACAAGCCCTATCGCTCGAACAGATGGAGAATCTAGCAGATGACTTGTTGGATTTCTCTGGCATTCAAGATTTAGAGGACTGGCTCAATCAGCAGTTGTAGGCAGGAGTAACCGATGCCTTACATCACCAGCGTTGAACGCATTGCTCGGAAAGAAGGCTTTGCACAGGGTTTTCAAGAAGGCCGGCTAGAGGTGGCAACGGCTTTTGTTCTTCGTTTGCTACCAAAGCGATGTGGGGTGCTGTCACCAGAGTTACTGGAGCAAGTTCAAGCCCTATCTCTTGAGCAACTAGAAGATCTATGTGAGGCGTTGTTGGATTTTGCCGATGTTCAAGATTTAGAAGATTGGCTGAATCAGCAGTAAGTGGCCCGATCGCGGTTTGGAGGGGGTTAGGGATGAGCCAGACGAAGCTGGATCCGCCGCAATCTAGTACGGAACAGGGACAACGACGGAAGCGCCGCCGGAAGTTGCTGGGAATGTTGTTTGGTGCGGCTGGGAAGTAGGCCGATCGCGCTGTGGGTTTTGGTGCTGCGGGGATGCGAGGGCTAAGCTAGGACAAGACTTCAATCTGTAGTGTGCAGAGAGAGGTGGTTGTGATTGACGGCGTTGGGCTGGAGACAGTTTGGAATGAGTTTTCCTCGATATCCGGCTTACAAAGATTGCGGTATTGAATGGCTTGAAAAACTTCCTTCTCACTGGAATGTATTACAACTACGGCGACTAATACCAGAAATAGAGTCTGGAGTCAGTGTTAATGCTCTTGATCATGCTCCAGACGAAGGAATTCCATCTGTACTTAAAACTAGCTGTGTCTACACAGGTTCTTTCCGTCCAGAGGAAAGGAAAGAAATTATTCAAGAAGATATTGACCGAGCTGCTTGTCCTGTTAAATCTGGAAGACTTATTGTTAGCAGGATGAATACACCTGATTTAGTAGGTGCTGCTGGTTTAAGCTTGGTTGATTATGACTGTGTTTTTCTGCCTGATCGCTTATGGCAAGTAAGAATTAGCAATGTCTATCCAAACTTTGCTTACTATTGGACACAGACACAAATTTATAGAGATCAGGTAAAAATGGTTTGCTCTGGAACCTCTTCCAGTATGCAAAACCTTAGTCAAGATAATTTTTTGTCATTTATTCTCCCAGTACCTAGTGATGAAGAACAAATAGCGATCGCATCTTTTCTCGATCGCGAAACGGCAAAAATTGATGCACTGATCGCAGAACAACAACGTCTGATTGCGCTGCTGCAAGAAAAACGCCAAGCGGTCATTTCCCACGCAGTCACCAAAGGACTCAACCCCGATGCGCCGCTGAAAGATTCGGGCATTGAGTGGCTCGGCCAAGTCCCCGCCCATTGGAAAACAGGAAAGATTAAGCATTACTTCAAAACTTCTAGTGGCGGGACACCTAATACTGAAGAGCAAGCTCTTTATTATGCTGACTCTGACTCAGGTATTCCTTGGGTAAGAACAACAGATATCGAAAATCAAGAAGTAAGATCTGCTGAAGTATCTATCACAAATCAAGCTATTCAAGATACTGCTTGTGAAATCTTGCCAGTGGATACTGTTCTAGTTGCTTTGTATGGCGGAGGTGGAACCGTAGGAAAAAATGGAATTCTTACTTTCCCTGCTGCTATAAATCAAGCGCTATGTGCTCTTTTACCCTCATATTATGCCGTTCCAATGTTTACATTTAGATATATTCAGTTCCTTAGACCTTTTTGGATGGAGCGAGCTGTTAGTGCTCGTAAAGCCGGCAATATTAGCCAAGAGCTTGTGCGAGATACAGTTTTTGCTTTGCCTCCACTAGATGAACAGATTCTAATTGTCAAACACATTCATTCTCAACTAGAAGAGATCACATCACTTGAGAATGAATCAACAAAGTCTCTTTCTCTTTTGCAAGAGCGGCGATCGGCATTAATTTCGGCGGCAGTGACCGGACAAATTGACGTGCGGGGCTTGGCGGAGGTGGCCGCATGACTGTGCATTTAGAAAGTGCTTTTGAAGCAGAAATTTGCCAAGACCTCGCCCAGCAAGGCTGGATTTATGAGGAAGGCGCAGCCGCTGACTACGATCGCGCTTTAGCGCTTTATCCACCCGATCTGTTTGCTTGGCTCCAACAAACCCAACCGGAAGCTTGGGAAACTCTGCAACAAAAACAAGGCACTCAAGCCGAAGCGATTCTGTTGCAACGAGTCCGGCAACAACTCGATCAAGTCGGCACCCTCGATCTGTTGCGCTATGGCCTCGAAGTCCTCGGACTGCCGCGATCGCTGAAGCTGGCGCAATTCAAACCCGCCTTTGCTACTAATGCCGAAATTCGCGATCGCTACGAAGCCAATCGGCTGCGCGTCATTCGGCAAGTGCGCTATTCCCTCCACAATCAAAACTGTATTGATCTCGTTCTGTTCCTGAATGGCATTCCCGTCGCCACCGTCGAACTCAAAACCGATAACACCCAAAACATCGCCGACGCCGTTTATCAATACAAACAAGATCGCAACCCCAAACCCGCCGGACAATCGCCAGAACCGTTGCTGAGTTTCCCGAGTGGCGCGATCGTGCATTTCGCCGTCAGTAATCGCGAAGTGCAAATGACCACCAAGCTGGCGGGCTTTGCTACTGTTTTCCTACCCTTTAACCAAGGCAGTGATCCAGGTGCGCCCGATTGTGGCGCGGGGAATCCTGTCAGCTCTGCTAGTGGTCACCGCACCGCTTATCTCTGGCAAGAGGTGTGGCAACGCGATAGCTGGCTGGAAATTCTGGGGCGCTATTGCATCACCGAGCGCAACAAGAAACAGCAAATCACCCGCCTGCTCTTCCCGCGCTATCACCAACTGATCGTGACGCGGCGACTGCAAGAGGCGGTCCTGCAAGAAGGGGCTGGCCACAAGTATTTAGTGCAGCATTCCGCCGGTTCTGGCAAAACCAATTCGATCGCTTGGACAGCGCATTTCTTTAGTGAACTCCACGACGCCGATAACCGCAAAGTCTTCGATTCCGTGATCGTTGTTAGCGATCGCAACGTCATTGATACGCAACTGCAAGAAGCGATCGAAAGTTTCGAGCGGCACAAAGGCGTGGTTGCTGCCATCACCCGCGACGACGGCAGCAAAAGCAGCAAACTTGCCGAAGCCCTCAAGGGCGATAAGAAAATTGTTGTCTGCACGATTCAGACCTTTCCCTTCGCTCTGCAAGCCGTACGCGAACTGGCCGCCACCGAAGGTAAACGCTTTGCTGTCATTGCCGACGAAGCCCACAGTTCTCAAACCGGCGAAGCCGCCAGCAAACTCAAACAACTGCTTTCTCCTGCCGAACTCGCCGATCTCAACGACGGCGGCGAAGTGGATCTCGAAGCCGTCCTTGCGGCCCAAATGAGCGATCGTGCCCGCGAAAGCGGCATCACCTACGTTGCTTTTACCGCCACACCCAAAGCCAAAACGCTGGAATTATTCGGCAGACGTCCCGATCCCAACCGACCGGCTGGCCCTGATAATCTGCCCATGCCCTTCCACGTCTATTCAATGCGGCAAGCGATCGAGGAAGGCTTCATCCTCGATGTTCTGCAAAACTACACCAGCTACAAAGTCGCCTTCCGCCTTGCCCAAGCAGGCCAGCAGTTTAGCGATCAAGAAGTGGAGCGCAACGCTGCCCTCAAAAAGCTGATGGGCTGGGTCAAGCTGCATCCCCACAACATCGCCCAGAAAGTCGCGATCGTGGTTGAGCATTTTCAGCAATACGTCGCGCCACTGCTGAATGGCAAAGCCAAAGCGATGGTCGTGGTCGGTTCCCGCAAAGAAGCCGTGCGCTGGAAACTAGCGATCGATCGCTACATTGCAGCAAAACAGTACCGTCTCGGCACCCTTGTTGCCTTTAGTGGCGAAGTCCGCGATCGCGATTCTGGCCCCGACCCGTTCACTGAAACCAGCCCCAACCTCAACCCCAACTTACAAGGCGACATCCGCGAAACCTTCAAAAGCGATCGCTACCAAATCCTGATCGTCGCCAACAAATTCCAAACCGGCTTCGACCAACCCTTGCTCTGTGGCATGTACATCGATCGGCGTCTTGCGGGCATCCAAGCCGTGCAAACTCTATCGCGCCTCAACCGCTGCCATCCCGGCAAAGACACCACTTATATTGTCGATTTCAGCAACGATCCCGCTGAGATTCTGGCCGCCTTCAAGACCTACTACACCACCGCTGAACTCGCCAGCGCCACCGATCCCAACCTGATCTTGGATCTGCGGCTCAAGCTCGATGCTCAGAAGCATTACGACGCATACGAAATCGATCGCGTTGTCAAAGTTGTCCTCAACCCCAACGCCAAACAAAGTGATCTGCAAAAAGCCCTAGAACCGATCGCCGAACGCTTGCTGTATCAATACCGCAACGCTCGCCAAGCCGCCCGCACCGCCGAAGCCCAAAACGACCCTGCCGCCCTCAAAACCGCCCAAGACGAACTCGCCGCCCTCACCCTGTTCCGCAGCGACCTAGGCACCTACGTCCGTCTTTACACCTTCCTCTCGCAAATCTTCGACTACGGCAACACCGCTTACGAAAAACGCGCGATCGTCTTCCGTCGCCTGATCCCGTTGCTGGAATTTGAGCGCGAAGTCGGCAGCATCGACCTCTCCAAAGTTGTCCTGACTCACTACCAAGTCCGCCACCAAGGCGATCGCCGCCTCGATCTCCAACAGGGCGAAGCCATCCCCGTCCCCGGCCTCCAACCCGGCAAAGGTGTTGTCCAAGACCAAGAGAAAGTCTGGCTCTCAGCCCTGATCGTCAAACTGAACGAACTATTCACAGGCGATCTCACCGACGCGGACAAGGTCAACTACGTCAGCGTTGTCCTCCGCAGCAAACTCCTCGAATCCCCCACCCTGCGTCAGCAAGCGATCGCCAACAGTAAAGAGCAATTTGCGAGCTCCCCCGACTTTGCCCAAGAACTGCTCGAAGCGATCATCAGCGCCCTCGACGCTCACCAATCCATGAGTAGCCAAGCCCTCAACTCTAAGCAGGTACAGGACGGCATCAAAAACATCCTGCTCAACCAAACCGGCCTCTACGAAGAACTGCGATCGCAAGCCGCCTAGCCCCATGCGCCTCGCACCAAAGGTCATCACCAGCTTGTTTTACCCGCAGCGATCGCAATTCAGCCGATCAGTCTTATCCGAAATCTTTCTTGTTGCGGGGGGCTGGGGGAGTCGAGTCCCCCAGTGCGTGGGCGTGGGGGTGCGCAATCATCCCCACAAAACCGGCTGTTCGCCCCTTTTCCGATCTCTCCCTGCGGCTGCAGTGATTCCAACCAGTGATCCCAACAACCCTCAGTATTGCGATCGCCCATGACACCCAACTTTGACCCCACACAAGTGGCGACCGCCGCACAAGCTCTGGTCTTGCAAATGATGGCCGAACGGGGCCGCGGTGTCGTCCTTGTTGGTGCTGCCCGTTTAGATCTGGCCCTCGAACGCCTGTTGCAATCCGTCATGGCTCCCCTTGGCGATGAAGAAGACGTTCTCTTCACCCCCGATCGCTCCCTGGGCAGCTTTGCCGCCAAGATTACTCTCGCAGCTCGGCTCGGCTTACTGGATCCCACAGTCGAGAAAGCCCTGCATGGCATTCGGGCCGTTCGCAATGACTTTGCCCACAGTGCCAGTGACACCAACCTGAGCGAAGCCCGCCACCAAAAGCGCCTCGCCAAGTCCTATCAAGCTGCTCGCCGAAATCCGCTCTGGCTACCGCTGGAGCAAGTCTTCGATGAGCACAATGTGGCGATTGGCACCAGCGATCGCGAATTCATTTTGCTGGTGACCATTTTGGCTGCCTTTATCGATGCCTGCACCTCACTGCAAACCCCCTTCCGTCCGCGAGCCACCGTCCGCTTTCACTAACTGACCTTAATCTGGCGACAGGAGCCTCCTACTGCCCTATACCCTCTTCCTTTGGGTTGGTACCTAGCGCGATTGCCCTTCGCGAAAATCTGCAGCGATCGCCACTAGTCCGGACCACGGCTCGCGATAAGATCGGCTGTTGATTGAACCGCCGGTTGGCGGACGTTTGCTGCGCTACCCCTTCGGAACTCGCTCATGATCCACGAAGTCTTCATGCCCGCCCTCAGCTCCACTATGACCGAGGGCAAGATCGTCGAGTGGGTGAAGGCTCCGGGCGATCGTGTCGAGAAAGGTGAAACAGTCCTGATCGTCGAGTCGGACAAAGCCGACATGGACGTGGAATCTTTCTATGAAGGCTACCTCGCGACGATTATTGTGCCGGCAGGCGGCAATGCTCCCGTGGGCGAAGCGATCGCTCTGATTGCAGAAACTGAAGCCGAAATTGAAGTTGCGAAGCAACAGGCAGCCGGTGCTGGTTCCGCTGCAGCGACCCCTGCAACCCCTGCTGCTACGGCGGCACCCGAACCCGTCGCTGTGAGCCCTGAACCTGTCGCTGCTCCTACAGCAACCCGCAGCGATCGCTTGGTTGCCTCCCCGCGTGCCAAAAAACTCGCCAAGAGCTTGGGCGTTGACCTCGGTAGCCTTACCGGCAGTGGTCCCCACGGTCGAATTGTGGCAGCCGATGTCGAAGCCGCCGCAGGAGTTACTGCCAAACCCGCGATCGCTACCCCTGTGGCTCCTGCCGTTGTCACCGCACCGGTTGCTGCTCCCGTTGCTACGGCTCCTGCTGCCCCCGCGCCAACTCCCGCGATCGCGCCGGGTCAGTTCGTGCCCTACAGCACCTTCCAGCAGGCCGTGGTTCGCAACATGGAAGCGAGCCTCAACGTGCCGGTCTACCGCGTCGGTTACACGATCACCACCGATGCGATCGATAGTTTGGCCAAGCAGCTCAAGCCCAAAGGCGTGACAATCACGGTTTTGCTGGCCAAAGCCGTCGCTGCAACCCTCGCCAAGCATCCCTTGCTCAATGCTCGGGTGACAGAAACTGGCGTCCAGTACAACGAAGCCATCAACGTGGCGATCGCGGTGGCTATGGATGATGGCGGTCTGCTGACCCCCGTACTGGGTCGTGCTGATCAAACCGATCTCTATAGCTTGGCTCGCAACTGGAAGGATCTCGTGGCGCGATCGCGCACCAAGCAACTCAAACCCGAGGAATACACCACCGGCACCTTTACCCTCTCCAATCTAGGGATGTTTGGTGTCGATCGCTTCGATGCGATTCTGCCGCCGGGCACCGGTGCGATTCTGGCGATTGGGGCTTCCAAACCGACCCTCGTGGCCACGGCTGACGGTCTGTTTGGCGTCAAGCGGCAGATGCAAGTTAACCTCACCTGTGATCACCGCCACATCTACGGCGCTCATGCGGCTGCCTTCCTCAAGGACTTGGCCGACCTGATTGAAAACCGCCCCGAAAGCCTGACCCTCTAATTACTCGACGCACTGCGTTGGCCGGATCTGGGTGACTTACTCAGATCCGTTTTTATTGGCTTCGAACACACTTTTGAATGAATTAGTCAAAAGATTTATCCGTTTTAGTCAGACCTTATCCGCCTCTCACCAGAGGCTAACACCGGCTAGTTTTAGCCGCCGCGATCGAGGCTCCACCCCAACCCACCAAACAAACTGTGATCGTCGACCGACTCTCTCCTCCATCTAGCCGCGAGTACCCGGCGTTGCTAGATTGACGACGCAGCCGACAGGCTCCGGTTGATACCAGCAGGTGTAGGTGCCGAGGCGCTGGCCAGCACGATTAAAGATGCGCAGGTTATAGCCTGCTGAACTGCTGACTCGCCCAAAAATCATCAAGAAGCGATAGCGGCCAAAATAGCTGCGATTGCTCCACTCAGCGGTCCGCACTACCAAGTCCACCCGTCCCGGTTGCCCCGGTTGCCGAAGCTGCACCAACCACTGCGGGTCAAGGTCGCGGGCATAGAGGTCTCGGGTCAGCCAGAGGTCAGGCTGCATGATCCCTAGCGGACAGATCGTGCGGTCGGTGATCGTAATGCCTGGTGGCAGTGAAGCTTCTGAGGCCTTGCAAATAGGCTGTTCCTCCCGATCGAGCAGCTCAAAGTCGAGTGGTGTTGGATCGGGACGTGGCGGCGTAGCCCATGGGTCGATTCCAGCAGGGACCGAGGCGAGTAGACTGACCGAAGAAACTGGGATACAAGCCCTGTCCTTTAGGACGACTTTAGTTGATACGCTCATCTCCAATCCCTTGGGTACTACGGCAGAGCCCTCGGGTGTATCACCGCTAAAGGCCCCCGCATCTGAGGGGCACTCGGCGAAGAAGCGCGTGGAGGGTAAAGGCACTGGACTCCCGATGAAGCGCGAATCCCCGGACGTCAGTCCGAGGAGTGTCAAGCTGAGTAAGCTGGCGAGCATCACTAATCTCCCCACAAACGCCGCCGAGGAGCGCCTGCTAATCGCTGATCAGCATCGCGCACCAAATCCGCGATCGGCAAGTGATGGGGGCAACGGGGTAGGCAATCGCCACAATCCGTGCAGCGGCTGCCTCGCTGCCCCGGGAACCAATGTCCGGCATTTTCAAACATGCGATATCGATATCGTCCGTAGGCTTGCATGTCGTGGGCGATTGCCAGATTCCGCAGCCGCAGTACCTCAGGAATGTTGATCGCCTCGGGACAGGGCAAACAGGCATAACACTGCTGACAGTAGTCCCTGCCCAGCCGCTGCTGGCGAACTTGTTCCAGTCGCGCGATCGCCTCAGCTTCCTCCAGACTCAGCGGCTGATCCGCATCAACGAAGTCCTGAAGAACCGCTAATTCCTCGGCCTTTGCAGCACCAAAACTGAGGGTTGTAATCCGGCGATCGCTGAGCAGAAATCGATAGTTGAGTGCCAGAGGACTGAAGGGCTGACAGTCCTCGATCAGTTGGGCAGAAGGTTGGTGCAGGAGTCCACCCTTATCGACGGGCGAAATGATGAAAATTCCTAGATTTTTGGCTGCAGCTGCTTCAATGACCGGCGCGTGACGTTGAAACAGCAGGTAGTAATGGAGGCTGACAAAGTCAAACGCATCGGTAGCGATCGCCTCCAGAATCAATTCGCGATCGCCGTGACTGGAAAAGCCCAAATGCTGAAAGACGCCTTCCGCTTGCAGGGTTTGGAGCGCCGGTAATGCAGCGATCGCCTGCTGCAAATGCTCGGGCTGGTTGAGACCATGCAGGGCAAGACAATCGATCGAGTCAATCCCTAAGCGATCACGCGATCGCAACACGGCTTCTACCATCTGCTGGGGGTCGCGATCGGGCAGGATTTTAGTCGTGATGATGACTTGATCACGGGGCAATTGCAGAGAATGCAGGGCTTGCGCCAGATAGGCTTCGCTGGGGCCGTAGGACTGCGCCGTCTCAAAGTGGTTGATGCCAAGCCGCCACGCAGCATCAAGCACAGCCTCCAATTGCGCGGCAGAGTCCAAACAGCGCATCAAGCCGAGGGAAAAGCGCGAGATCAATCGCCCCGTCCGACCATATTGGCGATAGTGCATGGCAGGTTATTGCATTGAGTAGAGAGTTAGGACGTTTCTGTCTGAGCTCATTAGCCTCAAACCTGTGGTCAACACCGGCGAGTTTTACCCGTAGCCATCGTGATCGAGCCGATCAGTCTCATCCGAAATCTTGTTGCATGGGTGTAGGGGTGATTGCGCACCCTCCACGGACAGAGGCTGTTGCACCTACACCAATCCATTAGAACTAGATCGTCCTCACTAGCTTGCAAGCTGCTACGGCAGGATGGAGGACCCGCAGACGATCGCGGCAGCTAGGGAGAGTCAGCTGCCCGTCTCAGTTGCCCCGCTGTGTGCGATGGTGCTGAATCAAATCGGCGGGATTGATCTCCGAAAGGAAGTCCCGGAAGGCTTCTTGCTCGGCTTCATCCGCTTCCTGATCCACTGGAATCGAAGCCTCAGCAATCACCTCTTCCATCGCCCAAATTGTGGCTTGAGTCCGCAACGCAAGGGCGATCGCATCACTCGGTCGCGCATCGAGTTCCTTGACTGCCTCGCCTTGGCGTACCCGCAAGCTGGCATAAAAAGTATTGTTCTGGAGCGAGTGAATGACCACACTCTCCAGCGTCAAATCCCATTGCAGCAGGAGTTCTGCCATCAAATCGTGGGTGAGCGGTCGCGGCGGTGTTTGATTCTCTAGCACCGCTAGGATCGCTTTGGCCTGGTCCTGACTAATCCAGATAGGTAGCGCGCGGCGATCGCTAGAATCGCGCAGCAGCACGATGGGGCTGCGGGTGGCAGCCTCGAGGGCAATGCCGGCCACTTTCATTTCAATCACTTTGGCGGCTCCTGCTTGCTCGCAACAGCAGCGATCGCCCCTCAGAGCAGGATCGCTTAGACCCATTATGGGCAGGCTTTGCCCAGAAGCAGGGTATCCTCGGGTCGCCCATCGATCCGCCACTCAATAGCGACTGCCTCGGCGTAGTTCCGTAATTTGATCGGCGATCGCCAGCAGCGATTCTGACACCCGCGGCCCTGTCAAAATCACATCGACGTGCTGAGGCCGATGGCGCAGCAGCTCTACAACCTCCGCCTCGGCGATCAGGCCAAAGTCAACAGCTAAGGTCAATTCGTCAAGAACCACGAGTTCATAGCGACCGCTATCGATCGCAGCGATCGCAAATCTCCAGAGTTCCTTGAGGGCGATCGCGGAACTCTCATCTACCTGAGGTGTATCGAGGCAGTTCGGCACGCCCAATCGCACCCACTCCAGATTTTGGCCCAGACGAATGGGCTGATCAGGGCCCTGCTGGCAGCCCCCTTTCAAGAACTGGATGACCAGAACGGTGGTGCCTTGTCCGGCCAGGCGGAGTGCCTGGGACATCACGCTCGTGAAGAAGCCACGCTGGCTGGCGGTAAAAATCTGCACCAGTCCCTCGACCGTCGGCAGGGGCTGGCTGGGCTTGGCGGGAGACACCACAGACAGCAAAGACGGTTTGAGCTGAGAGACCATGAGGCGCTCCATACCGGGGAACTGGATTCTAAATATAGCGCTGAAATTCTATTTCAGAAAAACCTGGCACTATTTGTAGTGCTTACTAGCTTGATAGGCTAAAGGAAACCTTCAAAGAGCTGGCCCGCATGGCTTGGATTCGTCCCGATGGTCGCCGCCCCGATCAGTTGCGAGCGATCGCCTTTCAGCGGCGCTTCACCCAATTTCCAGCCGGCTCAGTTCTGGCTCAGTTTGGGCAGACGCAGGTGCTCTGTACTGTGACGATTCAGGCGGGTGTGCCGCGCTGGCTGACGGGCCAAGGGCAGGGTTGGCTGACGGCAGAATATCGCATGTTGCCCGGGGCGACCCCCGATCGCCAGTCGCGGGAATGGCTGAAACTGTCGGGACGCACGCAGGAGATTCAGCGCTTGATTGGCCGGAGTTTACGGGCGGCGATCGACCTGAAAAAGTTGGGTGAGCGTACCCTTCTGATTGACGCCGATGTTCTGCAAGCGGATGCCGGAACGCGCACTACCGCGATCAATGGCAGCTGGGTCGCACTTCAGGATGCGATCGCCCAGTTGATCGCTCAAGGAGAGCTGACGGAGTCCCCGATTCAGCGATCGATTGCAGCCGTTTCCGTGGCCTTGATTGGTGGCGAAGCGTTTCTGGATCCGGACTATCCCGAGGATGTCCAAGCCGACGTGGATTGCAATGTGGTGATGGGCGATCGCGGCGAGCTGATCGAAATTCAAGGTACAGCGGAGGCCAACCCTTTCAGCCGCACGCAGCTCAATCACATTTTGGATCTAGCTGAGCAGGGAATTGCCCAGATTCAAGCGGCTCAGTTAGAGGCTCTGCGCTAGTTGGCGACCATCCCGCAGACTGCTGTAACAAGACTGCTAAGGCCAGCCCCAGCAGACGCCCCAGACAACTCGTCGATGGGATCGTTTGCCTAAGCCTGCCGCTTCGAGGCAGAGAGCAGCGCTTGCCACTCATTTAACGACAGCTCCGAAACTTCCCTGCGGCATACCGCTTCCATCTCGGCGGGCGAAGGGCCGACCTTCTGATATTCCTTCGGTAGATAGTCCTCTTCTGGATCGGCGATCGCGGCAGTTCTCGGCTCCGACTTGGGCTGGGCGATCGCCGGATTCCAGACGAAGGAGTTGAGTACTAAGAAGACCACGACAACGAAACTAATTTGAAAAGGGATGTCTTGGCTGGCAACCAGAGCGATCGTAGGGAGGGGAATCAAGTTCATCTTGGCTTTTCCTGAGGCGATAACAACAGTGTCTTCAAAGCAGCTGTCTGCCGCTGGTTTTCAGTGCGAACATCAAAATCCACTAGAAATGGGCATGGTGATTGAGTTTCAGAGGGATGGCGCTCGGCTGATCGACCCAAGAGATTTTCAAGGGCAGGGCACTCCCGCGAGCACAGGGCGCGAAGGGTGAGACTTGAACCACGCCGAAGCCTGTTCCGAAGCCAATTGCCAACGCAGTGCCCGCCGTCAAAACGGGGCGACTCCAATGCTGGCTGCGGCGCAGGGCAAACCGCAGTTGGGTGTAGGCTCGCTCAAGCTGCTGCAAGGCTTGCTGTTCTTGCTCGAGTTCTGTCCGCGCGATCGCGAGTTTCTGAGCTAAAGTTTCGTTCTGCTCGACCAGCTGCTCCTGCACTTGCTGCAGACGCTGACATTCCTGCTGGGCCTGAGCCAGTTGCACCCGCTCTCGTGCTTGTTCTCGTTGCAGCGCTTCCAGTTCGACCTTGGGATGATTGGCCCGCTGTAGAACTGCCACGCTACGGGGTTTGCTGCCGCAGCCCATTACCTGACGACGGGGGTTGTCGCTCTCCTTCACGTCCGGGCCATCCACGCCCTTCGAGCCCCGCTGCACCTTCACGGTGAACAAGACGCGATCGCCGACCCGGACGCCTGCATCCAGCCAAATGTCACGCAGCTTAAACCACCAGTGATCAGGCGTGATTGGCGTGTCGGTATCTGCCAAGTGCAGGTCTCGAATGCAAATCGTTTCTTGTGAGCCTTTGGTGGAGTGCTCAAAGCGTCCAAAGCGATCGACAACGCCGATGAAGCGATGCACCTGACCGTGAAGGGAATCGAGCGATTTGCGCGGTTTCATGGAGCGTGAGTAAGTTCGATACCCCCGATAATCAACGCTTCAACCCAGAAGTTCATGTTTCTGGCGCGAACAAGGAAAAGACTGCCTCGACCAAAATCCCCTGCAGCCAAAGGACCACAGGGGACTAATAATCAATCGCAATTCAGACTAGGCCACGAGCTCCTCGCCGCAGTCATTAATTGCATCGAGGGGGATGGACAAGAAAAATCGAGTCGCTAAAACCAAGTTCTTCTTGGAGATACCGCCCTTGATGAACAGGTCATGGTCAAACGCCAAGGTGTCGTATGTCGTCAACATGGCTCGGACGAAGCTGTATTTGTCATTGATCCGATTGACAAACTCCAGCCGATCAGCGCGACTCACACCTTCTTCAAATCTAAACACCCGTAGGAAGGTGATTTTTTCTTGATTGTCTGAAATAAAGACTGAACAACCGATGTCCTCATTGATTTTCAGGTCGCCGTCATCATCCCAAGCAGTCTCCATAAATGCGGCATCATAGATTGCCTTGAGGAGATCCTTGGAAACGTTTTCAGAGGTGATTAAATCATTGGTTAGCATCATCGTTGTCTGTACCGAAGGGAAGATTGAATTGCCATGAATTCATTGTGTGGATTGGCAAGCGATCGGTCTTTGACTTCACGCGAACAACAACTTGACTTGTGAGCCGCTCTGCTGCGTCCCAGCCAGACTCTTCGGCTGAGCCCAGCCCGATCGCGTTTCTTTCTCAGAATCGTCAGCAGCCCAGAGACTGTCCGATCGCACAGCTGTCCTAGGTACTGGAGAGTCCGAGAAGGGGACAATTAAAGCGACAGTCTGCCGATCGCCCAGCGATGGTGGCACTGTTCCCTAGCTCACCTGCTGAAGATTTGCTTGCCGAAGGACCCTGCGTAATGACCGGAAAAGGACTGCATCAGCTCTTGCTCGATCGCTGGGGCTATTCCTACGGCCTGCAGCTACGACGTACCCAGGGCAAAATCTTCCTGCAGATTATGTGGAAGTACCTAGAGCAGGCCTCCTTTCCCATGGATGAAGGGGAGTATTTTTCTCACCTAAATGAGGTCGCGAGCTACCTCGTCGCCCTAGGGGCTGCTGAGGCGATCGCCCAAACCATTCGCGAAACCCGCGAAAAACCTCGCTTGGGGAAGGCGGTTAGCATTCCGATTGAATTGGGCGCTCGGGCCAGTGAGTGGTTCCCGGACTGATCAAGGCGATCGTACAGAAAGTCCAGCGAATCGCGGGTCTCCGCCAGTCGCTATTGTGGAGGAATAGTCAGTCTCGCCCGCTGAGGCTGCACCGATCGCCTTAGGAGTGATGCCGTGGTTTCCCTTGAGGAATCCAAAACCATGCTCAGTCAGCAAGCCGAAAAACTGGCTCAACAATTCAGCGCTGTCTATGGCAACTACCTCGCAGCTTTGGCTGCCACCGTGCAAGAGCAGCTGATCCAAGCGGGTTATCAGCTTTGCACGCAGCTTTACCCTGAGCAATTTGTGGCGCTCGATGAAGCGAAACAGCGATCGCTGCAGCAAAATCTCCGTCAGCTTGGAGAAGCAACGGTTGCCAACCTCACGGTCAACCAGCTGCTAGAAGCAGCCAAGAAGCGAGCGATCGCCGAAGCCGAGATTGCTGAACAACTGGCTCAAACGGCCAGTGAGGCTGACTCGAGCTGCAACAGTTCTGAACCCGAGGCAGAAGCCACGGCCACCCAGCTAGCCCCGACTGAGACTGAAACTGAAACGCCCGCCGAACCTGAAAGCAAACCGTTGGAGCTCGACCTCAGCTACCTCCAACAGATTCCGCCGGCCCACCCCGCAGCAATCTACGCTTGGCAGCAATCGCTCAATCGCTCCCTTGTGCGGCAACTGCGCCACACTTCCCGTCAGGCCAACCGTCTGCTCGAAAAAATGGGGATTATCCGCAGCGGCATTCCGCCCCAGATGCTGGAGGCCGCCATCAAAAATGACGGAGCTGAGCAGCAGTCTGGCCCGCCCAATATCTTGATGCTGAACATCACCACGGCGCCTGCAGACGAGAGTGAGGAGGAGGAAAGCACCACAATTCAGCTAGCCGCCATCTACCTGCGGTTGGCAGACTTGGAGTTTGCTGTGCCTGAGCTGCGGTTAGCGCGGCGGCAACTGCGCGACTGCCAGCGCCAGCTCAAGCAATTGGGACGCTTGGTGACGGCTGAAGAACAACGCCAGGCGATCGCTCAAGCGGAAGCCGCTTGGCGGTTTGCTTGGAATCAGGATCGTTGACCTGCAGCTATGACAGCGGCCAGCCCAGCTCCCGATTGGCGTCGCCTGCAACAAGCCTTGGCGATCGAGGCGGAGCAGGGCTTTGGCGATTTGGTTGGGCGACAGGCTCGCTTCAGTGAATTTCTCAGTCAAGCGTTGCAAGAGGCTGCCACCGCGATCGCAGATGAACGCTGGCAGCAATTGGCCCAAGCCTATCAACGCTACGGCGACCTGAGTGCCAGCCAGCGACAACACCTCGTGGCTAATACACGGCGTCAAATTCATGAACAACAGCGGCGCAGTCAAGCCCGCGTCAGTGAAAACTCGCCACCAGTCCGGCGCTTACCCCGCAGTCAATCGCCCGTCGCAACGACCACAGGTCAGATGGCGCTAGATCAGGCGCTGACCTATCTCAAGGGTGTTGGGCCACGCGTTGCTGCGCAACTAGAACGGCTGGAGCTGCGCACCGTTCGCGATCTGCTCCATCACTACCCTCGCAACTACGTCGATTACGCCCGCCAAGTCAATATTCGCGCCCTTGAACCCGGCGAAACTGCTACCTTGATCGGTGCGGTTCAGCGCTGTACCTGCTTCACCAGTCCGCGCAATGCCAAGCTGACGATCTTGGAGCTGGTGGTGCGCGATGGCAGTGGTCAGCTCCGGCTCAGCCGCTTTTTCATGGGAACTCGTTACAGTGGTCGCGGTTGGCAGGAACAACAGCGACGCCTTTACCCACCGGGCACGATGATTGCGGCCTCGGGGTTAGTCAAACGCAGCAAGTACGGCGTCACCCTCGACAACCCAGAGATCGAAGTTCTCGACAGTCCTGACAGCCCGATCGCCTCGCTCAAAGTTGGTCGAATTGTCCCGATCTACCCGCTGACTGAGGGCGTTGCTGCCGACACCCTGCGCCGAGCGATCGTCCAGGCGTTACCGGCTGCAGAGCAACTGCGGGATCCTTTGCCCACCGTGCTGCGCGAGCAACATCAGCTCTTGGTTCTGAATCAAGCGATCGCAGCCATTCACTTCCCCGAAACGCCAGAACTTCTGCAACAGGCTCGCCGGCGACTGGTCTTTGATGAATTTCTCTACCTCCAGCTGGGCTTGTTGCAGCGACGAGCCCGACAACGAGCAGCGGCAGCAGCGGCGGTTTTGGCCCCAACTGGTGAGTTGATTGATCGCTTTTATCAACTCCTGCCCTTTCAACTGACGGGTGCACAACAGCGCGTCGTCAACGACATCCTGACGGACCTGCAGCAACCTTGGCCAATGAATCGGCTCGTGCAAGGTGATGTCGGCTCAGGGAAAACAGTGGTGGCGATCGTCAGTCTGCTTGCGGCGATTCAAGCGGGCTACCAAGGCGCACTGATGGCCCCAACCGAGGTCTTGGCCGAGCAGCACTATCGCAAACTGGTAGATTGGTGCACCCAACTTCATCTGCCGGTGGAGTTATTGACGGGTTCTACACGGGCGGCAAAACGGCGGGAAATTCAGCGATCGCTCGCAACAGGTGAATTACCTTTGCTGGTTGGTACCCATGCTTTGATTCAGGATCCGGTTGACTTCCAGAATCTTGGCCTCGTGGTAATTGATGAGCAGCATCGGTTCGGCGTGGCACAGCGAGCAAAATTGCAGCAAAAAGGCGTCAACCCCCATGTGCTGACGATGACAGCGACGCCAATTCCGCGGACCTTGGCACTGACTTTGCATGGCGATTTGGAAGTTAGCCAAATTGATGAATTACCGCCCGGTCGGCAACCGATTCAAACGACTGCTCTAGGGCCGAGCGATCGCCACCATGCCCATGATTTGATGCGACGGGAAATTGCCCAAGGTCGTCAGGTTTACGTTGTCCTGCCGCTGGTTGAGGAGTCAGAAAAACTCGATCTGCGATCGGCGATCGAAGAATATCAACGCCTCTCCCAAGTCTTTCCAGAATTCCAGATTGGCTTGCTGCACGGACGGATGAGCTCGGCGGAAAAAGATGCTGCGATCGCTGCTTTTCGCGATCGCCAAACCGACATATTGGTTTCAACAACTGTGGTCGAAGTCGGCGTTGATGTCCCCAATGCCACGGTCATGCTAATTGAACATGCTGAGCGATTTGGACTCTCCCAGTTGCACCAATTGCGGGGTCGGGTCGGGCGTGGTGCTGCTCGTTCCTATTGCTTACTGATGAGTGCGTCGCGCAGCGAGACTGCACAACAGCGCCTTAAGGTGATGGAGCAATCCCAAGACGGCTTCTTCATTGCTGAAATGGATTTGCGGCTACGAGGACCTGGACAAGTCTTGGGCACACGCCAGTCTGGCCTACCGGATTTTGCCCTTGCTAGCCTAGTGGAAGATCAAGATGTACTCGATCTGGCTCGAACTACGGCTGAGCAGTTGATTGAGCAAGATCCTGAGCTAACGCGATCGCCTTTACTCAAACAAGAACTCGAGGCTCGCTACCGACGCTTGATGGGTGGCATGATTTTGACCTAACAACAATTGTATGTACAGACTATGGCCTCAGGATCTAGCAGATTCAGAGCTAATCAGTGCATCCGCAAGACATCTAAAACTTTTACGATTAACCCTGGTATGCAAACACCATAAAATAAGAATCAAATGACATCTTAGACCAGAGACAATCGTCTATGTTCAACAGCATCTAAGCAAAAATACTTATCTTGGGGATGGGAACGATAGGCAAATCAGGTCAACGTAAGAAGTTGATTATTAAGTTCAATCGATTGGTAGCAGAGGCTACATCATCACTAAATTTGATCAGAGATTTTAGATCGAGAGTCTATTATTAGATCGATGAATAACGGTTGGACACAATCGGTATTTTTAAGTTTTATTGGCTGTCTACTGATTTCAGATCTTCCGACTTTTTTGAGTCATCATTCTTGGGTGGCGACTGCGATCGCTCTGACCTCACAGATTGGCTGGATGCTGGCTCCTATGATTGCGGAGTGTCTTGCAATTCGCAAGCGTTCTTTCTGAAGCAATCAACTGCTGGCTTCATATTTCTAGTCTCTTGGTTTTACCTGCAAGGGGCAATTGCTCTATCTAGGCTGTGAGGTCTCTTTCGAGGTAGCTTAGACAAGTCCCTGTTTTCGCAATTTATGCAAAGGTCTTGGCGACTGACAGTGCCTAGGACAATTAGTCTAGGTTTTCTGGCAGTTATTTTGGCAGGCACATTTTTGTTGATGTTGCCATGGTCACAATCAAGCGGGCAGTGGGGCGGGTGGCTGCCTGCTCTGTTCACCTCAACTTCTGCAGTCTGTGTAACGGGACTATCGGTTGTTGATGTTGGGACCTACTTTTCTCCCTTTGGTCAATTAGTTCTGATCCTGCTCATTCAAGTCGGTGGATTAGGCTATATGACTGCTACAACTTTTCTGCTGATGCTACTGGGACTGCGCTTTGGTCTACGCGATAAAGTTGCTATTCAGCAGTCTCTCGATCGATCAGGCATGGCTCAAATTCGGCAGGTTCTCAGAGCGATTGCGATCGCAACATTAGCTTGTGAAACTGTTGGAGCGATCGCTCTTTTTACCCCGCTCATGTCACGCCATGAGACATTGATGGGAGCAGCGTGGTCGGCAATCTTCCATAGTGTAAGTGCATTCAACAATGCTGGCTTCAGCATCTATCCTGATAACCTAGTTGGATTTGTCGGATCTCTTCGGGTCAATTGGATCATCGCGATTCTAATTGTTCTTGGAGGGATTGGTTATCCTGTTATTTTAGAAGGCTGGCAGTTGTTAAAAGGCAAACGGCGCTTATCACCTCTTAGCCTGCATTTTCGTTTGGCTATTCTCACTACCTTGGGATTGTTGATAGGAGGTTGGCTCCTGTTTCCTGGTGCTGAACATTTGAATCCCAAAACGTTGGGCCCTCTACCGATTAACGATCCAATGCTCGCGGCTTGGTTTCAAACCGTGACACCCCGTACAGCAGGATTTAACACCATTGATCAAACTCAAATGAGTTTATTTGCACAGATGGTGACGATCGCTCTCATGTTCATAGGTGCAAGTCCTGGTGGGACAGGGGGCGGTGTGAAAACAACGGCTCTAGCTATCTTGATTGGCTGTACAATTTCAGTCCTGCGAGGTCGTGAGTCAGTTCTAATGTTTCAACGGCAAATTCCTCAGAGGATTGTTCAAAAAGCAACAGCAGTCGTGGTTGGCTCTTCCTTTACAATTATTTTGGGAACGCTAATCATGGCAGTTTTTGATCGGGACTTGGAATTTATTCAACTTCTCTTCGAGGCAGTTTCTGCATTTGCAACAGTCGGCCTTGATCTGGGAGTGACAGCGACAGCCAATGCAGGTGTTCAACTCGTTTTAATTGCTTTAATGTACATCGGCAGGGTTGGAATCTTACTACTCATGCAAGCTTTGCTTGGAGATCCCCACCGATCGCGTCTGCGTTATCCCGAAGAAGAATTACTCGTTGGTTAAACCAGAATGACTGTTCAGCAAAGTACTTGGAAATTCTTGCGCCGTCTCTCAAAAGATCGTAAACAGTATGCTGTGATTGGCCTCGGCCGTTTTGGAAGCGCGATTTGTAGAACCTTGCATGAGTTGGGTCATGAAGTTCTAGGCATTGATCACGATCACGAAGTGGTTAATGCAGCACTTGAGTCCGGTGCTCTCTCCCATGGCTTATCTTTGGATACAACCGATTATTCAGCTCTGCAAGAAGCGGGGGTTCTCGAATTTGATGTAGTGATTGTCGCAATTGGAAGCTACATCGAAGCCAGCATCATTACAACGCTCAACCTCAAAGAAGGAAAAGTACCCCACGTTATCTCTAAAGCTTCTACCAGTGTCCATGGCAAGCTGCTAGAGCGCGTCGGCGCGGATCTCGTCATTTTCCCTGAAGATGAAATGGGTGCTCAGCTAGCGCGATCGCTCACTGCTCCCGCCGTCTTAGCCCGCTTTGATCTCTCCCCTGATCACAGTCTGGTTGAAGTTCATGTGCCATCTCCATTTATTGGACAAAGTTTGTCGCAGCTGGCTTTGCGTAGTCGTTACAACGTCACTCTCTTAGCGATTCAGCGCGGTGAAGAGCTAATCGTTAATCCTCACCCAGACACCGAATTAGCTGAGGCAGATGCCTTGATCGTTGTCGGTGAAAATCAAGCACTTAGTCAACTCCCTCAATAGACCTTCGACGACTGGTTTTCAGGGACTAGAGCTGACCGGCGACCCCATGCCTCCTCACAAGACTGCTAAGCTCACCAGTCTGCTATTCAGGAATTCAGGCTGTGGATTGGGCTGCAGGTAAGAATCCTAAAATTGCCATCCTTGGTTGAATCCTACGCGGGGTTCCTGGTCTCATTTTCTCTTTGACCGCTTTGGCAACAGGCTTAATTTCTGCTGTGCAATTTACTGTATTGGTCTTGATGGGTACAACTACTGTTTATTCCTGTGTACTAGCGACTGAGCAGTGTCTAGAGACTGGAGGCCCAAGCAGTGAAATAATCCAAGAGTCTCGAGAGGGCTTAAGTTTTATAAGCTGTTGCTACTAGAGTTGAATAAAAAGATTGTTAGGACTCAGTATTAAGGTCTAGTCTGCCAGGTCAAATGAGCTGAAAAGCCTGAATAACAAGGCCGAGTTTTTCTTTTGAAAAATTTTTATGGCTGGATTAATCTATGCCCCTACTGAAAATTTTTTACGCTGCGCATCATTGGCGGAAATTTCAATTTTCTTTGCATGCAAACACAAGGAAAACCAGTTTTCCAAAAACACTTGATTCCCTAATTTTAATCACTATCTCAATCTAGCACGAATTTTTAGTGCTGATGATCATTTTTGAGGATTATTCGTGGATAATCACAGAGTCAAGGTCTTAGTAGCCATGAGAATACTGGGTTAGCCTCGGCGATCGCAGGATCCTAGTTAACCGCCTCTCGGTTGTCCTTCGGGGTCTTAGTCGGAGATGCTCTGGGCGAAAAAGGCCAATTTCTCACCTGACTCTGCCTCGAAATACTGCTGCCAGAACTCAACTTGATTGCCATAGCTATCGGCAATTGACACTTTTCAGCTGTCTGCTTGTCCTGATCGAAAATGAAGGGTGCTATTGTGTCAGCCTCGTTGACTGATGTTCGCCAGCCGATCGCTCACTGGCATAGTTTGACCGTTGAGGAATGTCATCAACAGCTCGATGCTCATCGAAATGGCTTAACTGCTGAAGTTGCTGCCGATCGCCTAGCGCTGTATGGCCCCAATGAATTGGTGGAGCAAGCAGGCCGCAGCCCATTGCAGATTCTGTGGGACCAGTTCGCCAACATCATGTTGTTGATGCTGCTAGCGGTGGCTGTAGTCTCTGGAGCGCTAGACCTGAGAGATGGCCAATTTCCCAAGGATGCGATCGCAATTTTGGTGATCGCGGTTCTGAATGCGGTGCTGGGTTATCTGCAAGAAAGCCGCGCTGAGAAGGCGTTGGCTGCACTCAAAGGCATGGCGGCTCCTTTGGTTCGGGTGCGGCGCGACAATCGCGATCAGGAAATCCCCGTCGCAGGCTTAGTACCCGGTGATCTGATCCTGTTGGAGGCAGGCGACCAAGTACCGGCAGACGCGCGCTTGGTCGAAAGTGCCAACTTGCAGGTGAAAGAGTCGGCGCTACCTGGCGAGGCCGAAGCGGTGCAGAAGCTGGCGGATCAGCAATTGCCGACCGATGTGGTGATTGGCGATCGCACGAACTGTCTGTTTCAAGGGACGGAAGTCCTGCAGGGCCGTGGTCAGGCTTTGGTCTATGCCACGGGCATGAACACAGAGCTGGGGCGGATTGCGACGTTGCTCCAAAGTGTAGAGAGTGAAAAGACGCCGCTTCAGCAGCGCTTGGACAAGTTGGGCAATGTACTGGTCAGCGGCGCTTTGATCCTGGTGGCGATTGTCGTTGGTTTGGGGGTGCTGAATGGTCAGTCTTGGGAGGATTTGCTCTCCGTTGGCCTGAGCATGGCAGTGGCGATCGTGCCAGAAGGGCTACCCGCTGTGATCACCGTGGCACTGGCGATCGGGACTCAGCGCATGGTGCAACGCGAAAGTTTGATTCGGCGCTTACCCGCCGTGGAAACGCTTGGCTCAGTCACAACCATCTGTTCCGATAAGACCGGCACGCTGACCCAAAACAAGATGGTGGTGCAGCAGATCCATACTCTCGACCACGATTTCACGGTGACGGGCGAGGGCTATGTGCCAGCGGGCCATTTTTTGATTGGGGGTGAAATTATTGTCCCGAACGACTATCGCGACCTGATGCTGTTGTTGGCCGCGGGAGCGGTCTGCAATGATGCAGCGTTGGTGGCCAGCGGCGAGCACTGGAGCATTGTGGGCGATCCCACGGAAGGTTCGCTGCTGACCGTGGCTGCGAAGGCAGGAATTGACCCGGAAGGACTACAGCGGGTGCTACCACGCCAGGATGAGATCCCCTTCACCTCTGAGCGGAAGCGCATGAGTGTGGTGGTGGCTGATCTGGGAGAGACGACCCTAACGATTCGGGAAGGGCAACCCTACGTCCTCTTCGTCAAAGGTTCAGCGGAGCTGATCTTAGAACGCTGTCAGCATTGCTTTGGTAATGCCCAGCTTGAGTCACTCACTGCCGCTACACGCCAGCAGATCTTGGCAGCAGGAGAAGCCATGGCCAGCGCAGGAATGCGCGTTTTGGGGTTTGCCTACCGTCCCTCGGCGATCGCGGATGTGGATGAGGATGCCGAGACAGATCTGACTTGGCTGGGCTTGATGGGTCAGATTGATGCGCCGCGCCCAGAAGTCCGAGAGGCGGTCCAGCGCTGTCGGCAAGCCGGCATTCGCACACTGATGATCACTGGCGATCACCCGCTCACTGCTCAGGCGATCGCCCGGGATTTAGGCATCACGGAAGTGGGCCATCCCGTTCTGACGGGGCAACAACTCTCAGCCATGAATGGGGCTGAACTCGATGCCGCTGTGCGATCGGTGGAAGTTTATGCTCGAGTGGCTCCTGAGCACAAACTGCGGATCGTTGAGTCGCTCCAACGCCAAGGGGAATTTGTTGCCATGACCGGCGACGGCGTCAATGACGCCCCCGCCCTGAAGCAGGCCAATATCGGTGTGGCGATGGGAATTACGGGCACCGATGTCAGCAAAGAAGCCAGCGATATGGTTCTGCTGGACGATAACTTTGCCACTATTGTGGCGGCAGTGGAAGAAGGCCGCATTGTCTACGGCAACATTCGCAAATTTATTAAGTACATTCTCGGCAGCAACATCGGCGAGCTGTTAACGATCGCTAGCGCCCCGCTTTTAGGTTTGGGCGCGGTTCCCCTAACACCCCTGCAAATCCTCTGGATGAACCTGGTCACGGATGGCATTCCCGCTTTGGCTTTGGCAGTTGAGCCCGGCGACCCAACGATCATGCAGCGCCGGCCTCACAATCCGCAAGAGAGTATTTTTGCGCGGGGACTGGGCACTTACATGCTGCGGGTCGGGGTTGTCTTCTCGGCCTTCACGATTGTGCTGATGGTGATTGCTTACCAATACACGCAGGTTCCGTTACCGGGGCTAGATCCGAAGCGCTGGCAAACGATGGTGTTTACGACGTTGTGCTTGGCCCAGATGGGACATGCGATCCCAGTGCGCAGTGATCTCTTAACCATCCAAACACCGATGCGAACGAACCCTTGGCTCTGGCTCTCGGTCATTGTGACGGCGTTGCTCCAGCTTGCTCTGGTTTATGTATCCCCGCTTCAGAAGTTCTTTGGCACCCATAGCCTCAGCCAGCTCGATCTGGCGATTTGTCTGGGCTTCAGTCTCCTGCTCTTTGTGTACCTCGAAGCTGAAAAGTGGGTGCGCCAGCGTCGGTATTGATACCAAACCGATCCGGAACGGAGTTGGATTGAGCGGGTTTACAACCTTGCCTGCTGCTCCCTAGCCTCCCCTCATTGAGTTGGCTCACCGCCCTTTTTGCGCGCTGTTGAAGAGATGGCTTCAGCGATCGCGCGGGGGATCACCGATTGTAAGCAAGATTGCAGTCCAGAACTGGAATGAAGCGCGATCGCCCTCTGGGGTCGACCGCCGAATCAGCGAAGGCTGTGATAAGAACAGAGAGACTTGACGCCTGTTCACTGCTCCCTAGCGGCAACGCTGCCCATGCCTCTCAATTCACCCTTGGATGCGACTGTCACCCCTTCTCCTGTGGCGTTGTCATCTGCTCCCGAGATTGACTACTACCAATACACTGCTGGTCGCCGCCGCAAGGCTGCCGTAGTCTTGGTTGCCGTATGGGGGCTTACTGCTGCCCTGCATCTCAGCCTGTGGGGTGCCCCGATCGTTTGGGCGATCGCCCTGGGGTTGGGCATCCATTTCCTGCGGCTGATGGGTGCCCACCGTCATGCTGAAGTTGTGGCGTTACCCAGCGATCGCCAAGACTGGCCCCAGGTTTCTCTGCTTGTTGCTGCCAAAAACGAGGCCGAAGTCATTGAGCGCTTGGTTCACAACCTTTGTTCCTTGGACTATCCCAGCGATCGCCTCGAGGTTTGGGTGATCGACGATGCCAGCACCGACGCCACGCCCGATCGCTTAGCAGAGCTCCAAAGCCACTATCCCCAACTGCGGGTGCACCAGCGACAGGCGGGCGCTCCCGGTGGTAAATCAGGCGCTCTCAATGAAGTTTGGCCCCAGACCCAGGGTGAGTTCATTGCCGTCTTTGACGCCGATGCCCAAGCTCCAGTAGATCTGCTCCAGCAGGTGCTGCCGCGCTTCCAGCAACCTCAACTAGGAGCCGTGCAGGTCCGCAAAGCGATCGCCAATAGTGGCACCAACTTCTGGACTCGCGGCCAAACCGTCGAAATGATGCTCGATGCTTACCTGCAACAACAGCGGGTCGCGATTGGGGGGATTGGTGAACTGCGCGGAAACGGGCAATTTATCCGGCGAGCCGCCCTCGAGCGCTGCGGCGGCTTCAACGAAGAGACGATTACCGACGATCTTGATTTGGCCTTCCGGCTGCATCTTGATCACTGGTGGATTGACTGTTGCATCCATCCCGCCGTGCAAGAAGAAGGGGTGGTTCGCAGTCTGGCGCTCTGGCATCAGCGGCGTCGCTGGGCCGAAGGGGGCTACCAACGCTACCTCGACTATTGGCCTTGGTTGGTCCGCAACCGTTTAGGACCGCAGCGGAGCGTCGACTTAGCGATTTTCTGGTTGACCCAATACATCCTGCCGACCGCTGCTATTCCTGACTTGGCCTTGGCGCTGATCCTGAAGCGATCGCCCCTCTATGGTCCTTTGGCAGGTCTGACCGTGGGCTTGACGCTGATCAGTCTGTTGCGTGGCATCCGGCAAGCGCGATCGCATGAGGCTCGCAATCCCCTGCCAATCGGACAAAGCCTGTTGGGTGTGATCTACATGCTGCACTGGATTCCAGTGATGGCCTATACCACCATGCGCATGGCCTTCTGGCCTAAACAACTGCGCTGGGTGAAGACGGTTCACGTTGGCGAAACCCACTCGGCCCCAGTTGCCTAGGCACGATCACTAGCGAGTCAGCACACAGTAGTTGCCGTTGGCATAGCTGCCGATAGGACAGGATCCAAGCTTAGGGATCACAGGCCGAGCCGTCTGGCTAGCCAGGCAATAGTTACCGGAGGCGTACCAGCCCACTGGACAATTACCGAGCTTGAGGACGGCGGGTCGCGCTTGCCGCCCCGGGACACAGTAGCTGCCGGAGGCGTAGTAGCCCAGAGGACAACTACCCTGTCTTTCGATGGGGAGCGGAGAGGCGATCGCCCCCCAGCTCCAGCAACTGCAACTCAAGCCACTGATGGCTAGCGATCGGGGCAAGCAGCGCAGAAAACGAGGCACTGGAGTTTTTGATGAAGACTCTGAGGTTGTTTTAACCTGATTTTTGTCAGCGTCAACCGCTGTGGCGATTGCCTCAAGGTTCAGCGTCCCAGAGCGGAACTCTGTAATCTGTGCCAAGAACTGCAGCAGAGTCGAGTCGGATTGCTACAGTGACTAGGACTCTGGCCTATTTGGGCTAGCCTGACCCTGATCCTTCCTGCGTAACCCTATGACTGGTACGACCCCGCTCCCCTCCAGCAGCCTATCCGTCGAGCAGGTCAATCGCATTGCCAGTAATCAAGAGCAAAATCCTTTCGATATTCTGGGCCCTCATCCCTACGAGCACGAAGGTCAAGCCGGGTGGGTGATTCGCGCCTATCTACCCGAGGCGCAAGAAGCTGCTGTGATCTGTCCAGCCTTGCGCCGCGAATTTGCGATGCACCCGGTGCATCATCCCCATTTTTTTGAGACTTGGGTCCCAGAAGAGACTCTGGAGATCTATCAACTGCGCATTACAGAGGGAGAACGCGAGCGGATTATCTACGATCCCTATGCCTTCCGATCGCCCTTGCTGACGGACTATGACATCCACCTGTTTGCAGAGGGTAATCACCACCGCATCTACGAAAAACTGGGGGCTCACCCCTGCGAGCTTGAAAACGTGGCTGGCGTTAACTTCGCCGTTTGGGCTCCCAGTGCCCGTAATGTCTCCATTCTGGGTGATTTCAATAGCTGGGATGGCCGCAAGCATCAGATGGCGCGGCGCAGCAATGGCATCTGGGAACTGTTCATTCCCGAACTCACGGTAGGTGCTGCCTACAAGTACGAGATCAAAAACTACGACGGTCACATCTACGAAAAAAGTGACCCCTATGGTTTCCAGCAGGAAGTTCGTCCCAAGACTGCATCAATTGTTGCCGATCTCGATCGCTACACCTGGGGGGATGCGGATTGGCTGGAACGCCGCCGGCATCAAGAGCCCTTGCGGCAGCCGATCTCGGTCTATGAAGTGCACCTTGGCTCGTGGATGCATGCCAGTTCAGATGCGATCGCGACGGACGCTCAAGGCAAGCCACTACCACCGGTCCCCGTTGCCGATCTCAAGCCAGGGGCCCGCTTCCTCACCTATCGGGAATTGGCCGATCGCCTGATTCCCTACGTGCTCGATCTGGGCTATAGCCACATCGAGCTGCTGCCGATCGCGGAACATCCCTTCGATGGTTCTTGGGGCTATCAGGTCACCGGCTACTATGCCGCCACCAGTCGCTACGGCAGCCCCGAAGACTTCATGTACTTCGTCGATCGCTGCCATCAAAACGGGATCGGCGTCATTCTCGACTGGGTGCCCGGCCACTTCCCCAAAGACGGCCATGGCCTCGCCTTCTTCGATGGCACCCACCTCTATGAGCACGCCGACTCACGCCAAGGCGAGCACCGCGAATGGGGCACCCTGGTCTTCAACTACGGTCGCCACGAAGTGCGCAACTTCCTTGCAGCCAATGCCCTGTTTTGGTTCGACAAGTACCACATCGATGGCATTCGGGTCGATGCCGTCGCCTCGATGCTCTACCTCGACTACAACCGCAAGGAAGGTGAGTGGATCCCCAATGAGTACGGTGGGCGCGAAAACATTGAAGCGGCGGACTTCCTGCGCCAGGTCAACCACCTGATCTTCAGTTACTTCCCCGGTGCACTGTCGATCGCAGAAGAATCGACGTCCTGGCCAATGGTCTCTTGGCCCACCTATGTCGGCGGCTTGGGCTTCAACCTCAAGTGGAATATGGGCTGGATGCACGACATGCTGGACTACTTCAGCATGGATCCTTGGTTCCGCCAGTTCCACCAAAACAACGTCACCTTCAGCATTTGGTACGCCTTCAGTGAGAACTTCATGCTGGCGCTCAGCCACGACGAAGTCGTCCATGGCAAAAGCAATCTGATTGGCAAAATGCCCGGCGATGAATGGCAGAAGTTCGCCAACCTCCGGTGCCTGTTGGGCTACATGTTCACCCACCCTGGTAAGAAGACCCTATTCATGGGCATGGAGTTCGGTCAGTGGGCGGAGTGGAATGTCTGGGGCGATCTGGAGTGGCACCTGCTCCAGTACGAACCCCATCAGGGTCTGAAACAATTCGTTAAAGACCTCAATCACCTCTATCGCAATGCGCCCGCACTCTACAGCGAGGACTGCAATCAAGCCGGTTTTGAGTGGATTGACTGTAGCGACAATCGTCACAGCATCGTCTCGTTTATTCGCCGCGCCCACGAGAGCGATCGCTTCTTGGTGGTGGTCTGTAATTTCACACCCCAGCCCCATGCCCACTACCGAATTGGGGTACCGGTTGCCGGTTTCTACCGCGAGATCTTTAACAGTGATGCCCGCTCCTACGGCGGCAGCAACATGGGTAATCTGGGTGGCAAATGGACTGATGAATGGTCTTGCCACAATCGGCCCTATTCCCTTGATCTCTGTCTGCCACCGCTGACGACCCTCGTGCTTGAACTGGCCTCTGGCCCAGAATCCCTGAGTGAGGCTGCCAACAGTCCCCTATAATTCGAAATTGCCAGACTGGCGGAACCCACTGGCGTTCGCTCCTCTACTCTGTAGGTTTCATGGTCGCGTCGTCTTCGCTCCCCCGACTTTTGCGCGCTGCCCGTGGCGAGGTTCTCGATCGCCCACCCGTGTGGATGATGCGCCAAGCTGGTCGCTACATGAAGGTCTATCGCGATCTGCGGGACAAGTACCCTGGCTTCCGTGAGCGTTCGGAAACGCCGGAACTGGCGATCGAAATTTCGCTGCAACCGTTCCGCGCTTTCAAGCCCGACGGCGTCATCCTGTTCTCGGATATCCTGACGCCCTTGCCGGGCATGGGCATTCCCTTCGACATCATTGAGAGCAAAGGCCCGATTCTGGAGCCGCCGATCCGCACGGCTGAACAAGTGGCAGCAGTGCATGATCTCGATCCGGAAGAAGCCACGCCTTTCATTCGTCCAATTTTGGAAACCCTTCGTCAGGAAGTCGGCAACGAAGCCGCCGTGCTAGGGTTTGCCGGTGCGCCATGGACTCTCGCGGCCTATGCGATCGAAGGTAAAAGCTCGAAAACCTACGCCAACATCAAGCACCTTGCCTTTTCGGAACCGACGATCCTGCATGAGTTGTTGGGCAAGCTAGCCGACAACATTGCCATCTACCTCTGCCACCAAATTGACTGTGGTGCGCAGGTTGTTCAGCTGTTCGATTCTTGGGCCGGTCAGCTGAGCCCGATCGATTACGACACCTTCGCTCTGCCTTATCAGCAGCGTGTCTTCCAGCAAGTGAAGGCAAAACACCCTGAAGTGCCCTTAATTCTCTACATCAGCGGTAGTGCTGGCGTACTGGAGCGGATGGGCCAGTCGGGCTGCGATATCGTCAGCGTCGATTGGACGGTTGATTTGCTCGATGCTCGCCGCCGCTTGGGTCCGGATATCGGCCTGCAAGGCAACATCGATCCGGGTGTGCTGTTTGGCTCTCAAGATTTCATCCGCGATCGCATTTTGGACACGGTGCGTAAAGCTGGCAATCAGCGGCACATTCTCAACTTGGGCCACGGCATCCTGCCCGGGACTCCTGAGGATAATGCCCGTCACTTCTTTGAGACGGCCAAAAACCTCGATCAACTCTTGGCAGCGAGTCACTAACTTGCGAGAGGCAATCACTGGGTGAGTAAGCGCGTCTTCATCACTGGGGCCAGCGGCTGTGTCGGCCACTATCTGACGGAAACGTTGCTGCTCAACACAGACTATGAGCTGTTTCTGCTCGTCCGCGATCGCCAGAAGCTGACGATTGATGTCAAGCGTCGGCCCGGAGTGGAGGTGATCGAAGCCGATATGGCGGACATCGATCGCTTCCACGAGCTACTGCAAACCATCGACATTGCTGTTTTGACGGCTGCAGCTTGGGGTGGTGCTGAGGCAACACAACAGGTCAATGTCCAGCAGGTCGTCACACTGCTAAGTAGCCTTGATCCCGAGCGTTGCCAACAGGTCATCTACTTCTCGACCGAGAGTGTCCTCGGCCACAACAATGAGTTGCTGCCCGAAGCAGCGCTCTATGGGACTGATTACATCCGCACCAAGTATCAGGGTCTGCAGGAAATCGAGAACCTCGCGATCGCGCCCAAGGTGACGGCAGTCTTCCCCACTCTTGTCTTTGGTGGCGGTAGTGATGGCAAGCGATCGTCCTTCCTAACGGCGGGGTTACAGGATGTCGTCAAGTGGCTCTGGCTGATTCGCTTCTTCAAAGGTGAAGCCAGTTTCCACATTGTTCATGCCTACGATATTGCCCAAGTCGTTCGTTATTTGATTGCTCACCCTCCAGCAGAACCGGGTGTCCGGAAGTTCGTGTTGGGCACCTCTGCCATCACCTTGGATGATGCGGTTCGCCAAGCCTGCGACTACTTTGGCTTGCGCATTTGGTTCCAGATTCCGTTGACGCGGGGCTTGGTCGATTTCTTCATCAAGGTCTTCCGCATTCAGATGACCGATTGGGATCGATTTTGTATCAATTATCGGCATTTCACCCACACCAATCCGGTGAATCCCGCCCAGTTTGGCATGGTGCCCTACGTCAACAGCTTGGCTGACCTGTTCCGCGTTAGTGGATTCAAGTCTCGCCAGCGCCTTAGCGTAAAATAGATCCACGGCATTTGACTGAACCTTAATCATGAAAGTTTTGGCTTCTTTTGCACGCCGCCTCAGCCTCTTCGCTGTTGCTGCTGTGCTCTGCGTCGGTAGCTTCTTCCTCTCGGCAGCACCGGCATCTGCTCAGACCGTTGCGATCAAAATGGGCGCAGACAACGGCATGCTGGCGTTTGAACCCTCGACCATCGAGATCCAAGCGGGCGACACGGTCCAGTGGGTCAACAATAAACTGGCGCCCCACAACGTTGTGGTCGAGGGCCAACCGGAACTCTCTCACAAAGATCTCGCCTTCTCGCCTGGCGAAACCTTTGAAGCTACCTTCAGCGAGCCTGGCACCTACACCTACTACTGCGAGCCCCACCGCGGCGCTGGCATGGTTGGCAAAATCGTGGTCCAGTAATCTTTTGCTTCAGATCTAACGATTGTTCTCAACAGCCTCTACTGCAGAGTAGGGGCTTTTTACTGGCGATTCAAAAGACGGATTTCGCTCGAGCACTGGCCGGATCTCCGATCTGGGCAAGCGGTCGCCCCTGCCTAAAATGGGTTCATCGCTGGAACTTCTCACCATGCAACCGACGAATCCCAATCAATTTACTGAAAAAGCCTGGGAAGCGATCGTTCGCACAACTGATGTTGCGAAACAAGCTCAGCATCAGCAAATTGAATCAGAACATCTGTTTTTGGCCTTGCTTCAAGGACCAGGGCTGGCTCTGAATATCCTCAAGAAAGCAGGGTTAGAAGCGGCACAACTACAGCAGTTTACAGAGCGGTTTATTGCCCGCCAGCCAAAGGTGAGTGGGGGTAATCAGTCGGTTTATCTGGGGCGATCGCTCGATCAACTCCTCGATCAGGCGGATCAGTTTCGCAAGGACTTTGGGGATGAATTTATTTCGGTTGAGCACCTCATCCTCAGCTTTCCCCGCGATTCCCGTTTTGGGCGCTTGCTCAGTCAAGAATTCAAGGTTGACGAGAAGCAGCTCCGTCAGATTATTCAACAGATTCGAGGCAGCCAAAAAGTGACTGATCAAAACCCTGAAGGTAAATACGAAGCCCTCGAAAAATATGGGCGTGACCTGACTGAAATGGCGCGTCGTGGCAAGCTCGATCCCGTCATTGGCCGCGATGATGAAATCCGTCGCACTATTCAGATTCTCAGTCGGCGCACCAAGAATAATCCGGTCTTGATTGGCGAGCCTGGGGTTGGCAAAACTGCGATCGCAGAAGGATTAGCCCAGCGGATTATTAATGGTGATGTCCCGCAATCCCTCAAGGATCGGCGGCTGATTGCTTTGGACATGGGTGCCTTAATTGCAGGTGCTAAATTCCGGGGTGAGTTTGAAGAACGCCTGAAAGCAGTCCTCAAGGAAGTCACTGACTCTGAAGGCATCATTATCCTCTTTATTGATGAGATTCATACGGTGGTTGGTGCTGGAGCGGTCCAAGGCTCCATGGATGCTGGCAACTTACTGAAGCCGATGCTGGCGCGGGGAGAATTGCGCTGTATTGGGGCAACCACACTAGATGAATATCGCCAATATATTGAGAAGGATGCGGCTCTTGAACGACGCTTCCAACAGGTCTTTGTCGATCAACCTACGGTAGAAGATACGATCTCGATTTTGCGTGGCTTAAAAGAGCGCTATGAAGTGCATCATGGCGTCCGTATTTCTGACAACGCTCTTGTCGCTGCTGCTGTCCTCTCGACCCGCTACATCAGCGATCGCTTCTTGCCAGATAAGGCGATTGATTTAGTCGATGAGTCGGCGGCTCGACTCAAGATGGAAATCACTTCAAAGCCAGAAGAATTAGATGAGATCGATCGCAAGATTCTCCAGCTCGAAATGGAACGACTCTCCTTGCAAAAAGAGAGTGATCTTGCCTCACAGGAACGTCTGCAACGGCTAGAAAAAGAGTTGGCCGACCTAAAAGAAGAGCAGCGGAGTTTAAGCAGTCAATGGCAAGCTGAAAAGGATGTTATTACTGATATCCAATCCGTCAAGGAAGAGATTGATCAGGTTAACTTGCTAATGCAACAGGCTGAGCGAGATTACGACCTGAACAAAGCAGCTGAGCTGAAGTACGGCAAACTGACAGAACTGCAGCGCAAGCTCAACGAAATGGAGGGCGGTTTAGCGACGACCCACACCAGTGGCAAGTCTCTGCTGCGCGAAGAAGTGACAGAGGTTGACATTGCTGAAATCATCTCTAAGTGGACGGGGATTCCTGTCAGCAAGCTGGTTGAGTCAGAGATGCAAAAGCTCCTCAATCTCGATGAAGAACTGCATCAACGGGTGATTGGCCAAGAAGAAGCGGTTTCTGCTGTCGCGGATGCAATTCAGCGATCGCGAGCTGGGTTGTCTGATCCGAAACGCCCGATCGCGAGCTTCATCTTCTTGGGCCCTACAGGGGTTGGTAAAACCGAGTTGGCCAAAGCCCTAGCTGCCTATCTCTTCGACACTGAAGACGCGATGATTCGCATTGATATGTCGGAGTACATGGAGAAACACGCGGTTTCGCGGCTAATCGGCGCGCCTCCGGGCTACGTCGGCTATGACGAAGGCGGCCAACTCACGGAAGCGGTGCGGCGGCGTCCCTATTCCGTCATCCTCTTTGATGAGATTGAGAAGGCCCATCCAGATGTCTTCAACGTCATGTTGCAGATTCTCGATGATGGTCGAGTCACCGATAGCCGCGGCCGAACAGTGGACTTCAAGAATACAATCTTGATTTTGACCAGCAATATCGGTTCGCAATACATTCTCGATGTGGCTGGCGATGACAGCCGCTACGAAGAAATGCGGAGCCGTGTCACCGAAGCACTGCGGGCTAATTTCCGACCGGAATTTCTGAATCGGGTCGATGAGACAATCATCTTCCACAGCCTGCGCAAGGATCAGTTGCAGCAGATTGTGCGGATTCAACTGCATCGCCTTGAAGAACGATTGAGCGATCGCAAATTATCGCTGTCGATGAGTCCAGAAGCGATCGATTTCTTGGTTGAGATTGGTTTTGATCCCGTCTATGGAGCTCGTCCGCTCAAACGAGTCATTCAGCGAGAGTTGGAAACTGCGATCGCTAAGGCGATCCTCAGGGGGCAATTCAGTGATGGCGACACGATTCAAGTTGCTGTGGAGAATGAACGACTCGTCTTTAAGGCGATCGCAACTCCAACTGCGGTTCCCCTGAGCTAATCACCCCCTCTAATTTGAGCGAAGTAAAAGCCTGTAATCCACGATCGGGATTACAGGCTTTCTGTTGAATATAGAGTCGTGACAGCTGACCTTCATCAGCCATCGCTAGCGATCGCTATTGAGCAGGCGTAGAAGAATTCGAACTGCGGAATTGATAGATCAAGTAAGCGCCCAAGGCTCCAACTAAGAAGCCCGCGACATTCCGAAAGAGCGGCAGCCAGTCAGTGGTGCGAGTAATTACTGGACCAATGCCAAAGGCAATGAACAAAATTCCCCAGAGCGGCGAGAAGATTAGCACCCATTGCCAAGCGATGATCTGACCGGGCTTGCGGGGGTGTGCTGTGAATCCACAAACCAAACCGCCGAGGACGGAGGTGACCAGTGTTAGAACCCATTGTTCTTGCGGTAGCCCTGGCACCACACTGCAGCCACCCTGGCGCAGGCAGCCTTCAATCGAATGAAGAGAATCAAAAATTGCTCCGTCTTCGCCATGGTCGCGCACGTAGAACTGGTTGCCGTAGCGCGTTTGTAACTCAACCCAGAAAGTCCGCGGCATGAAGGCATAGAAGGCTTCACCGACGTTGAAGTTCAGTAAGTTACCGCCCCGCTGATCTGCAATCAGCAGCACGCTGCGCTCATCTAAATTCCAGAAGTCACGCACGGCTAGCCCCGGTGTGCGATCGAACTGAGTCAGCACCCGCAGCTTCCAGCCGGTTTCATCTTCAAACTGGTTCAGTTCTCGGGCTAGTCGTTGCTCTTGGGTGTCGGTGAGCACACGAGCCAAGTCGATGATCGGGGTGGGGCTATCAGGCAGGAGCTCAGGATTATTAAAGGCCTGCGCGGGAGCGGCAGGGAGCAGGAAGAGAAGCGCCGCGATCGCAGCACAGAGTTTCGGAAGCCAGGAAGTCAACATGGGCAATACCGGAACGGCGCGGAAAAAGGACAAGGCAACGCAGCTACAATCACAATTCTTAATAAGACTCTCATCGTAGCAAGCGGACTCCCCTCTGATGACTCAGGCTATCCCCGATCGCCTCTTAGAATGGTTGGAAAGCCAGCCCCAGCGCCGCTTGACGATGGCGCAGTTTATGAGCTGGGCGCTCTACGATCCCGAGTCGGGCTACTACAGCAGCCGCACCGGGCAATTTGGCGATCGGGGTGATTTTGTCACATCCCCCTCGCTTTCAGCTGATTTTGCCGAATTGCTGGCGGTACAAGCCGCAGAGTTTTGGCAAGTTCTCGGACGACCCGATCGCTTTGTTTGGGTCGAGATGGGGGCGGGCGCTGGCCAGTTTGCAGGGGACTTTTTAGCAGCGATCGCCGGAACCGAGTTAGAAGCAACGTTGCACTATCGCATCATTGAGCGATCGCCCCAACTGCGGCGGCAGCAGCAAGAGCGACTAGAACCCTGGCGCGATCGCGTCGATTGGTGGACTTGGGAAGACTGGGCCACTCAGCCAACCGTCGGTGTGGCTTTCTCGAATGAGCTAGTGGATGCCCTGCCGGTGCATCGGATCCAGTGGCAAGGGGGTGAATGGCAAGAAATTTATGTGACGGAAAATGCGGGGGTTCTGCAAGAAGTCTTGGGACCGCTGTCGAGCCCTGACCTTGTTGATGTCTTTGCAGACTTGGGATTGGCAGCGGCGATCGCACGTCTGCCCGAGGGCTACCGAACGGAGGTGCATCCGGCGGCGAAGCAGTGGCTCGCTCAGGTCGTTCAGGGATTGCAGCGGGGCTACTTGCTGACGATCGATTACGGCTACAGCGGCGATCGCTACTACGCGGCTGGCCGCACGGATGGCACCCTTCAGGCCTACTGGCAGCAACGCTTTCACAACGATCTCTATGCTCGGCCGGGGCAGCAAGATCTGACGGCCCATGTCAATTTTTCAGCGCTGGAAGTCTGGGGCGAAGCGCTCGGGCTCAAACGCTTGGCCTTTACGGAACAGGCTCTGTTTCTGATGGCGCTGGGCTTGGGCGATCGCCTCATGGCACTCTCCCAACCACAGTCCGGATCAGACCTGAGTCAGTTGTTACGGCGACGCGAAGTGCTACACCGGTTGCTCGATCCCACCGCACTCGGAAACTTTGGGGTCTTGTTGCAAGGGCTCAACCTCAGTCCTGAAGAACGAGCACAATCGTTACGTGGCTTCACAGTTCCAGCAAGCTTGTAACGAAAGGTCGCGAAACCCAAACGTTAATTACAGTCTGGGGATTCTGCCGCGATCGCTTCCTAAGCGAACAGTAATCTGTAGCGCAGAATGCAATTCACCCACGGCCATGAAGCGACCTTTCCTGAACAGCGCACTGCTTGACCAATTCCTAATTGCCGCCCTTGGTGCTGGAGTGGTCACGACCTTTGCAGTCGCTCAAGGACAGTCGCCGCTGACCGCATTAGGTATCACTGTGTTTTCAGGTGTTGCGGCGTTGATCTTGGGGCAATTCATCTAATTTCGCGCCTTTTTCTGTCACGGCGTTGGAGTCAAGACTCACGCCTTTTGATTTTGCTCTCTGAGCGGGTACAGCAACAGAAAAATGAGGCTCAGCAGCCATCAATTCAGTTTCAAACCCATCTAACATTGGCCAGCTTTTTGTTTTAGGACAATTAGCTGGCTGATTTTATGAGTCGATTAATTGTCTGTTCAATGAATTGCAGCGCCAACTTTTTTGGCGATCACGTAAACATGCCTTTCAGGATACTGATCGTATTCAAGATGAAGACAGGTGCAGTGGCAGTCACTGAGGAGCTTCAGAAATGCATCAATTCCTAGGGTGCTGTACTCAAAATCCTGACCTTGGAATACACCAGCAATTTCACCGGCTTGATCTCCACCGCCACAGGTAAACATCAAAATCCCCTGATCTTCTAGGGCAGCACAGAGTTTTCTGTGTACAGGGGCTTGTTGGTCTAGCGGTAGATGAAAGGTACTATCCCAAGCAACAATCAAGCTGTAGGACTTGCTAGGAATCCACTCACAGATATCTGCTCTGTAGAAAGTCACTTCAGGATGTAGTTGCTGAGCCAAATCAATCATTGCAGTGGAAATATCCAGTCCTTCGACCTGAAATCCTCTGTTGCTCAGACACTCAATAAAGCGGCCACTACTACCACAGCCGACCTCGAGAGCTAACTTGGGCTGGTGAGTCGGATCGACAAATTGAATTGCTCGCTCTAATTGTCGAAGGCCATACTGTGAATCTTGATGTTGCGTTTGCCACCATTGGGCAATGGTGTCATATCGAGCTGCGGTTTCCTGGGGCTGCATTGGATTAGAACTCTGCTTAGGTTCGAGCAAAAACATCGCCTAGTAAGGCAGGACCCGACGCCCCAGTCACTGCCGGCAAATTGCCAGGAACGTTGTGCTGTCGCCAATAGGCTAGAACCGCGATCGCGATCGCTTCCTTGGCTTGGGAGTTGACCCCAAAATCATCCGTACTCGCGATCTTCACTGTTGGTAATTGCTGCTGTAATCGCTGCAGCAAAAATTGATTATGTAACCCACCGCCACAGACCAAAACGCGATCGGGTAAAGCTGGCAAAAAGTGGCGATAGTTATTAACAATGCTGGCAGCAGTAAATTCTGTCAAAGTTGCCAGTTGATCCGCAGCTGTGAGGCGATCGAGTTCTGCCGCCCAAGTCTCTAAAAACTGCCAACCGTAGCGTTCGCGTCCTGTCGATTTTGGCGGCGGCAAGCGGAAATAGTCATCCTCCTGCAACCAGCGATCGCAGAGCACCTGATCGATCTGTCCAGTTGCGGCCCACTGACTACCGTCATCGTAGGAGAGCCGACCTTGGCTCAGTTTTTGCACCGCCAGATCCAGCAGGGAATTACCAGGGCCGGTATCCCAACCGCGGACTTCCGACTGCCAGTCAGGGTGATCGCGGCGCGGCAGCCAGGTGAGATTACCGATGCCACCAATATTCTGCACACAACGATTTTCGGAATCACTGCCTAACAACCACAGGTCTACTGCAGGAACGGGGGGGGCTCCCTGACCGCCCAACGCCAGATCGGCACTGCGGAAGTTGCTGACCGTTGTAATCCCTGTCTGCTGGGCGATCGCAGCTCCCCAGCCCAACTGCACACTCCAGCCTAGTTGCCCTGCTTGCAGCGGCTGATGGTAAACCGTCTGGCCGTGAGACCCGATCAGATCCACTGCACCATGCTGCTGAATCAAGGTTTGGGCTGCTGTCGCAAAGGCTTGAGCGATCGCAGCGTCGAGTGCGGTCAATTCCGCCACGCTCAGCGGAAATCCGGCTGCGACTTCCAAAATGCGATCGCGCAGGCTCGGTTCGTAGGCAATCGTCTCAAAGGCCAGTAGCGCAACGCTTAAGTCTGCCTGAAAACCCTGAATTTCCGCGATCGCTACATCAATGCCATCGGCACTGGTGCCACTGATCAATCCCAAAACACGCATTAGCTAGGCGGCGCCTCGATTGCAGTATTCGAACCCATGACCACCAACAGTTTGCCAGTCTCTGGGGTGAGGGAGGCGTTGAGGGGATCTCAAACCGATTGCCGTAGCCGACTGCCAACACACTGCCCCCCATAGCGCTATGCCGTCCCCACAGCACTAAAAAAGTCGCGCTCACAAGTCAGTGCGTAGGTATAGGGTTCTGCTGCGATCGCCTCGGTCCCATGGCGATCGAGCAGGGCTTCTAGCTGCTGGGCCAAACTGTCAAAGGCTGGATCAGCATAGGTTTCGACCCACTCGCCGTAGGGTTGAGGGGCATAGCCGCGTTGTGACCAGAACTGCCCCAGGTCTGCATAGAGCCGCATACAGGGCACCATTGCCGCCGCGATCGCCCCCAGTGGTTGACTCCAAGCGATCGCCGTCAAAAAATCCACATAGCGATGCGTGGCTGGATTGGGCTGCACCGATCGCAGATCGATCTGCCAGCGAGTGGCCAGACTGGCATGGAGCTTCAGTTCGGCTAGGATGCCATCAGCCAACTGATGGAACTGCTCAAAATCTTGCTGATTGGCCGACTTGGCTGCCGCAATACTGTAGGCCCGCGCAAAGGCTTCTAGGAAAAAAGCATCCTGACCAATGTAGGTCTGGAAGTTAGTCAAGGGCAGGCTGCCTTTCACCAACGCCACGACAAAGGGATGAACCCGAATCTCAGCAACCAAGGCTTGATTTTGTTGCCAAAGGCGGTCAGCCAAACTCACGCAAGAGCCCCGCTTTCTCAGAGATCACGGTTGATCCTACTCCGTGGTTCTCAGTTACCCAGTTAGATAGAGGCTAATCAGAATTCCTGTTAGGCATTCAAGTCACGCCCTAGACTGGCTAAAGGCCAGTAGCACGACTACTCCAGTTCCAAGCACGCTAGAGGCCCTCTGCGATCGCGACTATCCCCAGCCGCCGAATCAGCTTTCAACAGGTGCAAGCCAGCAGTTTATCCCGATAGTGATCACCAGGCTTTAACTATTCTTTGGATTCAGGCGCTGATCCCCCACCTACCTTGGGGATAGGAGGAGGAAGTGATATGCGCAGCCTAAGCTACAGTCTGGGTGCAGCAATTCTCGGCAGCTTGGGAATCTGGGTTACTGCTGGACTATCGCAGGTTGCCTGGGGGGATGGAGCCTATCTCTACGGCGAAGCCAAAACCCGTGATGAAATTGGCAAAACCTATCTTGTCTTTGCCGCAGCGGGCAACCGTTTGGAAGGTGCAATCTACATGCCCTATTCCTCCTTTGACTGTTTTCAGGGCACCATCCGCGATCGCCAACTGGTGCTGACTATTGCCGACAGTTTTGATGGGCAAGAGTACCGTTTCAGCATTCCGATCGCTGCGGCCGCCACGGAGCCCAACCAACCGCCCCAACTGGCGGGCTTTTACGACCTCAAGCGTCTCAGTGACAACGATCAGCGCATCCTCAAGCAATGCCGACAAACGCCGCGTTCGCGGTGATCAAGAAATCGCTCCCCCAGTGCCACTAGAGGAGCGATCGCTCAATTCTAATTCAGCTTAAGAGAGCTCGAGAACCTACGCCAGAGCGCTATCTTTCTCGAGGAATTTTTCCAACTCGGTTAGATCTTCCTCGGTGATCTTGGTTTGCATCGGACAGTGCTTCGGTCCACACATCGAACAGAATTCTGCCGTTTTGTAGATATCTGCTGGCAGAGTTTCGTCGTGGTATTCCCGCGCCCGCTCTGGATCGAGGCTCAAGTCAAATTGCTTGTTCCAGTCGAAGGCGTAGCGTGCCCGACTCAGTTCATCATCGCGATCGCGAGCACCCGGACGGTGGCGAGCGATATCTGCTGCATGAGCCGCAATTTTGTAGGCGATCAAACCATTGCGCACATCTTCCGCATTGGGCAGACCCAAGTGCTCTTTGGGCGTGACGTAGCAGAGCATTGCCGTGCCATACCAGCCCGCCATTGCTGCCCCGATCGCGCTGGTGATGTGGTCATAGCCCGGTGCAATGTCGGTCACGAGGGGACCCAAGACGTAGAAGGGAGCTTCTGAGCACTCTTCCATTTGCTTGCGGACGTTGAACTCGATCTGGTCCATGGGAACGTGGCCTGGCCCTTCGACCATGACTTGCACGTCGTGTTCCCAAGCAACCCGCGTCAGTTGACCGAGAGTCTTCAGCTCGCTGAGCTGGGCATCGTCGCTAGCATCGTGCAGGCAACCCGGCCGCAGCGAGTCACCCAAGCCGAAGCTACAGTCGTAGCGCTTGAAGATTTCGATGATGTCGCGAAAGTGGGTATAGAGCGGGTTTTGCTTGTGGTGGTAGAGCACCCACTGGGCAATGATGCCGCCGCCCCGCGAAACAATCCCGGTGATCCGGCTCTTGACCTTGGGCAGGTGTTCAATCAGCAGACCGGCGTGGATGGTTTGGTAGTCGACGCCCTGTTCGCAGTGCTTTTCGATCACATGCAAGAAGTCGTCGGCGCTGTGTTTTTCGATGCGCCCGTGAACGGATTCCAGGGCTTGGTAGACCGGCACGGTGCCGATCGGTACCGGCGAAGCATTGATGATCGCGGTGCGAATCTCATCGAGGTTGCCGCCGCCGGTCGAGAGGTCCATGACGGTATCGGCACCGTATTTGACCGCGAGCTTCAGCTTCTCGACTTCTTCATCGATGTTGGAGGCGTTAGGCGAAGCACCGATGTTGGCGTTGACCTTGCACTTGGAGGCAATGCCGATCGCCATCGGCTCCAAATTGGTGTGGTTGATGTTGGCGGGGATAACCATCCGACCCCGTGCCACTTCATCCCGAATTAGATCGGCTGGCAGATTTTCGCGCCGCGCCACGAAGTCCATTTCTTCGGTGATCACGCCTTGGCGGGCGTAGTGCATTTGAGTGACGTTGGCTTGGCCTCGGCGGGGTGCGATCCAGTCGCTGCGCATAATGACAGACTCCTTGCGAGATGAGTGGCAATTCGCAACCGAACTGCCAGACGGCTAGGAGTACCCGATTTTCGAGGAGAAGACCCTCGATCGCCTGTTGCCACGCGATCGCGATGGAATCATTCTGATCAGCTTCCCTCCGCCGGTATTACCCGGTGCCAGGTTCCAAGGGTGTAATCTCAGCCCAACCCTGTTGAGCACCCCTAGCCTGCTCAAATCTTAGCTGACGGCTGGGACGGTCCCTTGCTGATCCTTGATCGGGATCACGAGAGGTTTGGTGAGCTGCAAGCTGACACTAGGTGCTTAAAGACCAAACGTTGATCAGGCTTTGCACGCAGCCCAGCAGTACCCCCAAAACGCCGCCAATATTGACGATCGCCTGCAACTCACTGCGAACAATCCCTTGAATTGCCGCTTCCAGATCGGCTGCCGGCGTCGCCTCAACGCGACCGATAATCAGGTCTTCCAAGGCCAAAATGGGCAGGGCGGCAGCAACTAAATCTTCCAATTCATGCTCCAGCCGCTGGTCGAGGATCAGCGCCACTTCGTGTCTAAAGGCGGCGATCGCCTCGTCACTGATCACTGCTGTCCGCAAGCGATCGAGCAAGGCCCGCGCCGCTGCGGTCCAATCGAGACCGCCCAGTGCCCCTTCTAGTAGCGACAGGCCATCCTGATCCAGCCATTGGCGCAGTCCCTGACGCAGTTGAAGACGGAGATCGGTGAGGGTCGTCTGAGGCAAATCGGTCAGCTGAAAGGTTTGCAGGGCTTGGCTGAGCTGTTGGCGCAGGGCCAACCGTTGACTGAGTTCGGCAATTACCGCGTCGCCTGCTTCGGGTTGCTCACGCAGAAACTGGCGCAGTCGCTGCAAGCTAGACTGCACCCCAAACAAATTGGCGATCACCCAGTCGGTGCCCCGGGTGCGATCGCGAACGATGCGATCGAGATTGCGGATGTTGTCGTCGGTGAGAAAGTCCAGCATGACCCGCCGAATCTGATCGGGTGGAAATGCGCCCTCTAGTAACCAGTCGCCCAGCTGTTGTGCCTGCAAAGGGCCCAGTTTCTGGCTGAGGAGCTGCTGTTCAAACCAACGATCGATCTGGGCGTCTAACCCTTGGCGCTGGCGAACGATCGCCCGTAGCCAGCGGGGTAGGGCACTGCCCGCCAAGTCGCGCAATACATCAGCAGCCACCTCAATGCTGCGGGGATCTCGAACCTCGCGCAGGCGCTCTAGTAACAAGCTGACTAACCAGGCGATCGCCGCTTCCAAGCGCGGCAGTTCTAGGAGGCGGCGCGCCAGATCATGGAGCGCATCAGGGGTCAGCAGCGATCCCAAAATGGCGTCGGCAATCCGCCTTGCTAATCGCCCTTGGTTGGCTGGAATCAGTCCCGGTGTAAACGGCAGCTGCCAGCCCCCGATCACGACTGGGCGATAGGGCCGAAACAACATGCGAATCGCGAGATCGTTGGTGAAGTAGCCAATAATCCCGCCAACGACTGGTGGTAACAGCCATAAACCGAGGGTGCGCCCGTCCAAAATTACGCCTCAACCACCAACACACCCATCAGCCCTGCTGCCAGTTCGTAGTGCTTGGCCCGCTGAAAACCCGCTGCGATCGCTAATGCCACCTGCTGCTGACCCTGGGGAAATGCCTCTAGGCTGGCATCGATGTACTCGTACTCAGCAGCACAGTTTTGGGCGGCGGCAGCCGGTACAACCCAGCGATCAAGATAAACCTGCTGAAACTGCCGTAACAGCGGTGAGTAGGGGCGGTGCATATCGAGGATCGCTGCCCTAGCCCCCGGCTTCAACACCCGTTGCAACTGCCGCAAAACCGTAGGGATATCCGGTACATTGCGCAGGCCATAGCCTAAGGTCGCTGCATCAAAGTGATCATCTGGAAAAGGTAGGTCGAGGGCATCGCCCCGCTGCCAGTCGATCACCAGTGCGCTAGCAAGCTGGCGAGCGCGATCGCCTGCAACAGACAGAAGCGCCTGCGAGCGATCGAAACCAATGACTTGCCCCTTGCTCCCGACTACTTTTGCTAGCAAAAAAGCCAGATCGCCACTGCCGCAGCAGAGATCCAAAACGCGATCGCCGGGTTTTGCGGCAGACCATTTGACGGCCATGCGCTTCCAGAGGCGATGCAGGCCAAAGCTGAGCTGATCATTCAGATTGTCGTAAATCGGCGCAATCTGATCGAATAGCCCTTCCACCGCATCGGGAGCCAGCACACTCATGGGGGTTCACAGCACTCCGTTCCCCACCCTATCGCAGGCGGCGATCGCTCCTAAAAGCTGCGGACCAGAGTGAAACAGTCTGCAATCTAGAGCAAGCTTTGAGGGCTGCGGCAGAAGAGCAAAGGGGGTGGCCGTGGCTTCTAACCGCGGCTAGCTACAAACAGCTGATCGTTGATTTCTTGCAACTGTTTTCCCATCTGGGGATCGGACTGGCGAAGCTGGCCAATTTTTTCGCAGCTGTACATCACCGTCGTGTGATCTTTCCCGCCAAATTGTTCGCCAATTTTCGGCAGACTTAAGTCCGTATGCTGACGCATTAAGTACATGCCGACCTGACGAGCTAAGCTGACTTCCCGTCGTCGGGAGTTACCGCGGAGATCTTCGATTGAGACATCAAAGGTTTCTGCAACGGTTTGGAGAATCATCTCAGGCGAGAGCTCCATTTTTTCCGTTGGCGGTGTGAGAACGGGGGCTATATTCGCCAAGGTCAGGGCTAGGCCTGAAATTGAAGCATAGGCAACGGCCCGCGTCAGAGCGCCCTCGAGCTCACGGATGTTGGAGGTGTAGCGGGCTGCGATGTACTCAATCACATCGCGGGGGAGGGGCATATTTTCAAATTCTGATTTCTTCTGGAGAATGGCAACGCGTGTCTCAAAGTCGGGGGGCTGAATATCCGCAATCAAGCCCATCGAGAAGCGAGAAATCAGACGTTCCTGCAAACGCGGAATTTGGCTGGGTGGGCGATCGGAAGCCAACACAATTTGCTTGCCCGCTTCATGCAGGGAATTAAAGGTATAGAAGAATTCTTCTTGGGTATATTCTTTGCCTTCAATAAACTGAATGTCATCGACCATAATCACATCGGCTGCGCGGTAATGTTCGCGGAAGCTCTGCATGCTGTCGCGGCGAATCGCAGCGATCAAATCATTCGTAAATTGCTCGGTAGAAACGTAAAAAATCTTGGCATCTGGGTCAATTTCCAAGCGGTAGTGCCCGATCGCCTGCATCAGATGGGTTTTGCCCAGCCCCACCCCGCCACAGAGAAATAGTGGATTGTATTCGCGGCCTGGATATTCAGCGATCGCCAAGGATGCCGCATGGGCCATGCGGTTGTAGGCTCCCACCACGAAGCGACTAAAAACGTACTTCGGGTTGAGGTCGCTGCTGCGCAGGGGCGGACGTCCCGCTGTTGTCGTCGGTGGTTTGACGACTTCAACGGCTGGGGGTGGACTGATGGCCGGCCAGAGCTCTGCACCACTTTCTGGTTCAGCGCTGGTGTCACTAAGGACGCCAATCTGCAGTTCAATGCCATGGCCGAGAATTTCAGCGGCAACATCGGCGATCGTGCGCAGATAGTATTTCTGCAACCAGTTGCGCGCAAACGGGTTGGGCGTACTGAGACGCAGCACTTTGCCGTCGAATGCTTCTGCCGTCGCCGTTTTAATCCAAGTTTCAAAGGTCGGCCGGCTCAGCTGGTGCTGCAAGCGTTCCAGAATTTGTTCCCAGAGGTGTTCTAGGGACTGTTCCACAGCGATCGCAGCTGAATAGGGAATCAATACTATACCCCCAACCTTTTTGCCGCGTCGCATCAGCGATTGCCAAAGCAGACAGGACGGAAAGCCGTACCAAGCGCTGCATTACCGTCTGAAGGCCAGACCTAGAATAAATTCAGCATTTCCCCCGGCCACGGGTCGCTTCATGACTGACAGCTTCTTCAAACGAACCTTGGGGCTCGGCAGCCTAGTGCTGCTGGGCTTAGGGGGCTGTTCACAGGTGGCACAGTTGCCTACGCCTCCCAATCCACTAGCGGTAAATCGCAGCGAAGCAGCATCACCCAATCGGCCCCCGTTACCCTTGCCTGAAAACGCCAACTTCATTGTGGCGGCTGTCGAGCGGGATGGCGCTGCCGTGGTTCGGATCAATGCATCCCGCCGTGTCAGCAATGGCGATCCCTTCGGCGGCTTGTTTGGCGGCCCGCCGGCGGGTGGCAATCGCGTCGAGCGGGGTTCCGGTTCTGGCTTCATCTTTGATAGTAATGGTCTGCTGATGACCAATGCCCACGTTGTGGAAGGAGCCGATCGCGTTCAAGTGCGGCTCAAAGACGGCCGAACCTACGATGGCCAAGTCCTAGGTGCTGACCCGGTTACGGATGTGGCCGTCGTCAAAATTGATGCCAAGGATTTACCGACCGTCCGCATTGGCAATTCCGATAACCTCCGTCCTGGCGAATGGGCAATCGCGATCGGTAATCCCCTCGGTCTCGACAACACCGTGACGGTGGGCATTATTAGCGCCACTGGGCGTTCGAGTTCAGAAGTTGGGATTCCCGACAAACGGGTTGGCTTCATTCAGACCGATGCTGCGATCAACCCAGGCAACTCTGGCGGTCCCCTCTTGAATGCTGCTGGCGAAGTGATTGGCATTAACACCGCGATTCGTGCCGACGGTCAGGGAATTGGCTTCGCGGTACCGATCAACACGGCCCGCCGCATTGCAGATCAAATTATTCAGACTGGCAAAGCCTCCCACCCGCTCTTGGGTGTTCAGATGCTGCCGCTGACCCCGGAAATTGCGCGCGAGAATAACCGTAATCCCAACGCCAGCATTGATCTGCCGGAAACTGACGGTGCCTTAATTGTCCAAGTCTTGCCCAACTCTCCAGCGGCGGCAGCCGGGATCCGTCGAGGGGACGTGATTACGGCGGCAGAAGGTCAGCCTATCCGCTCAGCTTCGGATCTCCAGACAGCCGTGGAGAAGAAAAAGGTGGGCGATCGCTTGGCTCTGGAACTGCTCCGTCAGCAACAGAAGCGGCAGGTGACGGTTCAGCTGGCTGAAATTCCCCAGCAACAGGGCTAGGGACAGTCAGCATGGATCCGCTGGATTTCGGCTCCTATCGGGCAGCGGCGGCACATCCGCTTCCCAGCCACGCTGTGATTGCCAGCCCCGGTGGGCATTACAGCTACCGAATCATCGGCCCTTGCTGCCGTCTCTTCGATCGCGAAGAGCTGCCTTGGCCTTGTTGTCGGTTGCAGTGGCGCGGCAAGGAGCCGAGCTGGCGGCGCGTGGGTCGCCGGTTTGTGGTGGACTTAGCGACCCGGCGATCGCCCTCCTACGCCGTCGAGATCTTGGAGCCCGGGCACCAAAGTCAGCCGGTGGTGATCACTTTTTACTCAGTAAAGCTCAGCCCTGAGCAACAGGCTTGGTGGCACTCGCGATCGCTGACGGCCCCAACGGCCACAGTTGAACCTCCCTCGCGACCGGCCGCGATCGCCCCTGAAGCTGAGAGCCACTGTTGATGATTGCCTCGGAAAGCAATCAACTCATCAGCCATGCTGGACGCGTTGTCCTGAGAACACTTGCTCAAGATTGATCCACTGTCAATGCTGCTGCCGCAGCGTGATCGGCATAGAGCGTTGTGGCGGGGTGCTCTTGGAGGTAAGAGGCAGGAATGGCCGTTGTTGGGGGTGGCTGTAAGGCTTGCGCCAAAATTTTGGTCTTGCTAGCTCCGGTTACTAGCCATAGCAATTCCCGAGCTTCCAGGATGTCTGCCAACCCCAAACTCAGAGCGGCGCTGGGGACAGCCTCCGGATCGCCCCCGAAAGCTCCTGCATTTTGCTGGCGCGTGCGATCGCTCAGTTGAACCAAGCGCACGCGACTCTCGCGAGCACTACCCGGTTCATTGAAGGCGAGATGACCGTTTTCCCCTAGGCCTAGCAGTTGCAGATCCAAGCCACCGGCCTGTTTTAGGCAACGGCGGTAGCGCTGCGATTCCTGGGCGGGATCTAAGGCTGCTCCGTTCAGAAACTGAACTTGTTCAGGTCGCAAACCGGCAGGCTGACAGAAACGCTGTCGCAGTTCCGCCGCAAAAGAGCTGGGATGATCGGTCGCCAAACCCCAATATTCATCTAGGGCAAAGATGCGGCAATGCTGCCAGTTGAGGGAGCGGCCCAGCAGCTCCGCATAGAGGGGCACCATAGTGCGGCCAGTAGCCAGCCCCAAGCACAGATCGGGTTGGGCTTGCAGGCGATCGGCAATGCGATCGGCGACCGCTTGAATCACGTCAGCAGGCGAAGGGAAAACTAGGCAGCGCATTTTGAACCAGCGAGGCTGTCGTCATCCTACGGGCGATCGCGCTTGCGATGGAGGACAGATGCTCCTTAAGGAAAGGCGATCGCAACCCGTTTGACGTTCAGTAGCGGCTGATCTGCCGAAAGCGCCAGACCGATTCGACAATTCCGATCGCAATGAAATTAGCCAGTAGGGCCGATCGTCCATAACTGAGCCAATGCAAGGGAATCCCGGTGACGGGGCCAAGGCCAATTGTCATGGCAATGTTGATCACGATCTGAAAAACCAGCATCGACAAAACGCCGATCGCCAACAACGAACCAAAGTTATCGCGGGCACTGGTGGCGATCGCAATCAGCCGCCAGCAAACTAGCCAAAACAGCAGGATGACGGCGATCGAGCCGACAAACCCCAACTCTTCGCCCACAGCCGAAAAAATGAAGTCTGTGTGCTGCTCGGGAATAAAGCGCAGCTGCGTCTGAGTACCTTGATTGAGCCCTTGGCCCCAAATTCCTCCGGCCCCGATCGCGATCCGGGCTTGGATCAGGTTGTAGCCCCCACCCAGTGGATCTTTATTGGGATCGAGGAAGAGAATCAGGCGGTCTTTTTGGTAGTCCTGCAGAAGGTTTTGCCAAGCCCAACCCGCCACCACACCACTGGCCACATTGGTCAGCAGTGCTCCAATCGCACCGCGCCAGCGCCACGCAAAACTCTTCCAGCCAACGGAAGTCACGATCGCCAGCCAGACGGGCCAGGCCCAAGGCAGCGCCTCAAACAAGATGGCTGAGGGCAAGGGCGAGAGCATCAGCAATAGCCAGCCCGGTTTGGCATTGGCCCAATAGAGCATGCCAAACACGATCGCTCCAAAGATCAGTGAAGTTCCGAGGTTGGGCTGCAGGAAGATCAGTAGCCAAGGCACCGACATAATCGCGATCGCTTTGATCAGCCCCGGCAAGCGATCGGCCGTTTCACGGCTCAGAATGGCTGCCAGCACTACAATCATCAGCGGTTTGGCAAATTCCGAGGGCTGGATGTTAAAGCCGCCAATGCTGATCCAGCGTTCAGCCCCTAGGGCTGTGGTGCCGACAAAACGCACCGCAATCAGTGAGAGACAGGTGACCCCATAGAGCCACCATTGCAGCTTCAGCCAGTTGTCATAGCGCCAGCGAGCGATCGCCAGCGCCAGTCCTACCCCCACTGCCCCGGTAATCCAGTGCTGCCACCAATCGGCGAAGTTTTGGTTGGCTTGAGTGCTGCGGATCAGCAAGCCGCCCAACAGGGTCAGGGCAATCGGAATGAACAGCAGCCAGCGATCCATGCCCTTCCAGGCATCAAGGAAGGCAAACTTTTGACGCCACTGCCCAAACCGCAAGCCACGAGCCAGCATGGATGTCCTCAGAACCGAACCTTAAGGCAGGTTAGCTTTCTTGTCCTAATTCCTGGGTAAGGGCCGCAACTGAAACTGCCGCCGCAATTTTTTGTGCAATCGCAGTTAAGGCTTGTGCCGAGGCAGATTCGGGCTGACTGACCACGATCGGCACCCCGCGATCGCCACCCTCGCGCAGCGGAATTTCGAGGGGAATGCCGCCCAGTAGAGAGACTTCCAGCTCTTTCGCCGTCTTTTCACCACCGCCAGAGCCAAAAATGTCGTAGCGGCGATCGGGCAGATCGGGCGGGATGAAATAGCTCATGTTCTCGACAATACCCAGCACTGGCACCTTTAGCTGCTGGAACATCCGCAGACCCTTGCGCGAATCCAGTAAGGAAACCGTCTGAGGGGTCGTCACAATCACCGCACCGGCCAGAGGCACCGCCTGCGCCAAGGTCAACTGTGCATCACCTGTTCCCGGCGGCATATCGACGATCAGGTAATCCAGCTCGCCCCATTCTGTTTGATAGAGGAACTGGCGAATGATGCCGTTTAGCATCGGGCCGCGCCACATCACCGGCTGATCGGGATCGATCAAAAAGGCCATCGAGACGAGTTTGATGCCGTGGGTCTCAATCGGAACTAGGATGTCGCCTTGGGGACTGGGTCTGACGCTGGGTTGGGCATCGGCAACCCCCAACATTGTTGGCGTGTTCGGGCCATAGATATCCGCATCCAGCAGACCGACGCGAGCCCCGGCTTTAGCCAGAGCGACAGCAGTGTTGACCGAAACGGTGCTTTTACCAACGCCGCCTTTACCGCTGGAGATCGCCAGAATATTGCGGACGCCACCAATGCCTTGGCGATCGGGCAAGCTGCGCTGCTGAGGAATTTCGGCCCCCACTTCGATCGCGACACTTGCGACGCCCGGCAGCGCTTTCACAGCCTTCTCGCAGTCCGCCACAATCAGCTCGCGCAAAGGGCAAGCCGGTGTCGTCAACACCAGACGAAAGCTGACCTGATCGCCCGCGATCGCTACATCGCGAATCATGTTGAGTTCCACCAAGCTGCGACGGAGCTCTGGGTCTTCTACCGGACGCAGGGCATCCAAAACAGCCGCGGTCGTCAAAGTCATAGGAGTGAGGGCGTGAGCAGCTACAGCCCTCTATCTTATCGACAAGCGTTCTCCCAGCCCGGCACTCTCAGCCCAGGATCTGCAGCAGTGGACCATAGATCACTCCGAGCCAGAGACCAGCCGCCTCCGCCTGTCATCAGCGATTAGAGCAGCTCAAAGAAACTTTCGTCGATTTCAAACCCCAGAATCTGTGCAAAGTTTTTGAGGCGACTGCTGCCCGACAAACCACGATCGGCGAGTTGCTGAGCGAAGTAGAAAATTTTGTGGTTGACCCAAATTGCCAGAGCTTCAGGATTGAACTGTAAGCCTTCATTGCGGCTGAACTGATGGGGCACCAACATGGCGGCGTAGCGCACCAGCTCACCTGACTGCCAGTTCACTAGTAGGGGGAATTGGGGATAGGTCGCATCTAAGCGGATAAACCAGAGGCGAATTTCGGGAATCTCCGCCAGTTCTCGCGGGTCATCTTCGCTACGCGGCCATTGGATCTTGAGACAGACTTGCTGCTCAAGGGTGAGCCAATCGGCAGTCTTCAACTCCGGCAAGGCTGTCTGGACAGGACTGAGGTCAAGCTGAGCGATCGCGTCTGCCGGTAAAACAAGGGTACGGCTCATCAGCGCAGCAAAAGACAACCCGTCTATTATCAGGCGTCCCCTCCACCCAGATGGCTGTCTGGCCTGAGCTGAGGCGACTCAAGGCCATTAAAGTCCTCAATTGTTTTCGCTGCGATCGCCCAATCCGCCGGGCTCCCTTGCTAGAAGGGGAAGCCCAGTAAGAAGGGCAGCACCCCTTGGACAATGCCCGTCAGCACGGCCAAGGCTGCACTCCCGCCCCCGTTACCGCCATTGCTGCCACTGCTGGCGACCCGTTCTTGAGCCGCAACGATGGTGGTGCGCAGTTCCTGCGATCGCTTTTCGCCTTCCGGATTTTGCTGACTTTTGTAGAGTTGCTCTGCTGCTTGGGCATCGGCGATCGCCTGTTCCGATCGCCCCAGACCTTGATAGGCGATCGCGCGGCTGAGATAGGTGGAGGCAGATTTGGGATTGCGTTGGAGAGCGAGGTCGAAGTAACTGATGGCACGCTCAAATCGACCCGCCTGAATCGCCTCAATGCCCCAAGCTTGATAGCGTTCAAAAGGCAGCGCGGTTACATCCAATCCTTGAGCACCCTGAATGTGGGCCAAGGCCAACTGCTGCGGCGTCAGAATTGCCTCTGTCAACCAAGCCTCCCGCAGGTCAACTCCGTCGAGGCGTGCCCCAGTCAGATTGGCGCCGGCAAGATTGGCCCGCTGTAGCGACGCCCCGCGCAAATCCGTTTGGCGCAGGTCGGCTCCGCTCAAGTCAGCACCGCTCAGATTGGCTCGCTGCAGATTGCTGCCGGTCAAGCGGGCCCCTGAGAGTCGGGCCAGCACTAGGCCAGAGTCTTGGAGATCACAGCGTTCACACTGGCGAGTCGTCAGCAATCGCTGTAGGTCTTCGGGATTTTCTGCCCAAACAGCGATGGGCCAGAGTGCGATCGCCAATCCCCAAGCAACGCTGCGCATGGCTGTGCCCATCCCAGAAAAACCTACGCTAACGGATCAACTGCAAGCCGACAATTCGTCCAGAAAGATGCGTTGAATATTTAGAAAGTTCCCATCGTCAGTTCTAACGAGTCCACATAAATTAACGAATTGCTGGGATCGCTTCTCCAGACTGGACACCTAGAATAGGGCAGCGATAGCCCTCTATCTAAACAGGGTAAAGCCTGTTCGGGGAGCGAGTTTCAGCTCCCAAGCGTCACCGAATCATCCGAGCATTAATGCTCGCGCATTGTTGAGTTTTCAAGGAGATAGCCCATGAACAAGGGTGACTTGATCGACAAGGTTGCGGATCGTGCCCACGTTACGAAAAAACAGGCAGAACACATCATTTCAGCGGCACTCGACACGATCATCGAGGCAGTCTCTGGCGGTGACAAAGTCACCTTGGTTGGCTTTGGTTCCTTTGAACCTCGCGATCGCAAAGCGCGGGAAGGCCGCAATCCCAAAACTGGACAGAAGATGAAAATCCCTGCAACGAAGGTTCCAGCCTTCTCTGCCGGTAAGCTCTTTAAGGAGAAAGTCAGCACCTAGGATGGGTGCTGAAATGCCTTGACCCGACCCAACCATGGGGGAAACCTGCGCTGGGCTGCTGGCCTAGCTGGGGCTTCCCCAGCTGACCTTCTTGATTTTTCAGCCAGTTTGAATCCGCTGGGGCCACCAGCTTGGCTGGCGACTTGGCTACAACAGCATTACACCCACCTGATTGCCTATCCTGATCCCCAGTATCGGCAGCTTCGAGAGGCGATCGCCCGACATCACGACTGCGATCCTGACTGGATTTTGCCCGGTAACGGGGCAGCAGAATTACTGACCCGGGCAGCCCGCGATCTTGCCGCTTGCCGCGAAGTTTTGCTACTCGGACCCGCCTTTCGGGACTATGAACGCGCCCTCACTGCCGTTGGTGTTCCTTGGCGGCGTCTAGCCCTACCTCTCGATCGTCCAGCCTCTCTGGCAACTCTGCGAGGTTTACTGGAACCTCAGCTCACACCTGAGACGGGCCTGCTGATCAATAATCCCCACAACCCCACGGGCTGGCTCTGGCCCTTGCGAGACCTATGGCCGCTCTTGCAGCGCTGCCGCCTGGTGGTTGCAGACGAAGCTTTTCTGGACTTTTTGCCGACTGCAGCGGACTGGAGCCTGCAGCCTTGCTTAGCTCAGAGCCGATCGCTAGTGATTGTGCGATCGCTGACCAAGTTCTACAGCTTGGCAGGGTTGCGCCTGGGCTATGCGATCGCCCATCCCGATCGTTTGGAGTCATGGCAGCAGTGGCGCGATCCATGGTCCGTCAATGGTCTCGCAGCAGCTCTAGGGCCGGAACTGCTCGCAGATCATGATTTTCAAGCCGCGACTTGGAACTGGCTCCCCCCAGCCCGCGCCGCATTAGCCAGCGGTTTAGCCTCGATTCCGGGACTGCGGGTGCTGCCGAGTCAGGCCAATTTTCTGTTGGTGCAAGCCGAGGACTCGATCCTGCCCTTGCAGGAGCGCCTTCTGCAGCAGCATCGGCTGCTGATTCGCGACTGCCTGAGCTTTACGGAATTGGGCGATCGCTGGTTCCGGGTGGCCGTGCGCAGTTCGGCGGAAAATCAACGCCTTCTGGAGGCGATCGCCGCTGAGCTGGCCTAACAAGCAACGACTGTATGCCCGCTCCTCACGAGAGACTGAGAGGGCGATCGCGATCGCGGCTCAGTTCAGCGCCCGCCAAGAGGTAAATAATCACAGCGCTCAACGTTTTGAGTCACCCAATCACAGGCGATCGCTGCGGCACTCCATCTGATAGGGCTGCATGTCAATCGCTTGCCGATACGTTACCTGCACTCCACAATCAAGGTCAGGGATAGGGCTGGAATTCCACCCAACGGCACAGAGGAGAGAACTGGTGAGCCTAGAGAAAATCCTGATCATTGACGACAGCCGCGTGATTCGGGCCCGTATCCGCGACATGTTGCCTCAAGGCAACTTTGAAGTGCTCGAAGCCCAGGATGGCGCTGAGGGACTGCAATTGATTCGGCAGGTTCACCCCAATCTCGTCTTGATGGACTTTCTGATGCCACGCATGAATGGCTGGGAAGTGCTCCAGCATCTGCAGCAGGACGCCACGCTCTGGGATATTCCCCTAGTGGTAATGTCTGGCCGCAAGGAAGAGGTGACGGAGCACGTCACGGAACCCTTCGAGTATTTCGAGTTTGTTGGCAAACCTTTTGAGCGCCACGACCTGGTGGAGGCCATCCGCTCGGCCATGACCAAGGCGCGGCAACGAGCGGCCAAACCTGCGCCAGCACCTACAGCAGCAGGCAGTAGCGCTGAGGTGGCAGAGCTCAAGCAACGGCTGAAGACTGTCGAGGAAGAACTCGCATCGCTGAAGCGCCAAATGGGGCAGCTAGTGACGTTCATCAAGCAGCGGTTGCAGTAGCCAGCAAAGACTCCGAGCGATCGCGCTTCGAGAGGAATGTCCATAGCAGTCTTTTAAGTGGGTTAAGACGATTTAGTTTTGGGTGGGTTGGTCTAGCTTCAACGACCTCCAGCCGTGGGGATGTTCGCACCCCCACCGCGCGTACTATGGGGTCTTGACTCCACCCCCCCCCCAGCCGCAACAAGATTTCGCGTGAGACTGATCGGTGAAGCAGCGATCGCAGCGGGTAGAACTCGCTTATTTTGATCACGGGTTAGAGGCTGATTTCTCTAGCAAAAACGTCCTAATCTCTTTGTCCAAAATCTATGTTGATTCTCCCCAGCCCAAAACGGAGGACTAGCGGCGGGGTTCTAGCACCGCCAAAAACTGGGACTCCACCAGCTTCAGTCCATCGCTATCCGGGGCGATCGTGAACGATCGCTGCTCTCGTTGCTGACTGCCATCGGGCCAGATGTAGCGGTTCTCACCAATCAGCTCAATGCGATCGATCGACTGACGTGTGATGCTGAGATTCTCAACGGTCACCTCCCGGAACTGCTCGAAGAATTGCGGATCAAATTGGGCAGCTAAATCACCGGCAAAGTAGGTCTGCGCGATTGACCAATTCCGGGCTGCGATCGCACCATAGAGCGATTCCACCGTGGCGATCGCGTTGTCAGCGGTCAGCGTGGTGGGGACTTTCGTCTCGTTACTCCCTCCAAACCACTGCTCAGCCAAGGTGCCAAGGGGGTTGTTTTTAGCAGCTTCTGCCTCAGCTTTAGCCCGCTCCGCTTCGGCTTTTGCGGCTTCGGCTCGGCGTCGCGCTTCCTGAAGATTGGCCTGTAGTTCTTCAAACTGCTGCCGCAAAGCTTGTTGTCGAGTCCGCTCTTGTTCCTGCCAAAACCATAGGCCCGTGGCAAGGACAGCTCCAGTCAGGCTTAAAACCAGAAAAATTCCAATCCCGAGCCACAGGCTTCGTTGCTGTTGGGGGCGATCGCTGCGGGGCAGCGGTGGCGGTACCGGTTGCAGCGATCGCGTTGGGGGAGCACTGCTGGGCGTTTGTCTTGCCTTTCGTTCCTTCTGCTTCCTGGGCTGCTGGCGAGGTGCAACCACTTGCGTCGCGATCGCTGTGGTTGAAGCGGTCAAAGCTGCTTGCATCTCAGCAACAGAGCTGTAGCGCTGGATGAGTTGGGGCTGACTGGCGCGTTCTAGAATTCGGCGCAGCTGCGGATCGAGGTCAGGTAGCAACGCCTCCCAGAAGATCAAACCCGTCTGGTGATCCGTCGGCCAGTCTAGGGGATCTTGACCTGTCAAGATAAAGCCGATTGTCATCGCCAAACCGTAAAGATAGGTGGCAAAGGTGACTCGCCCCATCGCCTGCTCTGGTGCCATATAGCCCGGCGTGCCAATCACCTTGGAAGCCGTCCGCAGTTGGGTGGCGCTAGCGGTTTCGATCGCCTGACGCACTGCCCCAAAGTCAATCAGCACGGGCCGACTGTCGGACTCGCGCAGGATGATGTTGTCCGGCTTAATGTCGCGATGAATGGCACCCGCTTGGTGGATGGTTGCCAGGATCGCCAGCAGTTGTTCCAAAAGCGATCGCGCTTGCTCGGGCGACTGCCGTCCCAGTTGTCGCAAGGTTTGACCGGCAATGTATTCCTGAACGAGGTAGAGCTGACCGGCTTCTTGGAAATAGGCATAGAGGACTGGTACGCGATCGCAGTGCTGCCCGAGGTGCTCGAGCACTGCCGCTTCCCGTTCGAAGGCTGCAAGAACCACCGGCAAAATGCTGTCATCTGCGGGCGTTTTCAGTTGCTTGACCACCACCGATCGCCGGGAGGGCGTCATGGTGTCGATCGCCAGCCAAGTTTCGGCAAAGCCCCCTGATGACAGAGGCGCTTGCAATTCGTAGCGACCGGCTAAGAGGGTGGAGGCGCTCACGATTGGGCACTCCGATCGCGAAGGACACGCAACAGACGTTGAAATTCTGCCGGTAGTGGGGCTTCCACCGCGATCACCTCGCCCGTGCGGGGATGTTGCAAACTCAGTCGCCAGGCATGGAGGGCTTGTCCCTGCAGATTGACCCCGAGCGATCGCCCATTGCCGTAGAGCGGATCGCCCACTAGTGGATGCCCCATGTGATGACTGTGAACGCGGATTTGGTGGGTGCGGCCCGTTGCCAGCCGATAGTGCAGCAGCGCATAGTTACCGAGCCGTTCCCTGACCTGCCAGTGGGTGAGTGCCCAACGCCCGCCCCGTTCAATCGGTACAACCGCCATTCGTTTGCGATCGCGCAGATGGCGGCCAATCGGCTCTTCAACCTGGCCACTATCTTGACGAGGCGAACCAAAGACCACACCCAGATATTCCCGCTGGGCGGTTTTCTGGCGGATTTGATCTTGTAAAGACAGCAGGGCGGCTTCTGTTTTCGCCACCACCATCGCCCCTGTGGTGTCCTTGTCTAGACGATGGACAATACCCGGCCGCTGTTCCCCACCAATGCCCGTCAGGGAGTCACCGCAGTGGGCTAGCAGAGCATGGACGAGCGTACCAGTGTCATGTCCCGCCGCCGGATGCACCACCATCCCCACGGCTTTGTTGACGATCAATAGGTCAGCATCTTCATAAAGGATGTCGAGGGGAATCTCTTCAGGGGCTAGCGCGATTGCTTCCGTCGGAGGCATTTCCAGTTCGAGGCGATCGCCCAAACGCGGCTGCCAGCGCTTCTGATCACAGACTTCTCCATTGACCCGCAGCTGACCCGCTGCAATCAGTTTCTGGAGGCGTGCCCGCGACAGATGCGGCCACTGCTGGGCAAGCCAACGATCGAGCCGCTCAGAAGGCACTTCTGTGATTTCTAGTTGCAGGCGATCGCTCATGGCTGAGTTGCCTCAGACGGCAGCCCTTGCTTGGCCAAGTCCTTGGGTTGGAGATAGAGCCGCTCGAGTAAAAGAGCGCCACCAGCAATCCAAGGGGGCGCAATCACGGCTCCAACGATCCCCAGGAGTTGCACCCCTCCCAATACCGCCAAGAGCTGATAGAGCGGATGGATCCCGACTGCAGCGCCCACCAGCAGCGGATCGAGCACATAGCTTTCTAGATTTTGAATAATGACAAACAACAGCAAAACCCAGAGAAATAACCAAGCGCTATCGCCCTGCGCTAGGGCCACAAACAGAGCCGGAATGGCCCCTAGGAAAGGCCCAAGGAAGGGAATCAGATTGGTGAATCCTGCGATCGCCCCCAGACCAATGGCGTAGTCGCCCAATCCAAGGGTGCGCAACCCTAGCGCGATCGCAATGCCCAACAGCAACGACACCAGCACTCGTCCGCGAATATAAGCGCCCATACGCTGCCCGACAGGGCCGAGTAGTGCAGCCAGGCGATCGTCCCAAGGGGCAGCAAAGAGTCGCACAAAGCCTCGCCCCAGCGTTTTGCTGTCAGCAACTAAGTAACTGGACAGGAGTAGACCCAGCACAACGCTGAAGAAGCCACCTAAGATGCCACGGGTGATGCCATAGGACTGACGAAGTAACTGCTGCGAGGTGTTGATCACCCAGCCTGCCACCTCCTGAGGATTGACCAACTGGGGCAAGAGCGGAGAGTCTTGCAAATCGAGCTGTTCGGCAATGTCAATCGAGAGGAGTTCTACCCGTTCAACGAGGTTGGGCAGTTGCCGTAACAGGGTCTGAATTTGGCTGATCACGAGGGGACCCACCAGCAGGCTCGCCCCCGTCAGGATGGCCAGCAAGCCGCCATAAGCGACCAGCACGCCTAACCAACGCGGCAAGCGCCATTGCTCGAGCTGATTCACGATCGGCGCAATTGAGGCAGCCAACACGATCGCACTCATCAGGATCAAAATTAGGCCGCGCAACTGCCAGAGCATCAGCAGAATGAGGGACAGCCCCACGATCAGCAGCAGGCTATCAGTTGTGAGGGAAATGCGGCGATCGCTCTCGCTCATGGGAGATTAGGCCGTTGGAGGAAGTTCAAGGGCGATCGGACCAAGGCTGCCCCGCCGAAAATCATTGAGCAGCATCAGGGCTGTTCGCTCGCGATCGCCCTGACAACGATGATCGGCCAAGGCTGCGAGGTAGGCTTCGCCAGTATCGTCGACCGACAATCCATAGCGATCGAAGAAGAGGGTTGGGGTCACGCCACTGAGGGGCTGTGCTTCCAGGGCTTGCAGGCAATCGACGAGAGCCGCTGCCACCCGTTGATTGTCGTAGGCTGCTTCGCCAATGTCATCACAGAGCGCCAACTTTAGGGCTGCTGTTTGATCATCTAGCCGACTCGGCAGAACTCCAGGGGCATCTAGCAGATCCAAATGCTCACTGACCCGCACCCAGCGCAGCGATCGCGTCACACCAGCACGACGAGCACTTTCGACGACTTTTTTCTTCACCAAGCGATTGATCAGGGCCGACTTGCCAACGTTGGGAAAGCCAATCACCACTGCGCGTACCGCGCGGGGAAGCATTCCCCGTTGCTTGCGGCGAGCATTCATGGCTGCTCCTGCTGCCTGAGCTGCTTGCGAGAGCTGTGCCACTCCAGTACCCGCGTGGGCATCAGTCAATAAAACGCGATCGCCTTGGCTGCGAAACCAGTCGATCCAAGCCTGTCGTGCTGGTGCTGGAATCATGTCCAAGCGGTTAAGAATGAGCAACCGCTCCCGACTTCCCAGCCAGCTTTTCAGGCGCGGGTGATCGGTCGCGAGGGGAATCCGCGCATCCCGGACTTCCAAGACCACATCGACCCGTTTTAACTGTTCCTGCAGCTGGCGTTCAGCCTTGGCAATGTGACCGGGATACCACTGAATTTGCGGAGCGCTCATGGCACAACTAACACGGGACAGGGGGCAAGATTGATGACTCGGTTGGTGACACTTTCCGCCGCTCCTTCCGGAGTCAGGCCAATGCCCCGACAGCCCATCACGATTAGGCTAGCGCCCACTTCATCGGCAACGTCACAGATTGCGAAGGGTGGATTGCCTTGACGCTCGACGATTTCCGGCACAATACCCTGGGCTTCAAACAGCGATCGCCCCTTGTCGAGCAGCTCTGCCCCAGCCGCTGCCGACTCCGCATCATCGGCCACCACCGACAGCAGCACCAAGCGACTGCTGTATTGCTGCACCAACTCCAGGACCAACTGCGATGGCTCCCAGGCTTCGCGGCTGCGATCGACAGGAAACAGAATTGTCTCAAACATGATGGCTCCCTCCGCCCAATTCAGACCCCTCTATTCAGTAATAATGATTACCGTCGATGCTCCGAATTCAGCGGGACTGCCCTGATTTTTAGTGATCGGCAGACTGCGAGCCGTTGGGTTGTGGGCTGCGATCGCTCATCCTTGAGTGCTGTTTCGCAACTGATCCCCTTTTGACTGCGCGCGATCGCAGGAGTTTGGGCGATCTTGCCCCGCTGAGCTGAGCCTGTCCTAAGGAGACTATCCAACCGTGTCCAAAAGAACTTTAGCGAGCCTGACCGCCGCTGACTTAGAGGGCAAGCGGGTCCTCGTGCGTGTCGACTTCAATGTCCCTTTGGACGGCAATGGGAAAATTACGGATGACACCCGCATCCGTGCGGCTCTGCCGACGATTCGCTACCTGTCGGAAAGTGGTGCCAAGGTGATTCTGGTCAGCCACTTTGGTCGTCCCAAAGGCAAGCCCGTCGAGAGCATGCGCTTAACGCCGGTGGCTGAGCGCCTCTCGGAATTGCTGGGTCGCCCTGTTGTTAAGACAACCGATGCTGTGGGTGCCGGTGCCGAAGCGCAAGTGGCAGCCACCAGCAATGGCCAAGTCGTGTTGTTGGAGAACGTGCGTTTCCACGCTGAGGAAGAAGCCAACGACGCTGAATTTGCGAAAGCACTAGCTAGCTTGGCCGATATCTACGTCAATGATGCCTTTGGTGCTGCTCACCGGGCTCACGCTCCCACGGCTGGCGTGACTGAATATCTTTCGCCTTGCGTGGCTGGTTACCTGTTGGAGAAAGAGTTGCAATACCTACAAGCCGCGATCGACAATCCCCAACGGCCCTTGGCTGCGATCGTCGGCGGTTCGAAAGTTTCCAGCAAAATTGGCGTGATCGAAACGCTGCTGGATAAGTGCGACAAACTGCTGATTGGTGGCGGCATGATCTTTACCTTCTACAAAGCCCAAGGACTTTCGGTCGGCGGCTCACTGGTAGAAGAGGACAAACTCGATCTGGCGCGATCGCTGATGGCTAAAGCGCAAGAAAAAGGCGTGCAACTGTTGCTGCCCGTGGATGTAGTAGTGGCCGATAAGTTTGCGCCGGATGCTAATGCCAAAACCGTGGCGATCGATGCGATTCCCGATGGCTGGATGGGCCTAGATATCGGACCTGAGTCGGTCAAGCAATTCGAGGGAGCCTTGGCCGATTGCCGCTCGGTCATTTGGAATGGCCCGATGGGCGTATTTGAGTTCGATCAATTCGCTGTCGGTACCGAAGCGATCGCTCGTAGCTTGGCAGGACTGACCCGCAAGGGTGCAACCACGATCATTGGTGGTGGTGACTCGGTCGCTGCCGTTGAGAAAGTCGGTGTTGCTTCGGAAATGAGCCACATTTCCACCGGTGGTGGTGCCAGCTTGGAACTGCTGGAAGGCAAAGTCCTGCCGGGTGTGGCTGCACTGGATGACGCTGCCTAAGCTCTACTGCTACCTGATTTAAGTTTGTTCCTTTGACTGAGCAGCCTTGCGATCGCAAGGCTGTTTTTTTATGACCGGCAATCCTGAAGTATGGGCAACTGTAGGCTCAGCGCTTTTCTCCATGACCTATACGGTATGGTTTTGTAGTCTTGACGAAAGATAAGAAATTTGTAAAGTGTTTATAGTCAGTCAATTTTACAAACTATGACTTCTTCTTTTGAATCTTCAGCAATTAACTCTTCTGAGATCAAGTTGCTTGAATTACCAATTATTAGAGATGCTATTGGAAAAGCCCAGGCTGATGGGGTTGATTGGGGTAAAAGTTTTGTCAATGATGATCGCTGGAACGGTGACTGTGACCGCATGTGTGATCATGCCATTCGAGAAGCAATGATCTGGTCAGCAGGGCAAGGAGCTGTTACTAGTGTGGGCGGAGCTGCCACAATCGTTCCTGGCCTGGCTGCTGATCTTTCGCTCTTTCTTTATTCTCAAATCAAACTTGCTGCAGCTTTGTTTACTATCCATGGAATTGATGTGAGAGATGAAGAGGTTCGACCGTTGCTACTGGCCGCAGCTGCAGGCATTGCCGTAACAGATTTAATAGACATTATTGGCGTTAAAGTTGCTCAAAATGCCGTTCGCAGAACACTCATGTCTATCCCAGGCAAAACACTAGCCCAAATCAATAGAATTCTTGGTGTCAGATTAATTTCAAAAGCCGGTCAAAAAACTATGACTAATATGGTTAAATTAGTTCCTATTGTTGGTGCAGTTGCAGGTGGAGGTGTTAATGCAGCAATGATGGGAGCCTCAGGAAAGCTTATTCAGAAGTTTATTGCTGACTATAAGTCGGCACAGTTAAGTTAATCAATCTCTCTACCAAACTCTTATTTTGAAAATATCATTAGTAATTTCAGTAGCTGTTTTGTCATTGGTGTTAGTAAAGTACGCCGGTAATTATCAGCTGCCTTTTTAATTCCTTCCGCTTGGGTTGGATAGGGATGAATGACACTACTGAGAGCACTCATCCCTAACTGATTTGCGATCGCGGTAGTGACCTCTGAAATCATTTCACCTGCGTGAGGAGCCACAATCGTTGCGCCCAGAATTTTATCTGAGTTTGGCTGATGATGAATTCTAATAAACCCCGCTGTCTCTCCATCTAAAACAGTGCGATCGACTTGATCGAGAGGAATGGTAATTGTTGCGATCGCAATTCCTTGATGTCGCGCTGCAGTTTCTGAGAGACCAACATGGGCGACTTCTGGATCAGTAAAAGTAACGCGGGGAATTATCAAATCGCTGACTTTTGATTTGCCAAGCCCAAAGGGTGAAAAGAGCGCATTTTTAATGACAATCCGAGCTGCCGCATCCGCTGCATGGGTGAACTTCCAGGGTGAACAGACATCACCAGCCGCATAAATTTTAGGATTGGTTGTTTGTAGATAGTCATTGACTTTAACTCCATGAACTGAGTCATAATCAACGCCAACTGCTTCTAGGTTGAGATCTTGAACATTTGGCGATCGCCCGGTTCCAACTAAAATCTCATCAACTTCAAGAACAGATTCTCGACCTTCTTGCCGAAAGGTGATTAATTTACCACTCGCTGTTCTTTCGATCCGTGTGATTTCGGCTGAGAGACAAACTTGTACGCCATCTGCTCTCAACTGGTTTTGAATGACTTCAGCGGCCTCGAAATCCTCTTTAGGTAACAGTTGCGATCGCCTTTGAAAAAGCGTGACTTGACTGCCTAGACGTTGGAACGCCTGAGCTAACTCGCAACCGATCGGCCCTCCGCCAATGACAGCTAAGCGACGGGGACAATTAGACAGAGAGAAAACAGTCTCATTGGTTAAAAAGCCAGAAGCCTCCAAGCCTTCAATATTTGGGTAAGTAGCTCGCGCTCCAGTTGCAATCACAGCTTTTCGAAACTTGAGTGTTGCCTCACCCACTTGAATTGTGTTGCGATCGCAAAAGCAAGCTTGGCCCAAAAAGACATCAACCCCTAGCGCTTGGAACCGTTGAGCTGAGTCATGCACACTCATGCCTGCTCTCACTTTCCGAAGACGCTCCATAACCGCGGCAAAATCGACGGCGATTGCCTCTGGAGCGACTTGAATACCCAGTGTGTTTGCACGTTGGAGCTCCCCAATCACTCGCGAAGAACGAATTAATGCCTTAGAAGGAACACAACCAAAATTGAGGCAATCACCACCCATGAGTTGCTTTTCAATTAAGGCAACTTTTAGCCCTAAGCCTAGTCCTGTCGCTCCAGCAGCGACCACGAGCCCGGTTGTTCCTGCCCCAATCACCACGAGGTCATAGCAATCAGCAGGCTCGGGGTTTATCCAATCCTGGGGATGGACGCGATCGATCAGTAATTGGTTGTGAGAATCGGCAGGACTCACGAACGCTATGAAAGACTGTGATGACAAGACTATTGATCTCCCTGGGGGTTCACAACCGTTTGTAATGAGTGGCGAGCTAGTCGCGTGACATAGATTGTCACAACAATAGTTGCGCCTAAACCAATCAAATTAATGACCCATCCTAAGACTGTCTGTTGAGGGCGATCGCTCAAACTCAGTGTGGCAATATTGCCAGCCAACGAACCTAGATAGACGTACAAAATGGTGCCAGGAACCATCCCTATCGACGCTAAGGCGTAATCTCTGAGCGTTACGCTGGTCACACCGTAGGCATAATTCAAAAAATTAAAAGGGAACAGCGGTGAAAGCCGAGTCAGAAAGACAATTTTTAAGCCTGCTTTTCCCACTGCACGATCAATCGCTGCAAAGTTTGGATAACTCGCTAGTTGACGAGAGATCCAACTCCGCGCTAGATATCGCCCGATCAAAAAAGCAGCGATCGCTCCAAGCGTGGCCCCAACAAAAACATAGAGCGAGCCCCAAACCAAACCAAATAGAACTCCGCCGCCTAGGGTCAGAATTGCGCCAGGAACAAAAGCGATCGTCGCAATGGCATAGAAACCAATGAAAGCGATCGCAGCCCACGGCCCAAGATTACCAATGCTTTCCAATACCCCCTGAAGCACTGCTTGCAGATTCCAGACACTGATTGAAGCTGGCGCGATCGCTGAAAGGAGCATAGGCACTCGTGAGGCTACCCAAGGAACAGAAACCAGTCAGTCTATTGTCTCGAGGATTCTGCTTGGCTAGATGAAAAACAGATGACGATTCATGGGTGAGGGCTGTTTAGTCATCTTGAATTCGACTTATGGCCAAAGCGTCTGTCTATGCTTGCTACCAGCAAAAATCTTGACAGTCTAGATCTCTGTATCTATTACTGGCGGCGGATGTTGCTGGGGTCGGCTCAAAACTCTCGAGGACGCAGGCCCAAAGAACAACTCCAAGGTCTTTCCGTGTTTCGACCTTGGAGTTGTTCTGAGCGTTCACTCCTCACTCGCCCTTTAGCCTAACGGCTAGGTCAAGAGCATCGGTTTAGTCTATGCCACTTTGGCAACTTGGCACAGATTTTTGCTCAAACGTGATTGCAGAACTCTTATCAACTGTCTTGGGGCAGCCCCTCTAGAGATCGCAGGGCTCAAGTATTTCAGCGCCTCAAACAAAATAGCGATCGCCACTGACAGATGAGGAAGCGATCGCTGGCGGCTAGAGGTTTAGAGGAGGAGAGAGCCTCCGTTGAGGCGGCGACAAGTCTTACAGCAATCCGAGTTGATGCAGGATGCCCTGACCAGTCAGAACTTCGGTCAGCAGGCCGATGAGTAAGCCCATCATGGCGAAACGACCATTCCAACGTTCAGCCCGCACGCTGGTGAAGCCGTAGTTTGGGTCGAGGCCTTGTTGTTCGTCCATGGTGAAATCCTGTAACGACATCCACAATGTAACGCATTTATTGAGTTTTGTAAATTTATGTAAATCATTAGGGGTGAAAGCAGCTAAGAACAGTTTTTGTTGACCGATTCGCCCTCCTCGCGCAGCCCTTGAAGCCCAGGTGATTAGGTCCTCCACTGCCAAGCAAAGCTTGCCAGACACCATTGGTCGTGCAGACTGCAGCACTCTTGGTTGGATGAGCAGTTCGCGATAAGGTCCCAGGCAAGGAGCAGGGGTAAGCCGCGATCGCAGCAGGAATAGGTCATCGGCATTGACCTTGCGGCGAGTCAGCCCCAGTAGCCCAATCTCAACCAGCAGAAATTCAGTTGTTCAAAGCAACCTGAAGCGCTACACAGAGCATTCGTAGCGACTCCTGTAGTTGAGGTGACGACGCTGTGAGTTCTGTATCTGATGGACTGAGCCGCTGAACCTAGGGTTGCTGTGGGGCTTCAGGCACAGCGGGGGCCTCTGGGTCGGGTAGAGGAGCCGAGGGTTCGGCAGGAAGTGTAACTTCTGGCTTGGTCGGGGTGCCAGCACTGGGCGGGACAGGAGTCGGATTCGGTTGCGGTTGCGGCGCTGGCTCCGGCTCTGCGATCGCCCGTTGAGCATTCACACTGAAACTGACTGTGCCACCTGCAGCTGAGGTGACCACAATTTGATAGACACCACCAGCCATCAGGGTTCGCTGGAGTTGGGGAGCATTGTCCCCAGAAATGATCGCCTCACCACTGGCATTGGCGGGTGCAAAGACGCTGTAGGCACTGCCAGCGCCACCTGAAAAGTTGAGCTGTAGTACTTCACCGGCCTGCATCGGCAAGAGGAAAATGCGGCCTTGGCCCGGTGCCAAATTGCCGCCAACTTGCGCGGTACCGTCTTCATTCCAGGTCAGCAGAGTCACTCCTTCACCGGCCTGCAGGATCGCTGCCTGAGCTGCCGCGATCGCCAGCCAAACTTGTTCTCGGGGGCTTCCCCGCAGGGGTGCCGCTGAATCATCGCTGAGGTAGCTGTACTGGGCATCAACGACTGCTCGGAAGGCGGCCTCACTCACAGACTGTTGTTGGGCGATACCCAGCCAACCACTCAGTTCACTAATGCTGTAGCGCCCTAAACGCGATCGCTCCGCCACCGGCAGGCTATTCAGCCGCACAATCCAGTTTTTGGCCAAGCTCAGCCAGCGCTGCTGGAGTTCTCGATCTTCAGGGCGATCGCTGGGTGGTTGTCCCCGCCGCTCTGGGACAGCTTGGAAAAAGCTTTCATTAACTAACAACTCAAAGAAAGCCGGATCAACTTGCATGGCTTGCAGTTGATTCGCCAACTCGGCCCGCTGCTGACTGAAATTCGTTGGGTCCGGCGTTGGATCCGGCAGGGGCAAGGTGGGTGTTGTGGGCGTTTGGCTATCGGTTTGCCAGCCCAGCCAAGTGCGAGCTGCCCACCAGCCGGTTCCCGCTGCAAACACCGCAAACACGATCGCTAACACGGCCCAGATGAAGCGCTGGGTAGTTGCGGCTTCTTCAACAGCAGCAGAGCTCCCGGGCTCGATGGATGCTGAGGGCGGTGTCAGGATCTGAGTGGGCGCTGGCTCGACTGCCGGCGGTGCAATCACCTGACGGGGAGCAACGACAACAGTATCGAGCTGGCTTGGGGTAGGGCTGGGGGGGTGAATTGGTTGGATCGGCTCTGGAGTCAGAGCCACACCCGTGAGGGCCGCTTGCACCTCTGCAGCACTGGCAAAGCGATCGCGCGGCCGCAAAGCCAGCATGCGATCGAGTACTGCTGCAAAGGTTGGGTCAAGGCTGAGATGCTCTCGCCAAAGCCATTCCAAGGTCAGGGGATCTTGGAGGTCTTGGGGGTCTTCGCCCGTCATCAAGACCAGCAGAGTAACAGCCAAAGCGTAGAGATCACCGTGGGGATAGGCAATCCCCTGCTGCATTTGCTCGCCCGGTGCATAACCTGCTTTCCCGAGCCGAGTAGCGGTCAATGGTCGCTGACGCCGCTGGGCAAACTGCGACACTGCTTCCGCTGCTGCCGCCTTGACGCCACCAAAGTCGATCAGCACCGGCAGTCCATCGCGATCGCGACAGATCAAGTTGTCTGGCGAAATATCGCGGTGAACCACACCCGCCTGATGGAGGTAGTTCAGCACCGGCAAGAGATTTTGCAGCAGACTCAGCGCTTCGGCCGGGCTGAAGGTTTGCCCTTGGGCGCGACGCATCTCCAGAATTTGCTGATAGGTCTGCCCAGCCACATAGTCTTGGACCAGCAACAGCCGACCTTGCCCCCCATGGGTCACCCGCAGTAGTTCCCGAAAGCGGGGAATCTGAGGATGCTCAATTTGGTAGAGAACCCCAGCTTCGCGGTGAAAGAGGTCTTGAGCTTTCTGGAGACTCTCTTCTCCTTCAACTTGGGGCGCAAATTCCTTGAGCACGCACTCTTCTTTAAAGCGATTTAAATCCTTCGCCAGATAGGTGCGGCCAAAGCCCCCCTGTCCGAGTTCCCGCACCACCTGATAGCGATCGCTCAGCACCACTCCCAGCTGTAACTCGGTCGCCATTCTGGCTGGGAACGGTGAAGAGGAAGGATTGGAAGTCATGGATATCCAGAGCCTGACTAGCCTACAGGGTACTGTGCCTATTGCTTGCTTGGGGCAGCGATCGCCCAGACCTGCATCCGGCTATTGCCAGCGGCCCTCAACTTGTATTACTTGCCCCCAGAGGCGATCGCATGGCATGATTCAAGATTGTGTCTTAACCATCAAGGTCGAACAATCATGGCCAAGGCGAAGGGCGCCCGCATCGTGATCACTCTCGAGTGCACGGAATGTCGGTCCAACACAGCTAAGCGCTCTCCAGGCGTGTCCCGCTACACCACGCAGAAAAACCGTCGCAACACGACGGAACGGCTAGAAATCAAAAAATTCTGCCCGCACTGCAACAAGCACACCGCACATAAAGAGATCAAATAGGTCTGCCAGTGCAGAACCCTGATCTCCCTTGTCGTTTGTTTTTTCGGGATCCGTCATGAGCTATTTCCGTCGTCGTCTCTCTCCCATCAAGCCCAGCGATCCAATCGACTATAAAGATGTCGATCTGCTGCGCAAGTTCATCACCGAACGGGGCAAAATTCTTCCCCGTCGGATCACTGGCCTGACCGCACGTCAACAGCGCGATTTAGCGGTTGCAATCAAGCGGGCTCGGATTCTGGCCCTGCTACCGTTCCTCAACCAAGAAGGCTAAATCCTGCCCTAGGACAAGCTTGTGGAAGCAGGAACGCTGATTGAGTTTCGCCTAGGTGGTCAACGCCACTTAGGCGTTTTGGATCGTCCAGACGGCAAAAAAAATTGGATTGTCGTCGATGAACGCGGGGCAAACCGCTCGCTCCACCCCCGCGATTTCACCTATGTGGTGGCGGGACAAATCTATAAACCCCAAGAGCTTGCTGCTTTTCGCAGGGAAGTGGAGGCCCTACTCGACCCCGATGCGTTAGCGATCGCTTGGGAAATGTTGGTTGATGAAGGGGAAGAGGCAGAACTCGCAATCCTCAGTGATCTGCTGTTCTCACAAGCGGATCCAGCCGCCCTCTACGCGACCTTTCGTCTCTTGGATGACGATCGCACCTACTTCCGGCAGCGCCGCGATCGCTACGAAGCGCGCAGCCGTGAGCAAGTCGCTGAGCAGCAACGACAGCTGGCGATCGCTGCTGAAAAAGCCCGACTCTGGCAAAACTTTCTCGATCGCTGTCAGCAGGCACAAGGTGGTGAGACTGTCACTTGGATCGATAGCGATCGCCCTTGGTTGAAGGCCCTCGAACAATGGGCACTCTTTAGCGAAGACGGCAACAACACTCGAGCTGCGACCGAAGTTCTGACAGCTTTAGGTCGCCAAGCCTCGGCTCAGGCTGCCCATGACCTGTTGGTCGCCTTGGGTTACTGGCAACCGCACGAAAATCTCTTTTTGCGCCGCAGCCAAGTCCCGACAACATTCCCTGTCGCGGTGATGGATGTGGTTCAAACTTGCTTAGATGCTCCTCCCGTTGACCGCGATCGCCGTCAGGATCTCAGCCATCTCAAGGTCTACACGATCGATGATGAGAGTACACGGGAGATTGACGATGGTTTGAGCTGTCAGCGGCTCAGCGACGGTCGCCTCCAACTCTGGGTGCATGTTGCTGACCCAACCCGCTTGATTGAACCGGGCGATGCCCTAGATCTGGAAGCCCGTCGCCGCAGCACCACCATCTATTTACCCACCGGCATGGTACCGATGTTCCCCTTGGAACTGGCGGCCGGTCCGATGAGTTTGGTGCAAGGGCAAGCCTGCTGTGCCCTCAGCTTTGGTATCTGTCTGGATGAGCAAGGGGCGATCGCCAGCTACGAGATTGTGCCCAGCCAAATTCGACCGACCTATCGCCTCACCTACGAAGATGTCGACGAAATGCTCGACCTCGGCGTGACAGCAGAGCAAGAATTACTCGACCTCTGGGAGATGGCCCAACGGCGACGCCGGTGGCGGCACCAGCAAGGGGCGATCGCCATCAACATGCCTGAGGCGGTGATCAAGGTCTCTGAAGCCGACGATCAAATCTCGATTTCCGTGCTAGAAGAATCGGCTGCGCGTGCCCTCGTCGCCGAAATGATGATTCTGGCAGGTGAAGTCGCGGGCCACTACGGCGCAACAAACGGCTTACCGCTACCGTTCCGGGGACAGCCCCAACCGGAATTACCGAGCGAAGAAGAATTGCTGGCGCTGCCTGCCGGTCCTGTCCGATCCTGTGCAATCCGGCGCTGTATGCCTCGCAGCGAAACGAGTCTCAACCCCCAGCGCCATGCCAGCTTGGGCCTCGACCGCTACTCGCAGGTCACCTCCCCGATTCGGCGCTACACCGACCTCGTTACCCACTTCCAAATCAAGGCGCATCTGCGGGGCGACCAACTCCCCTTCAGTGCAGAAGAACTGGAAACACTGCTGCAGAGTACCCTCAGCCTCAGCTATGAAGCCGTGCTGGTGGAGCGGCAGACCAATCGCTACTGGGGTCTGGAGTACCTGCGTCGTCAGGGCGATCGCATCTGGTCGTCCCTGATTCTGCGCTGGCTGCGAGAGCACGAGCAACTTGCGTTGATTCTGATTGAAGACCTTGGCTTAGAGCTGCCAATTCGCCTCAGTCAGCCCGTGGAACTGGGCGATCGCTTGGCTCTACGCGTCACCCACGCCGACCCGCGCCAAGATCGCATCCAATTTGAGGTGGTCGAAAGCCTAGAGTCTGTGGACTAGATCCACAACAATTCCACAAGATCTGCTCAGAGCTTGCTTAGGTCAGGCAAAATAGGCCATGCATTGTTGTGGCTTCAGCGGAGAGGGATTGGGCTCGTGGATGCAGAACAGCAACAGGTTCTCGAATACTTCATTGAAGAAGCCCGCGAGAATCTCGACACAATCGAGAAGGGTTTGATGGATCTGGTGGCCACCAGCCAAGATTCAGAGCGCATCAATGAACTCCTCCGCTCCGCCCACTCCGTTAAGGGGGGCGCAGCCATGTTGGGTTTACAGAGCATTCAGCATGTTGCACACCGCCTCGAAGATGGCTTTAAGGTGCTGCGCGACCAACCCGACGTTGCTAGCCCAGAAGCGCAGTCACTGTTTTTGCAGGGCTTTGATTTTCTTTGCAACCTGCTCGAGCATCTGCAGAACAATGGTGAGCTGGAGACGGAATACACCCGCCAAACTCTCGAGCAATCGGACCCAGCCTTTACGGAACTCCAGAACTTGCTAGCAGCTGCTGGTCAAGCGACCCCATCCGCACCGCGCGTCGATCGTTGGGAAAGCCTGCTGGCCACCCCGACTGCCACAGCTGCCAGCATGGGAGCCGATGACGCCGTCACGGCGTTGCTGCAACAGCTCCTCGAGCATTTTCGGGCCGAGGAAACGACTGAGCAACGGCAGCAGATTCTCCATACTTGTCAGCAACTGCGCAATCTCTCGTCGGAACCTGCTTGGCAGTACCTCTTGGATATCTGCTCTCGGGCGATCGCCAAGCCTGAAAATAGCTTTGCTCAGCTAGCGGCGGTTGTGGTTCGCAACCTCAAGCAGGCCAGCGATCAATGGCAATTGGGCCGAGCTGATCAAGTTGCCGTCACTCCTGCTCTGGCTCGGTTAGCCGGTGGGGCAATCGATCCCTACACCGCCACGGTGGTTAGCATTCCGATTGAACCTCAAGAAGCCGCTCGGGCCTTGGCCGCCAGTTTTGAGCGATCGCAGTTGTTGGTTCTGGCCACTCAACTGGTCCAGGTGCTGCGGGAAGGCTAAATCTGGTGCGATCGCTGCCAAAGTGATTGACGAGGACTCAGCTGTCCCTCTCCGCCCCTAGAGAATGTCGGAAAATCCCGGTTGCAGGCGCTGGAAACAGCGCCGACCGGCCCAAAACAGCACGAGCGCGATCGCGGTGAACTGGAACCACAATTCACTTTGAAATTGCTGCTCAAACAGGGTAGAACGATAGAGCTCCACCAACTGCGCCATGGGGTTGAGTGTCAGCAACCAGCCTCGTAAAGGTTCTGGGATGAGGGTCAAGGGGTAGACGATCGGTGTCAGATAGAACCAGAGATTGAGCGAAACACCGACAATTTGAGGGATATCTCGCAGGTAGACGGTCAACCCTGCTAGCAGATAAGCCAAACCAGCCGTCAGCAGAAATTGGGGCAGCCAGAGGAGGGGCAACCAGAGCGCCCCTTGCAGATTCACCCCAGCGATCGCTGTCGCGGCCAGCAAGACTAGGGTGCCAAACGCACTTTCGACCAAAGCGACCCCTGGGTCAACAAGGGGCAAAAGTCCTAGGGGGAAGACCACCTTTTTGACGAGATTGGGCTGACGGATTACCGCAGTCGCAGCTCGACTAAAGCCATTCGTAAAGGCAATCCACGGCAGCAGGCCAGAGAAAAGCCAAAGACCATAGCCCATAGTGCTATCGCCAAGGCTGGCCAGAGCAGGACGGGTTTTGAGAATCATCGAGAAGATATAAGTGTAAATCAACAGCTGCGAAAGCTGATTGAGTAGAGGCCAAGCATTACCCAGCACAGATCCTTGGTACTGAGCTTCGAGTTCTCGCCGCACGAGGGTCAGCCACAGTCGGAGGCGCTGCCGTCGCTGTGCTCCTAACCAGCGCTGGAAAGGAAGAACTGAAGAGCGACGGGAAACCATAAATTTGCGACAGGGAGACAGTCACGTCGCTTGATTATCGCAGGCTCCTCCCTTTCAACAGAGCCGTGCGAGTCCCTCGTCAAACTGTCCCTCTAGGCCAAGCAAGAGTCGTTGTTAGACTGAACGGAAGTTAGAGTCTTGTGCTTGCCATGGTTGTTGCACCGCCCCTTTCCCTAACGTTGGCTGCTGATCTGGCGGCCGGCGATCGCCAGCGTTTTGATAGCAGCTGGACGCCGGCACTGGCACAACTGCTAGGACTTGGACGGGCTGCCGGCGCAGGCTTTGTCGAGTTTTTCCTCGAGCGCGTTCAGTACATTAGCTGCCTAGTCGAAGAGGATGCAGTGACCAGCCTGTCACCACGGCTAGCGAGTGGTGCAGGGGTGCGGGTGTTTCGAGGTACCACGGATTGCTATGTCAGCACCAATGACTTGTCCTATGAGGGGCTGAAGCGATCGCTCGAACAAGCTTTAGGGATCCTCGGCCTGCAATTACCCAGTGCGCAATCCCTTGTCCCACCGGTCAATCTGGAACCGCTGCGCGACTATGGCCAACTGCGCCAAAAAGATCAGTGGCTAAGCCGCTGTAGCTCCATGGCGGAGATGGGTGATCTGTTGCTGTCCGCGAGCGATCGCCTGCAACGACAGGCGAAGCATGCGCAGTCTCGCCGGGCCGCCTATTTTCGTGACTGGCAAGAGGTGTTGGTTGCAGCCAGTGATGGGACCTTTGCGCGAGATATTCGCCTCACTCAATCCGTGGGCTACAACCTACTTTGTGCGGATGGCAGCTACCGTGCCTCGATTGGCAAACGGGTGGGAGACACGAGCAATCCTGACTTTTTGCGATCGTGGGATTCTGAAGCGGATGCCGCTGAAGTCGCAGAGTCGGCGGGCCAAATGCTCTACGCCGATTTTGTAGAGTCAGGCACCTATCCGGTGATTCTGGCAAACCAGTTTGGTGGCGTGATTTTCCACGAAGCCTGTGGACACTTGCTGGAAACCACGCAAATTGAGCGCGGTACCACCCCGTTCAAAGACAAGAAAGGAGAAGCGATCGCGCACAGCAGTGTCACAGCCTGGGATGAGGGCCTGTCGCCCGATGCCTTTGGCACCCTTGACATGGATGACGAAGGCATGCCGGTGCAGCGCACCTTGCTGATCGAAAATGGCATCCTCAAAAACTTCATCGCTGATCGCGCGGGGGAACTGCGGACAGGCCAACCCCGAACTGGCAGTGGTCGCCGGAGTAACTACACCTACGCAGCGGCTTCGCGGATGCGCAACACCTACATTGCCCCGGGACCTCATCGCTTTGAGGATCTCTTGGGATCAATCGATCGCGGCATCTACTGCAAGAAGATGGGTGGCGGTAGTGTTGGCGCAACGGGTCAGTTTAACTTTGCCGTTGATGAAGCTTATTTGATTGAGAATGGGCGCATCACAAAGCCGCTGAAGGGTGCAACTTTGATTGGTGAGGCAACCGAGATCATGCAGCGCATTTCCATGTGCTCGAACGATCTTGGTCTCGCACCGGGCTTCTGCGGCTCAGTCAGCGGCAGCGTCTACGTGACGGTGGGCCAGCCCCACCTCAAGGTTGATGCCATCACTGTGGGTGGCCGCTAGATAACCTGAGCAACCGTTGCAATGTTAGATATCGACCCGTAGTTCATGACGTCTAGCTCATGCACTGCGGGTTGTTCTATAGAGGCTAAAATCAGGAGCTCGATCAGCATCTAACAAAGACGTTTCGCTAAATTGGGATTGACGCTCTACGTCTAATCTTTAATTTTGGGATGATTGGGCTATCTAGGTTGTAAATTCTGCTGACTAATCTTTTGGATATCTTGACCAAGAATCTCTGAAATTGATTTAGGCTATTATCATAGCTAGTCTCTAATACTATTAATTTAACGCACAATAAAGTTGCAGTAAATTAATCTTAAATTGCACCTTCTCAAAAAGCTATCCCAAAGTAACAATAGTGACTAAATAAACCTAGAGGTCGTGATCTAGAGTCTGGCAATAAGTACAGGATTTAATTGATTTAGGCGGCCAAAAATTTCCAGCCTTATTATTTCTGGGCTAGTCTCCAGACTCTTCTAAGTTTAAGTCTCTGAGAGTTAAATATTATGGCTAATCTGAAGATTACTTCTGCTCAGCAGCTCTATGTTGCTTTTTATGGTCGGCCAGCAGATCCTGCAGGTCAAAAATTTTGGGATGTGATCGTTCAGGACAATCTCAGCACCCTTAACTACGGGGCGATCGCTGAAGCCTTTGGTGAGTCAGTAGAGTCTTTCTTGCGATTCAGCTCTTTGTCTGCCGCTGAGGCTGTCAATACGCTCTTCCAAACAATTCTGAACCGCGACGCTGATCCCATCGGTCAAGATTTCTATGTCAAAGAGTTGGAATCTGGCCGGCTCAGCTTAGCCAATTTAGCGATCGCGATTGTTGAGGGGATTGAAGAGGGCAGCCGAGATGCTCAGACTTTTCTCAATAAAGTTCTAGTGGCTGATCTATTCACCAGATCACTAGATAGCCTTGAGGAAATTGAAGCTTATGACTTCTCTAAAAACCCAATCGCTTTGCCAACCGTGCAAGCCTTGCTTGCTCAAGTGACTGGTGATGATTCGAGTTTGCCCAACGCTCTTCAAGTCACTGCGATCGCTCAGCAGGTTGTAGTGAGTTCCGGTTCCCCAGCTACCGCGATCGCGATCAGTGAAGCACGGTCTATCGTCAAGGGTAATGATGATAACCAGCTCAGTAGTAGCGAGGCTTTTACGCTGATCGGTACTAACGGCAACGATTTGCTAACTGCTGGAAATGGGGATGACAATCTAATTGGGGAACTCGGCGCGGATACATTGACTGGTGGAGCAGGGCAAGATCAGTTTCTCTACCGAGCGATCGCAGATTCACAACTATCAGGTTTTGATCAGATAACCGACTTTCAAATCGGCAGCGATCGCTTGGTTGGCCCTAATTCTGTCAGTGCGACAGAAATCAGTAACGTGGGTACAGTGAGCAGCCTCGACCCAGAGTCACTCGTGGCGGTGCTGACGCCTGATCGTTTCATGGCCAATGGTGCGGCAACCTTTCAAATCGAGCAGCGAACTTTTGTGGCTTTCAATGATGACTTAGCTGGGTTTCAAGCTGAGCGTGATCTCCTGATTGAAATCACCGGTTTTCAGGGCGACCTCACCAGTCTTGCCATTGTTTGATCTGAGATAGCTCGTACAGACCGATAGCAATCCCGATCGACAGCGCTCAGATTGGCTTCAGAACTCGCTAAGCTGCCTGTGGGCAATCTGCGTAGCAAGACCATGGCGATTTCTCGGTACCGCTGGCAAATAGGCCTGATTGCTGTAGCGATCGCAGTTCCAGCTGCTGGGTGGGGTTGGCAACAGTGGCAGCAGCAACGTGCCCTATCTGCGGCTCGACAAGCGCTGGTGGCAGGCAACTTTGAGTCCTGTCTTCAACAACTGGCCCCCCTCGAACATAGCCAAACCCTTCAGCCCTTACTCAACAACTGTCGTTGGCAACGATCGCAACAGCTAGCGGCTGCCGGTCAATACCCTCAAGCCCTGCAACTAGTCTTACTGATTCCTACGAGCGATCGCCAAGCGCCCAAGGCTCAAGCTGCGGCGCAACAATGGAGCGAACGAGTGCGCACCGAAGCGGAGCAACAGTTCCTAGCAGGCAACTGGTCAGCTGCCCAACAACTGCTGAAGTCTCTGCCAGAGGGAACCCCCCTGACCCCAACCGCTTCTGCTCTTTTGGCCCAGTGGCAGCAGCAGTGGCAACAGGACAGTCAGGCGATCGCCCAAGCCCAGGCGGCCCTCAGCCAAGCTCGTTGGTGGGATGTCGATCGTGCTCTCCTTGCACTGAGTGATCATCCCTACTGGCAACCTCAGGCCCAATCTCTGCGCCAGCAGGCCCAGCAATCCATCCAGCAACTGGCGCAGCAACGTCCCAATGCCGCTGCTGTGGCTGAAGATGGCACGGCGATCGCTGAAACGGTCGGTGAGGCAGAGTTAGAGCCTCGTTTCCGGCAATATTTAGCCCAGGGATTGCCTGACTATGAGGCTTGGCAACGTGCTTGCCAGGACTTGGGTGGCCAGGTGATTGATCGCGGGCCAGAATCCTTTTGTAGTCGCGATCGCCCTTCCTAAAACAGCCTTGAACGAGCCTGCTACAGTGAATCCAGCTCCTCGGCCCGCCGCCGTTCATGACCCAGAATTTTCTCGCAGAGCACTATACGTTGCCGCGTCAAGTTGAGCCACTTGCCAATCGGTTTCTTTGGGTCAGTGGAGCCGCTGCAGCACAGGTGCCCCCAGGAACGAGGGTGAGCGATCGCTATCAAGTTGTAGCGCCCCAAATTTGGTTTGATCTGGATCCTGATCGCCCGCCTCAGCTCCCAGAGCATCTACCGGAATCTCTGCAACCCTACCTCTGGCTGTTTGAGCACCAGCGGCACCTACCCACTCTCTATGCGCTGGTGCCCTTAGAGGATGGTGAAACAGCAATTCTGCTCGAGCGCGTTCCCCTCAATCGCGAAGGTCATCTCTGGCCCAGTCTTGTCAATGCGCTTAAGACAGCTTCAACGGCCCTCCAAATTCACTGGATTGAGCAGATCCTGCTGTTGTGGGAGCCCCTGATCTGCCAAGGCGTGGCTAGTAGTGTCCTGAAATTGATGAATATCCGCGTTTGTGCGGGTGAGTTGCGCCTGCTGGAGTTGCTGGACGACCATGAGAATCCACTGGGGATAGCTAATCCCCAAGAGACTGAGCCAGCCAGTTTGCGCCGTTTGGGACAGGTCCTCAAGAGCCTCTTGCCGCTGTTGCATCCCGAGGCTGCCGCTGCGATCGCCCCAATGGTGCAGCGCCTCCAAACCCCAGAGGCTGATTTAGCCGAGAGTCAGGCCATCCTCCGGCAGGCGTGGCAGCACTACAGCCAGCAGCAGTCTTTGACAGTAGAGGCCATCGCCCTGACTGACCCCGGCTGGCGCGGCGGCGATAACGAAGACAGTTGCTATCCCCTAGCAACCGACCTTGCCGAATCACCACAGCCAGATTGGATTGCGGTCTGTGATGGTCTCGGTGGTCATGTGGGTGGGGAAGTAGCCAGCCAAACTGCGATCGCTGGTCTTAAACTCCAAGTCCCGCAGCTATTGGAGCATCGTCAAGCGCCCGAACGACCTGTGGAGAGCCTGGCTGAGCAACTGCGCATCAGCCTGCGGATCATTAACGATCTGATCGCCAGCCGCAACCAACAAGATGCAGAAGTCTTAGCCCGCATGGGGACAACCCTCGTTCTGGCTTTGAAAACACCAGGACCCCAGCCCGAGCTGACAATCGCCCACATTGGGGATAGCCGCGCCTATTGGTTGACTCCCCACCTGACAGAGCGACTCACCCTTGACCACGATGTCGCTACTCAGACAGTGACTCAGGGCTTTCTAGCCTATCGTTCGGCCCTGCGCTTAACGCAAGGGGCTGCCCTCTCCCAGGCGATGGGGGTGATGGCTTCGACGGGACTGCAGATCCCTGTTCAATCCTTTCGCGTCCTCGAGCCAGGCATTTTGCTGCTCTGCTCAGATGGTCTGAGTGACTACGGTCTGGTTGAGACCCTTGGCCATGTAGATGTGGGTGCTGTGCTCCGAGGGGAATTATCGTTGGCCGACTGGGGCCAGCGCTGGATCGATCGCGCCCGCCAGCTGACCGGACACGACAATATTTCAGTGGCAGCATTCTGTTGCCAACTGACGGAGGTCGCACCGAGCCTAATCAGTCCAGTTGTGTCGCCACCATTGGAGCTGCCACTCGCCACCGCCACCGTTCAGGAACCTAAGCCTGCGGACACAGTAGTAGCTCCTGAGATCGTGGATCGAGCGGTTGAACCTAGCTTCAATCTCTCTTGGCGAACTTGGCTGGGGGCGATAGCCCTTGCCATGCTTTTAGGTGCTGGCATTGGCTTGATTGTCCCGGCTCCAACGCAGCCAACTCCCAACCTAGGTGTTCCAGTCGGGCCCAGCGATCGTTAAAGTCTTGGGCCCTGCTCCTCAGAATGATGGCTCTCTGCTAGCAAGCTCAGAGACTATGGGAAGATAGAGGTTGCTTCTAGCAGTGCTCAGGTCTCTGGGCCTCAAGCTGTGTTGTCGTCTCTGCCTCATTAAGCTGTTATGAACGTTGGCGATCGCGTGCGAGTCAAAGAATCAGTGGTGGTGTATCACCATCCTGATCATCGAAATCAAGCCTTTGACTTAAAAGACGCGGAAGGCGAAATTGCAGCGATTCTAACTGAGTGGAATGGTAAGCCCATTAGTGCAAACTTTCCCTATCTCGTGAGCTTTTCCAATAAGTTTCGTGCACATTTACGTGACTTCGAGCTAGAGGTCATCTAAATATGTATTTTTGATTGGCTTCAATAATTGATTCAAGAAATTGAAGCCAATTATCGCCATAGCAAACGAGCCTTCCTCAGCATAAATTTGAGTACCGTCTCTTCATTGGTAATAATGTCGGCTTCGGCATCCATCCCAGGACGGATTTTACAAACCCGTTGACCATCAGTTAGAGAACGATCTTCAGGCTTGATCGTCACTTCATAGGCTTGACTATTCGCGGCAACGGGTTCATTGGTCTGTGCTGCCGAACTAGATGAACCGCCGGAATCGGGTGCGATCGCCTGGACTTTGCCATCAAGGGTGCCAAAGTCCGGATAGGGGCAGGCGGCAATCCGGAGTTGCACACGTTGTCCTAGTGCGACGGGCAAAATGTTCTGTGAAGGAACCAATGCTTTAATCGTCAAGCCACTCTGAGTTGGAAAAATGCGGGCAACTTCCTGGCCAACGCCGACTACTTGATCAGGATTGCGCAGGTTAATGGACTGAATAATCCCAGAAATTGGGGCACGAACAACAGTATTTGCTAGGTTGATATTCATTTGTTGGAGTTCTTTTTGCTCCACTTTGATCTGTTGTAGCGTTTCCGATTCTTGTTGAGCTAGCTGGTCTTGCATCTGTCGGAGTCTTGCTTGGGTGGCTAAACCCTGTTCCTCAGTCTGAGCTGTTAGCTCGCGCGCGCGGCTCAAATTGGCTTGTGCTACCCGAAAACTGGCTAGCTTCTCTTGCACTAAGAGATCAGCGATCGCCCCAGCATTAGAGAGAGTTTGATAGCGAGAATATTCATCTGCTGCGAGCGCCAAGTTAGCCTCTGCCGTTTGAATATCAGCTTGATTCACATCAATGCCCCGCGCTACTTTATTGGATTCAGCTAGCATTTCCTCTGCGATCGCAGCTTTTTGAGACTCAATCTGCTGAAGTTTAAGTTGATTTTTAGCAATACTGTCAATCAGTTGGTCTCGCTTGGTAATTTGCTGCGAGTCATCAATAACAATAATTGGATCACCTTGCTGGACTTCTTGGTTAGAACGAACAGCAATCTGACGGACTTTACCTTCAACAGCGGCTTGAACTAGCCGTGTTTCCCCAATCGGACGAATTAGAGCAGGTGCCTTAACAACGACTTTATACTTAAGAAATGAAGTAAGAATAATTGTCCCAATGAATCCCAGAACTAAGCTGATACCTGCAATTTGAAACCAATGGTTAACAGGGGGAAGAAACTCATCAGCCTGCAAGAGATGTAAATCTTCTGGAATCTCATCATCACTGACCACTTGAATTACACTGGCAGTATCAGAAGTAGGAGTAGAAAAACTAGACAAAGACGGTTCATCAGCATTTTGAGTTGTCAGCTGATAATCCCTAGTCTCCTCCTCAACCCGGTTCTTTAAGAAAGACTGCTCAAGACTGGAAGCAGCAATGACTGCATGACGGGGAAAAATAATGGTTGCATCGCTTGAGCTAGCAGCTCTGTCAGGATGAAGACTATCGCATCGCTCTAAGCCGTTAAGTGACTGTTCAATCAAATCTTCATCGGCAGTCAACCCCCTAGTCAACTCATATTCATATCGGGCCTTTTTTAATTCACCAAGGCTATAGTATATGTGACCTCTCAGAAGTCTTAAATGAGGATTTTGGGGTTGTTGTTTGACTAGCTGATCTGATAATTCTTCTGCTGCTTCCAAATGACCATTTAAGTAGTTTCTCTCAATTTCTAGATAGCAGTTAATTAATTGATCGCTGACGTTCATTGGGAGCCTCCAGCAAGATTAAATAACTCAATTCAAAGGAATTAAGGGGCAATAAACTTAAGATGATCACCAACAAGTGATTTCAGGTCATTTGGACGTCCTTGAGCTTTTAATTCTCCCTTCTCAAGGAATGCAATCCAATCAGAACGTTGAATTACTCGTGGCCGGTGGCTGATAATAATTGTCGTTTTACCTCTTCTAAATGCTAGTAGGCTATCAAGGATCTGACTTTCCATGACGGGATCAAGAGCGCTAGTAGACTCGTCAAGGATCAAGACAGGTGGATTATTGATAATCGCTCTTGCCAAGGCAAGCCTTTGCCTCTGCCCCCCCGATAAATTAGCCCCAAATTCACCTAATACGGTTTGATATTTGTCAGGAAGTTCATTGATAAATTCATCTGCCATTGTGATTCGACAAGCTTTAACTATATTTTCAAATGATGTATTGGGATGAGAAAATTTGAAATTTTCGACAATAGAACGACTCCAGAAATGAGCATCTTGAGGAACCAAAACAACCTGTTGACGTAAGCAATCTAAAGCAATGTCTTGTTGGTTATAAATGCCAAATTGAATGTTTCCAGAGTCAAGATGATAGAGGCCAGAAATCAGCTTGGCAAGAGTACTTTTACCACAACCAGATTGCCCAATTAGAGCAGTGACTAGGCCCCCTGGAATTGTTAGATCAAAATTCCTCAGTAGATCAACACGACCTGGATGGTGGAAAGTAACATTCTTGCAGATGATGTTAGTATCATCAGGAATTTGAATCCAAGGCTTATGAGAGGAGATAGTATCCTCTGGGGTTGAACTTAAAACTTCTGATAAACGTTGAATGACAACCTGCGAAATTAAAAATTCGTCAGCAAGTGCAACTGTTCCAGATAAAAAGCCTAATAAGTTACCACTAAAGCCACTAAAGGCTAGCAGTTGGCCAATACTTAGCGTGCCATCAATGACCAAGCTACTGCCTAGCCAGAGAATACTAACATTAGTTATAGTTGATAGAAAATCGGTTGTAGTTCCGGCATAAATATCTAGCTTGAGTGCTCCCCAAGATAAAAAAGAAAGTCGGCCAAAGTTTTGCTGATACTCTTCCCATGCTTGATGGATCGCTTGAGTTGTCTTCAGCAAGACAGCTCCACGAAAAGTTTCAACAAGGAAGCCTTGATTCTCGGACGATTCAGCAATTAGCTGCTTATTTTTTTGTCGTAAAAAAGGAAGAAAAATTAAATTAAAAAGAGTCACGACAAAAAATGCGGCAATCGCTGCAGCTGTCAAAATTGAGCTGTAACGAAGCATGATGAATAGAGATATCAAGGCAATAAAGAACTGGCTGGGCAGGCCAAGTACAATTTTTGAGACTAGATCATTGATTCGCCGAATATCACCAATTCGACTAATCACTTCTCCACTGCGATGATTATCAAAATAAGCCATGGGTAAATGGAGAAGTCGATGACCATACTCCAAAATGAGATCTAGCTGTAGCTTTTGGCCAAAATATCCAACTAGATGAGATTGAACTAGATTGATAATATTCCTAAAAAAATTCATCGCAATTACTGCGATCGCAACTGTGAATAGGAGATGTGTATCCTTTCTAATCAAGACATCATCTGTTAAAAACTGCATCATGAGTGGCATTGATAGTGCCAAAATACCAATCACAATATTAATGATGACAACTTGAATCAGGAGTGTTTTAAAGTTCCAAACCCGTCGAATAATGCGAATCCAGCTATCATTCTTATCATTTTCTTGACTGTAAAATTTCTCACTATCTGGCTGAAGTAGCAGCATAACGCCATTACTCCAGCTAGTTAATAACTCATGTCGATTGATGTAGCGTATGCCAAGCCCTGGGTCTGCAATGATATATTGCTTTCCCCTTTGGCCATATAAAATCACCCAGTGATAACCCTTCCAGTGGATGATTGCTGGAAGTGGTGCTTCTTTTAAATGATCAATGAGTTCCAACGAAGCCCTTACCTGACGAGCATTGAATCCTAAAGATTCAGCACCCCTACGAAGTCCTAACAGAGAAGTTCCCTGCGAACCTGTGCCGACAATTTCCCGTACTCGATTGAGTGCAAAGTGACGGCCATAGTATTTTGCAACTGTTGCGATGCAGGCCGCTCCACAGTCCTCTTCACTTTGTTGCCGAATACATGCATATTTCACGATACTTAAGAGTGAAGGATGAAAAATATCAGAGATTGAGAGTGGTATTACCCACCCTCAATTTCCAGAGTCCAAATACTTGCGATCGCACTGGCTAAAGATTGACAGCTACGTTAATGGGGACTCGTATAGAAGGTGATGTGACTGTACTCACACCAATATTCTGAGCAATAGAAAGTGCATTGGCGACAGTTCCTGCACTAATTGCAATCCCAGTAGGAGCGATCGCAGTTGATTTTGCAATTGCTGCTGCTACTGAATTGGCTGTTTGCAATAATGCTCCTGTCACCATCTCAGCTTGCCCATCTGACAAATCTGTAATCAAATCAAATTCAACTTGCATATCGATGCCCTCAAACAACATTGAACAACAAGACATAAAACTAAAGAAATATAATCGCAAATAAAATAGTTTAAATGTGTACTTAAAAGTTCATAATACAAGTAGATTTATAGGTCTAATGAGTATATTGTTTTAATTAGTTTTTGGTTAGGCTGTAACTGCTCCACCCTCTACAAAAGAAGTTGAACCAGAGATAGATGTTGCAGTAGCAATCTGAGGACTATTGTTGCTAAATATAGAAATATTAATTGCGGTAGCTCTAGAAATACTAATCGCACTTGATTGAATTGGAGATGTCACACTCTGACCAATTCCTAAGATCGGCTTAGAGGGCTTATATAATCCCCATTTATTCCCCCAGAATTTACCGCCCAAGAGCTGTTGAGCAGTATCATCATTGATAGACTCAAGCCACTGATTCACAATTCGTTCCTCATAAAGTGAAGGAGTAATGAAATGCTCATCAACTCTGTAATGAGCATTTCACTATGTCAGCCTAGTTAAGCTGAAACAGTCCCACCATAGACAAGTGAAGTGGCACTGGATACAGCAGTTGCTTTAGCAATTTGAGGACTCGCCAAGTTAAACGATCCAATATTGAATGCAAGTGCATTAGAGCTGCTGCCAGCAATTGAAGTAATCGGCGCTGAAACCGACTGCTGAACGCTCGATGACGGCTTTCCATAGTAGTTAGGATAAGGATGTTTGGGATACGTAGGAATGGAATAACCACTCCCTCCCACAAGGGATTGGGCATGGTTGTCATCGATAGTATTAATGAGTTTAGACATGATTATCTCCTGTTAGTTTACGAATGCTTTCCACTAATTGAACTTTAGGCAGATACAGTTCCGCCAATAACTGTCGATGTAGCTCCAGAAATTGCAGTAGCTGTAGCAATTTGTGGGCTGAAGAGATTTTTAACACCAATATTGAATGCTGTAGCGTCAGAACTACTAACTGCTACGGACTTGATTGGTGCATACACAGACTGCTTAACCGACCAGCTGTGTTTTGGATACGAAGGATAAGGATAGCTCGGTGGATTGTAGGTAGTTCCGCCTAGAAGTTCCTGAGCATTTTGATCGTTGATCAAATTAATGAATTGAGACATGACAGACTCCAATTAAGTGTTTTAACTCTCAAGAGCAATTTTTGATTCGCCCTTGACTCATAAGCTAGCTCTCTGAAATAAAAATGGATCACTTGATTTATTAAGGAAATGTTTTTAAGCAAAAATTACTCCTAAGAACGATTTTGGTTGATTGATGAATTTGAGCTTGCTTAAGTGAATTTTTCGGGATTATCTTAAAAGTAATGCTTGAGTTTTTCGAGGAAAACCAGGTGATAGATCATCCAACCTAAAATCGACAGGTACTTCCCAACGGGTTGGGAGCTGGTCAATCAAATCCCTAGAGTTTTCAGTTTTGTATTTAAAATTCAAAGGCAATGCAAATTAGTTTTGGCTGATGCAAAGCTGGCTGACTTGAACGATTAGGTTCAGAAGAGCTCAGGCTGCCACAAGATTGGCGATCGCTCGCACATGGGGGTCTTCCCAGCCCAAAGCTGTTAGCGCTTGGTCGAGTCGCAGTACATACTCGGCGTTACTGCCACTAGGGCCATAGCTGCGTCGCACTTGATCAGCGATCGCAGGGACAGGGGTTGGGCCAGCAAAGCGCGGATTCTGAGCTTGCGCAACGTAGACGATCGCTGTGACCTGTCGTTGATCCTGCAGTTCAATCACCAGTTCTTGACGGTCATAACCATCTTTCTCGCGATAGTCGAGCGCCGTGAGGATAGCACCCACGTCACCCATGAGCTGAAACGCTACTCCTACGCATTCCGCTTGTGCATCTGGAACCAAGGTCACAACCCGTCCAGGTTGGCTGGGCGTACCGCGGTGATCTGTAGACAGTTGCCAAAAGCGCCGCTTCCAACCGCGAAGCACCGCAGGCTGGCGATCCTGCCAAGCAAAATCAGGTCGCCAGATCAGTGAGCCATAGGCAAAAACCCAAGGTGCGCTTGCCATGTTGGGCCGGTTTAAAAATGAGCTGAAGAGAGTTTAGCGGAGCAAGGCAAGCCCTGAACTAGAGTAGATCCCAGCGCTCCTGCCCAGTTTGTCCTATGCCCCAGCATCACCGCTTTTTTTCGCTTGGTTTTGATGGCGGCGATCGCCCCAGTTTTGAATTGCCTGGTGCTAAGCCGCACTACGTGCCCGATCGCCCGGGGCAGGTGGAACATATTGCGCTAGATCTGACGCTGGATTTGCAACAGCAGCAGGTGGCGGGAACCTGTCAGATCCGTCTCAAGCCCGTGCGCGATGGGATTGAACTGCTGGAACTGGATGCGGTGCAACAGCAGATTGAAGCGGTCAATATTGGCCGGCGATCGGCTCGTTTTGACTACGACGGAGAGCAGCTGCGGATTCATCTGCCCAATGCCACTAAAGTTGGGCGATCGCTAGAAATCACGATTCACTACCGCCTCGATCGCCCGCAGCGCGGGCTCTACTTCATCCAGCCCGATGAGGACTATCCCAACAAGCCTGTTCAGGTTTGGACGCAGGGCGAGGATGAAGACTCACGCTACTGGTTTCCCTGCTTCGACTATCCGGGACAACTGGCAACCAGCGAACTGAAGGTGACGGTGCCCAAGCCTTACCGTGCCATTTCTAATGGGGAGGCGATTGCGGTCACCGATCATGGGGGACAGCAACAGTTCCATTGGCGGCAGTCGGAGCCGCATCCCACCTATTTGATGACCTTGGCGGTGGGTGACTTTGCAGAACTAGAGGATAGCTGGGACGGTATTCCTATCCGCTATTACGTCGAAAAAGGCCGCGAAGATCAGGGCCTGCGCACCATGGGCAAAACGCCACGCATGGTCGAGTTCTTTAGCCGTACTTTTGGCTATCGCTATCCCTTCGTCCAGTACGCGCAAGTCTGTGTCGACGACTTCATCTTTGGCGGCATGGAAAACACCGCCTGCACTCTCCTGACCGATCGCTGTTTGCTGGATGAACGCGCCGCGATCGATAACCGCAGCTCCGAGACGCTAGTGGCTCATGAGCTGGCGCACCAATGGTTTGGCGATTTGCTGGTGATTCGCCACTGGTCCCACGGCTGGATCAAAGAGGGCATGGCCACCTACTCGGAAAGTCTCTGGATTGACCATGAGTACGGTGCTGAGGAAGCTGCCTACTATCGCCTACAAACGCTGCGCAGCTACCTCGACGAAGATCGCAATCGCTACCGCCGGCCGATCGTCACCCACGTCTACCGCGAGGCGATCGAACTCTACGATCGCCACCTCTACGAAAAAGGCGCTTGCGTCTATCACCTGCTGCGTACGGAACTGGGTGAAGAGCTGTTCTGGGCTTCGATCCATCGCTTTGTGCAGCAACATGCTCATCAAACCGTCGAGACGGTCGACCTGTTACGCAGCATTGAGCAGACCACGGGGCGAAATCTGCTGCCGCTGTTTGACCAGTACGTCTTCCGAGGCGGCCATCCCGACTTCAAGGTCAGCTACAGCTGGGATGCTGACGCCAAGCTCGCTAAGTTGACGGTGCAGCAGACACAATCGAAGGACGGTAAGGATCTGTTCGACCTCACCGTGCCGATCGCCTTCTGTCAGTTGCGGGGGCGAGGTCGTAGCGTGGAAACCGAGAGCCAAGTCTTCCGACTCCGCATCCACGAAGCGGAGCAAACCTTCTATCTACCGCTGGCAACCAAGCCCGATTTCATCAGCTTTGATGTCGGCAATCACGCCCTCAAAACTGTCGAGCTGGACTATCCGCTGGCCGAACTACGATCGCAGGTGCAGCACGATTCCGATCCGGTGGCGCGGATTCAGGCAGCAGCAGCCCTCGCCAAAATGGGCGGTCGGGAAGCGATCGCGGCCCTCGCTGATGCGCTCCACAAAGATACGTTTTGGGGCGTCCGCGCTGAGATTGCCGGTCAACTAGGCAGCATCGGCCTAGAAGCAGCGGAGACGGCGCTGATTAAAGCCGTCAAAGATAGTGATCCTCGGGTTCGTCGGGCGGTATTTACTGCTCTCGGACAAAGCCGCAGCCGCGATCGCTATCGAGCTTTGAAATCAGCCGTTGAAGCGGGAGACGCCAGCTACTACGCCGAAGCCAGTGCAATTACGGCGTTGGCTCAGGTGGCGAGCCAACCGATCGCCGGCGATCGCAAAGATAAGGCAGTGATCAAGCTCCTCAAGAGTGTTCTCAAAGAGCGATCGGGCTGGAATGAAGTAGTGCGATCGGCAGCCGTAACAGCGTTAGCTCAGTTCTCGGATTCCGCTGAAGCCCTAGAGCTGATCGAGGCGCAAACTTTGCGGGGTGTGCCGCAACCGCTGCGACTCGCTGCAATTCGGGCACTGGGTCCTGTTTCTGCGGGTCAAACAGACGCCGCGATCGCTCGCGTTTTAGCCACATTGCGCAGCCTTGCCCAAGAAGATTTCTTCCTGACGCAAGTGGCAGTTGTGACGTCGCTAGGTCGAATGAAAACACCGCAGGCCCTAAGCCTGTTGCAATCCCTTGCAGGGATGAGTCTTGATGGACGAGTCAAACGGGTGGGGGATGAAGCGATCGCTCGGGTTCAGAAGCAAATGGGGCCAGATCAGTCCTTGAGGCAATTGCGCGAGGAAATGGATCAGCTACGGCAGGAAAATCAAAAGCTGCAAAATCGTTTGTTGGCCCTCGAATCAAAACAGTAATCTGCTGGAACTGGCAGTGATTTAAGACTGCGATCGCTCGGATATCTGGGGCGATCGCTTTTTTTCGGTAACAAAAAAAAGCTCTCGTCGCAGTGTGAACCTGACAAGAGCTTTTTGACTTTCAGTCTGGCTGAAAATTAGTGTGCTTGAGCAACTCGAGCGCGATCGAGGGCTTCAACGAAGCGTTGAACTGCAGCAATCATCGCCAGCTCATTGTCGAGGCGGTTGATGGCTGAACCAACACCGATGCCGGCTGCACCGGCTGCGATCGCCATGGGAGCCGTGACATCCGACAGGCCCGAAGCGCAGAGCACGGGCACGTTTACTGCTTTGGAAATCACGGAAGCGGCTGCCAAGGTCGGGGCTGCTTTTTCGATCAGGCCGAGAACGCCTGCATGGGTCGGAGCCGAGCTGGTACCGCCTTCGGTTTGGATGATGTCCGCACCTGCAACCACCAGTTGTTCTGCCAAAGTCGCTTGTTGGTCCAGCGGTAGAGTGTGGGGAACAGTCACCGACAGGGTGATTTGCGGCAGCAAGGCTCGCGTCGCTTGGGTTAGTTCCAGCACTTCTGCGGCGCTGAACTCCCGACCTTGGGCGTAGAAGCTGTCGTAGTTGCCGATTTCGATCAGATCAGCACCGGCTTCAACCGCTGCCAAGAACGCTGTCGGTTCTACCGAAGAGACGCAGATCGGCAAAGCTGTCTGTTGACGCGCCAAACGGACCAAGCTGGCATCGCAAGCAATATCCACGAACGTAGCGCCACCGCGATCGGCTGCGCGCACAACTGCCGCAACGAGATCGGCATCAAAGTTAGCAAGGCCGCTAATCACTTTCAGTGCACGACCTTGGGACAGGGCTGCTTGCAGCGCACCAGGCATGGACATAGCAATTTCCTAACAGCAGTGACCAACTTCAGGCTGCGATCGCTTGGGCAAGCGCAACTGAATTCTTACCATTGTTGCATCGCCCTTTGCCGTCGCCTAGCGCTTTGTCCTCAGATTGCTGGACTCCCTTTCACGCCCGCCTGCATCAGCTCCTACAGCGGAGATCGCTTCTGCCTACCCGATCGCGCCTCTTACTGGCCGTTTCGGGCGGACAGGACTCCCTCGCGTTAGTGCAGCTACTGCGGGGTCTACAACCGCACTGGCATTGGTCCCTGGCGATCGCCCATTGTGACCATGGCTGGCGATCGGACTCCACAGCGAATGCCGAGCATCTACGTCAGCTCGCGGATCAGTGGCAGCTCCCCTTTTACTGCCAGCGATCGCCGGAACCACCGAGGAGCGAAGCTGCAGCGCGAACGTGGCGTTATCAGGTCCTAGAGGCAATCGCGGCCGACATCGACGCTGCCTTACTCGTCACCGGCCACACTGCCAGCGATCGCGCCGAAACCCTGCTCTACAACTTGACGCGGGGCAGCCATCTGCAAGGGTTGGCCAGTCTGCGCTGGCAACGATCGCTCAGCGATCGGCTCACCTTGGTGCGACCCTTTTTGGGCTTTACCCGCGCTGAAACTAGCAAGATGGTTCAGCAGTTTCAATTACCTGTTTGGGAAGACAGCACCAACCGCGATCGCCGCTTTGCCCGCAATCGCCTGCGGCTAGAAGTTCTCCCGCAGCTGCGCCAGATCAATCCCCAATGCGATCGCCACCTTGCCAATACCGCTGAGCTGCTGGCCGATGAAGCTGACTGGCTGGCTGAACTAACTGAGCAGGTCTATCAGCAATCCCTCAGCGAGAGGGGGCTTTGTCGTTCCCAATTGGCGCAACAGCCGATCGCTCTCCAAAGGCGAGTCTTGCATGCCTTCCTTCAGGATCAACTGCAGCGATCGCCGAGCACGGTGCAGGTCGAAGAACTCCGCCAGCTGATCACTGCGCCTCAAGGCAGCTGCAGCTCTAGCCTGCCCCAGAGACGGGTCGCGGTAGTCGCGGGGGACTGGCTTAGGCTGCAATCAGTTGATGACTGATCGCTGCTAACTGCTGTTGCAGAGCGGCGCGATCTGCTTGTTGCTGACGTTGCTGCTCCGCTAGGGTGCAGATCGCACCGTAGACCTCCGAGTAGGTTTGGGCAATTTGTTCCAGCCACTCTCGGCAAGCGGCGATCGCTTGGTTGTAGCCTCTGATTTCAGCAACTTGGAGCTCGCAGTTGCGCCACTTTTCTTCTGTGGATTCGACAGTCTCTTTGAGACGGTAGACGCGATCGGCCTTGGCTTGAATCCCGCCTTCAATGGTCGCCACGTCCTCTTGCAATTTCTCAACCCGAGCTTGAACATTGGCAATCAAGCCATCTAGATCCGGTAGCTCCCGATCCAAGAGCGATCGCAGTTCTGAAAGATCTACTTCCGGCGCGATCGGGGTGCCGCTCTGCCGCCCCTCCAAGACCTGCTGGTACTGCTGCAAAACAGTGAGACGTTCTTGAGCAATCAGTCGCCGGGCAACCAAGGATTCATCCAGCAGCTGGCAGCGTTGCTCGGCTTCGATCAACTCTCCTTCTAAGGAAAGCCGCTCCAGTTCATTGGCTTGCTCGAGGTTGGCACGTAGCTTTTCTAGATCAGCGGTTTCGAGCCGTAACTCCTCTTCCTGATCGTTGACGAAGGAATAAATGCGATCGTAGTCTCGCTGGACTGCAGCCACCCGTTCCTGCAACTCCTCGAGGGGCAGTGCCTCGAGTTCGCTGCGATTCGCTTCTCCTGTCAGAGCATGGATCAGCTGACAGGCTTGGGCGATTGCCCGCCGCCGTTGCTCGAGCCCAGCCAGCAAGGTCTGCTCTTCCGACAACTGATGCTTGTCCTGCTCGGGGGGAGCTTGCTGGCTCATCCATTCCAGATGGGCAGTTTGGAACTGCCGCCGTTGTTCTTGCAGCGCCTGCTGCAGGTTTTCCAGATTGCCAACATCAGGCTGGTCTGGATTGGTCAATGAAGCAATGCGTGACTGGAGATCTTGCTGGGCTGCAGTGACTTTGTTGCTGAGTTCCGCCAGCACGGTATCGTCGTTCTGCCAGTTCGCGATTTGTTGCTCAAGCTGAGCGATTGCTGCCTGGGTTTCCGGCGCAAAGGCGACTGCGCCAAAGGGCTGGCTGCTAAAGCTTTGACGCTGGATTTCAAGCTCTTGCCAAGCTTCTTTTAACTCGCGATCGCGGCGATCGAGTTCAGCCCGCAGGGCATCTGCCTGCTGTTGAATAGCGAGGGCTTCCTGTTTTTGCTCCTCCAGCTGAAACAACTCTGCCTGCAGTTGCTGCAGTTGATCTTGACGATTCTCAAATTCTTGCTGGCGGCGGCTGAGTTCCTGACTCTGAATGCTCAGAGACTCCTTCCACTGCTCTACCTCCGCTTCTTGGGCGCGATAGCGCTCCTGCAGCCGCGAAAACTCACGCAGAAACCCCAGTAGGCGCTGAGTGGCCTCTTGAATGCGCTGCACCTGGCGCGAATTGTTGAGGTCAAGTAGCACTAGTGCCCCTGGAGAGAAGTCACAGGTTTTATCGCTGGCCAAGACCTCTTCTTCAGGAAGTACCTGCCACCCTTCGTCCGGCCGCTGAAAAGCAATGAGGCGGAACTCTACTTTGTTCCCCCCAAACAAGCCGCCACGCTTTCCGACTTCAGCCAGATAGAGCACTATCGATGCCTCGCCTTAATCAATCCCAAAACTGTCCATGAAGGACACACCTCTCCAATTTACGCTGCTTGCGAGGGGAGTGTTTGGGTTCTACGATCGCTCGCCGGTCTCTGTCAAGGGTGGATGGCCTCGACAATCAGCCAGTGCCCAGCGGGGTTTATTAGACCTACCACTGCAAGTGGCAGTCGATCGCTCAATGCCTTGAATTGCTGATCAATGCTGGCATCGAGCGTCACTAATTGCCAAACGGTTTTGCCGTCGTCCAATTGATAATTTTGGTCACCCAAGCGCTCAAATTGCCCGCTGACTGTTTGTGCTCTAGCAGAGATGAGCGAGGCTGCTGCCGTTCCCCCATGCACCCCTGTTGCCGGATAGGCTTCAGGGCGATCGAGGTAGGCGCGCTGACGAGTTAGCCAGTCGGGATGCTCTGGCGGAGTGTCGTAGAGTGGCACGATCGCCTGCGGAGCCTCAGAATCCGTTAGCAAGGCTTCTTGTAGATCTCGCACCGACAGCGATCGCGGATCACAGTTCTGTTCCACGGCCAAAGCAGCTGCCATGCCTGCCGCTTGCCCGAGTCCCAAGACCACTGGTTGAAGGCGAGTCGCTCCGTTGGCGATATGGCTAACGGCAATATTTTTCTCACAGACGAGCAGCCCTTCAGTCTGAACCGGTAACAGACAGTCATAGGGCAGGCTGAAGGCCGTTCCCGTCCAGCGACCGCCCCAGCGCATCGATTTGGGCTGCAGGCGAAAGTCCCAATTGGGATAGTGATGATCGTTGGCGTAGTTGCCGATCGCGATCGCAGACACTTGTCCTGATGCATTACAAGGCAGTTTTGCTACCTGTCCTTGGTGCAGCGGCAGCAGATCTAACTCCGTAATAGTTGAGCTACCGACTACCCGCCGACTTTCGCGGTAGTAGGGCTGTAGGGCAAAGGCGCCCCCACCGATCGCTTGCTGTGGGAACTGATCTCTTGCCAAGCCATAGCGATCGCTCCAGTGGGCTTGAATGTGATGGGCAAAGGCTTGGCTATGAGCGATCGCCTCCTGCATCCATTCCTGATGGGCGCGATCGCCCTGAATTAATCGCTGTAAGCCTTCGCCGTAGTCATTGCCCGGCCCCGGCCAGTTGATCATGAAGCGATCGCCGGGCAGGCGACCGTAATCCAAAAAGGCGAGGTCATCCGGCGTCTGCCAAGCCCCCGCAAAGAGATCGGGGTTGTAGCTTGTCGATGCGGGGATCGGTGGAGCGGATTGACTCTGATCTGCCATCACCACGACCCAAGTCGGTGACTGCACCGGATAGCGTTGATAGCGATTGTCACTTTCCAGTTGCGCTAGCGTCGGCGCACTCGGTTCTTGCCACTCTTCCTGCGGTTCCCAGCCCCAACGGTGGGGCACATCGGCTAGCGCCAGCAGATCGCCCAGTTCCGTGGCATCAATGACAACTTGCGCTTCGATCCGCACTCGCTCAAATTCCACACCCCGCAGGCGATCGCGATCGCCAATGACTGCCCTCGGGCGATCGCCTTGGATCCACTTTAGGTTCGGGAGTTCTCGCACCCAGTCGGCAAAAATCTGAGATCCGACCCGAGGATCGTAGGTGAAGAAACTAACCCAAGCGTGGTTCAGCCCGTCGGGTTGACGCTGGCGCAGGGCTTTGAGAAACGCACCCCAAATGCCTGTCTGCAATGCTCGTAGTTCATTGCCATCAGGAGCACTAACTCCTGCAGAAGTCAGCATGCCGCCCAACCAAGGCCCTTCGCTGACCAGAATCGTCTGGGCCCCACGGCGGGCCGCTTGAAGTGCCGCAGCGGTGCCGCCTGTTCCGCCCCCCACGATCAGAACATCGGTGCGAAGGGTCTCAAGCACAGCGATCGCCGATCGGTTTTACAGGATGGAGGAAGCCGATTCCGTCGATCCAGCAGAGCAATAGGCGGAGATATCCTCGCCGCAGTCGTCGGCTAGGTAGCACAGGGCACGAAGGCGCAGGGAGACTAGCTGCTCGTAGAGGGGGTTGAGTTTGCACAGCGGCGGAATATGCACCAGGTTGTGGCCAAAGAGAACAATATCCCGCTCGAAGGGACATTGGGCCGGAATCAGTTTGACCAAGAAGTGAGCCAGGCGTGGCTCATGCACCTGCAAGTCATCGAGCCAATGGCGAACGGGAGCTAGCAAGTCAGCAATGGGGACTGTTTCAGCGCTCGCTGCAGCTTCGCGATCGCAGCGGGTGTGCTCAAGGGCGTCAATGACGTCAGTCTTCATAGACAAAGCAGCGGCAAATTGGCGGAGTAAGGTTGCTTCGGTTTGGGTGTAGACCCCATCAGCCAGTGCCACCATCACAGCCGTGCGCAAATAATTTTCGCGGCGCTCGGGATCATCACCAAGATCAGCCGCTAAATCGGACGGACTGATCGGGCCGAGGGCTTGGAGGTCGCAAGGGTGACCCAAAATCTCTTGAGTCAGCGCACAGAGCAAATCCTGCTCGTGGCTTTCAAAGTCATCATCGGCCAGCGCAATCGAGAGGAGACCGCGTAGCCAAGCCAGCAAGTGGGGGTCATCAACAGAAGCAGACATGGAGCGATCGCCAACTGGGTCTTTTGGTTATAGCTGCGGGATCACGCAATGTCAGTGCTAGAGGCGACGAATCTACCGGTGCGGGGGGCGCTTATCGCTAAGATCGACCGATGGCCTCTCTCTGCCTGCACTGCTCATGCCATCGACTTTTGCCCTGACGACTCCTCTCTACTACGTCAACGATGTGCCGCACATCGGCAGTGCCTACACCACGATCGCGGCGGATGCGATCGCTCGTTTCCATCGGCTGCAAGGAGATCGGGTGTTGATGATCACCGGCAGCGACGAGCATGGCCAAAAGATTCAGCGCACGGCGGAGAAGAACGGCAAGCCACCGCAAGAGCATTGCAATGCGATCGTGGCTCGCTTCCAAGACCTCTGGCAGCTGCTCAACATCCGCTACGACCGCTTCAGCCGCACCACCGATCCCCGTCATCAGGCGATCGTGGAAGTCTTCTATCGCCGTGTTGAGGCTCAAGGCGACATTTACGTTGGACGGCAGCAAGGTTGGTATTGCGTTGCCTGCGAAGAATTCAAAGAAGAGCGCGATCTACTCGAAGACAAGCGCTGCCCGATTCACACCAACCAAGCGGTTGAGTGGCGCGACGAGGAAAACTACTTCTTCCGGCTCTCGCGCTATCAGGAAGCACTGGAAGCCCACTATGCTGCCAATCCTGACTTCATCCAACCGGAAAGCCGCCGCAATGAAGTGCTGAGTTTTGTTGAGCGCGGCCTCCAGGATTTTTCGATTTCCCGGGTCAATCTGGAGTGGGGGTTTGCGGTTCCTGATAATCCCAAGCACACGCTCTACGTCTGGTTTGATGCGCTGCTGGGTTATGTGACGGCGCTGCTCGATCCCGATGCGGAACCAACACTGGAAAATGCCCTCAGTCAGTGGTGGCCGATCAATCTGCACCTGATCGGCAAAGACATTCTGCGTTTCCATGCGGTCTACTGGCCGGCGATGTTGCTTTCGGCAGGACTGCCGCTGCCCGATCGCGTCTTTGGTCATGGCTTCCTGACGAAAGATGGTCTGAAGATGGGCAAGAGTCTGGGTAATACCCTCGATCCCTTCGATCTGGTCGATCGCTTTGGCAGCGATGCCGTACGCTACTACTTCCTCAAAGAGATTGAGTTTGGCCGCGACGGCGACTATCAAGAGACGCGCTTCGTTAACGTCGTCAATGCTGATCTCGCCAATGACCTTGGTAACTTGCTTAACCGCACCCTGAGCATGGCCAAGCGCTACTGTCAGCTCCAAATTCCGCTTGGGAGTACCGCGATCGCCGCTGACAATCCGCTACGCCAGCAAGGTGAAGCTCTGACTGATTCTGTTAAATCCGCCTACGATCGCTTGGCCTTCAGCGAAGCCTGCGGACAAATTTTGGCGCTGGTACAGGCCGGCAACCGTTACCTCGACCAAGAAGCCCCTTGGACACGCTTTAAGCAGGGTGAACAGGCCAAGGTTGAGGAAATTCTCTACACGGTGCTGGAATCGGTGCGTTTGGCTGCCTATTGGCTGTCACCACTCGTGCCGGGGATCAGCCAAGAGATCTACCGCCAGCTTGGACTTGTTGCAGATTTTAATGATCCTGCGATCGCCCAACAGCTTGATCCCGAAAGTCACGGCCATTGGGGCTTTCTCCCGGCTGCTCAACAGTTCCTGGATCCCAGTCCTGTCTTTCGGAGCCTTGAATTAGCCCCCGCAGATTAGGACTTTTGCTGTTTAATGAGGGGGCGGTTTTGCCGCTTTTTTAAAATCCCTTTTTAATAACCAGCAGGGTTTCTTTTGATGGCCACTGTTCAGGAACCGCTTGGCTATTCTAGTTCGGCTTCGATCCTTGAAAACCGCGGCAGGATTGCCATCTTCATCGATGGTTCTAACCTGTTTTATGCGGCTTTGCAGCTCGGCATCGAAATTGACTACACCAAGTTGTTGGCCTGTTTGACCAATGGATCGCGTCTGTTGCGATCGTTCTTTTATACCGGAGTGGATCGAAGCAACGAGAAGCAACAGGGCTTTCTGTTGTGGATGCGTCGTAACGGCTATCGCGTTGTGGCGAAGGATTTGATCCAGCTGCCCGACGGCACAAAAAAAGCCAACTTGGATGTTGAAATCGCTGTTGATATGTTGGCCTTGGCCGGCACCTACGACACGGCGGTGCTGGTCAGTGGCGACGGAGATCTCGCCTACGCGGTGGAAGTGGTAGGCTATCGCGGCGTGCGGGTAGAAGTCGTCAGCCTGCGATCGATGACCAGCGATAACTTGATCAATGTTGCCGATCGCTACATCGATCTCGAAAGCCTGAAAGCGAGCATTCAAAAGCTCCCACGTCAGCCTTACAGCCGGTCGGTTGCAGTGCCCCCCGAGAGTGTAAACCCGTCCTGAAGCAGCACTCGGAGGCCTAATTGTGAATCTATTCAGCCTCCGGCCTGTATCTTGGACTGGTGCAGGTTGAATCCTGCAGGCTTCTTGTCTTGGGCGATCGCTCCGATCGCAGTTCTTGAAATTGCCAGATCGCCCTCGACTCTTTAGCGCTACGCTGGGTTGGCGGTAACAGACGCGCCTATCCCGCCCTCCTTGGAGGCAGGGGTTTCTCGGAGATTTGAGATGACGCTTCGATCGGGCCAGCTTTGGTCTGCATTACTGTTAGCCCTCAGTTTGGGGCTAACGGCCTGCCAAGAGCCCCCGCCAGCGCCTCCACGCGCTGAACGACCCGATCTCAGTTTCACGGACTTTACCCTGCGGCAGGCCAATCCCACCGGCAAGCCTGCTTGGGAACTGCGGACTCCTCAGATTGTCTATAACAGCGACAAAAGTGCGGCGCAGCTAACCAAGCCCCTCGGCTTTCTCTACGATGAAAGCGGCAAGGTGCTCTACGAAATCGATGGCGATCGCGGCTCGATTGAGGGCGAAAACGCCGAGATCATTCGCATCAGTGGCAATGTCATCGCTCGCCAAAAACAGGCACCGGGGGCGGTTCTCAAGGGTGAGGAGCTGGAGTGGCGGCCCAATCAGCAAACCTTTGATCTCAGACGCAACGTCATTGGTACCTATCGCGATGTGGTGCTCAAGGGCAAAGAAGGCCGGTTTGATGTCCGTCAGCAACAGTTGGAATTGATCGGGCCGATGGTAGCGACCCTTAAGCAAGGGGAGATTCTGTCGGAGTTACGAACCAGCTCGCCCCGCTGGCTCTTAGCTGAGAAACGCTTGCTGGCCCCCAATCCGCTCCAGGCTGAACGCCGCGATCGCAGTCAGCTCAAGGGACAAGGGCGATCGCAACGGGGGGAACTTCTCCTCGATCCACAAATTTTGATTCTGCAGCAGCAGGTGGAGGTCGATGCTCTGGATCCCGTTGCCCAGTTGCGGGGTGAAGATTTGCGCTGGAATCTACCTCAAAACTTGGTCGACAGCCCGGTCGCGGTCCAGGGCTTCTACCCAGCTGAGCAGACCACAGTTCGGGGCGATCGCGGGCAGGCCAATCTCAATGCCCAGTTGATTCAACTAGAAGGCAACGCCGAAAGCTTCTCCGCGAAGGATCAAGCGCGCCTCCAAGCCAATCGCCTGATCTGGAATCAGAAGACTGCTGAAGCGACAGCGATCGGGGGAGCGCGCTACCAGCGATCGCGGCTCTCGCTCTAGGGGTCAGGTCAACTGCCAACTAGGGGCTGTGTGCAACTGCCCTCGGGCGATTCAATCAAGATGCAGCACGCCTCCAAGCCAACGGTTGCTCTTCTACCCTCGAGAGAAGGGAGAGGGGAATAGCAGGACTTTTTGGCATTGTGGAACAGTCCCATCTAACCCACTACCTGCTATGCAGACAAAAAATATCAGGATGACTGAGAACTCAATCATCCTGATCGTGATGTTGGAGTGATTCCGATTCAATCGGAGCGGCGGGATTTGAACCCACGACCCCCACTACCCCAAAGTGGTGCGCTACCAAGCTGCGCTACGCCCCGTGACAAGTTACCAATGTAGCACTGATGCCGGTCACTGCCAAGAGGCGTATCCTACTCAGGTGCAGGACTAGGAGGCGAGGGCAACCTCTAGCATCTGCTGCAGTTCACCATTCTGATAGAGCTCAATCAAAATATCAGAGCCGCCGATAAATTCCCCGTTGACGTAGACCTGGGGAATGGTCGGCCAATTCGAAAACTCTTTAATCCCTTGGCGAATGTCGTAGTCTGCCAAGACATCAACGGTGGTGAAGGGCACGCCCAGGATATTCAAGATTTGAACAACGTTGTTGGAAAAGCCGCACTGGGGCATCAGCTTATTGCCTTTCATAAAGACAACAATCTTGTCGCCATTAATGATGCTAGTCAGGCGTTCTTGGAGTTCAGGAGTCATCATCAATCTCAATCGTCAGAGGGGTAGACAATACTAACGAAGGACAGGTTAGCCCTGTGCTTCATTCAGCCAGCGATCGGGGGTATAGGTCTTCAGCGCTAGCGCGTGAATCGCCTCCGTTGACATTGCGGCTTGAACCGCTCCATAGACCAGCTGATGCTGCTTAATGAGACTTTTACCAGCAAAAGCAGACGAAACAACCGTCACTTGTAGGTGGTCGCCTCCCCCGGTCAGGTCGTTCACCATCACCTGTGCATCGGGAATTTGGGCACAGATCATTGACTCTACTTGTTCGGGCGTGACCATGGGCTGCAACGGAAAACAACTCTGTCGCTCCCTAGTCTGACATGAGCCATTCGCCTGCTTGTCATGCGTTGAGGATGCGTCCCTAGAGACTGTGATCCTTACGCCTGCGGTTCCGAGAGCCCTAAAACTTGGTGCAGTTGCCCCAAGAGTTGCGCCAGACATTGATCGGACGGTGCGCCTTGCGATCGCAGTGCTTGCGCCCGGAGAGCGATCGCTTCGACTTGCTCAATAGATGCCACAGACATTTTCAAATCTGCTTGCAGTAACTGATTCTGACCATGTAGCCAGCGCAACTGCTCTAGGGCAACCCTCGCCTGACGCTGGGCTTTCTGGAGCTGTGATCCCAGTTTGCGCAGCCGTTTACTGAGCCAATGTCGTTCGCTCACTAGCCGATGGTTTCGTTGTTCAATCTCTAGCAAGAGTTGCTCGGCTGCTTCTTGGTCGAGATCAGCTTGTTCAACAACCTGCCGGTAGTGCTGGCACTGAGCCGCCCATTCATCCCGCTCTTGACCGGCTGCCTCTAGCTGCTGCGCTAGAACAGCCACTTGGGTCTGTAAGTCAGGCGTTGCAGCTGAAGGTTCAAGCAGGGGCCGCAGCAACTGTCGATAGATTTTATTGGCAGTGCCTTTGGGAATGGGTTTGTGGTCATGGTGACCTGTGATTGACACCGAAGACCAGCCTGGACGTGTGGCTTTCAGTTGCTCGTAGCCCGCCGGTTCAATTGTCCAGCCCCAAGCCTGAGCCAACTGAACGAGATCACGACGCCGAGGATTTTTGGGAAGGTTGAAGCCAGGACAGGAGACCATGGACGACTGTTCCTCTCTGGTAAGCCATCTGAACTGCTCAGCAGCCTAGCTAGCAGTCAGACATCCAAGCGAGTAATCGGTGCGAACAAGAAATAGGCGCCAGATTTTTGCAATCATCATCCAACGTGTGATCGCTGGCAGTTGAGTCGTAGCTCAAGCGACGATCGGCTAGCGGCAACCTTGGGAGTTCGACGCCGTGGCTGAACCCAGAGCTGACACTCACCCGATTTTGTTGTTAATAAACAGTTAAGTGGAGAAAATTCTTTAAGCAACCTCAGTAGCGTAAGTGAACGAGGATGCATTCAGGAATACAGACTCTAAGCTGGCTTTTAATTTATGCAATTTTCCTTAGTTTAGATTTCATTCTGTTACTCCAGAGTTAACAAATCAGAGATTGACGGGAAATCTTCAGTGATATGAGCCCTGAAGAACTGCAACAAGAGTTACAGCTGCAATCGATGCTAATCGATCGCTCGGAGCATGCACTCTTGACCCTGAAAGCTTGCAATGAGGCCTTGGTCAGGGCTTCAGGAGAACGAGAGTTTCTGGCTGAGTTTTGTCGTCTCTGTGTGGTTGAAGCTGGCTATGCCCACGCTTGGGTGACGCTCAATAGCTTTAATCCCCATGAAAGTCTCCGCCCCTTTGCAAGCTTTGGCAGACTGCAGTCCTACGTCGACAGCCTACAAATTACTTGGGATGACCAAGCAACTGGGCAGGGGCCAACTGGGCAAGCAATCAAAACTGGACAGATTCAAATTGCCGATTGGCAAGCGGAGCAATCCAGCTTGGCTCCATGGCAAGAAATTGCCACTCACTATCAGATCAAAACCAGTATTTCCTTGCCTCTTAAGCAGGGTGTTCGTACTTTAGGAGCCCTCAATATTTACAGTACACAGCCCGATGCTTTTCCCCCACTTGAGCAGGAGCTTTTGGCCCAAGTTGCCCAATTGTTGGCCTATGGCTTGAGTAGCCGCCGTAGCCTTGCCATTCAAGATCGCCTGCTTGACCAGACCATTCAGGCGATCGTGCAGATGGTTGAACTGCGCGATCCTTATACCCAAGGCCATGAGAACCAAGTTGCTCAATTAGCCCAGGCGATCGCTCGGCAATTGGGCCTAGATGAGAACTGCATCCGTGGCATCCATGTGGCAGGACTCCTGCACGATGTCGGCAAGATTCGCGTGCCCGCTGAAATCCTCTCTAAACCGGGTTGTTTAGATCCGATTGAGTACGAGTTGATTAAGCTGCATCCCCAAGCGTGCTACGACATTCTCAAAAGCATCCAGTTTCCATGGCCGGTGGCAGAGATTGCTATGCAGCACCATGAGCGACTGGATGGTTCGGGCTATCCACGGCAGCTGCGCGGCAAACAGATTTTGCTGGCCGCTCGCATTATCGCAGTGGCTGATGTGATTGATGCCATGATCAGCCACCGCCCCTACCGGCCTGGGTTGGGGTTAGGAGTGGCAATCGCCGAAATTAAGAACAACAGTGGGCGTCTCTACGACCCGAGGGTAGTGGAGGCTTGCCTAGCGGTTTTGAATATGTCTGATGCTCTAGAAACAGAGCCAACCTCCCCTCCCCCATTCCAAACAGGCGATCGCTTAGCCAAGGGAGGACCAAAAGGCGGATAGCTAGCTAATGCTCCCTTCGGGAAGGCGGTCAGCGATCAGGGTCGCGGCAGCCTGTTGGCGATCGCGGAAATCGGCGATCGTGCGATCTAAGCCGTCCTGGACTGACACCAACGGTTGCCACTTCAGCCAAGCTTGGGCACGGCTAATATCGGGCCGTCGCTGTTGCGGATCGTCCTGGGGCAGCGGCCGGAACTCAATTGGTAGGGCTGGATCAATGCGATCGCGGATCAGCTCCGCTAGCTGCAGAATCGTATACTCGCTCGGATTACCCAGATTGACCGGCCCTAGATGATCGCCATTCATCAGGCGAATCAGCCCATCCACCAAATCTGAGACGTAGCAGAAGCTGCGAGTTTGCTCGCCCCTGCCATAGACCGTCAGCGGCTGGCCCTGCAGCGCTTGCACGATGAAATTACTGACCACACGGCCATCGTTTTCCAACATACGCGGGCCATAGATGTTGAAAATCCGCGCGACCCGAATTTCTAGGTTGTGCTGACGGTGATAGTCAAAGCAGAGGGTTTCAGCGACCCGCTTACCCTCGTCGTAGCAGGAACGAATCCCGATCGGATTGACATTGCCCCAGTAATCTTCAGTCTGCGGGTGGACGTGGGGGTCGCCATAGACTTCTGAAGTTGAGGCCATCAGTAGTCGAGCTTTGACGCGCTTGGCCAGCCCTAGCATGTTAACCGTCCCGAGGAAGCTCGTCTTCGCCGTTTTGATCGGGTTGTATTGGTAGTGGACCGGCGAGGCAGGACAGGCGAGATGGTAGATCTGATCGACTTCTAGGCGAATCGGATCGGTGATGTCGTGGCGGATCAGCTCAAAGCGCGGATGCCCATACCACTGGGCAACATTGTGCTTGCGGCCCGTGAAATAGTTATCCAGGCAAATCACTTCATGGCCTGCACTCATGAGGCGATCGATGAGATGAGATCCAATGAAGCCGGCACCGCCCGTCACTAAGATACGCATCATTCTGTCGCTATGCTTTTCAGCAGCATACCGACTTGCGAAAGTTTGGGAAGTGCAATCCCCTCGGTATAATGGCTAAATCGGGATGTAGCGCAGCTTGGTAGCGCGCCTGCTTTGGGAGCAGGATGCCGCAGGTTCAAATCCTGTCATCCCGACTTTTTTAATCACTCGATCCATAACCGACTGCAGCCTAGGAATACCACTGGCGATACCACTGCTGCATCTGGCGAATCTCCTGATTCTGATCCGTGATGATTGCCTGAGCCAGTCGTTGAATTTCTGGGCGATCGCTGCGTAATAAGACCATTTGAGCCATCCGCACCCCCATTTCGTGGTGGGGGATCATCATTTCGATAAAAGCGCGATCGAAGTCAGGGGCTGCCTGCAAAGCGATTAAATCAGTCGCGAGACCTGCTCTACCGGCACAGCCCATCCCGATGCTCGGCATACCAGAGTTGCGCCAACTGCTCACTCGGCGATCGTCCCAGTCTGGTACGGTCGAGCCATACCACCGGCGGTACCAAGTCTGCATATCGCGAACTTCTTGGGTTTGGCTGGTTTGAATCGCTCGGGCCAAGGCTTGGAGTTCTGGGTGCTTGGCTTGACTAATCGCCAAATCAGCCATGGCGATCGCGCCTTCGTGGTGCGGAATCATCATCACGATGAAGTGTTGATCGGCGTTACCCATCCTGTTGGGAAAACCGGAACGCCACGGCCACATTTCCTGTGCGATCGCAGAGGATTCCGGCGGTGTTGCCCGAGCAGGGATGGACAACACTGAAGCGATCGTCACTGCTGTCAGTGCACTACTGACAACAAGGCCACTCAGCAGCAATAGACGATTCATAGAGTCCCCCTGTCCACGGACAGAAGCTTTATTTCAATGATGGCCGAGGACTTAAAGAGCTAAGGAAAATGACAAGAAGACTTAAGAAAATAACTAACAACTAGAGTGGTCTTTTTGAATGCTTAATTCAGTCTGCTTCAAGCCACAATCATCCAAGACTCAAAGGACTCGGTGTTTGGCCAGGAGTAGCTTGTGGACTGGAGTCCCCTAAGCCCCGATCGCGATAGAGGCGAATGATCTGGTCAGTAACCGCTTCAATGCTGAGACCATCAGTCAACACTTCTACGGCATCTTCTGCCTTGCAGAGTGGCGCGATCGCCCGTTCACTATCTTGACGATCGCGATCGCGGATTTCAGCTTCCAATTGCGCCAGATCAACCGTCAGACCCTGCGCTTCGAGGTCTAGTGCGCGCCGCCGCGCCCGCTCAGCATTCGTTGCTGTCAGAAAAATCTTCAGTTCTGCGTCGGGAAAGACATGGGTGCCAATATCCCGACCTTCGGCCACGAGCCCACCGCGCTGACCTAGCTGACGTTGCTGCTCTACCAAAAACTGACGGACCAAGGGAAGAGCCGCGATCGCAGACACCTGAGCCGTCACGGTTGGGGTGCGAATGGCCGCCGTGACGTCGTTACCTTGAATGAGCACCTGGAGCTGCTCACTGCCATCCGCCGCTGGTTGCGATCGCAACTGCAGATCCGCTTGAGCAAGCAATTCCGCCAGGACGATCGGATCTTGCGGATCGATACCCTGTTGCTGCACGAGCCAAGTCACAGCGCGATACATGGCGCCGGTATCGAGGTAGAGCAACCCCAATTGCTGGGCGAGCCGCTTCGTCACCGTCGATTTGCCAGCACCGGCGGGGCCATCGATCGCAATGATTGGTCGTCGTCCTTGCAAAGTTAGGTTATCGATCAATCGAGCAGTTCCTACACGCGCCGCGATCGCCAGCAAAGCGCGATCGGGGATTTGGGTCAAGGGTTGGAGGCTGTCGGCATCGACACAGTCGCAATATTCCAGTTGTACCGCTGGCGTAGTGGCCAGAACCGCCGTCGCAGCAGCGACTAGCTCCTGACTGTCGCGACTCCCGGCCTGAAAGCATTCCGCTGCCGCTCGCAAAGCCCGATAGAGGCCACTGGCCTGACTGCGTTCTTCAAAGGTCAGATAGCGATTGCGCGAGCTGAGAGCCAACCCATCCGGCTCCCGCACGGTAGGGCAAGGAACGATCGCGATGGGCAGATTGAAATCCTCCACCAGCCGCTGAATCACCCGCAGTTGCTGAGCATCCTTCTCGCCGAAGTAAGCCCGCTGGGGCTGCACCAGTTGCAGCAACTTGAGCACCACCGTCGCCACCCCCTGAAAATGGCCTGGTCGCTGTCGCCCACAGAGTGACTGAATCAATTCAGCCGGTGGCTGTACCCCTGTACTGCGATCGCTCGGACGAGGGTAGAGAGCCTCGGCAGTGGGACAGAAAACAGCATCTACCCCCGCAGCCTCACAGAGGGCTAAGTCTGCGTCCAAGGTTTGCGGATAGCGACTCAAATCCTCTTGGGGGCCAAACTGGCGCGGATTGACAAAGATGCTGACGATGACCACGTCATCTTGCTGGCGCGATCGCTCGATCAGACTTCGGTGTCCAGCATGGAGCGCCCCCATGGTTGGCACAAAGCCCACAGAGCCTTGCACCGACTGGCGAAAGGCCCGAAGAGCCTCTGGGCTAATCAATTGGCGCATCTTCGACCCTCTGGTTGCAACTCCAGATCCAACGTTTGGTTTTACTCCAGTGGTGACGGCAGGAGCCTATGGAGATCCTCTCAGATTTGCTGCTTGCGGCAACAGAGCCGATTGCTGTAAAGCAAACCAGTCCAAATCAACAGCGTGACAGGACTCCCTTAGGAATCCTGCCACGTTCGGGGGATTGATCGCTCCGCCAGAGACTAGCGCTGTGCAGTTTGCTGAACGCCTTGCAGAACGTCTAGGCGTACTTGGGCAACACCACTCGACCGCAGACCGATGACCTCAGCCGCACCTTGGGAAAGGTCGATCAGGCGGTTGCCATGGAAAGGCCCGCGATCGTTGATGCGGACGACGACATTAGAGCCGCTGCGTAAATTGGTGACTCGCACCAACGTGCCAAAGGGCAGTGTGCGGTGGGCAGCCGTCAGGGTGTGCTGATTAAACACTTCGCCATTGGCGGTACGCCGACCGTGGAAACCCGGGCCATACCAAGAAGCCATACCAACTGTGGTGCTGACGACCTGCTGCAGAGCCGCGGCGATTTCACTGCCCACTAGGTCAGGCAGGGTGTTGAGGGGATTAGCCCCAAAAGCTTGGCGGAGACGATTGGTGACGATGACGCTGGCCTGACGTGGCGTCCGGGCTCCGCGCACAATCATCGTGGCATCGACTTTGAAGAGATCGCGATCGCCACTCGTGATGACAGGTGCGGCTTGTCGTTCGTCCCAGCGAACTTGAATGACATCGCCCTGGAGACCCGCTTGGCTGAGTTGATTAATCAGGGCTGCAATACTGGTGGCTCGCCAGAGCGGATCTTGCTTGGCATTGAGCGGATCCACAAACTGAGCTGGGGTGGGCAGTTTGCTCTCTCGGGCGGCGGCAGTGTTAGCACTGCGCTGCGGCGCCACAAAGGTGAGGACGGGTAGGTTCCTGACGTAGAGCGTAGCGGCCTCACGTCCTTGGTATTGATGCGGTTGAACCTTGGCAACCACGTCTTCCGGGGGTGTTAGAACCCTAGATGTCTGAGAGCTCCCAACTTTGAGCGTCTCAGCATCAGCAGTCGCATCAGGTTGGGATGCAGCGATCGCAGAGGATGCGGCAGTAGCAACGGGGGGCTGCTGGGTCTGCTCGGCGCGGCTGGCGGGCACCAGACTCAAGCTTGCGAGCAAGAGTGTCGAGGTCAGACCGCTAAGAGTTCTTTTCTGCATAACGGGCGAAATAAGCACACGCGATCGAGGGGTGAGCCTTTTCCCAGCACCGGAGTGCAGCAAATGTCTTGCCAAAGGGGAGTGACCGACTCGTCGTAACGGCAGGGTCTTTTGACTTCTCTAGCCTTGGATTTCGCTATCTGCAGCGATCGCCACGTTCTAGACAGTTCAGAAAGTGCCAACCGTTAGGCGCTCGTTTCTACTCGTCCTAGGTAAACAACCCCCTCACGTTACCACGGGTTTTTGAAGAGTTTTTCTCATAATCGTTACATTAATTAACTTGATTTTTGCTGATCCCCGATGAGCCCCGATGGGATAAGCCTTTTGGGAATGTCAAAAAACCACAAAATTTTCAAAACTTTACGTTTGGATTGACAAAATCACGCATCTATGAGGTCCACACTCCGGGGTGTGATTCTGGAGAGCCCCCTTGTCTGAGAAGCCTGTAAACCTTGATGGAATCTAGGCTGGTTCTTGCGCAGGCAGGGAAAGGGCCGATCGCCCTGCTTGGAGTTGACCCAATTTCTGAAGTCTTGCCCCCTTAAGAGTGGCGCGATCACGACCGGTCGCGGCAGATGAGTGAGTGCTCATTATTTGTGGCAGCAGGTGTCAGTCACTCAGGTTTGTCGGAGTTGCTGCGGCCTTCCTGCCTCGAGCTTGGTGATGACCGAAGCTGCCCCGTACTGCGTTAACAAAGCGGTACTGAACGCCTGCAGATCACCCCGTTGCCGGTTGATCAACGGCCAAATCGTCCCCAGTTCACTGGCGAGATTAAGGGGGCGATCGCTGCTGAGCAAGGGCAGCAGTTCACTGGCGAGTTGCAGTTCGGCAATTACCTGGGGCAGATCTTCGATGGGCAAGCGATCGGCGAGGAGGGCACCCAAACGAGGATCTTGCTGGAGCAGTTGCGCCAAGAGTCCTAACACCGGCCGCTTGAGGACCGTAGTCAAGCCTTGTTGACGCTGGAGGTCACGCTGGTGACGCTGGATGGTAGCAGTAATCTGCCCAGCCCGTAGTTGGCGATCGCGCAGATGAGCCGCGAGTCGGAGTTGCTGTGCTTCGGGACAGGTTTGCAAGAGTGCGGCAGCGATCGCTTCAAGGTTCCAGCTCGAACGTGCCCCATTGGCATTAGCTAGGGGAATGACCGTCTCGCTGAAATCAGCCAGTTCAGTCTGGCGATAGGCAACCGCCTCGCGCATTGCGACCTCCTTGGGGCGATTGCCCTGTTGCCAGTCGTAGGGTGGCTGCCATTCGGCCCAGGGTCGCAGGCGATCGACATGGGTCACGCCAATCAAGAGCGGTAAATCGGGGCGGCGCGATCGCAGATCTTGCAGGCAGCGGCGATCGCTCGCTAGCGCTGGATCCGTGGCAGGGGTAAGCAGAACCACCGCATCTGCCGTGTCAGCAGCAGTCAGCACGGATTCCCACAGATCGAATCGCCCAGCCTGTTCATAGCCCGGTGAATCGAGGAGTTGGAGGCGATCGCCATTGTCCAGTTGCCAGTCGTAGGTCTGAATCGCGGGGGTGCTGGGCAGACAGTCGACAATCGCAGTCTCGGTCTGAAACAGAGCATTGATCAGGCTACTTTTACCCGCTCCTGTGCGACCGATCAACAGGAATCGCAAGGGCGCGGACTCCACCACCTGCGTATCCGTTTGCCACTGCTGCACTTGGCTAAGCAGACTTTCGGTGAGTGGCGCTTCCGGCACAGCGATCGCGGTCGGTAAGGATTGACCCCGATAGAGTTCTAGCGATCGCTGCCAGAGATTTTCTAGAGCGGCTTCTCGCATCTGTTGGCCCAAGTTGGCGAACAGCGCCTGATTGGTGCGATCGCTGGCTTCACGAGTGGCTTCGCGGGCGATCGCCCATGCAGGATGTAGCAACCACTGAGCTGCATCCCAAACCCGTTGCGCTCGTTTGAGCCAAGGAGCCGCTTTCAGACTCCAGCGGTAGGCTTGGTAGGCCTGAGCGATTGTGAGGCGATCGAGCAGCGGCCCGTAGTCATGCAACCAGCCATCCAAGTCATCGACCGTATCGCGAATCAGACGATAGGCCTGCAGAACTTGGATATTGAGCAGGGGGTACTCCACTTCGGGGTGATAGAGACTGGCAATACCCTGAACTAGCTCCAGACAGCGTTGCCAGAATCCTGGCCAGTCTTCCCAAAACGGCGGATCGGTGCGGCTGGCCGCCAAAACTCGTTGCAGCAATTCCTGGGCTTGAGCATCCCGATTGGCATCGGAGACTGCTGCGGGAGTGAGAGGTGCTAACTGTACGGCCGGGGGCTGTGTCCAGTGCACCAGTAGCCGGCGCCACCCCCAAAATCCCAGGAAAAAGCAGGGCCAAAGCCAGGTTAGGTGCCAGTGATGCAGTTGCCAAGCGCTGGCACCAATCAACCCTGTGACGATCAACGCTGGTGGTAAAGCAAGGATGGCCCACTGCCACCGTGTCAAACGCATCATCGCTGTTCCTCCTCATGCTCCGGCGGCGGCCAATGGGCACGGTAGCGTTCAAAGGTGTGTTGCAGCAGTTGGCGAATGCGATCGCGATCGGGAATCTTGCCCTGCCAGACTTCCGCAAAGTAGAAGGTCGCTGCTTCTCCTAAGGCCCAGGTGTAGGCCCCGGCCCAAGCAGCCGCGACAGCACTACCCCAACCTGGGATGAACTTGAGTAATTCTCGCCCTGCGAGCTGTGCCAAAAAGCCCCCACCAATGCTGGCAATCAGTGCACTGGCCTGCGCCCAGTTCAGGGTTTGGCCATAGACCCGACCAATGGCAACCACCATCAAGGTTTGGAGCGCCGTTAGCAGGGGCATGGCGGCAAAGGGAAGCGGAATCGCTGCCGCTCCAGAGGCAACCAAGCTAAAAGCTAGCTGATAGCGTTGGCTAACGCTGCGATAGAGCCGTTCCAAGGCTTGAGCGACTTCGCCCGAAACCAGTTGTAGCAAGGCCTGAGCCTCCGCTTGCGGCAGGAGATCACTCAGGGCTTCGATCAGGCGATCGCGCCCCTCAAACTGGCAGCGAAACGGATCCTCCGGGCGGGTGAAGTCCATATCCACTTGGCGATCGCTACAACCGGCAAAGGTCTGGCGCTGTGCTGCGATCGCCCGTTGCAAATCCTGTAGCTGTTCGAATTCTTCTGGGTCGGGGTGATCGACTTGCTCGGGAGGATAGAGCTCATGGCGACAGGTCAACACCAACAGCGCTGGCACGGCCGGAAAGCGTTGCCGCAAACTTTTAGCGAGTTGCAGAACCTCATCGACAGCAAAATCGCTGACCTTGACCGTCCAGACTAAGAGGCGCGGGCGATCGCTCTCCGTTTCGAGTTGATGACTGAGTTCTGCCAAGACGGCTTCGGGTTCTGAACCCGCTTCCCCTAGCCCGACCGTATCGATGAAAGTCAGTAGCGGCAGCAGCTCCGAAGGATAGTCGTAGCGCTGAGTGTGTTGGGTGTGGGGCCGAAAGCCTTGACCGACGATGTCGGCAGAAGCCCCCGTGAGGCCCCGAATAATCGAGCTTTTACCGGACTGGGTTTTGCCAATCAGAATAATTTCGGTGGGAGCGAGTTGCTGCTGCACCGATTCCAGCAGTTGGGTGGCTCGCGCCCGATCGAGGCCAAACCACTGTTGCCAAGTCTCCAGCGCTTTCTGCCAGATCGGTTCAGAAGCAGCCGAGTCTGTCCGCGGCTTGAGGGGGTGATTCAACACTGCGATCGCCAACGGAAACGCTAGTGCTTTAACGCTAGCGATCGCGCCTGGGAGCGACAAGCCGCTGCGAAATAGGGATCTCCGTCCTTGCTGAGATGGGTCGAGCCGCGATCGCGCCTGAGATGAGTACTGCGACGAGTGGTGAACTCTACCCGCCATCCTTCAAAATCAGCGCAGGACCTTTCACTGACTCCTGCTCTGCTGCAGCCATGATCTACAGCACTGCTGACTTAATTGAGATTTTGGCGCGTGAACGACAGGCCTGCCTCCGAGGCGATCGCTTGGATTTATTGACCCCGCCAACAGGACATCCGGTTTTCGATCGCTTCTTCCAAACAGAAGGTCTGCAGAAGTACGCAGCGTTTGCGGGCTTCCGCAGTCGTGTTCAGGACTATCAGCAGCAACATCACATCTCCGGCTTGGTCTGGCAGCAATTGCGGACGGATGGCGCTTTTCTCCAGTTTCCTGAAGTCCATCCAGATCTTTTGGCTTTGGAGAGCGATCGCTTACAACTGCAAGCGGCCCTGCCGTCCGTGCTGGGGTTTTGGTGGCAGGTTTGTCGAGGGTTGGACTGCTTCCTAGCAGTTGATCGCGGTCGAGCCTTTGAACCGATTCAGCAAGCAGCGATCGCCCCGATCGCAGCCCGCAGTGAGTGGGCTACCTTACGCCAAGAGCCGCGATCGCAAGGTCAGGAGTGGATTCTGCAATTAAGTTGGGGCGACCCCGCCGAAGCACAAACCTGGCGGCAGTGGCCTCAATCTGGCAGTGAATACATCCATGCGGTTCCCACAGGAACCACCCCGATCGCCTAGAGCGGCAGCAACTAGGATCTACAAGTCGTACGACCACTGGCAAAAGCAAAAGCTAAAAATAAGTCAATACAAAATCGACCCTAGTCAACTTCGAGATCTAGCCTAGTTGAGAAAATTGGCTCTGCCATCAATGGTTCTGACCTCCTAGGCCGATAAGTGTGCCACTCTGCGACGGGCCAAGTCTACGCAACCTGAGCGCCACTATGATGCCTGCCATGAAAGAGAGCAATTCAGCCAGCGATCGCAGTTCAACTCGGCTCTGACTCTCCTTTCAGTCTCCTCATCCATCCTGCGTCTCAAGATGATCAGCCGTGATATCGTCAGTGCCCGACCCAGCCCAATTCCAGCCGAGCTAAGGGTGATTGTCCCCAACCGGCGGGCGGCGGCAGTGCTGCAAGTTCCGGCGATCAGTCTGGAAGACCTGGCTCAGCGCCAGTTGCGATCGCATAATCTCCATCCTGTCAGTGCCTTCGAAGCTTGGCGATCGCTCCACCTGCTGCCAAAACCCGAATTGCTACAGGCTTGGCCTACGGACAAACTGCTCTCGGAAATCCGCACCGTCTTGCAAGTGCCTCTCGAGGAATGGCAGCAACGCGCTGATAGTCTGAGCGATCGCCTGCAAGCCTTGGTCGATCTTACGGCTGCGTATCAAACGGCCCTGCGAGCCCAAGGTCGTTACGACCCTGCGGAGCGCTTTCGTCTGGCGGCCGCCTTGGGGCAGCCCGAACCGCTGTTGCTCTGGGGCTACTGGGACTCCCAGCCCGAACAGCTCGCTTGCATTAATCAACTGGCTGGTGAGGGCTCAATTCTTGTTTTGCCCTACACCGAACTCCTCCAGCAGCAACATCAACTCGAACAACTCGCCGCTTGGGGCTGGCAAATCAAGCTGGAAGAGCGATCGCCGGAACCATGGCTGCAACAGTGGATCGCTCCCAACCCGCCCAAGATAGCTGAACCGATCGCCCACAGCTACCGCGATCGTGAACAGGAAGTGCGCAGCGTCTTAGGCCACGTCAAACAACTGCTCCAGCAGAATGTTGCCCAGTCCGATATTGCCTTGCTCGCTGCCGATGATCGCGCCTACGGCCCTTTAGTGCAACAGATTGGCTGGGAATATGGCCTGCCAACTCGCATGCTCTATGAAATTGCCATCAGTGAAACGCGCCTCGGTCGCTGGCTAGAGGATTTACTGACCGCGATCGCTGCTGACTTCGACTACCCCAGCGGCATTCGTGTTTTTTCCCCGAGCTTCTGCGCCGCCCTGCCCGACGGTCGCCAGCGCCAACTCCGCCGCGATCGCCCTCAAAATCTAGCTGCATGGCAGACCAGCCTCGCCACGGAATTTTCTCCCTGGCCGCTAGCGGCTACCAGAACGGAATGGGTCGGGCAACTGCGTCAATGGCTTCAACAACTGGGATTGAGGCAAGGTCTGCGCCGATGGCCTCAGGATCTTGTTGCTCTAAACCGGCTCCAGCAACAGCTCAAAAACCTGGCAGAACCGGCCTCAGAAACCCTGACCCGTCAGCAATGGTGCCAAGAGTTTGAGCAACTAATCCGCATTAGTCGCACGCCTGTCCAACCGGGGCGCGGTGGCGTCCAACTCGATCGCCCCGAACAAATTGTCGGAGCCCAGATTGGCCACGTCTTCTATCTCGGCCTCAACGAAGGGGTTTGGCCCGCGCCTTTAGCCAGCAGTTCCTTGATTGACTACAGCGATCGCCGCCAACTGCAGCGACTGGGACTGCCCCTACCGACCGCCGCCAGTTTGGTGCAGCAAGCCAAGGTGCAATGGATCGGCGCTTTGGCCGCTACTCAAACTGCTCAATTTTCTTGGGTGCGTCAGCACGATAACCGTGAGCAACTGCCATCGGCCTATCTGGAGCAGATGGGTCTGCGATCGCAAATTACACCAGCGGCAGACAGCCCCCACAGTCCCGAAGAATATCGGCGACGGTTACTGGCTCAATCGACCCTAGTTGATGACGGAGACCCGATCGCTCACTCTGCCCAGCAGCGATCGCAACAGGTTCAAGCTCGTTTGCAGGGCGAAGCCGTCTGGAACGGACAACTGGCGGACTCGATCTCTATCCCCACCCGTCCGCTCTCAGTGACTGGCATCATCCAACTCGGTCAATGCCCCTACCGTTGGGCAGCCAGCAAACTGCTGAATCTCCAGACAGACTCAGAGCGCTCTGACGATCCCGATGCCGCTATGACGGGAACCCTGTTGCACAAAGCATTGGAGTTACTGACGCCTCAGCTCAAGACTGAGACCTTGCCTGATCGCGAGATCTTGCTGGCGATCGTGGAAACGGCTGCTGCGCACCTTGCTAAGCAGCGTCCTAGAGAGGGTGATCTGCGGCAACATCCCCGCTGGACTGCTTTCCAGCTCAGTTACGTCAATTTACCGGAACGTCTGCTGCGATCGCCGAATTTCCGTAGCCCTGACAGTGAAATCATCGCGGTGGAACAGTCTTTTGAAGGGCAATGGCAGGGTCTTCCTGTGCGGGGCACGATCGATCGCATTGACCGAACATCTGCTGGCCTTGAGCTGATCGACTACAAGCTCGGCAGCACGACGCAAAAAGTCTGGGATACAGACCAGAAATTGAAACTGGATCTGCAACTGGCGCTCTATCAGGAAGTCGGCGCAGCGGCGATCGCGCCGGATCAACCCGTGGCGCAGGTGCGCTACCTCCACATGCGAAAAGCGGAAGCCAGTCAGCCTAAACCGGCGGAGGCGACTGAACTCGAGCAGTTAGCAGCGCGGCTCAAACAAGCCTTTGAGGGTGGGCATTTCCCGATTCGGCCCCACGACAGCTACTGTCGCTACTGCGATTTTGCTGGACTCTGTCGCCACTCAGAACTGAAGCAGGAGGTCGACCATGAAGCTGACTGAGGAACAACGCCAAGCTGTTCAAGCAGCAGGTTCGGTAGCGGTTACGGCGGGTGCTGGCACCGGCAAAACAGAATTGCTCAGTCAGCGCTACCTCTGGCATCTACAGCAAGCGTCCGAGTCGGTTTCGCCGCTGGAAATTGTCGTGCTGACCTTTACCGAGAAGGCAGCCGCTGAATTGCGATCGCGGATCCGTAAAGCCGTTGGGAACAAATGGCCCGATCGCTCTGATTGGTTGGCTGAAGTTGAAGCTGCTCAAATCAGTACCTTTCATAGCCTCTGTGCCCGGATTTGTCGCGAACATCCCGCCGCAGCGGGACAACCGGCGGATTTCACGATCCTCGATGATCTTGCAGGCAAGCTCTGGCAGCAGACCGTGCTGACGGCAGCGATGCAGGAACTGGATCCAAGCTGCTTCGATGTCATGGATTACAGCGAGTGGCGACCGCTGCTCGAAACGCTGCTGGATGATCCGGTTCGCAGTCAAGCGCTACTCGCAGTCGAATCTGAACAATGGCGTGAGGTACTCGCTCAAGCTCAGCGCGATCGCCTGCAACAAATCCAGCAGTCCTCTGATTGGCAAGCTGCGATCGAGGATCTCAGCGGAGCAAGTTGGCGTGAAGCGGATGCTCTCAGCGACCAAATTCAGCAAATTCTCGCTTGGTCAGATACGCTCTTCGATCCGGCCAACTCAAATTGGCAAGCAACCTATGACGAATTCATTAAGCTGAAACTGACTCAGGCTGGCTCAGCGAAAAACTGGGGCAGTGCCGATACGGCAAAGCTGTTGCGCACCCAGTGCAAAGTTCTCCGCGATCGCCTCAGGGATGAGGAATCATTGCTGAGTCTGCGTCCTAACGAGGCAGATGATTGGAATCGAGACCAGCGATCGCGGATCTACGAAGCGTTTGAAACCGTTCTTAAGAGCATTGATGCTCGCAAGCGACAGGATCGCTGCCTCGACTTCAATGACCTAGAGCGTGGTGCGGTGCGAGCACTCGAAAGCGAAGCCGTGCGATCGCACTATCAACAACGCTGGCGCTATTGCTTTGTCGATGAATTCCAAGACACCAACCCCACGCAAAGCCAGATTCTGCAAGCCCTCTGGGATCCACAACACCTGATCCTGACTTTGGTTGGTGATGAGAAGCAGTCGATCTATGGCTTCCGTGGCGCGGCCACTCAAGTGTTTCGCAATTGGCAACAGCAAATCCAGCAGCACCAAGGGCACATCGTCACGCTGAGCCAGAGCTTCCGCACCCACCAAACGCTGCTCGAAACCATCAATCAAGTCTTTGAGCCGGTGCTTGATCCCTATCAACCTCTCCGCAGCGATCGCCAGCCGCCCCATCCGCTGCCACCCATTCAGCAACTGGTGATTGAGCCGGAAGAGAAAGATTCTCTCGAGCAAGCCCGCATCCAAGAAGCCACCGCGATCGCTCAGCAGATCCAGACTTGGATCCAGCAACCACTACTGGTTTGGGACAAGCCGAGCAACCAACATCGCCCGATCGCCTACGGCGACATTGCCATTCTCTGCCGGCGGCGCGCACCCTTGGAAACGGTCTACGGCGAAGTTCTCAATCAGGCTGGGATTCCCGTGCTGGTCAATGGGGGCGGTAGCCTCCTCGAAACCCCTGTCGGTTATGACTTGCAAGCGCTGCTGGAGTTTTTGGTCTATCCCAGCAACGACCTCGCCCTAGCGACCCTGTTGCGCAGTCCGGCCTTTGGCCTCAGCGATGCCCAGCTCTATCAGCGAGCCCAGCAAGGCAAAGGCTGGTGGAGTCATCGTCAGGAACGGCCAGATCCAGCGTTTGCGGCCGCCATCAAAATTTTGGAAGGCCTGCTGCGATCGCGCTTTTTCGAATCACCTCTGCGGCTGGTGCAGCAGTTCGATCGCGCCACGGGCTACAGTGCTGTGCTGGCTAGCTTACCCCAAGCTCAACGACTGCTGGCCGATTGGCAAGCCCTGCTGACCTTTCTGCGTGAACAACCTCAAGCGCATGATCTGGAGTTGTTGCTGCGCTATTGGAAGCAATTACAACAGGCCGAAGTCGTCCTGCCGCGTCCCGTCCTAAAAGCGGGTAATGCCGTTACCCTGATGACCTTACACGGATCAAAGGGTTCGGAATGGCCGGTCGTGATCATTCCCGATCTCACCGCTAAACCGAGATCGCAAGCTGAAACAGTTCTGTTTGATACTGAGCTCGGAGTCGCTCTGCGGCAACCCTACGTCAAAGAACAGGCCGCTGCCTATCAGTTTTTCAAGTACCGCAAACAGCAAGCCGAAGACGCCGAAACCAGGCGGTTACTCTACGTTGGCTTTACGCGGGCGCGTGACTTGCTCCTGCTCACCAGTCCCAAATCTGCAGAGGCGCGATCGCCTCTGGATCTACTCGCCCCCGGACTAGAACAAGCTGCGATCCAACCGCTTGATCCCAACTCAGGAACGGAGATTGCGGTTACGGCGACGTTACCCACTGCGGATGCACCCCTGTTCTGGCAGTCCACAGCCGCGATCGCTCCCCAGTACAGTGAGCTCTCTGTTTCAGCATTTGCGGACTATTTCCGTTGTCCAGCCCTTTTTCACTTCCGCTATACCCAGGGGCATCCCGGCGCGATCGATGGGGAAGGCGCAGGGACGAGCGATCGGCCGCCACAACTAGGGCTCTTAGTCCATCGTGCCCTTGAACTCGATTTACGTCAGCCAGAAGCACTCAAGCCTTACTGTGCTGCTGAAGATCAAGACCTGATTCCGCAGGCACTGCAGTTAGCTAGCTGCTTTGCGACGGAACCCGTTTACAGCGCTGTTCGTGAGCAGGCTCAACAGCGTGAAGTGACTCTGCACTTGGAACTCAGTAGCGGCCTAGTGCTCAAGGGGCGGGCCGATCTAGTCGGAGCGGATTGGGTCCTGGATTTCAAAACCGATCAGCAACCTCAACCAGAGAATTATCAGTTGCAGCTTTGGGCTTATGCTGCGGCTCTCAATCGCCCACAAGCCGCGATCGCTTGGCTCCGCCACAATCAACTGGATTGGATTGAAATTGAATTCATTCCTGATCAAGCTGAACGAGCTGCCGTCCAGTTAGCCCAAGGTGACTTTGATCCTCAGCCAGGACTCTGCTGTCAATATTGCAGCTATCGCAGTATTTGCGAGGCAACTAGTAAAAACTAAACAATTAAATATCGCAACTTAGTCTAGCCCTGAGGATTTTAATTGCTCAAGAAAAGCTGCTCAACATCTTTGGCATTAAGGGGTCTAGCAAAGAGATATCCTTGGCCATACTGGTAGCCTAACTGACTAAGTAGGTCGAGTTGCTCATGGGTTTCAATTCCCTCTGCGATCGCTTTTAGTCCTAGTTGATTATTTAGGGCAATGATAGTATTAACGATCTGGTAATTAGTTGATTCAGTCGTAATTTTACGAACAAACGAGCCATCAACCTTTAGGTTGTTGACAGGTAGTTTGTGCAGATAACTCAACGAGGAATATCCGGTTCCAAAGTCATCAATGCTAATTTCTATGCCTTGCTCATTAATGGCGGCAAGTAGTTGAATTGTCTGATCGGTATTTTCAATCAGCATACTTTCCGTAATTTCTAAAGTTAATGAGCCAGGCTTAATCTTTGTAGCTTGCAAAACCGATTGAATTTCATCCATGAGGTGGTCATGCTGAAGGTTTTGAGCCGATAGATTCACGCTCATACTTAAATCTGCTGCCTGTGAATAGCTGGCTTGCCATTCAGAGAGCTGCCGACAGGCTTGATTTAGTACCCAATAGTCAATACTGGTGATTAAACCCGTCTCTTCCGCAATAGGGATTAGGTCGATCGGCAGCTTGATGCCCTCAGTTGGATGCTGCCAACGAATCAAAGCCTCGAAGCCTGTAATCTTACCAGTCTGCAATTGGATAATTGGCTGGTAGTAGAGGACAAATTCTTGTCGAGCGATCGCTTGCCGCAAGTCATTTTCGAGATGTAACCTCGCTAAAGCTTGAGAATGCATTGCGCTATCAAAAACTTCGTAGCGAGCTCTACCCCTAGATTTTGCCCGATACATCGCAGTATCCGCATCTCTCAGCAGCTGTGTTGCACTCTCATACTCATGGCTACCAAAGACAATGCCAATACTTGTTGAGGTGTAAATTGACCGTTCTTCGAGTTCTAAAGGAACTTGAATAGCTGCAAGAATTCGCTCGGCAACTTTGATTGGCTCATCAAAGGTTTGAATATCCTCGACTAGAACTACAAATTCATCACCTCCTAAGCGAGCAGCCAAGTCATGAGAGCGAATTATTGACTGTAGCTTTTGGGCGATGCTGACCAAAAGCTGATCGCCTGTGATATGCCCCAAGCTATCGTTAATCACTTTGAAGCGATCGAGATCAAGGAATAAGACTGCGTACTTATAGTTTTGTAATCTTTTTGATCTTTTAAGCGATAGTTCAAGTCTTTCAATTAGTAAATTACGGTTAGCTAACCCCGTTAGACTATCGTGACAAGCATCATATTGAAGCTGATTTTGAATTTCAATACGCTGAGTTACATCCCGAGAGGTTGTTTGTAGTCCAATCACAACACCTTGATCATCCATGATCGGTTTAGTGAGAGTCTCAAACCAAATATATCCCCCTAGTTTTTTTCGCATTCGATAAACAATCGGTAGTTCGGCCCCCATTAACACGGCTTGGTGAGCTTCATCTCGGATGCGATCGCAGTCTTCTGGGTGGAAAAAATCATAGGGGTTCTGGCCGACCATTTCCTCACTACTGAATCCCAGTAGGGCTTCAGCAGAAGGGCTGACATAAAGGTAAGTTCCATCTGCTTGATGCAAACAGACTAAATCATTCATATTTTCAGCTAGTAGCCGATAGCGCTCCTCACTTGTTTGTAATTCAGCTTCTATTTTTTTGCGATCGCTAATATCAATAATGAGTCCATCCCAAAAAGTCTCACCGTTTTCTTGGCGAGTCGGACGAGCTCGTCCCTGCATCCATTTTAATTCACCATTCTTAGTAATGATTCGATATTCAACCTTCCAAGTTTTAAGTGTTTGCTGAGACTTGATGATTGAAGTCTTTAAGTACTCAATATCTTCTGGATGAATCATTCCCCAAACAACATTACTGTTTTCTAAAGCTGTTTCTGGATCAATGCCATAAACCTCTCTAAAACCAGAACTAATATAGGTGAATTGATCTGTGCCATCCTGCCTCAATTTATAGCCATAAATAATTCCTGGCAAATTGTCAGCGATTCTTTGAAATCGGGTCTGGCTTTCTTGTAGAGCCAGCTCTGCTTTGCTGCGATCGCTTAGTTCCTGTTGAATTTTTTGATAGAGATCAGCTTGATAAATAGCAATCTCTAATTGTCTAGAAATACTTCTGGCAAGATCAACATAACCATCACTCCATATAAAAGGTTTCTGATTTGAAACAATTGTGAAGCTCCCCCATAATTTTTCTTCAACAATCAAGGGAACCAGTAGCCACGCTCCAGGTGTAGACTTAGCTAGCTCTCTATTGATCTTGTCATTAATATTTTGAGTATTTTCAACTCTAACAACTTGGAATTTTTTTAACTGTTCTGCGAAAGGGTTGTCTAAGTCCTGAATCTCAATGCCGAGTCTTGATTCTTGATTTTCGTCATGCTGAAACTCAGCAACATGAGTCCAGATTCTTTGCTCTTCCAAATACTGGACAATATAACAATCTAAACCATTTAATGTTTTCGCTAATTCTTTAGTTGCAGTTGCAAAAATAACCTCTAAATCCAGGGAATTTCGGATTGCTTCAAAGACATAATTTAATGTTTTTTCCCTTGTGATTTGCTCAATTAGAGTTGTGACATCTCGGCCAACAGACTGGATCTCAATCAGCTCTCCTCTGTCATTAAAGATGCCTTGATTAACCCATTGAATCCATTTTATTCTCTGATCAGCTCCGTAGTTACGGTTTAAGCTTTCAAAAGTTGGATTTTCTAGGCTTAATCCTGCAATTTTTTCATGAAGTTCAGAGAGATCATTTGGAGGAACCAAGTTTCCCCAAGTTTGTCCGCTGATATCTCCATCTTGCCAACCAAGAACTTGACAAAGAGGTTTGTTGGCAAATACAACCGTCGTATCTGAACGCGATCGCAGAATCAAGTCTGTCTGGGCTTCGACAACCTGTTGGTAGCGTAGACTCTCTCGAAAGTATTGATCGATGGCAAGACGGCCAGTACTTGCTTGTTCACTTTCCTCGGTGACCAAGTCGCTTTCAGCGAGTAGTGCTCTAACGAGTTGCTGAACACTTTCCGGCGTTTGTTCCCAATCTTCGCGGCTAATTTGCTCGAAGAACTGGCGTGAAGATTGTTCCATCGTCGGTGTTCTGCAAATTGAGCAGCGACTGGCCACGATAGTCTAAAGCTTCCTGTGACCACTCAGGAGTCCACAAAGATACCGTTTTTATAGGGGGGCTTTTCCTAGCATCGCTAGTATGACAGCCGGAAACAGCAATGGCAGCCAATAAACAGAAATACACATAAACTGCGGTGTTTGAACTTGGTGAAAATTAAACCACATGAGAGAAGTGACATCGTTTGGACGTCACAAAGGAATAGCGATCGCCTACCAGTCTGCTCTAAAAATTCGGTTTGAAAGTTCTCTGGCTCTAAACAGTTAGCTGCTTCGTAGCCGGATTTTGCGTTGTGAAATGGCCTAATTACTCAGCTGCATCCATTGCTAACAGCAGTCTTCTCAGGAGCGGTACAAGTCTCTCCACCTCCTCTGGAGTCGCAAATTCGGAGAGCAGCGCCCCTTCTTGAGCAAAAAGGACAGGCATCACTGCATCTGCAAGCGCAATGCCTTTGGGCGTCAGTTGCACAATCACGCTACGGCGATCGCTGCCACTTCGCGATCGCACCACAATTCCATCCTGCTCTAGGCGATCGATGCGATTAGTCATCGCCCCCGAGGAGAGCATCAACAGGCTGTAGAGATCCGTTGGCTTGAGTTGATAGGGCGGCCCCTGACGGCGCAGCGTTGCCAGCACATCAAAGGACCAAACACTGAGACCGTACTTCGCCAGCAAGGTCTCGCGCTGCTTTTCGAGCAGACGGGCAATGCGCAACAACCGACCCGTGACAGCGAGCGGAGCGACGTTGACCTGGGGCAGTTCCTGCTGCCACTGCTCAAGAATGCGATCGATTTTGTCTGAAGCCATGGCTTCATTATATCTCGACGTCGAGATTCTTGACAGTCGCCTTTACCTTAACTATCTTGATATCAAGATAGTTTCTGGGCGAGTTCTAGCCCGAAGGATCATTGATGAACATCCTCCTCACAAGCGCAACGGGTTATTTAGGGCGGGCGATCGCGGCTGCTATTCAGTCCAAAGGCCATCGGGTGACTGCCTTGGCGCGATCGGCAGCTACGGCTCAGCGACTAGAGGCTGCGGGAATTCAACCCTGTCGCGGTGACCTCACGGATGCCGTCGCCTTGCAACAAGCCGCGGCTCAAGCTGATGCGGTCATTCACACGGCTGCCACCAATGATGCAGCTATGGGTCTGGTGGATCGGCAAGCTGTGAAAACTTTGTTGGCAGCGATCGCAGGCACTCAAAAACCCTTCCTCTACACCAGCGGCCTTTGGGTCATGGGTAATACCGGCGCAACGGTCGCGGATGAAACGTTCCCGCTCAATCCACCAGCGCTGGTGGCATGGCGACCCGCCGTGGAAGCACTGGTTTTGTCGGCGGCTGACCAAGGGGTGCGATCGATCGTGATTCGGCCTGCACTCGTCTATGGACGGGGTGGGGGCTTGCTTCCCATGCTGATGCAAGCAGGCCAAAGCCAAGGGGCAGTCCCCGTGATTGGTGCAGGAGACAATGCTTGGTCCTTCATTCACATCGATGATCTGGCAGCACTCTATGTCGCAGCGATTGAGCAGGCACCAGCCAGAACCCTGCTGATTGGTGCCAGTGGCGAGTCTGTCTCGATGCAACAAGTGGCTCTGACGATCGCCAAGACATTAGGACTGGGTGATCGCTTGCAGCACTTGACGCTGGAGGAGGCTCGGGCAATCTGGGGAGATTTGGCCGATGCGCTTACTCTCGATCAACGGGTCTCGGGCGATCGCGCCAGACAACTACTTCACTGGCAACCTGTGGCTCCTGGGGTGTTTCAGGAGCTTACCCAAGGTTCTTATGCCACCAAGGCGATCGCCGCCTAGGGCAACCGGCATCTACCCAGTCACAGCCAATTCAGAGGCTAGCCCTCAATGATTTTGCTCCGTTCCAGTTGGCGGCAGATTGCTGCTCGCTGCCAAGTCTGTTTGTTTCTGGGGCTGGCTCTGCTCAGTGGCGCCATCCTGCCAATTCAAGTCAGTTGCAATGCTCAGCTGGCGCGATCGCTCGACTCTGTCCCTCTGGCGGCGACGCTCTCTTATGTGACTGGCACTGTTGTTCTTGTCAGCCTGCTACTCAGCGGTCGGTTTGGACGCCCGCGCTGGTCTGCGATCGCCCACGCGCCTTGCTGGAGTTGGCTTGGGGGTGTACTGGGGCCTTGGTACGTCCTTTCGAGTACGCACTTCGCCTCTGTTCTGGGCACCACCCTGACACTCGGCCTGGTGGTCAGTGGACAGGCGATCGTCAGCGTCATCACGGATCACTACGGCTGGCTGAATGTGCCTCGGCATCGCCTGACACCCCTGCGGCGGGCGGCTTTGGGGCTATTCGCGATCGCTCTCTTCTTTCTGTTGCAACCGAGGGCTTAAGTCATGGATGTTTTGATTGCATTACTGGGTGCTGGATCGGGCGGCGGGTTGCTATCCATAGGAGCGGCAGCCAACGCTCGACTGAAGCAAACGCTGCGGTCTCCCATTGCAGCAACAGCCATCAACTTCATCGTCGGCTCCAGTACCCTGTCGCTGCTCTTAGTGCTGGGTGTGTTTGGTGCTCAATCCCTCGATCACCTTGGACAAGTGCCGATCTGGGCATTTTGTGGAGGTGGCCTTGGAGCCGTCTACGTGACCCTGAATACGCTGGTCATTGGCAGGCTAGGGCTCACGACCACGATGCTCGCGGTGGTCTGCAGTCAGTTGGTGATGTCCTTGGTTATTGACCAATGGGGTTGGTTTGGCCTTACCCCTCAACCGATCAGCCCGTCTCGCGTTGTTGCGATTGGTCTGTTGCTGGTCGCCGTTACGCTGACCCATTTAGACCGCGATCGCTAAGCCGGAGTTAGAGCCATGCGCCTCGTCGCTCAGTCATCACCGCCACTTTGGATCAGTGTGGCGATCGCCTTCTATGCCTTCATCAGTATCGGTTTAGCAGAAGCCAGTCTTGGTGTCCTGTTGCCCTCAATTCTGGCGGAGTATGGGCTGACCTCAGCCACGATCACGCTGCTGTTTATCAGTCAGATCTGTGGCTACATCCTCGCGGCGATCGCCAGCAGTTTGGTCATGGCACGACTAGGGCTAGGACGATTGCTGGTCTTGGCTGCAAGTCTGCTAACCGCCGCACTACTGATTTATGCCCTCGTTCCGGCTTGGCTACTGATGGTGCTGGCGGGGCCACTGCTGGGCATGGGCATTGGGTTGATTGATGCAGGCATCAACACAACGCTGGTGCAGGACGATCGCACGGCGCATTTGCTGGGAGCGCTGCACGGCTTCTATGGCATTGGCGCTTTTGCCGGGCCTGCGATCGCGACCACACTGTTGGCTTTGGGCTTGGAGTGGCGGCAAGTCTACAGCGTTCTCGCCATGCTCACTAGCTTGCTTCTGGTGGGCGTATTGGCGGCGCTCTTCTATCGCTACCCGCCCCTGCTCAAGAATCCAGACCTGCTTGCCGCCTCTGCCGATGTGCAACTTCGGCGATCGCTCCGCACCCCGATCGTGTTCTTGTTTGGGGCATTTCTGCTGATCTATGTCGGCATCGAAGCCTCGGTTAGCCACTGGGCTTACAGCGTCCAAACGATCGCTCGGGCAACACCAGCTCTTTGGGCAGGCTATGGCCTGAGTGCCTACAGGCCGGGATTGACGGCAGGTCGATTCTTGCTGAGCTACAGCTTGCGATCGCTGGGTGGACTCCGCACCATTACCCTCTCACTGGGCTTGCTGATGGTTGGGCTGATTGGCTGGTGGCAGCAGCCTCAGTCGCTGATCAGTTTGCCGTTAATTGGCTTTGTGCTGGCTGCCATTTTCCCCACCATCATCTGGCTGATTCCCAAACGCCTACCAGAAGGCTTGGTTCCAGCGACGGTTGGTTTTGCAACCAGTGCGGCCAGTGTGGGGTCAGCACTGATTCCGGCCGGAATCGGCTGGGTTGCTAGTGGTGCTGGCTTAGCAGTGGTGCCGCTACTGATTCTGCCGCTGGCGATCGCCATGGGCGGTTTGCATGGCCTGTTGCTGCGATCGCAGTGATCCTCAAGCGTGCGATCGAGTTGTTAGCAATTGATGTCAGTTGAATCGCTAACTGAATCAGAGTTAGGTAAGCTCGAATCTCGTCGCTCCCCATCTTTCTAGGATGGCGCTTGTTGTGGGATGGGATGAAATCTCGAATGTAGTAAAGATACGACTTATCGGTCTTGAGGCTGAAATGTTTAGGACGAATTGCTTCTCTCACCTGATCAAGCAAGCACGGTGGTTGTGGTGATGACATAGGTAAATGCTGGATAACATCCCAAAACCACGGTGTTATCCGGCGATAATGATAATTAATTCCTTAAGATTCGGGCGTTATCCCGTAGATCCGGTGCATAAAATCAGACATCAAGGTAGTTATCTAACGGATCTGACGCTTAATACATAGTTAGTGCTGACCTAGTCGGTGCCGACAAAACAGGCTTGGAGGTACAAGTACACATTGAAGTGAACGTCGTAGTCTCGTTTGGGTTGGAAGTCTTCGCTTCTATCTTTGGCTTTATTGCGATCGCTCTGGAGGTGTTTATGAAAAACTCAATCGCTTTCTTTACTTCGGTAATGGCATGTGTTTGGTGCGGAATTGCGTTCCTGCGGAGTCTCTGGAAAGAGAAAATTCCAACCCAAACGAGAGATTAGCGTTCATGAATTTGTGCTGCTTGCCAAGAGTGAACGTAGGGGGGGTCGATTCCCCCTCTCCGCACCAATTCCTTGGCATGCATGTGCAATGTGCTAACACGTCATTCTAGCGGACCTTCAAAAGCTATGCTTTTGCCGTCCGCCGAATTTCAACGTTAGGTTACTTTAATTTTGGGATAGGACGATACTCCCATAGCTTTCGTCATTTCTGACAAATCAAGCTTTTAGAGAATTTGCTCCTGTCATCGATCCTGACGCTAGGCTTGTATCAGTATTTACAGTAGTTTTATGCCTAGAAGAATAAGCGAGATCTTTGGGGTTACTGAAGAAGATCTGAGAAGAGAGGGAGTATTTAATGGATTTATAGATCTTGACTCCAAGTTCTATGTTGATCCCCATCTTCTTAGAAGCACCAAAATTCCAGAGCTTGAGAACTCATATCTAAGTTTCAAAACTCATTTCACGAAAATCATTCATCTTTTAGAGGCAACCAAACATTCTGGCGATAGCTTCTTTCGTGCAGCGCACAAAAAATTGATATTTCCAGAACTACCATTTGTATCTTTAGGCTATTCTACAGAGGGTATATCAGGTAGTGGTATCGGTTCAGGAATTGCCCTAAATCTAACCAACACTGCTTGGGAAATCATACAAGCAGGCATAACCGATCCAGTTATTTTTGAGCTAGTTGGTCTTATTGAAGAAAATATCGGTGCTGATCGAATCAGCGATATGACAATTCATATAATCCTTCTGGACTTGCCAACTTACTCAGAACGAGTTGCTAAAAATCTTAGTTTAAATACCTGTCAAGCAAAAGCACGTGGAAAGGAATTCTTACTTCCAGCCATTGCTGGTAGCAATCGTCCTACAGTATTGATCCCTTGCGAGATTCTCAATGACCTTCCTGTCGCAAATGGTTGGGATGATATTGATCGTGTTTGTGCTCATAACGAAGACTTGCGTAATCGTGTAAATGAAATCATCGGAGATTCTTGGAAAGATGCATCAGGGAAGAGAAGAAAAATCACAAAATGTGAGTTGAAATATATTCTCCTTCATCATCCCGAATTACTGAAAGATTTAGTAGAACAATACAAGAAAAACTCTGCTGAAAAATACGATTTTGACAAGGATCCATCAGGACAGCTCATTTGGCTTGATATCGCAAGGGAGTATGCTAATCTTTATCCACTCTTGTTGGGTGTAGATAAAGTAACCCCTGAAAATATTCTTCAGTTAATTCTCAAGATATGTGATCATTTCAAAGTTTTGGTTGAGGCTAATGGGTTATCTGTGCATTTTTGGGATGAGTCAAAAAATCTGCGGAATGAGCGTTTTGCACAATTGCTTTTCTTTGGTATAGCTGTTGCCTACTGCGGTGCTCATAATCTAGATTTAAATAGAGAACCTAACGCTGGACGGGGTCCTGTCGATTTTAAAATTTCTAGTGGCTACAATGCGCGAGTGAATGTTGAGATAAAATACACATCAAATAATATTAGAGCAGGTTATGAGAAACAACTTCCCATATATGGTGCTGCTGAGCGGACGCAATACAGTATTTTTCTAATTATTAGAACCACTGAGTCCATTAAAGCTTTAGAGGAGCTAATCAAATTTAGGAAGGATCAAGTGGCTGCCGGTAAAAGGGCACCAGAGATTTTTGTTGTTGATGGAAGAGTTTTTCCCTCTGCAAGTAAAATGAAATAGCGTCAGCAACCTAACAGCATCCCAACCAATAACAGTTCTTGGTAACTTAATCTGTGAGCTGTTGAACACCCTTTAGCGCTACTGCGATCAGCCTGCAATTCGCAGTCATTCAATTCCTGAAAGATGGAGCTAAGGGGATTCGAACCCCTGGCCTTTCGGGTGCGATCCGCGAAACCCAAGGCATTGACGTTAATCGGCAGGTGGCTTTCACGACTAAGCGGAACAATAAATAACCACTGCCGCGTTAATAACAAGTTGTGAGCGGGCGGGCGATCGCCATCCAATTGCACGCCTAATTGTGACCACAATTGTCGATAGGTTTCTTAGAGTGTTTCCCCTGCTTCTACCGCTGATAGTGACAAGAAGTGTGGCAGTGCTGCGATCGCAGTGATCCTCAAGGGTGCGATCCGGTTGATGGCGATCGATGTCAGTTGAGTCTCTAACTAAATCAGAGTTTAGTTGGCTGCTCGGATCCGCCTTGGCTTGAAATGACCGTCATTCGCTACCTAGAAGCTGAGCATCCGATCGGGTCGGTGGGCAAAAAACCGCGGGCTATGCTTAGCTGGCTGAAAAAGTAGCCTACTGACGGACGGTCGTGGCGATCGTCGCCTACTACGCTTTGAATCCGACTTGGGAAACGCTGGTTGCCCTCGAGACTTGGCCAGAGTCCCCCGATCGGGTTTTTTGTGACCGATTGCCCGCCCCCGATCGCCCTCAGTTACAGCAGCTATTGACGGAATTGCAGCCGGGCGATCGCCTTTGGCTTCGGCAACTCCACGATCTGGGCGATCGCCTTGATGCCTTGTTGCCCGTTCTGAAGCACTGTCAGCAACAGTCCGTGCAAGTGCAAATCGTAGGTTTAGACGAACCTCTCCCCCTCGATTCCGCTGCTGGACTGGATTTACTGCCACTTTGGGCCGAAGTACAGCGATCGCAGCAACGCGATCGGTTAAAAGCTGGTCATGCCCGAAATCGATTGCAAGCCTTGCCACCTCCCGGCCCTGCGCCCTTTGGCTACCGTCGCGGCAAAGATCGCTATGCGATCGATCGGGCTGCAGCTGCACTGGTGCGAGATGGGGTCGCGCATTTCCTGATTTATGGCTCCCTGCGAGGGGCTGCCCGCTATGTCTCGCAAAAACATCAGCGGGCGATCGCAGTCATGACCGTGCGCCGCTGGCTGAGTCATCCGGCCTATCGCGGCGATTTGGTCTACGGCAGTGGAGCGATCGTGGCCGACACCCATCCCGCCTTGGTATCGCGAGAAGAAGCCGCGCAGATCGATCGCATTTTGCGGCGCAATCGACGCCTCCCCCCCAAAACTGCCAGTGCACCCCGTTGCTTGGCCGGACTGGTGCAATGCCAAACCTGTCAGGCGCATCTAATTGTTGGCAGCACCAAACCCCACCGCAGCGACCGTGAATACCTTTATCTGCGATCGCCTGCTGCCTGTCAACAAAGCCCGCGTTGCAGCGCGATCGCCTACGATATGTGCCTGCAAACGGTGATTCAAACCATTTGCCAGGAACTCCCGATCGCGGTTTCAGCACTGGGTCAACCAGAGCAAAATCCGGCTAAGTCTGCGATCGCTAGTCGCCAAGCGGAACTGCAGCAGATTCTGAGCGTTGAACTGCCAGATTTAGAAGCGCGGGGCATCCTCGACGCGGAGACAGCTGCTATCCGACGGCTTCAGCTTCAAACGGAACTGGTGCAACTTCGCGATCGCCAAGCCCAACTCTCGCCCGTCAATCTGCCGGAATTGGTGCAAGCCGTTGCTATTCCCCAGTTCTGGCAGGATCTTTCGGAAGTGGAGCGGCGCTTTTTCTTTCGGGAATTTATCCGCGAGATTCAACTCCAACGGCGATCGCGACGCGAGTGGTCGTTGCAATTGCAACTGGTCTTCAGTCCACCGCAGCAATTGTAATAGCCAGCTCTCAATCTGTTTTTTGCTCGACCCCAAAGCCGACTAGGGAAAGCGTATCCAGGGGTTGATCGTCGCTGGCCGGTCGGACGTAATTCAAAATGCGACGCACTCGCAGGCGAGGATTGACCAGCGTGATCGAATCGACAGAAATTGTGCGGGTGTAGCGCGTAGTCATCAGGAGTTCGCGGCTGTCAGGGTTGAAGCGAAAAGCGGAGATAATGGGACGCGCTTCTTCGTAAGCACGATCGCGTAGGTAGTCGCCCACCAACCAGCCGTCTTCTGTGCTTCGAGGCACAAACAGCATGTTCAGTTCTTGGCTGACTTCTTCGCCGTGTTCCGAAACCGTGTGAAAGCCGAGGCAGAATCCGAGCAGTTTTTCTAAAGCCTGATCTGCGGTTAGAGCGTTGGCCGTCAGAACTTGCGCTTTTGTCTCGGCGGAGAGCGATCGCACCGCGAATTCTGTATACGATCGCTCGACTTCTTGGCGACTGAGGTAGTGATAGGTGCGCTCAGTGCTCCAACTGCCGACACAGCAGTCAAAAAAGTAATGAAAGGCGTTTAGGCTCATTGGTCGTCGCTTCTTCCCAGTCGATGCAGACGGCGGAGGATCCGCCCAGCTAGTTGAGCAGCTCCAAATCCATTGTCAATATTGACCACACCCATGCCGGGTGCACAACTGTTTAGCATTGAGAGCAGGGCTGCTAAACCTTGGAAACTAGCACCATAGCCAACGCTGGTGGGCACTGCAATAATTGGGCAGGCTACTAAGCCAGCAATCACACTGGGCAGCGCCCCCTCCATACCCGCCACCACAATCAGCACATCGGCTTGATCGAGTCGCGATCGCTCGGCCAAGAGACGGTGCAGTCCCGCCACACCCACATCGCGAATGCGATCGACGCGGAATCCCCAGAGTTCAGCCACGACTGCGGCTTCTTCTGCCACGGGTAGATCGGAAGTGCCTGCACTGACAACCGCCAAACGTCCCGGTTGCGGTTGGGGGAGCTGAGGTTGCAGGGCAGCGATGCGAGCGATCGAGTCGTAGGTCAGTTCGGGCAACTGTGCCTGAAGTCGGGGAATGCGATCGGGCTCAATGCGCGTAGCGATCGCAGCTTGGTTGCGGGCCGCATAGGCGCGAAAGAGCGTCAGGATTTGCTCAGTGGTCTTGTCTTGCCCCCAGATGACTTCGGGGAACCCGGTGCGCAACTGCCGATGGTGGTCAATCCGAGCAAAGTCACTGATCGTTTCAGTGTCGAGATAGCGCAGTTGTTCCAAGGCTTGTTGAGGGGCGATCGCCCCGGTTGCCACCCCTTCTAGGAGGGTTTGTAGTGCCTGTGAATCAATCATCAGCACTTACCGATACGAATTCTGTATTCCAAAGCGCACCGCCCAACTCTGAGAACTGAATAGGGGTGACTGTGTTGCGGACAGCGGCAATTTGTTGGCGATTGACCAGATAGATAAAAGGTAAATATTGCTGGGCAAGACGCTGAGCTTGACCATAGATTTCCTTGCGGCGATCGTCATTCAGTTCCTGGGCCGCAGCAACAAATAAGCGATAGATTTCAGCTTCCCAAGGGGCAACTTGTTGACCCTCAATGGGTGCTTGGCTCTCACTGGGCTGCTGATTAAACAGGTGTAAACTGCCTTGAGGATTCCATACATTCGCACCACTGTTAGGTTCAATGTTGCTGGTCAGTCCAAGAATCAAACCTTCCCAATCCAACTGATTACTCAGGCGATCGATCACACTACTAAAAGCGATCGGCGTAAAGTCGACCTGAATCCCCAGACGGGCCAGATCGCCCTTAATCCGGGCACCCATGGCGACACGTACAGGATTCTCAGCATTGGTGATGACGGTGAAGCGAACAGGATTGCCCTGGCGATCGCGCAGTTGACCATCCGCATCTGTTTGAAATCCTGCCTCTTTCAGCAGTGCTTCCGCCTTTTGCTGATTGAAGTTATAGACCGGTAATCCCTCCTCGGGGCTGAGATAAAAGGGACTCTGGGGAATGATCAATGAGTTGACAACTACACCTAAGCCGCGATAAGCCGTATCGACGATCGCGGGGCGATCGATGGCGTAGGCGATCGCTTGGCGGAAACGAACATCATTAAACCAAGCTGATTTGATCGGATCGACAAGAGGTTTACCCTTGCGCCGCCCTTGGTTGAGATTAAAGGTTAGATAAACGGTCAGCGGTTCAGGGCCACCACTATAGATTGTGAAATTACCACGCTGTTCTTCTCGTTTTAAGAGCGAGAAATCACCGGGCTGAATCGGCTCTAAAACATCTAAATCGCCCGAGCGGAACTGTAGCAATTGGGTGTCGGAATTCTCGACAATTTGCCAAACGAGACGATCGATTTTGGGTAGCGGACTCCCATCGCGATCGCGCTGATAAAAGTAGGGATTCCGTTCAAAAATAATCCGTTGGCCCGGTTGATAGCGCTGTAACCGAAACGGGCCGTTGACAATAATTTGCTTTGGATCAGTCTCCGTACCCCAAGTGCTCAAAAAAGCCGGATTTCCCTGACTATCAGTCTGCTCAAGCGAAGTGGCAAGGGCATGCTGGGGCAAAATCGGCAGTGCCATGTTTCGCAGCAGCGGGGCAAAGGGGCGGGGCGTCTGGACAATCACCTGGCGATCGCCCGCGGCCCTAACCGTTGGTAAATCTTGGTCGATCCGCAGAATATCCCGCGCGCCAGTTGGCACCTTGGGATTGAAGTAGATGCGGTTGTAGGTGAAGTCGACGTCTGCCGCCGTCAAGGGCTGGCCATCGGACCAGCGCAGATCGGGCCGCAACTGAAAGACCACCTGCAGGCGATCAGGGCTAATCTGCCACGACTCAGCCAGACCAGGTTTTAGGCTGCCATCAAAGCCATTGACGTGGACAAGGCCTTCGTAGAGCAGCCCAAAAACGTTGGGCGATTCCTCGTTTAAGGCGTAGTTGAAGGTTTTGGGATCGAAACGTACGCTGGCGATCAGCTGCTGACGGGGCGGTGCACTCGCACGACCACAGGCCACTAGCAGCACAGCCGCCAGACAAAAAGCCAGCCAGCGGCGGAGGTTAATCACGAACCAAGAGCGCCACGGCATAGGCACAGATTCCCTCTTCTCGCCCCGTAGGCCCCAGTTTTTCGTTGGTGGTTGCTTTGATGCCAATCTGATCAGGCTCTAGCTCAAGCACCTTCGCGAGGCGATCGCGCATCGCTGCGATGTGGGGCTTTAGTTTTGGTTGCTCTGCCACCACGACAGAATCGAGGTTGCCAATCGTCCAGCCGCGATCGCGGATCAGTTGATTCACCTGAGCCAGCAGCTTCAGACTATCGGCCCCTTTCCACTGCGGATCCGTCGGCGGAAAGTAGTGGCCAATATCGCCCAAACTCAGGGCACCGAGCAGGGCATCCATGATTGCGTGGGTCAGCACATCGGCATCACTGTGCCCATCCAGCCCAAGGGAGTGTTCTAGTTGAATGCCCCCAAGGATGAGGGGACGGCCCTCCACCAAGCGATGGATATCGTAGCCATTACCGATGCGAAAGCGACTCATAGCACTGCAGCAGGATGCGGCTCGATCCTATCAGTCCTGCCGAGTCCCCTCACCAGTCTCTTGGATTTCGCGACGGGATCTGCTGACGTCATGTGGCCTAGATCAACCACCCTTGCTTTGAAGCTGAGAGCCAGGATTGCCATTGACTGAAGCAAAACTGCTTCACATTTCAGGGACGAGAGACTTCCCCCTAAATAAGGAGGCACTCATGTCGCCATCAGTCCGTGGAGGAGGCGGGCTTTTTCAGGAGACCCGATCGCTCAGTGAGTTAGTTCTGATTAATCCCAAGATGCTTGCCAGTGAGCCGCTTGGTCGCGAATTGCGGCCCGATCGCTGTCTGGCAGTTTTTGGAGCTGTTTGAGAATTAAGCCCATGCGTCCTTGTGCTTGCAGTTTTTGCTCGTGGCGATCGAGAAAATCCCAGTACAGTGCATTGAAAGGACAAGCGCGATCGCCCAATCGTTGTTTAGGGTCATAGCGACAATTTTGACAGTAATTGCTCATCCGATTGATGTAATTTGCTGAAGCTGCATAGGGTTTTGAGGCAAGCTTTCCGCCATCTGCAAAAAGTCCCATGCCGAGCACATTCGTCTCCATCACCCAGTCGTAGGCATCAAGATGGGTTGCCTGAAACCACTCTTTGACTGCCCAAGGATCAAGTCCAGCAATCAAAGCAAGGTTCGCGAGAATCATCAACCGCTGAATGTGATGGCTATAGCCGATCGCTTCAATCTGCTGAAAACACTGTTGGAGGCAATGGAGATCGGTTTGACCCGTCCAAAAGAATTCAGGCAGAGGGCGATCGTGCTCAAACCAATTTGATTGCCCGTAGGTATCAGGGAAATAGTGATGAAGACCGTACATATATTCTCGCCAGCCCAGAATTTGGCGAATAAAGCCTTCAACACTGGCGATCGGAGCTTGATTATTGTGGAAGGCCTGTTCAGTTTGGCGAATGACTTCGAGTGGATGTAACAGTCCTAAGTTCAGTGCTGGCGCAATCAAGCTATGCCACATCGTGGCTTGGCCGCTGACCATCGCATCCTGATAAGGGCCAAAGGTTTTGAGCTTAACGGTTAAAAACTGATCCAAGGCTTCCAATGCCTGCGATCGCGTCACCGGCCAATGAAAAGGTTCCAGCTTTCCGTAGAGAGGCAACTCTAGCGATCGCACAGTTTCAATGACTGTTTGCGTGATCGCATCTGGCAAAAAATGAGCAGCTGGCGGTGGCTGCAGCCCAGTTTTAGGAGGCTTACGATTCTCTGGATCAAAGTTCCATTGCCCCCCGATAGGCTCCTGATCTTCAGTCAGTAAAACTTGCCAGCGCTTGCGACCTTCGCGATAAAAATTCTCGAGCCGGAGCTGTCGATAGGGCTTGGCCCAAGCGGTAAATTCAGCCGTTGACCAAAGAAATTGGCAATTTGGCAACCAATGCAGACTGCTGGTCAATTCAAGACTGCTGATAATTGCGCGAAACGAGCGATCGGCGGGGTCCATCACCTGCAGCTCAGCAATTTGATACTGTTGGCACCAAGCTGATACGGCCGTTTGAAAGCTATCTGCCTGCTCGACATAGTCCACTGTCCAGCCCTGCGATCGCAGTTCGTCTGCAAAGTGACGCATCGCCGACCAAAGCAACACCAGCTTTTGTCGGTGGTAGGGTCGCCGTTGAGCATGTTCGAGTGATTCAACCAACAGAATTCGTGTCTGCGACTGATCAACTGCCCTGGAACTCAGTGCCGGATGCTGCAGAGTCAGCTGATCGCCTAGAATCCAAATGCCGACAGTCATGCTGCGATCGCCTATCCCTGCGCGTTTCTCTCTGCAATCTACAGGGTTTGTTTAGGCCAGCGCTGCCGCCACCCCAGCCAGAGAACAGTGCTGACGAGAAGGATCGGTGTCATGCTGTCACCCCAGCGAACATAGGGTGTTTGGCTCGATCGCTGAGCTATGCGAACAGCTTGAGTCGTAAAGATTCGAGGTTGCGATCGCCATTGCACCTGCCCCAAGGGATTGATCAGGGCGGAGTAGCCCGTGTTCGTAACCTGCACGACCCAGCGATCGGTTTCCGCCGCCCGCAAGGCTGCCAGCGCCAAATGCTGATTCATCAACTGCTCGTTGTAGGGGTCAAGGTTCGCCGCCGACAAAATCCAGGTGGCACCTGCCTGTACCTGCGATTGCAGCACTTCAGGAAAAACCAGCTCGTAACAAATAGCAGCGGCGATTTGCCCGACGGGGGTCTGAAAGCGTTGATCTGAACGGCCAGCCTGCATCCCCAGTTGAATTGGTGATAACCGATGCAACCACCGCCCAAACCAGCGTTCGCCCGGAATATATTCCCCTAGGGGCACGAGGCGAACTTTGTCGTAGCGACCGGCGATCGCCCCCCCAGGCTTCAGCGCCAGCAGACTTTGCCAGTAGCGATCGCCCTGCGGGAGATAGGTTCCCAACAGCAAGGGCGGAGACTCAGGCGACAACCAACGTGCCCAAGGCGATCGCTCAGCTTGCCAGAGGGTCGGGTCAGAGCCTTCAGGGGTGATCACAGCATCAACACCCGCCTCAGTCAGTTGTTGATAGCCCTGACGGTAGCGCTGCCGTGACAGCAGGATGCCCTCCGGGCCGGTTTTGATCCGAGTTGGCACATTGCCTTGAATCAAGCCGATCGTCAGTGCTGATCCATCCGCAGCACGCAGTTGACCTAACCCCCAACCGGTCAATTCGGCACAGCACCAGAGGGCGATCGCCCCCACGAGCAGCGATCGCTGCCGACTGAGGCTGGCCCAAGCCAGTAGGCCATTGACGGCCACAATCAATAGGGTCAACCCCTCCGCACCGCTCAACTCAGCTAAGGGCAGCAGCCAAGTGTTGGCCGGACTTTGACTGAGTGCTAAGGGCGACCAGTAGAGCGGCGACTGCTGCCAAAGCCAGTCCACCAAGCCCCCGAGGCCAACGCCGCCTACCAGCCGTAGGCCGCAGTGTTGGGGCAAACGTTGCACCGCCCAGACCCAGACTCGAGTTTGCACCAAGCCCCAAGCGGTGATGACCAGCCAGCAGCCCCAAGCGATCGCCAGACTGGTGCCCCAGCTCAGCCCCATCCAAGTCAGGGGATGCAGGCCAGTAATCCAGATCAGGGTTGGCCCTTGAAACGCCGCCGCCCATAGCCAGGCTTGTTGGCGGGCCTGAAGACTTTGGCCCGGCTGTAACAGCGATCGCCAGAGGGGAATCAAGGCTATCCAAGCTAGGGGCCACAATCCCAGTGGGGGCATGGCCGCCGCCATCGCTAGCCCCGAAAGCAGCGTCAGTCCCCACAGCCGCCACGATCGCGGGGAGGGGGTGATCGGTCGAGTCAGAGGAACAGACCAACGGTGCAGAAGTTTCAAGCCAATGACTCAAACAACACTGAAGCTGATTTCAACATAGCGGCGCGATCGCCGGCAGAGCTCACAGTGCCTAGGCTGGCCCGCTGTAGACTGACACAGGTCGGCTTGGACGGTTTGCGATCGCCTCAGCCCTGCCGTGAACCTTAGCAGCCTGCTCCAGCGCTCTCATGAGTCAGCGCCTGATTCTCTTTAGTCGCTATCCCGAACCTGGGCGATCGAAGACGCGGCTGATTCCGGCACTGGGACCCGAGGGAGCAGCTGATCTACAGCGCCAGTTGACGGAGTGGACGGTGTTTACGGCCCATTGCTGGCAAGCGCGATCGCCCCAAACTGAAGTGCTGATCGCCACCAGTGGCGGCACATCCGAGGCTTGGCAGCAGTGGCTAGGAGCGGTTGAGGTGCAGCCTCAAGCCGAGGGGGATTTGGGCGATCGCCTGCATCAAGCGTTTCAGGATTCATGGCAAGTAGGCTGCGATCGCACCGTGATCATCGGCAGTGATTGTCCTCAAATCGAGCCCCATCATCTGGACGAGGCGTTTGCGGTTCTCCAGCAAGCGGATGTCGTGATTGGACCCGCAAGTGACGGCGGCTATTGGCTGATCGGTCTGAGTCAACCCCAACCCCAACTGTTTCAAAACATTGACTGGGGTAGCGATCGCGTCTTGGTACAAACCCTAGAAGCTGCTCAAGTAGCAGATCTCCAAGTCGCACAGCTCGAATCTCTCTCCGATCTTGATCGCCCTGAAGATCTCAATCTCTGGCAACCCCAGCCGCAACTGTCGGTGATTATCACCACCCTCAATGAAGCAGCAAACCTGCCCCAAACTTTGGCTTTGATCGGGGATGCCCCGGTAGAGACTTTAGTCGTCGATGGTGGCAGTCAAGACGCAACAGTTGCGATCGCCCAAGCTTGGGGAGCCAAGGTGATTCATAGCCCTGCTGGACGGGGGCGACAGTTCAACCAAGGTGCCGCAGCAGCCCACGGCAACATCCTGCTTTTCCTGCACGGCGATACCCGTCTACCCCCCCGCTTTTGGGAGCATGTGCTGCAAACATTGCAACCGCCGCAGGTAGTCGCTGGGGCATTTCAGCTCCAAATCGATAGCCCAGACTGGCGCTTACGCTGGATTGAACGGGGTGTGCGTTGGCGGAGCCACTGGCTACAGCAACCCTACGGCGACCAAGCCCTATTTCTCAGTCGTGATCGCTGGCGAGCGATCGGTGGTTTCAGTACAGGGCCGCTGTTGGAAGACTATCGCTTCGTGCGGCAACTGCGTCGCCAAGGCACAATTGCGATCGCCTCAGCGGCTGTGATGACTTCTGCTCGACGCTGGCAACGACGCGGAGTGCTGCAAACAACGTTGCTCAATCAGCTGATCCTACTGGCGCACCATTGTGGGGTCAGCGATCAACAACTGGCTCGCTGGTATCGCTAACTCGAGCGATCGCCCCACCATAGTCTTCGAGTGCCCAAAAAAATAAGAGGCCCGAGCGAACTCAGACCTCTTACTGCTCCTGCAGGATTCTAGAGAGACGAGCCCAGACCTGCGTAAGCGCCGTAGAAAAAGAGACCTACAACGACGAGCGCCCCGGTGCCTGCTACCGTTGCAACGATCCAGAGGGGAATACGTCCACCACCAGCCACAGTTTTAATCTCCTCGAGTCAGTAACAAGAGCGATCGATTGAGCCTAGGCTTGGGCGATCGCAAGCAATGCCAGTGCTAGCTAGTTAAAGAAGTAGCTGGAGAAAGAATCCCCAGGACAAAAACAAGCAGCAAGCCCAAGAACAGTGAAGTCCGGTTGAGTTCAACCGGCTGCTTATTGGGGTTAGTCGAGCGCGTAGGCATGAGAGCAAATCCTTAGCGTTGAATGAATTGCATGGCCGCAATTGCGCCCAGGAAGAACACGCTGGGGACGCCCAGAGCGTGCACAGACAGCCAACGCACCGTGAAGATCGGATAGGTGATTGGCTGGTTGGAGTTGTTGCTGGTCATGATTCAGGCCAACCTAAAAAACTACTTAGCCGAGAAACGGTCCACTTGCTGTTTCGCACTATAGCGATCAGACACGATCGGTACTTCCGTCCGATCTTGGGTGAAATACTCGTTCGGGCGCGGCGTACCGAAGGCATCATAGGCAAGGCCAGTGCTGACAAACAGCCAACCAGCGATGAATAGCGCTGGAATCGTGATGCTGTGAATCACCCAGTAGCGGATGCTGGTAATGATGTCGGTAAACGGACGCTCGCCGGTAGATCCGCCTGCCATAGACGTGCTCCTCAGGGGATTTCGGACAACACTTATCTTATCGGAGCACGCCCAAATTTATGCCCTAGGCTGCAGCCTCTGGTGCATAACGCAGCAGTAAGCCGCGTTGACCGAGGACAAAGCCTTGCTTGGGTGCAAAAAACTTGATGGTGTAGAGGTTGCTCGGCAGTTTGGCAATCACGCGATCGCGTTGCCAGTGTTCCCCGCCATCCTCGCTCACCAACAGGGTGCCACTGCCACCCGACAGCCAAATTTCCTGCTTGGAGCGGTAGGCCAAATCAAGGAAGCCCCAGCCTGCGTTGCGTTCAGGCTCGATTGCAGTGCCCCAAGCATCACTTTCCTCCAGCATTTCTTCCCAGTTATCAATCTGACTGGTTTTGGAGAATTGGAGGCGTCCCCCCCGGGCAATCAGCCAGGTGCGATCGTCAGGACCAAAGCCCATGAGCTGTAGACGACGAGAAGACGTACGTTGGTGCGGTGTCCAGGTAGTATCCCCGGGTTTCCAAGTCGAGTAGAAATTACCCCGCGCCGAGACTGCCAGATAGCGACCATCACGACTGCGGCTGACCGAGCGGGCCACGCCAGCAGCATCGGGTACTTGGGCTTGCCAGCTCTTACCGCCATCGCGGCTGCGATAGATGGCTGCCACATCCGTTGCCATTTCTGCTTCGCCTTTGCCGAGAGCGGTAACCAGCAGGGGCGAACCCGGCAGTTTTTCGCTGAGGGGAATCCGCAACCAGTTTTTGCCGCCATCGGTCGTGTGCAGCATCAGGGAGGGCTGACCGACGACCCAGCCTTCATCGCCCTTGAAGCTGATCGAGTTGAGCCGATAGGTCTCGTCCAAGTCGAGGGCCCGTTCGCTCCAGCTTTGTTCACCATCCAGAGTCTCGTAGAGGGCGAGATCGGTGCCCACCAGCCAGCCGTGCTGTTTGTTGCTGGTAAAGGCGATATCCAGGATGGTTTTCTCGGTGCCAAGATCAATCACTTGCCAAGGACTGGTTGATGGAGCCACCTCAGTGGCCGCCCAAGCGGGCGCCGGTAGCCAAAACAACAAGGGCAGCAGCAAGAAACCAAGCGGCCAGCCGACACGCGATCGAGACAGGAGCGATGACATGGTGCGAAGACTCGAAGAGATGAATTGATGGTTTAGTTCAGGCCGTACAGGCTGAGGAAGAAGAGGACAGCAAGGCCAAGCGCGCCGAAGATCAGCAGGTTTTTTTGGCCTGGGGTCAGGGTATTCACGCCGAGGCCGTAGCCCAAGTTCTCGCTGAAACCAGAGGGGATTCCCTTGGGACCAATGTTGCGAAACTGACTCCGAGGACTGCCGCAAATTGGGCAGCGCCAGTTAGAGGGCACTTCTTCAAACACAGTCCCTGCGGCGATTTGGCGGCGTGGGTCTCCCTCATTGGGTTCGTAGATGTAGCCACAGGATCGACACTCGTGACGATCGAGGAACACGAGTGGCTTCGTCTCCGACGTTTCGGCAGCTGCCTCGGGGGTGCCCTCTTCTACCGGCTCAGGCTCGGTGTTGGCCAGCGGGGTAGAAGCTTCAGGTGTATCCATAGGATCTTGGCAAGCGATCGCGCAGAACTAAAGGCGATCATAAGCCAATCGCCGGAAGCCCCTTCGCTGAAACCGAGGTAGAACATAAGCGATCGCAATCCTTCTGACTGCGAGTCAAGGGACAGCGATCGCTACAGTAGATTAGGCATTTCTGCCGAGCCGTTCATGCGGCGATGGCAAAATGGAATAGCGACTGCAGCCTGGAGTTTGGCGTGTTTGTCCTCAATGGCTACGAATATCTACTTGGCTTTCTGCTCATCAGCTCACTGGTCCCCATCCTTTCGCTGACCGCCTCGCGCTTGCTGCGACCTGGTCGTCGAGGACCGGAGCGGCGGACGACCTACGAATCGGGGATGGAACCGATCGGGGGAGCTTGGATCCAATTCAACGTGCGCTACTACATGTTTGCGCTCGTATTCGTGATCTTTGATGTAGAAACCGTCTTCCTCTATCCCTGGGCCGTCGCCTTTAATCGGCTGGGGTTACTGGCTTTTGTCGAGGCGTTGATCTTCATCACGATCCTCGTTGTTGGTCTAGCCTATGCATGGCGCAAAGGAGCATTGGAATGGTCCTGACGAACCCCGCCGAGATTCGCAATCCGGCAGCCCCTCCCGAAATCACCCAAGGTCTATCAGAGAACGTCATTCTGACCACCTTAGATGACCTTTATAACTGGGCACGGTTGTCCAGCCTCTGGCCGCTAATGTACGGCACGGCCTGCTGCTTTATTGAATTTGCAGCGTTGATTGGCTCCCGTTTCGACTTTGACCGCTTTGGCTTGGTGCCTCGTTGTAGCCCTCGGCAGGCAGATTTGTTGATCACAGCCGGTACGGTGACCATGAAAATGGCCCCAGCTCTAGTGCGGCTCTATGAGCAAATGCCTGAGCCCAAATATGTGATCGCCATGGGCGCCTGCACGATCACCGGTGGGATGTTCAGCGCTGACTCCACCACCACGGTGCGCGGTGTCGATAAACTGCTGCCTGTGGATGTCTACATTCCCGGTTGCCCGCCCCGTCCCGAAGCGATCATTGATGCGATCGTAAAGCTGCGTAAAAAGGTTGCGAACGACTCGATTCAAGAGCGGGGCAAACTGCTGCAAACCAACCGTTACTACAGCACGACCCACCAGATGAAGCCCACGGCTCCGCTGCTGACGGGTGAATATCTGCGTTCTGCGGCTCGTCAAGCCGGTCCCTTGCCCGCTGCTGCCGGTGCTGCCGTCGCTCCGCAACTGCCGGTGACTGAGAAGGAGGGTCGCGATCGTGCCTGAAGAGTTGACGCCAACGCCCGAAACGGCCGTGGTTGAAGCCGGGCCGGTCTCTCGCTGGTTGAGTGAGAACGGCTTCGAAAATACTGCCCTAGAGCGCGACCACCTCGGGGTTGAGATCGTTCAAGTCGACCGCGAAGTGTTGCTGCCGATCGCTGCTGCCCTGTTTGCCTACGGGTTTAACTACCTGCAGTGCCAAGGCGGCTACGATTTAGGGCCAGGGCAGGATCTGGTGAGCTTCTATCACCTGACCAAAGTCAGCGATGACGCCAGCCAACCGCAGGAAGTGCGGGTCAAGGTCTTCTTGCCGCGTCACGATCCGAAAGTACCGCCGGTCTTCTGGATTTGGAAAGGTGCCGATTGGCAAGAGCGTGAAACCTTCGATATGTACGGCATCCAATTTGAGGGACACCCCAACCTCAAGCGGATTCTGATGCCGGAAGATTGGGTGGGTTGGCCGCTGCGCAAGGACTATATCTCACCCGATTTTTACGAGCTGCAAGACGCCTACTAAATCGCGTTCCTGAACTCGTCGATTGCCCGTTCCTACAGCCTCTGACTGCGACCTAAGCGATCGCACTTTGGTGGTGGGGGCGGGCACAACTTTTGGAAACTTGCGGCGGGCGGTAGGGGCATCGGTAGAATAGGGCCTGAAGCGCTGGCGATGCTTGGTGACTGCTGTGCCTGTTCGCTCCCGACCTCTTCCGCATTCTGTTCGTCGGCTGCCTTTATCGTGGGGCGATCGCCGGTTTCCGGTTCCGAAAACAGCACTCTACGGTGGTGGCCTACTGTTGCTCTTCCTCTGGGACTGGCAACTGTCGTTATCGTTAACCCTCGGTGCTGGGGCGACCCTATGGCTCTATCGTCTGCAGCGCTTGGATTGGTCGCGCCGTCAGCAGCAAGTGCAGCGTTGGTTGCGCGGTCGCGATCGCCGTTGGCTTTTAGCAGCCGGTGGCGGCGGCCTCGTCAGCTTGGCCCTCTACACCAGCAGCAGTATCTGGACCGAGGAAGGACGACCTTGGCTGGCCTTTAGCAACTTTGCGGAAACCATGGGGTTGCTTGCTTTAGCAGCCCTCCTAGTCAGCTTTGTCAGTCAGCAACAGCAGCGCGATCGCGAAGGGATTTTTGATCAAGCGCTGGCGACTTTGACCGCAGCGGATCCTCTGCAACGCCTTTTGGCCGTGCGATCGCTGCAACGCCTGCAAAACCAGCAGTTATTGGAACCTGGAGAACAACGACTCTTGCAGGATGCCCTGCTGCTGCTACTGCGCCAAGAAACGGAAGACAGTGTGCGGGAGCTAGCCTTGGGCCTTCTAGACCGCCGGAGCGATCGCGCTTTGATGGCTGCTGCAACGCCCCAACCTCTGCAGCTCAATCCCCGCCCTGCGACGGAGAGCCTACCGGCTCAACCCTAGGCGTTTGAGCAAACCCACTATCCTATGAGAGACAGCCAATCACGGGATCGCGATCGCCACGCTATGGAGTGCATCATCAACCGTCGGGCACTGTTTTCCGCCAGTCACCGTTACTGGTTGCCAGAACTGAGTGACGCCGAGAACCAAAAACTGTTTGGCGCCTGCGCCCGCTTTCCCGGCCACGGCCACAACTATGTGCTCTACGTTTCGATGTTGGGCGAGCTGGATGAGTACGGCATGGTGCTCAACCTCTCGGACGTCAAGCGGGTGATCAAATCCGAGGTGACGAGTCAGCTTGACTACGCCTACCTCAATGACGTCTGGCCAGAGTTTCAGCAGGGTTTGCCCACCACCGAAAATCTGGCGCGGGTTATCTGGCAGCGGCTTGCGCCACATCTGCCGATCGTGCGGATTCAACTGTTTGAAAGCCCCAGCCTTTGGGCCGACTATCTAGGACAAGCCATGGAAGCCTACCTAACGATTCAGACTCACTTCAGTGCTGCTCACCGTTTGGCGAAAGAGAGCCTCAGCTTTGAAGAAAACTGCGAAATCTACGGCAAATGTGCCCGTCCCCATGGTCACGGCCATAACTATCACCTCGAAGTAACGGTGGCAGGTGAGATTGATCCCCGCACCGGCATGCTGGCTGACCTCGCGGCGCTGCAACAGGTGGTGCAAGACAAAGTGGTCGAACCGTTCGATCACAGCTTCCTCAACAAGGACATTCCTTACTTCGCAGAAGTGGTGCCGACGGCTGAGAATATCGCTGTTCACATCCGTGACTTGCTGGCAGAGCCGATCCGCGAACTGGGCGCTCGCCTCTATAAGGTCAAGCTGATCGAGAGTCCCAACAATTCAGCAGAAGTTTACTGTCTACAACCCAGTGGTTTGACTAACGCTGCTGCTGCAGTACCCGTTTTGCTCTAAGCATGGCTGAATCCGGGTGGTTTGGCTGGGCTGACGACTAAAGCCATTGTCCGTGGGGGTGATTGCGCACCCCCACACCCACGCACTGGGGGCCTCGACTCCCCCAGCCCCCCCGCAACAGGATGGTCGGTGGGATTTGATTGGTAGGAGTCACACATCACAATTAGTTGACTTGTCGGAGCGATCGCGCGGGTTGAGCAAATTCAAAAGATGGGTTGAAGTGAGGATTTGATGCGATCGCCGGCGGAGCATTTCCAAGACTTAGAAGCGGTATTTTTGGCGAAAGCGGCGGAGTTGGAAGCGGCAGTGCGATCGCTGCAACAACAGGATCAGACTGCCGACTGGCCGACGGCTTGGAAGCAGCACTACAACCACCGCTTTGCTCAGATCTTTTGTCAGTCACGCCCCCTGCGCAATTGGGCGGCAGATGCAGCAGCTTGGGGCTTGCTGCCCAATCGTCACTATCCTTCGGCGGGCAATCAACTGGCGCCTCGCGATCGTGAGTAGGTTATGCGGGTTGTTGCGGTACTCGCCACCAGTTTGGATGGCCGGATTGCGGAAGCGGCGGCTGTTCCAGCCCGCTTTGGTTCAGCACAAGATCAACGGCGCTTAGAAACGATCGTGGCGCAATCGGATGCTGTACTGATGGGCGCGGCCACGCTGAGAGCCTATGGCACTTGCCGCTCGGTCACGAATCCGCAGTTGCAACAACAACGTCGCGATCGCGGTCAATCACCGCAACCTGTGCAGATCATTTGCTCGGCTTCGGGGCAGATCGAGCCAGCCTGCCGCTTTTTTCAGCAGCCGGTGCCGCGCTGGTTATTGACCACAGAACAGGGCCGCGATCGCTGGCGACAAGAGTCTGGCTTCGAAGCGGTTCTGATCGCCGGTCAGACGCAACTGGACTGGGAGCAGGCTTTTGCACAATTCGATCTGAGCTGGCAACAAATTGCAGTGCTCGGTGGCGGTCAATTGCTCGGTAGTCTGCTGGCGGCAGACCGAATCGACGAGCTGTATCTGACCCTCTGCCCGTTACTCTTGGGCGATTGCCCAGCCTCACCACTTGTTGCCGGACTTCATTTCTCTGCAGCTGATGCCCCACGCTGGCAGCTCCTCAGTGCTGAGCCAGTGGCCGATGAGCTGTTCTTGCATTACCGCTGTACTGAGTCAGACGCGATAGGCTCAAAGGCGTTAACGTCAGCCTCCTAGCCCATCGTGACTGAGCCGCTCAAATTCCAATGGTGCGATCGTCTCGGGGATCTACCCCGTGAGGATTGGAATGCGATCGCCCAGCCCTTGGCCACACCGTTTTTGGAATGGGACTGGTTGCACGATTTAGAAGCCTCAGGCAGTGTCATCGCCAAAGCCGGTTGGCAGCCCTGTCATCTGGTCGTTTGGCGCGGCGATCGCTTAGTGGCTGCTGCACCGCTTTACCTCAAAGGCCATAGCTACGGTGAATTTGTCTTTGATCAGCAATGGGCGGATCTCGCCGGTCGGTTAGGACTGCGCTATTACCCCAAACTGCTGGGCATGACGCCGCTGACACCCGCAGTCGGTTATCGCTTTCTGATTGCACCAGCGGAAGATGAAGCGACCCTGACGGGACTGATGCTGCGGGAGATCGATCGCTTTTGCGACAACAACCAGATCCTCAGCTGCAATTTTCTCTACGTCGATCCCGACTGGCAGCCACTGGTGGAGGCCGCAGGCTACAGCGCTTGGCAGCATCACAATTCGGTCTGGCAGAACCGCGGCTTTCGGACGTTTGATGATTATCTCGGCATGTTCAACGCCAATCAACGGCGCAACATTAAACGCGAGGTCAAGTCGATGGAACGGGCCGGACTGACCCTCACCTGTCTGAGTGGCGACCAAATTCCCCGCGATTACTTTCCGCTGATGTATCGCTTCTACAGCGACCACTGCGATAAGTTCGGCTGGTGGGGTAGCAAGTATCTGACGCGAGATTTCTTCGATCGCGCCATGCACCATTCACGGCATCGCCCGCTGTTTGTGGCGGCAACTCCTGAAGGTAGCGATCGCCCGATCGCCATGTCCTTCTGTGTGCACAAAGGTGATCGCCTCTACGGTCGTTACTGGGGCTGCGATCACGAAATTGACAACCTTCACTTCAACGTTTGTTATTACAAACCGATTGAATGGGCGATCGCCAACGGGATCCAAAGCTTTGATCCGGGGGCAGGCGGGAGTCATAAAAAACGGCGTGGCTTTCCGGCAACACCGAACTGGAGCTTACACCGCTGGTATCAACCCCGCTTTGGCCAAATTCTGGGCACTTGGCTACGGCAGGTCAATGAACTGGAAAGCCAAGAAATTGAAGCCATTAATGCGGAACTTCCCTTTAGCCGTCCTGAAGTTCCGCTGAATTAGCGTTGGGAGCAATCGCCTTGCAGAGGGCTGGGATCATCAAGCGATCGTGACTCTCTTTCAGCGAACTTTAAGACAAACGACCGTTCTCGCTAAAATTGCTAAAAACGGTTTCGTTCCATGCTCCTCTCCCACCCCGATCGCCAGGCCCTAAAAGCACTAGATCATCAACTTTCCAATCGCTTCATCAAGCTGGATCCAGAAGGTTATTTCGTGATTTATCTCGATCGCGAAGCTGGATTGATCTGCGCTGATCACTACAGCAATGCGATCAACGACAAAGGCCTCGCCACCGATCCAGAAACCGGGGAAGTGCTGGCTTGTAAAGGCAATCTCAAGCGGGTACCCACGGCAACATTTCGCGGCCGCACCGCTAAGGAACTCGGCAAGTTGATTACCGAAGACACTCAGCCCTGTCCGCTCAGTTATCTCGACCACGCACTCTATTTAGGGCGTGAGTTCCAGCGAGCAGAAGCCTGTCTGCTCAGCGGTCAAGACTACGTTCAAGACTGAGCCCTAGGACAACTGCAGCGCTTGCCAATCAGTCGGGGTGTTGCAGTTCACCAACCAATCGCGATCGCTCAGCGGCAGCTCCTGCACCGCAACCGTTGCTAGCCAGCCCTGAAAGTCCCGACGCCCCTGCGACAACCAAGGTGCAATCGTTGGCGCGATCGCAGGTCGATAGAAGCCGATCAGTGGTTCCCAGCCCTGTTCCGTGCGGGCGATTGCAGCCCGACAATCCTCAGGCAATAGTTCAACCTGCTGTCGCCAAGCCTGTAGTGGGGCGATCGCTAGTCGCGGTAGATCGCACGCTAAGAGCAAGATCCAATCCGCATCGATCTGCGGCAGGGCCCAAGCCAAGGCCGTGAGTGGCCCCTGCGGTCCAGTCGGCTGGGGTTCCGTCAACCACTGCACCGGCTGAGAGAGTAGTGACTGATAGCGATCGGGCTCAGGGCTGCAAATCCAGACCGAGTCGCAGACCGCTGCTGCGATCCGACTCGTACGGATGAGGAGTGGCTCACCGTTGAGCCGTAACAACGCCTTATCCTGCCCCATCCGACGGCTGGATCCTCCAGCCAAAATCAAGGCAGCAAAATTCATCGCGATCGCTCCAGACAGCAGTAGAGTCTAGCTTGATCATCAGTGGGCGATCGACGGGCCAGTGAGGGGCGATCGCCCCCTGGAAGTGACCTAGGACAGCACCCAGTTCACTAGCGTCCGCACCCCGTAACCCGTCGCCCCAGCGGGGTTGTAGTGTTTCTCCTTGTCGCTCCAGACAGGGCCAGCCACATCGAGGTGAGCCCAGACCGGATGCTTGACAAACTGTTTGAGGAATAGCGCTGCTGTGATCGAGCCCCCCGCCCGCGGCCCCGTATTTTTGTAGTCGGCAACCGGTGATTTGAGTCCATCGAGGTAGGGCTCTTCAAGGGGCAGGCGCCAGAGTTTTTCACCCGCCGCTTTGCCGGCCTGCAGCAGTTGTTCAGCGAGGTCATCACTGGGGCTCCAAAGGCCCGCGATGTCATCTCCCAAGGCGATGATGCAAGCACCCGTTAGGGTAGCGAGGTCGACGATCGCATCCACTCCCAAACCATCGGCAAAGACCAAGGCATCTGCCAAGGTCAAACGACCTTCCGCGTCCGTATTGTTGACCTCGATCGTCTTGCCATTCGAGGCGGTCAGAATATCGCCCGGGTGCATGCCCCGACCGCTGATCATGTTCTCAGTGACGGGGGAGATGAAGTGCACCTCAACATCGGGCTTGATCAAACCGATCGCCTTAGCAGCACCGAGGGTAGCGGCAGCACCCCCCATATCGGTTTTCATCATTTCGATGCCGCTGCCAGCTCCTTTGATGTTGTAGCCGCCGGAGTCAAAAGTCAGGCCTTTGCCGACGATCGCCAGTTTCCGGCGTGGGGTGCTTTCTGGACGATAGGTGAGGTGGATGAACTTCGGCGGTAAATCTGAGGCTTTGGCAACTCCGAGGACAGCACCCATGCCCCGCTTTTCACACTCATCAGCCTCGAGAATTTCCAGCTCTAGACCCAGTTCAGCTGCCAATTCCTGAGCAGTGTCGGCCATGGTCACAGGCGTGACGACGTTGGCAGGAGCCGCTACTAATTGCCGCGCTAGCTCAACGCCTGCAACCACCTGCTCTGCCCGAGCGATCGCGGCTTCTTGCCCTGCCAGTCCCAAGAGTTCGATGCTGCTGGGGCCGCTTGCTGTATCTGGCTCTGATTTGAAGCGTTGATCTTTGTAGAGCGCTAGGGAAATCCCTTCCACGATCGCGCTGGCGATTGCTGCAGGATCGTCGCTGGGCGGAAAAGCGATCGCCAAGGTTTGGCTCTTGAAGCTGCGAGCCTGTTTCGCGACAGCCGCTGCCGCCCGACGATAGTCCTCCGTCGTTGGTGATTCGCCCAGACCCACCAGAATCAGTTTGCGGATGCTGCCGCCAATCCGAGTTGTGGTCGTTTCAGCCAGCTTGGCTTTGAACTCGCTATCGCTGATCAACTCCTGCAAAACGCCATTCCACTGCTGATCGAGCTTCTGTAGCTCGGAAGAGAGGGTCTCACCGATCGCAGCGGTGGTCAGCCCGAGGGCTAGGGTATCGCCGGTCCAGTCTTGGGGGTGCGTGGCGATCGCCTGAAATGTCATAGCGGTTTGCGTCCTGTCAAGCGTGAAATAGGCCAGAGTCAATGGCCCTGAGCACTGATTGTACGCACCTTCGCTGGGGTCGAGGCTGAGTGCTGCCCTCACGCAGGACTCATTGCCAGCGCGATCGCTTCTAGGCGACGATGAACCCCAACGCAGGAAACAAAGACGATGAGTATTGGTCGTGTGGTGGTGTTAACGGGACCTAGTGGTGTGGGCAAAGGCACGCTCTTGAAAGCGATCTTGTCTCAGCATCCCGAGGCCTTTCTTTCCATCTCCGCCACCACGCGATCGCCCCGTCCGGGCGAAGTCGACGGTCAGCATTACTACTTCCTCAGTCGCGAGGAATTTCAGACCAAAATTGCTGAACAAGAATTTTTAGAGTGGGCTGAATTTGCTGGCAACCTCTACGGCACACCGCGATCGCCGGTGATTGAGCAGGTCAACCTGGGGCGCACCGTCATCCTCGAAATTGAGCTAGAAGGGGCTCGCCAAGTCAGGAAAACGCTCCCCTCAGCTCGGCAGGTGGTGTTGCTGCCACCCAGTGTTGAGGAGCTGGAGCAACGGATTCGGGAGCGTGCCACGGAAGATGAAGCCGCGATCGCTCGCCGCCTCTTACAGGCTCAAACGGAAATCGGTGCGGCCAAAGAGTTTGATCGCTGCGTAATCAATGACCAACTAGACACCGCGATCACCGCCCTAGAAGCGGCCATTTTTAGTTAGCCGACGGCTCTGCTTTTGTGGACTCAGGTTAGCTTCCAGCTAGTCCAAACGGAGGAGGGTCGGTTGCTTGCCCGACCCCCAAGCGATCGCTAGCGTGCTGGCGGTTGTTGAGCCGGTGGGGTTTGAGGAGCCGGTGATTGCTGCGGCGCTGGCTGAGTCCCGTCGACACTGCGTGGATAGGGCAGCGAGGTAAAGCCCAATTCGTAGAGCTGAGCGTAGGCCTGTTTACCCAAATCAGTTGTGGGGTTCTGGGACTGTACAACCTGCACGAGTAAGGGAATCGCAACTTCCGGCTGGTTGAGGCGACGGTAGAGCAGCGCCAACTTGTAGCCAGCTTGGTCACGGCCCTGTGCCGCTTGTGCTGCTCGCTGCCGTTGGTCGTTGGCAATCTTGACATCAATGCCGCTGAAGGAACCGGCTAGACCTTGGTGGAACTGCACCAGAGCGCCAAAGGACTTCCGCGCCAGATCGTACTTGTCGAGAGCGACAGGAAACTTCTGTGCTGCCACAGCGGCATCCCCTTCCGCCATAATGCGCATCACTGAATCGTAATTCAGGTTCGATTGAGTCGTGACTCTTTCTGGTGCAGGGACAGAGCTGCCAGACTGCGCCCGCGCTGGAAGCCCAGAGGCCAAACTGGCGATCGCGGCCAGTGAGACGAGACTACGAACGACTAAACGCATAGTGGGAGTTCTCACGCTCAAAGGGGATTTAACAGCCGTCGGATGCCCCCGCCGGACTTGCCATCGCAGTCTACAACAGAAGCTCCACAGGTCTAGAGCAACTCTTGGGACGGTGGCAAGGGCATCAAGGGTTCCTGACAAGGCAAAACATGATGCAGCGCCTGCTGATGGAGTCGGCCCAATTGATCGGCTAAATCGCGGGTCAGAGCGATCGCCCCCTGTTTGGGCGAGTGCTGTCGATAGCTTTGGGTGGACAGGGGTTGACCGATGCGAATACTGCAGCGGCTACCGCGCCGAGGCTGCAGATCGCTGTAGACCAAGCCAATCGGCACAATTTGGACTGGTTCATGACCTAGGTGCTGCGCCTGCAATGCCATCCGGGCTGGCCCAAGCTTGAGGGGATGCACCTGCCGATCTTGAAAGATGCCACCCTCTGGAAACACAACCACCATCTGCTGCTGCAGGAGCAGTTCTACGCCGTAGCGCACACTGGCGATGCCCGGGCGATCGGTATCGACAGGGAAGCCCCCCAGCCGCCAGATAAACCAACCCTGGATGCCTCGCATTTCATTGGCGGAAACCATGAAGCGCACGTCACGGCCGGAGGTGGGCCGCCCTACCGCATGGGGAACCATCAGCGCATCCCAGCGCGATCGATGAGTGGGCGCCAGAATCACTGGCCCACTGCGGGGAATATGGTCGATGCCGGCAATGTCGATCTCGGCAAAGCGGCAAGGTAAAACAATCCGCCCGACCATCTGATAGGCCAAGGGGGCAAGCCAGCCAGAAACGCGAGACTGCTGACACTGCAGCATGGGTCGGTGATCCTCAAACAGATCCGAGGCAGGGGACAACAGCATAACGACGGGCGGAAACCTTCACCATGCTAGTGACTTGCATGACATCACCCCGCTGGCGATCGGACAGTTTGACCAGAGTCTATGTCAACGGCTCCCCAGGGTTATGGGAGTTCTTGGCCGTTGCTAATCGCCTCTTCTATACAGAGGATTGAGGTTAGCGCGCAATACTATTCAAAGGCCCAAGACTCTAGGCTCGACTGACTGGACGTCGATTCCATGCCCTCATCCTGAGGGGGCAATCCACAGGTGACGGAGTGGACATACGCTCGTGCCTGGCTGTGAAATTGGGTCAACAGTTCTGGATTGTTGGTTCTGGAGGAGCTGCTACCTTGCCCACCCTAGGCGTCAATATTGACCATGTTGCCACCGTGCGCCAAGCTCGCCGGACGGTTGAGCCAGACCCGATCGCGGCTGCTGTGCTGGCGGAGCTGGCAGGTGCAGAAGGCATTACGGCGCATCTGCGGGAAGACCGTCGACATATTCAAGATCGTGATGTGCGCTTACTTCGGCAGACGGTACGCACCCGCCTCAATTTAGAAATGGCGGCCACGGATGAGATGGTGGCGATCGCCTTAGACATTCGCCCGGACTACGTCACCCTGGTGCCCGAACGGCGGGAGGAAGTGACAACGGAAGGCGGTCTGAACGTGGTGGGGCAGCGCGATCGCCTAGCTCTGGTTGTCGATCAGCTTCAAAGCGCTGGGATTCCCGTCAGCTTGTTCATCGATGCGGAACCGGATCAGATTGCAGCGTCGGCTGCGATTCAAGCTCAGTGGATCGAGTTGCATACGGGTCGCTATGCCGAGGCCGAGACGGAAGCCGCCCAAGCTCAGGAACTCGCAGCACTCCGCCAAGGCTGTGAGCAAGCGATCGCAGCCGGTCTACGCGTCAATGCGGGCCATGGATTGACCTACTGGAACGTCTATCCGGTGGCACAGTTGCCGGGGATGGAAGAACTCAATATTGGTCACACGATCATCAGTCGAGCCGTATTGGTTGGGCTAGAGCGGGCGGTGCGCGAAATGAAGCTCGCAATGCAGGGTAAACTCTAGACCCCTTGGGATCCCTTCAGGCTGGAGGTGGTAACCCGCTCCGGCCAAGGGAATTTCCGATCAATTCCGATTGTTGTCGCTACAGATAGTCCGGGAGTGAGAGGCGATCGCCTCGATGGCCTTGAGAGGCAACCGACCGATACTGAAATCTTGCTACAAAGGCAACTGACTCATGGGGTAGAACCGCCACAATCAAAAGTAATCTCTCCATCGAAGGATGCTGTGATGCGCAGCCTTGGCCTTTCTCTTCTGATCAGCGCGATCGCAGCGACTCCTGCTCTAGCCCAGCCGGAATTTCGCTCAGTTCAACCGAACCGCTCCACCTATCTCGAAGCCCGAGATTGTCAGATTGTCCTGCAGGTCGACGCTGACCCAGCGAGTGCCATTCCCTGCGATCGAGTGCTCGTGACCGAGGGCCAAACCAGCTATAACTTCCACTTTGTGGTTCCAGAGGGTAACCAAGAAGTTCTGTTTAGCTTCATCGCACCCTACGAGGTTGCTGATCCGGTTAGCAGCAGCAATTGGTCAGGGCGCTATGGGGTGCCGGCTTTCCGTATCTTTAAGCCCGAAGATCCTTTGCCAGTGCTGCAGGGTGAGGGCACCTGCAATCTTGAAGCGCGGCGAATGAGCTGCAAATTCCAATCGATCGGCGCTGATCAAGAGTCGGTTTCGGTCAAGGCGGCGGCAATTTTGCAAAAGGATTTGCCCACGATCTCGGGTCGCTAGTCCTAGCCGCGATCGCTCGCCAAAGCACGGCATCATCTCCGAGAATGACCTTTTAGGAGTCTACCCTCACCACTCTATGGATTTTGCAATCGGCGATCGCGTCCGCTTGGCCGCTCAGCCACCCTACCTAAAAAGTGCTGACCCGTTGCCGATGCTGCGGCCGCCCGACTTGCTAGCAGTCGGTGAACAGGGAACGATCACGGGCCTCCGTCCCGGTGGCTACTGGGTAGTGCTGTTTGATCGCGGCTCTTTTCTGCTGGATACGCAGTTCCTGTCCAAGGTGGAATCGGGCGCTAGTAGTAGCGAAGGTTAGGTCTGAATCAAAGGAGCCCCTCGCCTCCACTGGAGTGAGGCATGGGACAACCTTGGAATGGCTTAGGAAAATCCAGTCTGGGCTGGAGTTGTGAAGCGTCTGTCCGTGGGGGTGATTGCGCACCCCACCCACGCACTGGGAGACTCGACTCCCCCAGCCCCCCGCAACAAGATTTCGGGTAGGGCTCATCGGTGGAGGGGCGATCGCTGCGGGTAAAACTAGCCGGTGTTGACCTCTGGTGAGAGGTAAGTTGGCTCGAGTACAAGCGTCCTGAGTGGCTTCTAGTGAAGGCTGTTGCAGGACAGCTTAGGCTGAGGGGCGATCGCCAACTAACTGCTGCAGTGCCAAGCCTGGATCCGGTTGCTTGACCAGCGATTCACCGATCAAGACGGCCTGTGCGCCAGCTTGGGTAACGCGATCGAGATCGGCGCCGGTGAACAAACCCGATTCACTGACCAAGAGCAAATCGCGATCGCGGCATTGGGCAGCAAGATGCTCTGTCACCGCCAGATCGGTCACAAAAGTCTTGAGGTTGCGGTTGTTAATGCCAACCAGCCGCAGATCATCCAAGGCAAGGACACGCTCAAGTTCCGGCAGGCTATGCACTTCCACCAGCGCATTGAGTCCCAGACTGTGGGCGATCTTCAGGAAGTAGCGCAGGTCAGCATCCGAAAGAATCGCCGCGATCAACAGCACGGCATCGGCCCCCAGTAAGCGGGCTTTGTAGATCTGATAGGGGTAGATCACAAAGTCTTTGCAGAGCAGCGGTACATCGACTGCTGCTCGCACCCGCTGTAGATTTTCGAAGCCGCCTTGGAAAAACTTCTCGTCGGTCAGCACCGAAATGCAAGCCGCCCCATTAGCCGCATAGGCTTGGGCGATCGCCACGGGATCGAAATCTTCTCGCAGTACGCCTTTGCTAGGAGATGCTTTTTTGACTTCGGCAATCACGGCCGGTCGAGTCGGTGCCTGTCGCAGTGCTGCCAAAAAGTCACGGGGCGTTTGGGTCAAGCCGCGGACTTGGTTCTGGAGCTGCTGCAGCGGCAGCTGCTCTCGCCAAGCATTCACCTCGCGCTCCTTATACCAAACAATCTCTTCGAGGATGTTGCTGGGGCTGCTCCCCGGCACCTTGACCTGATAGGTGAGGCTGGCAACATGCACAGCTGGATTGGGGGGACGGCGGCGGACTTCCATGGCGGTAGGGCGCAAATGACAGGGTTGCGATCGCTCAGCCTCGATTGGGCAAGCGATCGCTGAGCAGGACAGGGATTTAGGCGATCGCGGTAGCAGCTTGTTTGTAAGCGGACTCGATCACCTCACTCAGGGTCGGGTGGGTGTGAACCTCAAAGGCGAGCTCTTTGACCGACTGGCGACGGGCGATCGCGTTAGCGACTTCTTGGATCAAATCTGCCGCATGCAGCCCAAAGATATGAGCCCCGAGCACTTCGCCCGTATCTTTGCGGAACAGCACCTTGGCAAACCCATCGGCATCCGCCTCAGCCAAGGCTTTGGAGTTGGCTTTGAAGTAGCTGCGGACGCTGCCCACTTCGAACCCTTCTTGACCACCCAAGGCTTTTGCATCCGCTTCACTGAGGCCGACCGAGCTGATTTCGGGGTGGGTGAAGGTGGCCGCCGGAATGCTGCGGTAATCGACGCTGCGTGGGTGGCCGGTGATGTTTTCGATCGCGACCACACCCTGAGCTGCTGCAGCGTGAGCCAACATCAGCTTGCCGGTGGCATCGCCAACAGCGAAGAGGTGGGGCACAGGTTTGCTATCGCGGAGGACGCGCATGCCATCGTCCACGGGAATGAAGCCACGGCGATCGACTTCGACAGCAACGGTTTCCAAGCCCAGATTTTTGGTGCTGGGAATCCGCCCGGTGGCGACTAGGCAAGCATCGACTTCCAGCACTTCCACCAGTTCTTTGGTTTCGAAGTCGGCCAGTTCGATCACAACCGGCGAGCCCGGCGTAATTTTGCGCGCCAAAACACCCGTGCGGGTTTCGATGTCGCGACCATCCAGCAGCGATCGCTGGGCAACTTTCGCCACATCAGGGTCAAAGGTGGGCAAGAGGCGATCGAGGGCTTCGATCATCGTCACTTCGCAGCCCAACGCTGTGTAGACATCGGAGAACTCAAGACCGATGTAGCCACTGCCAATGATGGCGATCCACTGGGGTAGCGTTTCCAGCTTGAGGGCGTCGTCGCTGGTAAAGACGGTTTTGCCATCGATTTCAATGCCGGGCGGTACAAAGGGGTCGGAACCCGTCGCCAGAATCACATCGCGAGCGCTGTAGGTCTTTTCAGTCCCATCGGCAGCGGTGACGGTGACGCGCTGGCTACCGGCCAAACGACCGCGCCCCATCAAAATCTCAGCCCCGAGCCGCTCGAGGGTATTGCCCAAGTTGGTGCGGACGGTATCGACCAAGTTGGCGGCGTGATCGGCGATCGCTTGGCGATCGAAGCTGACGCCTTGGACTTGAATCCCGAAGTTCTGCAGGTGGTCGGTATCGGTAATTTCCCGCACGCGACCTGAGGCTGCCAGTAGTGCTTTGGAAGGCACGCAACCGCGATTCACGCAGGTGCCGCCAAGGTCACGGGCTTCCACGATCGCCGTCTTCAGACCTTTTTCGCAGGCGTGTTTGGCCGCATCAAAACCGCCATAGCCGGCCCCAATGACAATGACGTCGTAGTCAAACTCGCTGCTCACCCTTGTGTTCTCCCAGCCGATTGCAGAAGCATTTCGCCATTGTACGGCGGCAATGCGGCTAGCTCTGTCGCTGACGGCGGGCTTCGTAAAGCAAGAGGGCTGCCGCGATCGCCACATTCAGAGATTCCACCCCCGCCGCTTGGGGAATTGTGACGGCGGAATCCGCAATCGCTGCGAGGTCTGGACTCAGCCCTGCCCCTTCATTGCCAAGCAACAGAACGGTCGGGCGAGTGAGGTCTGCTTGCCAAAGGGTTGTCGTCGCTCGCGGCAGCGTCGAGACAATCTGATAACCCTGTTGCTGCCAGCTCCGTAGGGTTTGCCCCAGGTCTGTGGCGATCGCGATCGGGAGTCGGAACCATTGCCCCGCCGAGGCACGCAACACCTTGGGATGATCGGGGTCAACGCCGTCTGCTGTCAGCCAGAGACCATCAGCCCCCGCCGCCGCCGCAGTACGAATGATCGTACCGAGATTCCCAGGATCCTGCAGGGTTTCGACGGCAATCAGCAAGGAGGCTGAAGTGGGCGGTTGACGCTGGGGCTGCCGTGCTGCGATCGCCACTACTCCATCCGGATTGACCGTAGTGCAGAGATAGGCCAGTAAATCGTCACTCACCGTTTGTTCCGGTGCCGCTTGGATCGCCTGCTGCCAGAGTTGCGGGTGTTGATTCTGCCAGGCTGGGGTCGCGCAGACCTGCAATAGCGGCCAGTTCGTTGCGATCGCCTCCTGCAAGAGGTGCGTTCCCTCCAGCAGAAAAGCCCCCATTTGCCGGCGACCTTTGGCCTGATGCAGTTGGCGAATTTGTTTAGTGAGAGGATTTTGGCGACTGGTCAGCATCAGTGTCAGGGAGAGAAGACAACGCGAGAGATTTGAGGGTACGTGTTTGGCGATGCAAGGCTACCCAACCGATCGCGATCGGGAACCAAAGAGTGAGCAGACGAAGCAGCACCGTCGCTGCAATCGCTTGATCGCGATCGGCCCCGTAGAGCAACGCCAAGGAAATCGAGGCAGCTTCTGCCCCCCCCAAGCCGCCGGGGAGCAGCGTTAGTACTCCACCCAAACCCACAGCGGCTCGAATTACGATCGCTGTCGGCAGATTGATCTCGGCTTGCAACACCTGAAAACAGCCGTAGAGCACGACCCCTCCGATCGCCCAAGTGAGCAGCGAAATCAGCAAGCCACCCGCCAAAAATCGCGGTTGCAGCAGGCGACGGGCGCTGAAGGGGAGATGCGCCAAGCGCTCTAAGCCTTTGCGGCGTCGCGATCGCCCGCCAAAGCGTTTGGCCCAAGCCTGTAGGCGTTGAGGCTGGCTCAGGATCAGAAATAGAGCGATCGCCAGGCCCAGACAGGCCCACCAGAAGCCCGTACCCAAGCGAGCAGAGAATCCCAGGGCGACTAACAGCAAAGCGGCCAGTAGATCACAGAGCCGTTCACAGAACAGCCCCGCCAGCGATCGCGCCGCCGAAACGCCAAATTGTTGCCGTAACCACAGGGCTTTGATTGATTCTCCGGCTCGTCCCGGTGAGGCTATCAGGGCTAAGCTGCCGAGGAAAATGCGCAGGCTGGAACGGACTGGCAGCCAATGATCAAGCACTTGCAAATAGGTGTGCCAGCGCCAAAAGCCCAGACTATAGCTCAAACCCATCAGCAGGAGGCTGAGGGGATAGAAGGCGATTGGAATCTGGCGAAACTGTTGCCAAATCGTCTGCCAGCCACCCCAAATCATCAGCCCCAGATTGAGCAATGCGGTGACCAACAGCAGCGGTAAAATCCAGCGCTGGCCCGGGATGGTTGAGGCGCGAGGTTTAGCAGCAGTCAAAACAGTCCAGTTGGAACTAGTGAGGGAACTTCAGTTTGCCAGCGGCGTAGAGACACATCCGTGCCAGAATCAGCCCTTCGCGGACATGAGCAATGTTGGAACTGCCGTAGCTGCGCTCTTGATAACGCACTGGTACTTCGACAATTTCGAGGCCGAGTTTAGCGGCACCAAACAGTAGGTCAAAGTCACCAAAGGGATCGAAGTCACCAAAGTATTTCCGCCCTGCCGCCACGCGATCGTAGTCGGTTTTCCAGAGCACCTTGGTGCCGCAGAGGGTGTCCTTAAGCGGCTGACCGAGTAGGAAGGAAAAGATCAGGGCGAAGGTTCGATTAGCAAGGGTATTCAGCCCCGGCATCGCCAGCCGCGATCGCGGATAGACCAGCCGAGAGCCGTTGATAAATTCGCCCCTGCCACTGGCGATCGCGCGGTAGAAATGGCCGAGATCCTCCGGCTGCACAGTTAAGTCAGCATCGAGAATCATCAAAATGTCGCCGCTGGCTTTATCGAAGCCGAGCCGGACTGCATCGGCTTTACCTTTGCCAGTTTGGCGGCAGGCCAGCAGTTTCAGCGGCCCTTGATACTCCGCCACCGTCTGCTCGATCGTCTCCCAAGTCTGATCGCGGGAATGGCCTTCCACGAAGATCAGCTCTGTCTCAGCCCCCAGTTCTGGCAAGCGTTCGACTGCTGCTGCAATATTGCCCGCCTCATTGCGAGCCGGAACAATCACCGAGACTGTGGGTTGCGATCGCGGTTGAGCCAGGGGCCGCGCAATCACATAGTTAGTCAGCGCTAGATGCTCAATCACCGGTAGCGGGCTGATCCAGCGGTTAATCCAGCCGGTCAGTAGCGGAATTTGCCGAGGCAGAAGGAAGCGCCGCCCCTGCTTGATTGGTTCATAGCCCGTCAGCGTCAGTAAATTGAGCACATCCTGCATACCCAGCCAGCTTTCGGGCGGTTGGGGCGATCGCTGTCCCACCTTTTCAGCGGCCGTGAGCAAGGGCTGCCAGAGGAAGTTATGGAAGCCAAGGATTAAGCGCGTGCGGGGATGACAAAAGGCTTGGAGCTGCTCCAGCACAACTTGAATATCCGTCAGGTAGCTGAGCACTCCCGTCAGGATGATCGCGTCAAAAGGCTCAGGATTGCCGATCGCCTCGGGTGTCAACTCTTCGGCAGCCAAGCAGTGGAACTGCAGCTGTGGATGGCGTTGCTGAGCGATTGCCACCGCCTGCGGTGAGACATCAATCCCGATGCCGAAGGATGGTTCAACCGTTGCTAGCAGATCGCCCAAACCAGAACCAACCTGCAGCACTCGTGATCCGGTAGGAATCCAGAAGCGATGCAGTTTTTCGAGATCGCGATAGTAGGTGCGGTTGCGTCGCCGCCAGCGATCGAGGTTGGGTGCTAGCTGATCAAAATGGGCCGCGATCGCGGCGGTATGGTCATTCATGCCTTACTTCTCTCCCCGTAAACGGGCGATCGCTTCGCCCCACTGTCCAGACTGCACTGCTGCCACCGCTTGTAAAGTCGGCAAGATCGGCACTTCGGGCTGGCGCAGAGCAGCTTCCAGTAGAGACTGCTGTGCCTTGTTGCCTTGAAATTGATAGAGCTGTACAAACCCGAGGTAAGTCCAGTTCCAAGCATTGTCAGGATTGACTGCCACAATCCGCTGCAGCACGGCCTCCGCTTGGGGGGCTTGCCGCTCCAGCACATAGCTGAGGGTGAGGGGATAAAGCCAGTCCAACTGGTTCGGCTCATCCGCTAACCGCGCTTGGAGACTGGCGATCGCCTGGTGCAGATAATGCTGCTCAGGATCAGCCTGATTGAGAAGATTCACGTCAGCAAAGAGCGGATCAACCTGACCAGTCTCTAGGAGTGCCCCCAACTGATGCAAGCGACTGACCGGATCGAGGGCTGTGGGACTGATGGGGGCTGGTGTGGATCCAAGGGCGATCGCAGTGGGGGCAGTCCGTAGGGTTTGGCGATCGCCCGTTTCTCGATCGAGGCGTTGCACCTGGAGCTGATAGGAGCCTTCAGGGAGAGAGTCCGGTGCCTGAGTGGTTAGCCGTTCTTCCAATTCCACGCAGTCCCTCCCGGCTTTGAGGTAGCCCAGCCCGGGTTGATGATCTTGAACCCAGAGGCGATCGCGATCGTTTTGCCAGCTGATCAACAACAGGCTGTTGCGCAGCTGTTCGATCGATCCACGTAGCCGATAGGTGATCTGGAAGGGCTGACCGGCTTTTGCTTGAGAGGGTGCTGTGACCGTGAGCTCCAGCGGCTGACTGGGACAGGTGATCGGTTTAGCTGAGAGGGTCAGGGCTCGCCGCTGCCACAGTTCCGCTTGACTGCCGTCTGGGAGTGGCCATTGCCCAACCGACTGGAATTCGGGAGACTGCGCGATCGCCTCGACCAGTCGTTTCTCCCGCTCACCCGCCATCACGCCCTGATCGCCGGTTTTGCTGAGGAACCAGTCAAAGGCTCGAAAATCTGCCTGCCAGTTGTCTTCGGGCGCTAGAGTCTGCCGCGCAAACACACTGAAGTCCTGCTTTTGCCCCTCGGCGTTAAGGTTGAAGGCGTTCAAGGCTTCAGCATCGGTCAAGACCGCCAGCGTCGATTGTAGCTGCGGTTGTGTCTCGCGGATCCGTTCAATAATCTCAGCCAACGGCCAAGCTTGGGTTTGGGGAAAGCGGGTCGGCCAGCTAGCACGAAGCGGTGTCGGAAAGATCGTTTGCAATCCCACGGCGATCGCGATCGCTCCAACCCCAGTCCAAAGCCCTACTTGCCAGCGGCGCGGCAGAACCGTTGGTAGAGTCACCAACGGCACGATCAGGCTGGGCAGCAGCGGCAGGAAGAAGCGGGTGACCTTAGTACTTCCCAGCACACAGACTAGATAAGCGCCCAACAGGAAGCCCGCCAGCCAGAGCCAGCGATCGCGGGAACCGGGTCCCGATTCGCCTCGCTTCCAGAGCCAAACGCCGGCGCTCGCACTACTGACAATCAGGACTCCGAGCAGCCAAGGCGACAGCATCTCGGGCAGATTCTCGGGGTAGTAGAGCCAACCTGAAAGGGTATTCGCCTCCAAGCCTTCCTGATACTTCACGCCCCAGTCGCGGGCATTGGCAATCGAGGAGAGGATCGTCAGCCAGTTGGTGCTAAACCATGGCCAAGACAATAGTCCAGCAATGCCACTCACCAACAGCAGTTCTGCTAGGGGTTGCCAGCGGTACCGTCGAAATAGTTGCAGTACCGCCGCGATCGCCAGCCACAGGAAAGGTAACCAGAGGAAGAGAAGTCCAGTGGGACGGGTTAAAAAGACAGCCGCGATCGCTATCCCACTCGCGATCGCTGCACCCAGTCTTCGCTTGGGAGTCCGGGCGAATTGCCAAAGCGATAGGCAGAGCCATGTCAGCGTCAACATCGCCGTTAGGCTGTAGTCGATCAGGTAGTCGACGCGCTGAATGATCGTCAGCGGCACGGCCAAACTCAACCCTGCTGCAACCAAACCTGTTGTGCGATTGGCGTAGAGTCGTCCCAGTCCGTAGGTGCTAATCAGTAGCAGCCCGCTAAACAGACCGTTGCTAGCGATCGCGCTCTCCCAGTTCGCGCCGAATAACGAGAAGAGTGGCAGGGTCAACAGGTAGGTCAGCGGCCCGCGATAGGTCGGTGCCAATTGCCATAGTTGCGTCCACCAGCCTCCATCCAAAAGCTGCGGCGATTGCCAAGCCTGCCAAAAGGCGAGTGCCCGACTGAAGTGATCGCCTTGATCCCAAGCTGGGGGTGCCAGATCGAAGCCCCGCCAAAGTCCATCGATCGCTAAGGACAGGAGCCAGAACCCCAGCAGGATTAGGGCATCGCGGCGATCGCTGGCATGGGCAGGCGAACGGGCGAACGGGAAAGACTTCACGGGCGATTGCAGGGACAAGGCAACTGCAACCTACCATTTTGCCGATGGCGGTCGTAAATCGGAGGTCCAAGTCTATATCTGCAGTTTTTAGGTCGGCAGTAACGTAACTCCCACGGCTTCCGCAGCACTGATCAAGGCGCGATCGCAAGTTGCCAGAGCGAATCCCCGCCGCATCGCCAGCTCCAAATAAGCTGCGTCATAAGCAGTCAGCTGTTGACTGCAAGCGATCGCCAATGTGTCATGCCAAACGGTACCGACAGCAGCGGGTTCTACCTCAATCGGCAACATCTCTAGCAGCGATAAAAACTCACGACTCGCAGCGGCGCTAATCCTTTGCCGGCGCTCTGCTTGCACCAAGACATGCCCAACTTCCCAGAGCCAAAGTGCAGGGACAACTGCTGGAGATTGTTGCAACTGCTCCAATAAAGCCCAAGATTCCGGTGTTGCCTCATCCGCAAAACACCAAGCACAAGCCAGTGAGACATCCAACACAAAGCTCATGCCCGCCGCCCAGTATCACGGAGTTCCTGCACCGTAATTCCGTTGAGGGTTTGACCTTGGCTGAGCTGCCGAAGACGGGCGATCGCGGCTTGGACCGCAGACTGATCAGGACCTTCTGCTGGCACCAAACGGGCGATCGGGCAACCGTGGCGGGTAATCACGATCTGCTCCCCCTGACAGACGGAGTCGAGCAGGCTGGAGAGATGGGTCTTGGCTTCAAACGCGCCAACAGTTTGCATGGCAAGCAAACAACTAGAGGCCAACCAGTCTAAGCGATCGCTAAAGCTTTCAAAATTCAGGTTCACCCGCACATGTTCCGCCAGTCCTGCGGCTATGCCTTGGCTGAACAGGGTCTACCGACTCGCGATATTCAGGACTACTTAGGCCATCGCAACATTCAAAACACGGTGCGTTATACCGCTGGCAACCCTGCCCGCTTCCAGCGCATCACTTGGATCCCCCAGACCCAGCCATGATTCGCCACGATATAAAGACAGATCCAACGGCTTCAGTCATGACTGCTGCCGAGAAACTCTACCAACTGATCCAAACGCTTCCTGAAGAAAAGGTGACGGAGGTTTTGCACTTTGCGGAGTTTCTGCAGCAACAAAGCCCCCAACCCCAGTCAGTGATTCCGCCAGGAACGCTGATTGGATTGCGGGGAATTGCCAAACGCTTAGGAACAACCGTTAGCGATCAGGAATTACAGGCAGACTACAGCGACTATCTCAGCCAAAAATATCAATGAGTCTGTCTATAAATTTCATACCTTACTTGTGCTGACAGACATCACATTGCTGTTCAGACTTGCTGCCCTTGGCACAACTGTGATTACTCAGCCAGTACCCATATTGTTGAAAAGACTGAGGAGGTATTAATCGCTGTAGTGGTAGCGACAGGAAATAATGGTCAGGTAGTCATCTGCTACTGCGTAAACTAAGCGATTGGTGTCGTCAATGCGGCGTGACCAAAACCCAGTCAGGTTCTCCCTGAGCGCTTCTGGCTTACCAATCCCCTCAAAGGGCGATCGCAAGGTTTCGGTAATGAGCTTGTTGATGCGATTTAAGGTCTTCTTGTCCTGCCCTTGCCAATACAGGTAATCTTCCCAAGCCTCGTTTGTCCAAGCCAGCTTACGCATCTAATAGATTTCGCTCGACTGTTTGACCTTGCTGGTACTGAGCGATCGAGCGTTGTAGGTGAGCAGCATTGGCAGGGGATTTGAGCAGGTGGAAGGTTTCGATCAGGCTATTGAAGGAGTCGAGGGACATGACCACGACCTCCTCGGCATTGCGGCGAGTAATGATCGTGTAGTCAGCGTCGTTGACGACTTCATCCAAGACAGTCTTGAGATTTTTTCTGGCGTCACTGAAGGAAACAACTTTCATGAGCCGAGGAGTTGTACAGCTTGTTGTACAACAATAGCACTTAGCCAAAACTGGCGATCGCTAACTCAGGGGCTTTGTCTGAGGCCAGTCCCACGGGGCATTTCCTCAAAGCCATGCATGGTTAGAATCTGGAGGCATTCTGGACTGGCAGACTATTTGCCAAGCGAATCAAGCCATCAATGGATAGGTCTTCGTCAATTGCTAACCAATGAATGCCATAGCCAGAGGGAGAAATTTGATAAAGCTTGCGTTCTGCTTCTGTTGCTTGAGAGAGCCGTTTTGAAGCTTGGCTAATTGGGATAGAGTACGTTGACCCATCAACACTGAGAATCATGTTTTCTTGGTCAAAGCTAAGGTTTTGAACGATATGATGTGGATTCATATTTACTCTCCGAAATAGTTAGTCCAAGCTTCTACGATTTCATCAAAGTTTTGCAGGATAATTTTGCGTACCTCTCTTGTATCTCGTTTACTCATATTGTAAGCATAGGCTTCTCGGATGTCATAGATTTCTGGATTAAGCCAGTATTTACATTCAGCCTCTCCTCTTTGAGCGTGAATGAGGATTGGTTCCGTTCCTTCATTGGAATAGAAATGGAACCGCCAACCTCGCAAAAAAAGAACAGTTGGCACTACAAGCTCTCCCCAGTTGCTTCCTCAGCATCCTTACGCTCACTTCCGCTAGACATTAGCTGAGGTAAAAGCCGATCACGGATCTCAGATAGGGATGTTTCTGGGTTCGTGACTTTGGCATACAGAACCACCGGATCAATATCTGCACCGTTGTCCCAGCAAAGAGTCCCGAGATCTGGATCAACTTGGACAGTAGCAAAGTAAGTAGGATTCTTGAGCGGCTCGAAGATGCCGCTAAACTCGATGATTTCGGCTAGATTAACGATTCCTTCTTTATGGTCTTCAAAGGTGATCTGAAGTTGATAATCTTCGATCGCTTTTACAGCAATGACATCTTTGAGCATGGTCTTACTCCAGTGGTTCGATCGCTTCTAGGGGAGCGTTTTGGCGGGCAAGCTGCCAGTCATTCCTTAGTTCGGCTTGGTGCTGAGCTGCCCATTCAATCACGAGCCCAAGGGTACGGGGTTTAAGGCTTCCTTCTAAAACGGCAAGAGTATCAATAGAAATGATGGCTTTCTGTTGACCATAGCGAACATGGAAGTGGGGCGGCGCGTGGTCGTTGTAGTACATAGTGATAATGATTCCAAAGAAGCGGCTAATCTCTGGCACTACAACACCTCCTCAGCTACTTTCTCGGCATCTTTGATCCGAATTTCATCAGATATCAGCTTAGGTAAGAGGCGATCGCTATCCTATTGTTCCCACCCTAGCAGTGCTAGTCTGAGAGACACATACTCTACATATAAACAACCTATTCCTTATGCCTCAGCTCCATTGCTATGTCTCCGAAGACATCGCCAAGCGACTACAAGCCAAGGCAGAATCCGCTCAGCTGTCTCTCTCTAAATATCTGGCGCTCCTCGTCAAGCGCGACCTCAACCACGACTGGCCTGAGGGCTACTTCGAAATCTTTAGACAGTGGCAAGGCGACCCACCGGAACGCCCCACATCTGATGCCTGGGAAGAGCGCCTGGACTGGCAATAGACAATGTTTCTGCTCGACACCAACGCTTGCATCCAGCTCCTTAATCGCCGCCATCCCCAGTTACTGCAGCACTTTCGGCAACAATCGCCCGCAGACATTGCCCTCTGCAGCATCGTCAAATCTGAACTGCTCTACGGGGCACGCCGTAGTCAAAACGTCGAAGCGAACCTACAGCTCCTCGATCGCTTCTTTGCTCCTCTGCAAAGTCTCCCCTTCACCGATCGCTGTGCCGAAGAAGCCGGACTGATTCGCGCTGACCCCGCTGCCCAAGGCAAACCCATTGGCCCAAATGATCTCCTGATTGCAGCCACGGCTCGTGCTTTCGATACCACCCTCGTCACCTACAACACGCGAGAGTTTGTTCGCATCACGGGTTTGCGGGTGGTGGACTGGGAACTCGCTAACCCTCTCCTTTCCTAAAATCCCAAAGCATCACGGGACTCCCCGCTCGCTAAAAACCCGATCGCCTTTGCTTGGCTTCCAGCTCGCCCGAAGCTTGAGATTTCAGAGCGGCTCTGCAGCTCAGCCCGAGTGCCTGCGAGAATAGACCATGAAGATTCGTAACGTATCCATGGCTCCTCAAGTCACTGACATCGCCGTCACAACCATCGACGGTGCAGCGAAAAGCCTCAGCGACTACGCCGGTCAGGTGTTGTTGATTGTCAACGTGGCCTCCTACTGCGGTTACACCTCGCAGTACAGCGGCTTGGAAGCCCTCTATCGCCAATACCGCGATCGCGGTCTGCAGGTCTTGGCGTTCCCCTGCAATGACTTTGGGGCCCAGGAACCGGGCAGCAATGAGGAGATCAAAACCTTCTGCTCCACTCGTTTCGATGTCAGCTTCGAACTGTTCGATAAAGTCCATGCCAAAGGCGCGGATCAACATCCTCTTTACGCAGCGCTGACGCAAACGGACCCTGCCGGTGACGTAGCTTGGAACTTTGAGAAATTTTTGGTCGGCAAGGATGGCACTGTCTTAGCCCGCTTCAAGAGTGGCGTTGCCCCCAACGATGCCAGCCTGATTCAAGCGATCGAAGCAGCACTCGCTGCCTAAGGTTTAATCGCGATCGCCCGCTGATATGGCTCCTCGATTCGACCTGCAAGATTTGCAAGCTTGGCTGACCGCTGAGGTGCAGCCCCAAGCCGAGCGGATCGATCAGGATCCGGTAGTGCTGGCTCAGGTGTTGCAGGCAATGGGCGATCGCGGTTGGCTCGGGTTTTCTGTCCCTGCCTGTGAGGAAGGTTTAGCGCTCTCACCGGTTGAGGTATGGCAGGCTCAAGCGGCGATCGCGAGTGCTTCCGGTGCCTTGGCTTTTTTACAAACCCAGCACCAGAGTGCAGCCTCTTTTCTGAGCAAGCATCAACCCAGCGATCGCCGACTCTCTGGCCTCAGCTACGGCCGTCCTACGGTGGGGATTGGCTTTTCCCATCTGCGTCGATCGCCCTCACCCCTGCAAGCCAGTTGGCATAAGGATCACATCGTTCTGTCGGGAGAACTGCCTTGGCTGACCGGTTGGGGTTTTTTTGAAGAGTTTCTGATTGCTGCGCCATTGCCAGAGGGGCAAACACCGTTTGCGTTGATCCCGGCCCAAGCGCCTGAGTGGAAGGTCTCACCGCTCGCACTGGCCGCGATGGGTACAACCGGAACGGTTGCAGCGCAACTAATCATCACCCTGCCCCGCGATCGCTTGGTGACCATCCTGCCCGCCACTTGGATCCGCGATCGCGATCGCCAAGGGACGCTCAGTCCCTCGGCCTTCGCCTGTGGGTTAGCACGTGCCTGTCTAGGGCTGCTGACTGCGCGCGATGCAGATTGCCGAGAAGTTCTAACTGCCCAACTTGGGCAACTCGAACAGGCGATCGCTCAAGCCTTGGGCCAAGCTGATTTCAGAGAGGCGCTGAGTCTACGCATTCAAGCCCTGACCCTGATGCATCGTTGTACCCAAGCCGCTGTTTTCAGTGCCGCTGGTGCGGCGAATTCGCTACAGAATCCAGCACAACGGCTTTATCGCGAGGCCTTAGCTTTCTCGGTGCTCGGGTTGACGACTGAGCTGAGACAAGAATACCTAAGCGCGATCGCTGGCTAGCTCTCCGGCCCTTTTTCTTGAACGCCGCGCACAATTCGCGAGAGTTCGCTTTTCTCATCGACGGTAATCCGTGTTGGCGAACCTGAAATAATCCGCTCAAAGTTCCGGAAAGAATCCTTGATGTCCGGCCCTTTGTCGCTGATCATGAATTCGCGGATTGCTTTGTCATGCCAAGATCCGCGCATCTTGAAGACGTTAATGGCGCGGGACATTTCGCCACGAATCTCGACGTATTGGAGCAAGATAATCGTATCCGTAATTGTTGAGATATGGGAGTCAGTAATCGAATGCGCTCCCATAAATTGATCACTGGTATTTGTGAATAGTCCCGTGATTTCTTCTTGTTTCGCGTAGCCAGTGACACCAATTACAAATTGGCGGAAGGCATTGTTGCTAACGCCCCGCGCCAAAGCAGAGAGGGAGTCGATTGCAATACGAGCTGGCTTAAAGTCATTGATCTCCGACTTAATAATCTGCAAATGGTCTTCAAGACCTGCAGATTCAGGATAGGCGCAAACAATTTTGAGGAGGTTTTGGCGCTCCATCTCCTCAAAGTCCATTCCCCATGAATAGGCATTGCGGAGCAGCTGAGCTCGTGACTCTTCATAAGCGAACAGAATCGCCCGCTCTTTGTTAGCACAAGCATTCTCAACGAAACGGCTAACTAACAGAGTTTTACCAGTGCCTGTAGCGCCAGTTGCCAGAATGATTGAGTCCTTAAAGAAGCCCCCACCACACATTTCATCGAGTCGGACGACACCAGATGAAACACGCACGTTCGACGATCGCTGCGTAAGGCGCATTGCCCCGAGCGGGAAGATATTGATGCCATGATCCGTAATCGTGAACGGATATTCCCCTTTCATGTGGCTGGTGCCACGTAGCTTGAGGATTTCGAGGGTGCGGCGACGGCGCTCCCCTTCCAAAACGTTGCGGAGAATCACGACGTTATCGGAGACAAATTCCTCAACACCGTAACGAGCGATCGGGCCATATTCCTCGATACGCTCGGTGGTCATGACCGTAGTTGCCCCAATTTGTTTTAGGCGAGCTACCAACCGAAAGAGTTCGCGGCGAACCACAGAAGAGGCATCATATTGCTGGAAAACGGACGTGACCGAGTCAATTGAAACCCGCCGCGCTCGATACTTTTGAATTGCATAATTAATCCGCTCAATCAGAGCAGAGAGATCGAAGCCGCCAACAACCTCTTGACCTTCTGGATCGGGTGAAGCATCAAGAATAAATAGTTTGCCCTCATCGACCAGCTTGGCTAAATCCCAGCCAAAACTACGGGCGTTTTTAATGATATCTTGCGGGGTTTCTTCGAAAGTAACGAAAACCCCAGGCTCATCAAACTCGATAATACCGTTATAGAGAAATTGAATAGAAAAAAGGGTCTTGCCGGTTCCTGAAGTACCACTAACGAGGGTCGATCGCCCGATTGGAAGACCGCCATGACTAATATCATCAAAGCCTTCAATCATCGTGCGCATCTTAGCGATGGCTTGGTGCTCAGAATTATTATTAGGGCTAGTCATCTCAGCGGAAGTCATCTTAAAAGAGGGTGAAGTCAGGTAGTACCAACAAAGCAGTTAACGACAGTTAGAAGTCGTCGGAATCTTGAAGTTCGCCGTAGAGTAAATCAAGGCCAATCAAAACTTTCTCACGGTCGGATAAATCACCAATAATCCGTCGGACAGGCAGTGGTAGAACCTTGGCGAGGGTTGGCGTCGCTAGGATTTTATCCTCTTCTGCCAACTGAGGATTTTTGAGAACATCGATCACCTTTAGAGCATAAACACCTTGAAATTCAACTTCGAGAATGTTCTTGAGCGTTTTGAGGGCACGGACTGAGTTTGGAGTATTGCCGGCGACGTAGAGCTTGAGAATGTAGGTTTTACGAGGGCTCATACGCAGATCAACGGGGTAGCAACAGCAATCAAACCATCTAACAGGATAAAGAGAGAAATTGAGCCGAGCTTAAGACCTCCTTTACCTTTTCAGGTTTCTCGTGGGATAGACCGTCGATACATCTCACAAAGATGTGCAATTACATCAATTAAAGTCAGCCGATAATCCAGCAAAATGTCCTCTGAACGTCCCTCTACGCGGAGCTTCTTGGCAAACTCGTCCATCAGCTCCATGTGAATTTCTACCACTTTGGTGACTGGAACATCGGCAAAGAAAGCCATGTTGACGAAGTTGTCAATGCTCTGGTTGAGGTTGCTATTCGGCGAAAAATAGCTCAAAACGATTTCACGATAGCTAGTCTGCATCGCTTGGTGCAGCTTTTGGCTTTCGTAGGCGGGTAGGTTGCGCAGAAAGCGATCGGGATCACGCTTGTAGTAGACCCCGAGATAGCCTAGGCGCTCTTGTAGTCGCTGAGCGAGGTCCCGCTGCTGGCTCGATAGCTCGGGATCGTGGTTGGCCCCCATCAGCATGATGTGGTCGGCCATGGCCTCGACCGGGGCTAAGCGCAGAAATTCAGCCAGTGCAGCATCAACTTGGTAGGGCAATTGCTCGAGCTGATGGATACCGAGGTGCAGTTCAGCGCTGTGATAGAGCTGTTCTTTGGCTGGTTCATCGGGATCCTCACTGTCGCGATCGCCTACGACAATCGCTGGTACCACCACTCCCTCAAAGCAGAGCTGCTGAACAACTGCCCTGAAGCTGGGATTGGCTGCCACTAAAATCAGGCAGTCGATTTGGTCACGATGGGTTTGGGCATACTCCAAGAGCATTTCGCCAGACTCACAGACTTGGAGTTGATAGCGATCGGCCGACAGCGCCCGCTGGCAATCCTGCAAAATTGCCGTCGATTCCACCCAAATGCAGATTGCAATTTGCGAGAGCACGCAGTCGCTCCTGTCAGGACTGAGTCTGCAGACAGATTAATCTCTGGACAAAGGAAAAATTTAATTTAGCCTAGCACTGCAGCTCATGAGGCCGCGATCGCTTTGTCCACAGTTTGACAGTTCTCAAAAGTTTCTGAGATGATAGAGGGCTGTTGTTTAAAAGGCGGCTCGGAACAGGTTTCTTCAAGTGCTCTCTCTGCCCTCGGCAGGTGTAGCCACCTCTACGGCTGAAAATGCATGGCTTACGCAATCATCGAAGCAAGCGATAAGCAACTCTGGGTTGAACCCGGTCGGTTCTACGATCTCGATCGCCTCGACGCAGACTTGGATCAGTCGCTCACCCTCGACAAAGTCCTGCTCGTTCAAGACGAAGGCGCACCGCAGATTGGACAGCCCTACGTGGCCGGTGCCACAGTGCAAGTGACGGTTCTGAGTCACCCTCGGGGTCGCAAAGTCACTGTCTACAAGATGACGCCCAAGAAAAAAACCCGTAAGAAACAAGGCCATCGCCAAGATTTGACCCGGGTTTTGGTGGAGTCGATTACTGTAGGCGGTAAAGTCTTGACGGCTAACGCGGCTGACTTACCGAAATCAGAAGCGGACATTGACGCTGCTGGCTAGTTTTTCGTCGTTCTAACCAGAGGATTCCAAGACCATGGCTCATAAGAAAGGTACGGGTAGTACTCGTAACGGGCGTGACTCTAACGCTCAGCGCCTCGGCGTCAAAAAATTCGGTGGCGAAGTGGTGCGCTCGGGCAGCATCATCGTTCGTCAACGGGGTACTAAGTTCCATCCGGGTGTCAATGTTGGTCGCGGCGGTGACGACACCCTGTTTGCACTGATCGACGGCGTCGTCACCTTTGAGCGCAAAGGCAAAGGCGGCAAGAAAGTCAGCGTTTACCCTGCTGGCGAAGCTGCTTAATTCCAGCGAACTAGAACAAAGGGGATCGGACATTATTGTCCTGATCCCCTTCACTTTGTCTGCGATCGCGTCTGATCAATTGATTTTGTCAGGTCAGAGGTCACGATCGCCCCGCCAAATTTCAAGAATTGCGGGCTGCAGTCAGTTGTTCCTGCACCAATAGCAATAGTTCGGTTGGTTCATAGGGCTTAGTCAAGTAGGCATTGGCTCCCTGTTTGAGCCCCCAATACTTGTCAAAATCCTCGCCTTTGGTCGAGCAAAGAATGACAGGAATCGTAGCGTTTTCAGCTGATTTCTTGAGCGATCGCAGTACGTCGTAGCCATTCATTTCTGGCATAACGATATCGAGCAGAATCAAGACAGGCTTCTTGTTGGCGACGGATTGCAAGGCTTCTTGACCGTTGTTGGCAAGTTCAACCTGGTGGCCATGATCAACTAAGGCTTGACGGGCAAGTTCTAGGTAGAGACTGCTGTCATCAACAACGAGGATATTGGCCATCTGCGCAACCGTAACTCAGAAGAGCCAATTCTACTATCGACGATCGCTTGTGGCTGTGATGCAGTCTACCGTCTTAAGACAGAGGTCTTGCTATGTCATCGGAAGGGTTTGTCAACCTCGATAAGCCAGCGGGCTGGACTTCCCATGACTGTGTCGCCAAGTTACGGCGTCTGTTACGGGAGCGGCGTATCGGCCATGGTGGCACGCTTGATCCGGCAGTCACAGGTGTTCTGCCGATCGCGGTGGGACGAGCCACGCGGCTCCTACCCTATCTTCCCAGTGGCAAAACCTACGTCGGCACCATTCGCTTCGGGTTGCAGACCAGTACGGACGATCTGACGGGCGATCGCCTGGCAGAAGCCGATACCAGCCACTTGTCGCGAGAGGCAATCGAGGCGGCGCTACCCCAATTCCTCGGCCACATTCAGCAGCAACCGCCCCAGGTTAGTGCCGTACAAGTGCAAGGGCAGCGACTCTATCAGCTTGCTCGGCGCGGGGAAGCCCCCACGGAGCTCCCTTGGCGCACCGTAGAAATTCAGTCAATTCGAATTCTCCAGTGGCGATCGGGCAGTCAAGCCGAATTATCTGTCGAAATCCACTGTGGTGCTGGCACTTACATCCGTTCTCTAGCGCGAGACCTCGGAGCCGTGCTGGGGGTCGGTGGCACCCTAGCAGAGTTGCGTCGTACTGCGAGTAGTGGCTTTGATCTGAACCAGAGCACGCCGCTGACTGAACTGCTCGATGGAGCAGCGGTGCCGCTCTTGGCTTTGGATTTGCCATTGCAGCATTTAGCCAAAGTTCAACTGAGTGCCGAAACCAGCGATCGCTGGCGACAAGGACAAGCGATGCCCGTGCCTGACAGTGTTCTTCCCGATGCAGCTCCAGTCCGTGTCTATGATCTCAACGGCCAGTTCTTAGGAATCGGCGCGATCGCGGCAGGACTGTGCAAGCCCAAAGTCGTACTCGCGGCTCTTTGAGAGCGATTGCTCGTTCCCAGTTAGAAAATGTCGGCTGGATCAGCTGCCTCTAGGCGACGCACCGCGATCATGCCTGACCCCAAACACATGACAAGGGTGAGGATAAAGACAATCGAGGCGCGATCGAAGGTCATCCCAATCGGGATCATCGTGGCGCTGCGGGTGATGGCGTAGAGACCTGTCGAGAGAATCACGCCGGGAATATAGCCCAGCGCAGCCAGAATCAGGGCTTCTTGAAACACGACCCACAGTAAGTAGCGATCGCTGTAGCCCATCGCCTTGAGGGTAGCGTACTCCGCCAAATGGTCCGAAACATCGCTGTAGAGAATCTGATAGACGATCACGCCGCCAACAATGAAGCCAATCACCGTCCCGAAGGTGAAGATGAAGCCGATCGCTGTACTGGTCGCCCAATAGTTGCGCTCAAATTCGACAAATTGCCGCTTGCTCATGACTCGCACATCGGGTGGCAGCGATCGCTGTAGTTCTTGGACGAGCTGGGCAATATTGGTGCCGGGTTCAGCGCGGATCAACCCCACATCAATCTCATCGCGTCGTCGCTGAGGAAAGATACGCAGGAAGTTGAGATCGCTAGTGATAATATTGCCGTCGGCTCCAAATGAGGCGCCCATCGTAAACAGTCCACCGACGCGAATCCGCCGCTCGCCGACCTCGGTAACCACCGATTGCCCCGACCGAAAACGCTGGGCTACTGGGCCAAATTCCGATCGCGAGGTCTGGTCAAACAACACGACATCTGGGATGCGGATTGCATTGAGATTTTCCGGTAAGCCCTTGAGGTCAAATGCGGCCTCATCCGGACTAATGCCCAGTGTCAGGATTGATCGCGGTTGGCGGTTCTCTGGGTTTTTCCAGTTGACCAAGCCGACGTAAAGCGGGCTAACCGATTGCACATCCGACAGGCTGAGGGCTTGGTAGAGGCGGCGTTGCGGAAAAGGCCGCATCGACGTCAGTGCGGTCGATTGCGGACTGATCAGCACCACATCCGCCGCGATCGCCTCATGTAGGGTGACGATGCTGTCAAACAGACCGTCGCGAAAGCCCATTTGCATAAACATCAGCAGACCGGCAAAGCTGATGCCGGCTAAGGCCACGAGCAGTCGCACCCGCTGGCGGGCTAACTGTCGCCATGCGAGGGGAATCCGGCGTGGCCATGGCCATTTAAGAGCGACCTGCATCAATCCGCACCAGGACTTGGAGATTGGTTAGCTGCGAGACTTTTTGGCGATCGCTGGGGTCCAGATCGATCCGCACTTCGACCACACGCGAATCGATATCGGAGGCAGGATCAGTGCTGAAAACGCCTTTCTTGTCGATCTTGCCGCCGATCAAAGCCACTCGACCGGTAAGACTGCCGCTAAAGCCACCGTGCTCACTGGTAATCGTCACGGGTTGACCAACGCGGATCCGCCCCACGTCCGTTTCATAGACTTCCGCCACCACCTGCATGCGATCGGTGCGGGCTAATTCAATCACCCCGTCATCACTGCCGCTTTCACCCGGTCGGCTATTGACTCGCAGCACTTGACCCGCAAAGGGGGCGCGAATGACCGTATTTGCCAGTTGCGCTGCTGCTTCTTGGGCCTGAGCCCGAGCTTGAGCGAGGCGGGCTTGAGCGAGTTGGACTTCTTCCGGTTGGGCTTCCGACAAACTGGCGAGGGTGCTGCGAGCTACTGCTAGCTCACCTTGAAGTCGCTCAACATCCAAACGCTTGCTATCGAGGGCTGTGGCCGCGATCGCGCCACTCTGGAACAGGGCTTGGTTGCGATCGTATTCCCGCTGAGCGATCGCTAGTTCCGCTTGAATACGGTTGATCTGCTGCTGCTGGGTTTGGCGATCGGTCGATTTGGCACCCGCCAAAATTCGGTTCAAGTCTGCTGTGGCTACCGCAACTGCACTATTGGCGGCAGCGGCAGCAGCAGCCAATTCTGGCTGATTGTCCAGTACCGCCAGAATTTGCCCTTCGCTAACGCGATCGCCTTCTTCAACTCGCAGATCCGCAATCCGTGCCTGACTAAAGCCCGACTGGGGAGCCGTCAGCTTGACCACACGGCCTTCCGGTTCCAAGCGACCCAAAGCGCCCACATAGCGATCGACTTGGGTTTGAGCCACAGGAGCCGGCTCTGGAGGAGCAGCACTGCGACTCCGCAAAAATGCCACACCCCCAATGACGACGATTGCAAGGCCACCGTAGATCAGCCAGCGCTGGCGATTGCCTGAAAGAGCCGGCTTGAAAGTCGCCGGACTGCGCGTCTCAACCATGGCAGCAGTCAAAAAGGAGTCTCTTTATTCTGCCAAGGATTATTACGCTTCGTAACGGTCGTGAATTCGGTTTGCTCAGGCGATTGCCTCAATCACTGGGCAAATCAAAGAGCATGGTCGTCATATAGCGATCGGCCCAGTCATCACCAAAGGCTTTTTCCAAGACGCGACGGGTTTTGTCATTGCGTCGCTGCTGCTCGCAGTAGTAGCGCTGCTGCTCGAGCACGGTGGCGATCGCCTCTGGGTCGGTCAGCGCTGTAGCTGCCGCTGCCTGTTGACAATGGACTTGCAAAAAGCCCAAGGCGCGATCGAGGAAGGCCGCTTCTTCCTCGGGTGACCCGGGGCGAATAAACAGACAGAAGGACGAGAAAATATCACCCCACGTGGGTAACTCCCGCAGGCCTTGAAAGGTTGGATTGGGCAACGCCGTCAAACCTGCGATGTAATCGTTGGAAAGTTCTCGGGCAATCGTAGTCGGTGAGAGATCGACAATCGCCGCACTGATCTGACCCCGGCCGCCGACCAAGTCTGCGCCAAACATCGGCAGATCAAAAGTTGTTCGGGGAAACAGGACACAGTGGAGGATATCGAGGTTGTTGCCAACCCGTGCTAGCTCGAGGTGCAGTTTGCGAAACTCCCGGCTTTGGTAGCAGCGATTTTCAATCTGGAGCCGCTCGCCTTCTAGCTTGCCTTCGATGTAACCCAAATCTGCTGGCATCGCCGCGTAGGGCTCGAGGTTCAGCCACCGCTGCCAAGTCGCTTCGATGCCTGTGGCCAAATCCCGAATCAAGGGATGCAGCTGTTCTTTGAGGCCGACTCGCGTGCTGGAGGACATCGCCAACGCTGAAAAACGCCTATTGACTACTCACTCTAAAATCTCGATCGCGCAAGGCTTGCAAGCGCGCAGGCTATCGTAACAAAAGGGCCTTGCGCCTCCGTGTGAGCCTTTGCTCTTTTGTAAATCCATTGCTCAAGCCGTCACAGCGGCGACCCGCTCAGGACAATTTCCCCTTGCCTGCCCTCCTGACCTCCCCGTGCTATCGCAGCCAATTAGCCAACGGTATTGTTCTGTTGGTCTACGAAAATCCCAGCGCCAATATTGTGGCGGGGAGACTATTCTTGCGGCAGGGCAGCAGTAGCGAGCCCCCTGAACAAGCAGGCTTACTGGCGCTCCTCTCGGCTTTGTTGACCAAGGGCAGCCGCGATCGCAGTGCCCATGAAATCGCTGAATTTGTTGAGTCCAGTGGCGCGAGCCTCGGCACGGATGTCGCCAACGATTATTTCTTGGTCAGCCTCAAGAGCGTTGCCGCTGATTTCCCAGCCTTGCTGACCTTGGCAGCGGAACTGTTGCGCTATCCCAGTCTGCCAGATGCCGAATTTGATCTAGAGCAACGCTTAGCCCTCGAAGCCTTGCGCAGTCAACGGGAGCAGCCGTTCAATCTGGCCTACGACCAACTGCGGCAGAGTCTCTACGGTCAGCATCCCTATGCCCTCGACACCTTGGGCACCGAAACGACCCTCGGGTCCCTCAGCCGCGATCGCTTGGCAGCGGCACATCAGCAATACTTCCGCCCGGATCAACTGGTGATCAGTGTGGCAGGGCAGATCACCCCCGAAGAAGCCGAATCTTGGGTCGAAGAGGTTTTTGGGGATTGGCAAAATCCGCCGACTCCCGCACCGATCGCCCTACTGCCCGATCGCAATCAACCCAGCGATCGCGTCAGCCAAGTCCGTCAGATGCAACAGCTGATTTTGATGCTGGGCTTCGCCACCGTTGATGTACGATCGCCCGACTACACGGCACTCAAGTTGCTGGCGGCTTACCTGGGTAATGGCATGTCCAGTCGCCTGTTTGTAGAGCTGCGCGAAAAGCAAAGCCTTGCCTACGAAGTTTCGGCGGTCTTCCCGACGCGACTTGGCCCCGCACCATTCGTCGCCTACCTAGGAACAGCGATCGAAAATGGGCCCCAAGCCCTAGCGGCGCTGCGATCGGAGTTGGATCGCCTCAGTGTAGCCCTGCTCAGTTCTGAGGAAGTGGCCGTCACCCAACGCAAGGTGTTGGGGCAGTACGCGCTTAGTAAACAGAGCAACGCTCAAATTGCTCAACTCTATGGCTGGTACGAAACGCTGGGTCTGGGCATCGATTTTGACCAGCAGTTTCCGGAAGCGATCGCGGCCGTACAAGCGACTGACTTACAGCGCGTTGCTCAAACTTGGCTCCAGCAAGGCTGCCTTTCCTTAGTTGGTCCCGAAGCAGCGATTGCGGATTTGATCTAGCCCAGTGCCAGGCTTTCGACCCGAAAAACATCGCTACGTTCAAGCGCCCAAGCCAGGATTATTCGCAGTCCTTAGTGGGCACAAAAGAGTCACAAAAGTGTTTAGATTGATGGGCGATACTGGATTCGAACCAGTGACCCCTTCCGTGTGAAGGAAGTGCGCTACCACTGTGCTAATCGCCCGTAAGCTCTAATATTACGGCGATTTCAGCGATCGCGCAAGTTCAATCGCCCTGTGGAAATTTCTGCCAAAGCCCTGTGGTGTCGCGCAAGCTGCGATGGTGTCCTTGGCCCAAAATGAGGTGATCGAGCACGGGTAGCTCCAGCGCTTGCCCGAGTTGCAGTAGTTGTTCCGTCAAACTCAGGTCGGCACTGCTGGGATCGACCTGCCCAGACGGATGGTTATGGGCCACGATCAAGCGAGTTGCCCCGAGGCGTAGGGCTTCTCGGAAAATTTCGCGGGGATTGGCCAAGGTTTCAGTGGCGGTCCCGATGGTCAGCACCCGTTGGGCCAAGAGGTTATGGCGAACATCCAACAGCAGCAGGGCAAAGCGTTCCTGCTCCGCCCACATCAGATCGGCGCTGAGAGCCTTGGCAGCCGCTTCCGGCGACGTGATCGGTAGCAACTCACTCGTCGTCGTTTGATAGATGCGCTTACCTAACTCGATCGCAGCAGCGATCGCTGTCGCCTTAGCTGGACCAATTCCAGGAATTTGCATCAGTTCAGTAACCGTAATTTGACGCAGAACGCGCAACGGTTCGCGTTGGTGTTCTCCTAGCTGACTGAGGAGCAGTTGACCCAGCCCAACGGCGGACAATCCACCCGGTCCTTGTCCCGTTCCTAACAAGATCGCGAGCAGTTCAGCCGTCGAGAGGCTGCTAGCTCCCGATCGCATCAGCCGTTCCCGCGGTCGCTCATCTTCGGGCAGATCAGCCACGCGCAAACCAGAAGTCGCCATAGGATTGCAGAGAAACGCTCCCTCAGCATGCCCACGGAGATTCGCTTGGCACCTTGGTTACTACTTGCCAGCCTGACAGCCACCTGTGAGGCGACCAAAGACCTGTTTGCCAAGCGCAGCTTGCAGCAACTCTCGGCCACGCGTCTAGCCGCGTTGCTCTCGCTCCTCACAACGCTACTCCTCTTGCCGATTGTGCTCTGGCAGGGGATTCCGGCGATCGGGCCCAACTTTTGGTGGAGCTGCTTGCTGGGCAGCAGCCTCAATTTAGTGGCCTTTTGGCTCTACGCACGGGCGCTGCAAATGGGTGAGTTATCGCTCGTAGCCCCGATCGTTAACCTGACACCCCTGTTTCTACTGCTGACTTCGCCGCTGATTGTGGCAGAACATTTGGCTTGGCAGGGCAGCGCTGGCGTGATCTTGCTCGTGATTGGTGCCTATCAACTGAATCGCCGCGATCGCGACAGTAGCTCTCGATTACAACCGCTGATCGATCTCTGGCAGCAGCCAGCTCAACGAATCATGGTGGTCGTGGCTTTCCTCTGGAGTATCACCAGCAACCTCGACAAAATCGGCGTCCAGTCCTCTGATCCCTATTTCTGGCTGCTCTGTCTGTTTGGCAGCACCGGCATCGTGCTGCTGATCTTGGGGCGCGGCTTAGGGCCTGTCCGAAAATACCCTTGGCGATCGCTCAGTGCCATGGCGATTTTCAACAGCGTTGGCGTCGTCGCGCAAATGGTGGCGCTCAACCAAGCCACGGTCGTACAAATCATTTCCGTCAAACGGCTCAGCACCCTGATTGGCGTCGTCTACGGCGCAGTCTTTTTTGGTGAAAAGCAGCTCCGACAGCGCTTTTTGGGCGCGGCGCTCATGATGGCTGGGGCGATCGTGCTGCTGTAGTTTCTGGCCGAAACAGATGGTGATAGTCGGGATTGTAGAGCTGCGATCGCCCAGTCTCGACGGCTTGTAAAGCAGGACTGATCAGATAGAGCACCGTGCGATCGAGTTGCTGATCTTGAGTGATCTGCGCCAGTTCCGACAGTTTCCCTAGCCAAATCGCTTCATCTGGCCAACCCAGTCGATAGCAAACTGCGATCGGCGTTTCTGGGGAGTAATGTTCCAGCAATTCCGTCTGCGCTTTTTCCGCTTGGCGAGCGCTCAGATAGAGACAGAGGCTAGCTTGATGCGCGGCTAAGGACGAGAGGGATTCGCGATCGGGCAGTCCAATTCGACCGGCACAGCGAGTCAGGATGATCGTCTGAACCAGTCCCGGCAAAGTCAGTTCTTGCCCGAGTCGAGCGGCCGCTGCTTGAAAGGCGCTGACGCCAGGAATAACTTGATAGGGAATGTCCTGCGATCGCAACCCTGCGATCTGTTCCGCGATCGTGCTGTAGAGGCTGGGATCGCCGTCGTGGAGCCGCGCCACGATCGCTCCCGCGGCCACTCGCTCTTTGAGGATTGGCAAAATCTCTTCCAGCGTGCGATGGGCCGTTGGCAGTCGTTCTGCGTCTGGCCTTGCATCCGCCAAAATTGCCGGGGGCACCAAGGAATCGGTGTAGAGCAGAACATCGGCGGCGGCAATCAGCTTTTGAGCCCGTACCGTCATTAGCTCCGGGTCACCCGGGCCGACCCCGACGAAGTAAACGCCTGCACTAAAGCTCACTACGCGACTCTCCCGAAATGGCGGGACGAACCACATCCGGCAGCGATCGCTTCAGGCCGTAGATCCAGACCAAACCCAGCACCCCAAAGGCGATCGCCACGATACTGACCATCTGGGCAATCCGCAGGGAACCGAGCATCAAGCTATCGGTACGCAGTCCTTCAATCCAGATCCGACCGAGACTGTAGCCAATCAGATAGATACAAGTCATCACCCCAGCCTTGAGTGGCAATCGCTGGCGCAGGCCTTGCCGGAATAGCCAGATCAGCAACAGGCAAAGCAGCAAATTCCAGAGCGATTCGTAGAGAAAGGTCGGGTGGAAATACTCGCTCTGGATGTAGGCCAGGGGTCGGCGATCAATGGGGATGAATAGTTTCCAAGGCAGATCGGTGGGTGTGCCAAAGGCTTCGGAGTTAAAAAAGTTACCCCAACGCCCGATCGCTTGTCCAAGTGCGAGCGAAGGCACCACCACATCGGTAAGCTGCCAGATCGGAGTCTGCCGCCGCCGAGCAAAGAGAATCAGGGCGGCAGTACCGCCCAAAATGGCGCCATGAATTGCAATGCCGCCGTGCCAAATCGCCAAGATTTCGGCGGGGCGACTGGCATACTGCTGCCATTCAAAGGCGACGTAGTAAAGACGGGCGGCAGGAATCGCACCGATCACCAGCCAGACGGCAAGATCCGCGATCGCATTCGGATCGATATCGCGGCGTCGAGCCAGACGGGAAGACAGGCTAATTCCCAGCAGAACTGCTGAGGCAATCAAAAGGCCATACCAACGGATGCTGAGTGGCCCAATCTCAACAAGAGTTGGACCTGGGGAGGTGAATTGCAGGGCCAAGAGAGTCACAATCGCCACCGTTACAGCATCCCTTTCTATCCAAATACAAAGAGGGCAAGCTAGGCCCGCCCTCTCTCTTGCAACCGTTATTGCAACCAGATCTAGAAGTTCAGCTCAGCAGCTTGCACTTTCTCGACTTGTTTCTTCTTGAGCACCAGCATGATCTGCGCCAGCATCACAGCAAAGAAGAAAGCAATCACACCCAAGACCCGATTGCTGCTTTGCAGCACGATCTCGGTATCGATTTGGCCAAAGCCACCGACGTTCGGATCGTTGGTCAGCGCTGCGCCAGCTGCAACTTCCGAACCCACTGCCACGATCGGGCTGGGGCCAGCCGGCACTGCGTCGGTCACGGTCGAACCATCTGCCTTACGGATGACGATGTCGTAGCCGCTAGCCGTTTCGGTGACCGCATCGATCACACCAGCTGCAGAAGCGGTGTAAACGCCGTTATTGCTCTTTTGACCGGTAGGGTAGACCTGACCACGGCCACGGTTGCCGCCGACGTGAATTTGATACTTACCAAAGAAGACGTTTTTGTCTTTGGCTGGATCGGGCGAAAGTACCGGGAAGACAATCTCTTGATGGTCATCGCCAGGCAGCGGGCCCACCAAGATGATGTTTTCTTGGTCTGCCGAGTAGTTGGTGAAGTAGACGTTGCCGATCTCTTCTTTCAGTTCTTCGGAGATGCGGTCTTCAGGCGCCAGTTTGAAACCGTCGGGCAGCATCAAAACAGCACCGACGTTCAGGCCACCCTTGCTGCCATCACCCAAGACCTGCTGCGAGGAGCGATCGTAGGGGATTTTGACAACCGCTTTGAAAACGGTGTCGGGCAGAACGGAGTGAGGCACTTCCACCTCGGTTGGCTTTTTAGCCAAGTGGCAGTTCGCACAGACAATTTTGCCGGTCGCTTCCCGCGGCGAAGCGTAGTTTTCTTGGGCCCAGAAGGGATAGGCTGCCGCTGCTTGAGGCTGGAGCCAGTCTGCAGCACCCAACAGTCCCAGGCTGAGGCAGGCAACCAAGCTCAGGCGACCCAGTTGGCGCACAAGAGCTTTTGGAGAAAAACGCATGTTCATGGCTTTATTACAGGGCTCGGAAGTCTTCAGAGGACGGGGGAGTAATTAAGCCCACCAGGGGTTGTCGCCGGTGCGGAAGTCGGTTTCGGTCCAGGGCGAGAGGAAGACTTTGTCGTCGGTCACGGAAACGTGAGCCAGCGCCAAGGACAGCGGTGCGGGACCACGGACCACTTTGCCGGTTGCGTCGTACTGCGAACCGTGGCAGGGGCACTTAAATTTGTTTTCGCTAGCGTTCCAAGGCACCACGCAGCCCAAGTGGGTGCAAACTGCGTTGATGCCGTAGTCGCCGATCGCTTCGCTACTTTCGACCACAAGATAGGTGGGGTCACCCTTCAGACCTTGTACCAAGGTGCGATCGCCCACATTGTGATCAGCCAAAAACTTAGAGAGGACGACATCATTGCCAAGCGCATCCTTGGCTGCGACACCGCCACCGCTACCACCACTGGAAGGCGGAATAAAGTAGTTCACCACGGGGTAAAGGGCACCCAGGGCGACACCTGTGACTGAGCCGAAGGTCAGCAGGTTCATGAACTGCCGACGCCCCATGCTGGGGACGTCTGAAGCTCCCGATACTTGAGTCATAAAACCGACGCTGCAATGGTTATCCTGCAAGGATGTATTATCGCACTCCCCTTGTATCGTTAAGAAATTAGCGCCCAAGTGTTGAGTTTTGTAACTTTCTGAAAGCTGACTGAGGCTGCAGCCAGTCTTCACAAACACGGGATGCAGTAGCGCGATCGCATCCTGAGGGTCCAGTGATCTGGCGGCCAAAAGACGGGGCTGAGGTGAAGAGAGACTGATTAAATGTGCGATCGCAGAACCGTTGGCACGAGAGGCTATTCACATTCGCCCCAGTTCTAAGGCCATGCAGCTGCGTGGATCCTAGGAGTCCGACGAATTTTGACTGCTGTAAAGACTGACCAAACGAGCAATCACGATCGCCAGATAGAGTTGCCCAAACATTGCTTCAAAGCTAGCTAGCAGTTTTGCAACCGGATTGATTGGCAAAATATCCCCGAAGCCTGTGCTGGTCAGCGTGATAAAGCTGAAGTAAACATAAGGATTATTGTCTTTGTGCTCCGGCAATATCAAGAAAGCGAGAGGATCAAAAACAGCGATCGCCTCATAGAGGAGCGACCAAAGAATTGCAACTAAAAAATAGATACAAATACCTCCTTTGACGAGGTCGGCAGTGACTTGCGACTCATGCATTAGAGTTTTGATCAGCAGTATAATTACAAGACTCAAAAAAACTGATAGGGCGATAAGGGTAACAAATCGAAAAATTTCACTAAGACCGGGAAAGGGTTGTAGAACTCCTAATTCATTGATGACAATAATGCTGAAAGTTAATAGGGAAAACCTAAGTAGGGACTTGGATGTCTGCAGTGAGGGGCGTGCAATTTTGATGACTTGTAGCAAGCTGCTAAACAGGATAAAAGAAACAGCAATTGTTGCAATTGGGTTGATCTTGAAGATAATCCCAACAGAGATTATCGCAACAAGAATAAACAATAGCTGATTGTAGGGGCGTTCCAGGGAAAGTCTAAGAAAATGCCACTTCATGGCGCCCAACCTGTCAGTCTATGGCAGATGCTTCACTTCATCATTTCAAGTACCTCCTAAAAAGTCAACTTCTTGGATCAATCAAAAGGATTTTTGTTGTCGCAAAAAGACAATTAAAGTAATCGTTTTAAGTGATATTTGTTATTGATTTTGATGGATTCACTTGCAAAATTTCTAATGGCTAATTTTAAGAAAAATTTCTGAACATTACAGTCTGCGATCGCTCTCAGATTAGTCATAGTATGTGCAGAGCTCGGAGGCGGCTATGGCTTTGTTTCAGCGTTGGGGCTTTGACTGGAAGCATTGGTATCGGGGCGATCGCGGTGAGTATTGGCTTCTGGCGCAACTCGTCTTGTTGGTGGCCCTCGTTTTGGTTCCCCGCTGGGCCATCCCGATCGCAGCAGATTGGATTGTTTGGCGATGGGCGATCGCAATTCCCTTCCTGATCATGGGAGCTGGACTGGCGATTGCCGGTCTGCGCTTTTTGGGAGATAGCCTCTCGCCGCTTCCGGCACCCCATGCAGAATCAACCCTGGTGCAAACTGGGATCTATGCTTGGATTCGTCATCCGCTCTACAGCGGCTTGATGATAGGCAGTCTTGGTTGGGCGATCGCGCTTTGGAGTCTTAGTCAGGCAGCAGTCAGCCTCGCCTTAATTGGGGTTCTGATTGGGAAGGCGCGGCTAGAAGAACGATGGTTGCGCGATCGTTATTCCGACTACGTCGACTACCAAACTCGCGTTAAAGCTTTTATTCCGGGCCTGATTTAGCAGCGATCGCAAAAGTTGATACCTTAATTGACTCATTAATTGTCTTTTGTTTTATCTAGAGACAATATGCGATTAAGCCTGTCTCTCTGGGAACAGCATGAGCGCTTCTAAACCACCGACAGATCATCCCTCCTCCTCTAATAACTTGTTTGAGGTGATATCAGCCTGCCAAATAATTGTGATTATTGGTGCGATTGTTTGGGGATTCTATCACCTCCTACTTGTCAGCCAAGGAGGCTATCTGGGTATTGGAACTATCATTTTTATAGCTGCCTATCTGCCTTCAGCTCTGCTGCTAATTCCCACTCTTTTTTTAGTCAAAAGACATCGTAGACTTTCTAGCTTCGCTAGGATGACCAGCTACTGCTACTACGGCGCTACCATCGCTTGGGGGGTATTTCTCTTACGGATTCCATTCCTTTAGGCGAGAACAGTCAGCCAGAATTGCTGCCATAAGGCTCTGCCTAGAGATCAACTTAGCGATCGCTTTAGTGAGGCTCTTGATTGCACACCCTTAGATTGTGAAGGTTGAACTCGCTGCTTCAATCTGCACAGCACAAGCTTTGAGTTCTGGTTCGCCAGAAATGGGACAAGCTGCCGGATGGGTGAGGGCATTAGCCTCCGTGCGATCGCCCCATAGTGCCCCCCAATGCATCGGCACAAACAATACTCCTGGTGAAATTGCCGTTGTCACCTTGGCCGGAAAACAGCCTTCTCCGCGTCGCGATCGAATCACAACAGCTTGCCCTTCACTGATGTTGTAGCGATCGGCATCGCGGGGATGAATTTCGACAAATGCGCTGGGATGCAGCTTGTTGATTTTGTCGATGCGGCCGGTCCGGGTTTGAGTATGCCAGTGGCCGTAAAGTCGTCCCACTGTCAGCACCAAGGGATAGCGATCGTCGGGTGGCTCTGCTACTCCCAAGTGATGAAAAGGCTGGAAACGGGCACGACCGTCGGCATAGGCAAAGTGATGTTTCGTGTAGAGGCGCTTACTTTCGGTCGTCGGTTCTGCTCCCGCTGGAAATGGCCACTGTTGAGGTCCCGCCTGCGCCAGCAACTCATGACTCAGGCCGCTGAGGTCACAGAGCCGACCCGCTGTCACCTGCACATACTCTGCAAAGACGGCAGCCGCATCGGTGTAGTCAAAGGCAAACCCTAAGCGCCGTCCCACTTCCGCAAAAATTTGCCAATCGGCTCGGGCTTCCCCGGGGGGCTGGCGAAAGGCTTGGCAAAGCGTCACTCGCCGCTCGGAGTTGGTCATCGTGCCCGTTTTCTCGCTCCATTGAGCAGCGGGTAAAAGGAGGTGGGCGTAGGTTGTGGTTTCGGTGGGATGGTAGGCGTCTTGGAGAACGGTAAAAGGCGATCGCTTCAGGGCTGCTTGAGCCCGTTTCACATCCGGCAGACTGACTGCTGGATTGGTCGCTGCTACCCAAAGGAAGCCCACTGCACCCTGCTCCAGGCCTTCGATCATCTGCCAAGCGGTACGACCGGGTTGAGGCGAAATACTGCCCATCGGCAGTCCCCAAATCGTCTCCACATCAGCACGATGCTGGGGATCGATGACCTTGCGATAGCCCGGTAACAGATGCGCGAGCCCACCCGTTTCACGACCGCCCATGGCGTTTGGTCGGCCAGTTAAGGAAAAAGGACCACAGCCTGGTAAACCAATTTGGCGGGTCAAGAGGTGCAGGTTGATCAGGCTGGTCGCCTTCGCCGTACCCTGAATCGACTGATTGACGCCCATCGACCAAAGCGAGAGCCAGCGCTGAGCTGAGGCAATCAAGTCGGCGGCTCGCACCAGCTCAGCGACTGCCAGTCCCGTCAGTTCTGCTGTGCGCTGGGGTGGATAGTCCTCAATGATCGCTAGCCAGTCTTCAAAGCCTTCGGTCTGGTTGGCAATGAAGTCCTTTTTGACATAGCCCATTTGGTAGAGCAGCCAGCCCAAGCCGTTGAGCAGGGCGACATCGCTGCCGGGCTTGAGTGCCAGGTGGAGATCGGCAACCTCAGCCGTTGGTGTGCAGCGTGGATCGACGACGATCAGGTTGGTGCCACCCTGTTTATGGCGCTTGCGATAGCGATTGAAGAGAATCGGGTGGCACTCCGCTGTATTGCTGCCCACGATCAGCAGGCAGTCTGCTAGATCAAGATCTTCGTAGCAGGCGGGTGGGCCATCGCTACCCAGGCAAAGACTGTAAGCCGACACCGCTGAGGACATGCAGAGTCGCGAGTTGGTATCGAAATTATTGGTGCCGAGGCAACCTTTCACCAGCTTTTGGGCGATGTAGTAGTCTTCAGTTTGAAACTGGCCGGAGCCGTAGAAGCAGATACCGTCTTTGCCGTAGTCGGCCTGCGTCTGTTGGATGCGATCGCAGAGGCGGTCGAGGGCTTCGTCCCAGCTAATTTCCGTGAATGGGTCGTCGAGACTGGCCCGGAACATTGGATATTTCAGCCGGCTTTTGCTGACAGATTCCGCCACCGTTGCGCCTTTGACGCAGACCATTCCCTGACTGGAGGGATGTTGCCGATCGCCCCGAATCTGCCAGATCGGTGTGCCCTCGCGATCGCGGACCGTGGCTCGGCCGGGTTGTGCCGGGGGGACAGCTTCCAGTCCACAGCCCACACCGCAGTAAGGGCACAAGGTTTTGGCGGTATCGATCATGAGTGGAGTGATGACCGGCAGAAACTTCGAGAGATCGAACATTCCCTCAGCGCCAACGCCGCTACCGAGGGATCAGGAGCGATGAAACACTAGAGCAGCTTCCCTCCCCCCGCACGGGGAGAAGGGACAAGGCAATGAGGGAAAGCAACCGCTTGTGGGGATTGATCAGGCCCTGCGATCGCCGCTGCAATTAGAGAGATCTGGGAGCTTCCACCGCAAGATGGAAGCCAGGGCGGCGGTTAGTCGTCATCGTGGGCGAAACGCCGATAGAGGAAGTCGAGTGCTTCAGTCCGCAGTTGGGCATAGCGAGGGTCTTCAACCACGGCTTCGCGTTCGCGGGGGCGATCGAAGGGAATTTCCAGCACTTCACCAATCGTGGCTGCGGGGCCATTGGTCATCATCACGACACGATCGGCGAGGAACAAGGCCTCATCAATATCGTGGGTGATCATCAACACCGTCGGGCGCGCTTCTTCCCAGATATTGAGCAGCTCTTCTTGCAGCTCTTCCTTTGTAATCGCGTCAAGGGCACCGAAGGGTTCATCGAGGATCAACACTTCAGGCCGAATTGAGAGGGCACGGGCGATCGCAACGCGCTGTTTCATCCCGCCGGAGAGCTGATCGGGCCGCTTGTGCTGCGCTTCGGTCAGTCCCACCAGTTCGAGGTGATGATCGACAACTTGCCGCTGCTCACTGGTGCTGAGGTGGGGACGCGCTGCTTTGACGGCCAGTGCGATATTGTCGCGGGCACTCTTCCAGGGCAAGAGCGAGTAGTTCTGGAAGACCACCATGCGATCGGGCCCCGGTTCCTGAATCGGCTGACCATCTAGATAGACGCCGCCGCTCGTCGGCTGCGAGAAGCCAGAGACCAAGTTGAGTAGGGTCGATTTGCCACAGCCAGAGTGGCCGATCACACAGATAAATTCACCCTGTTGCACCGAGAGATTAACGTCCTCGATCGCCACGTAGGGACCCCGGGGCGTTGGGAAGGTTTTGCCAACACAATCGAAATGAAGAAAACCCGTATTCACCGTTGCAGCCGTGGAGGGAAGGATCGCAGTCATGGTCAAGACCTAGGCAGAGGTAGCAAGCGGAATGGGAGCAACCTGAATCGGCGCTTTGATCTCGAATTGTTCGAGGTAGCGCAGCGGGCTATCGGGGTCGAAGGGCACCGCATCGAAGAGTTCGAAGCCTCGCTGACTGGGAGTGATGAGCGGGAAGCCCACGGCAGCGATCGCGGCTTCGTAGATATCGCGGCGATAGACGCGATCGAGCAATTCCTGCCGGTTTTTGGGTAAGGGCGTCAGACCCCAGCGGCAGAGCTGAGTCAGCAGCCAAGTGCCCTCGAGCGGATTGGGGTAGTTGGCCTGATCGACGTGGAATTGGTTGAAGCGCAGAATTTGGGTGGGTTCATCGCCCAAGCCAAAGTCAAAGTAGCGCTGTAGCACCGTGCCGGCAGCAGACCCGAGATATTGCGGTTGTTGCAAGACCTCGACAATGCGATCGCGCTGACGAGGATCGTCGCAGAGTTCGCCGGCTTTGAGCAGGGCCGAGCAAAGGGCGATCGCGGTTTCAGGATTCACTTGTAGCCACGCTTCTGGCAGCCCCAAAACCTTCTCAGGATGTCCCGCCCAGATGTCCAAATCGGTTGCTAGGACGTAGGCGGCTCCTGCTTGGACGGCGAGAGCAATCCGCATTTCACCCGCCGCAAAGCCATCGATGTCACCGGCTTTGAGTGCCTCCACCATTTCGTAGGGCGACATTCCCACCAGCTCAACGTCTTGCTCGGGGTTGAGGCCGGCGCTGGCCAACCAATAGCGCAGCAGCAGGGCTGGCATGGCAATTGGATCAGGAATGGCGAGGCGCAATCGCTGGGGAGTTGCAGCTAAGAACTGGCAGAGATCTTCGAGGCTGCGTACACCGGCGTTGAGGTAGCGACGGGAGAGGGCGATCGCCCCACCGTTGCGGCTGACCGTCAGGGGTGTTGCGATCGCGAAAGGCCGGTGTCCCCCCAGACCCATGGTCATGGCGAGGGGCTGGGCCGCCATCATCAAGGCGCCCTCCAGTTGCCCCAGCCGGATGCTGTCTTCCAGTGCCTCCCAGGTCAGGAAGGACTGCAGTTCCACGGACAGACCGAGGTCTTGGAACAGACCCAATTCTTGAGCGATCGCCAAGGGAGCGCAGTCGTTGCCGGGCAAAAAGCCCAGTCGGACAGTTTTCTGCTGCGACGCTGCCACAGCCGGAGCTGGTGCTGCAGCTTTGGCTCGCCGCTTGGCCCGTCGCTGTTGCTGTAGGAAGTTGATCAGCTCGTTGCGCAGATCGTAGTAGTGAGGCGTTTCCATCATCTCCAGCCGTTGGCGGGGACGGGGGAAATCAACTTCCAGAATCTGACCGATTTGGGCGGCGGGACCGTTCGTTAGCATCACGACGCGATCGGAGAGCAACAATGCCTCGTCGACATCATGGGTGACCATCACCGCCGTCACACCAGCCTCTTGGCAAATCCGCATCAGTTGCTCTTGCAGGTTGCCACGGGTCAGGGCATCCAAGGCACCAAAGGGTTCATCTAGGAGTAGCAGTTTGGGCCGAATCGCCAAGCCGCGTGCGATCGCGACCCGCTGTTTCATCCCGCCGGAAATCTCGTGGGGATATTTGTCGGCTGCGGCCCGCAACCCAACAAGATCAATGGTTTCTTCGATAATCGTGCGGCGCTCGGTGCGATTGCGATCGTGCAGAACACTATCGACGGCAAGGGCGATATTCTGGCGGACAGTTCGCCACGGTAAGAGCGAATAGTTCTGGAAAACCACCATGCGATCGGGGCCAGGTTCCGTGACCTGCCGACCTTCAAGAATGATGCCGCCGCTGCTGGGTTGGGCAAGGCCAGCAATCAAGTTGAGCAGCGTCGATTTACCACAGCCGGAGTGGCCAATCAAGGAGATAAATTCGCCGGGGCGAATATTCAAACTGACATCTTTGAGGGCGATATATTGTCCGCCACCCGGTAGGTCAAAGACCTGATGAACGTGGTCAACCGCTAAGAAAACAGACATGGCGATAGGGCTCCCTAGCGACTGACAGGACTGACGAGCCGACCGACCCAAGCCACGAGGCGATCGAGACTAAGACCGACTAAACCGACGTAGAAGATGGCCAGAATAATCTGGCTCGAGCTACCGTCACCCCCTGCGTTGTAGGCATCCCAAATAAAGTAGCCAATGCCACCGTCCGCTTTGAGCATCTCAGCAGCGACGATCGCCAGCCACGCTAGGCCAACCGCAATTCTCAAACCTGCAAAAACGTAGGGAACGGTCGAAGGAATCAGGATGTTGAGGATGTAATCTTTTTTGCTCAGCTTTAGGACGCGAGCAACGTTGTTATAGTCATCGGGAATTTGGTTAATTCCCACGGCTGTATTGATAATGATCGGCCAGATCGCCGTGATAAAGATGACGAAGATTGCCGAGGTATTGGCATCTTGAAACACCATCAAGGAGATAGGGAACCAAGCCAAGGGCGGCACTGTTCGCAAGACTTGGATCACCGGATCCAACCCTTTGCCCAGGAATTTACTCATCCCTAGAACACCACCGACCAAGATGCCCGTGCAGGCTGCCAAGAGATAGCCGATCGCTACCCGCTGGAGGGAGATCAAAATCTGGAGGCCGAGACCTTTGCTGGTACCGCCGTTATCAAAGAAGGGCTCGACGATGTAGGGCATCCAAGTGTTGGCCACAACGTTGATCGGGCCAGGTAGCCGATCTTGGCCGAGGATGGCCGAGATCACTTGCCAGATCGCCAGAAAAATTGGCAGGCAGACAACGTAGGGCAGAAAGGGCTTGAGCTTTGGATTTTTAACCCAAGCAGAGCGACGGACAGAACTGGGGGGGCGAAGCGTGACAGTCATGACAGGGGCGGGGTGAGTGCCTGCGATCGCGCGATCGCAGGCGTGAACAGGACGACTTAGGCTTTGATGGCTTTGAACTTGAGACCGTCGAGATAGGCCTGGGGATTTTCAGGGTCGAAGGTGACACCGTCAAAGAAGGTCTCTACCCCCCGGGAATCGCTAGCCGGAATATCTTGCTCGCGACCAATCGCCTTAGCAGCTTCGCGCCAGAGATCGCTACGGTTGACCTTCTCGATCAAGGCTTTTGTATCGGTCGAAGCGGGCAGATAACCCCAGCGAATGTCCTCAGTCAGGAACCAGAGATCATGGCTCTTGTAGGGGAAGGAGGCGTTTTCACTCCAGAAGCGCATCCGCAGGTCAGAGTTTTTGACCGACCGGCCATCGCCATAGTCGATGTCGCCTTGGAGGCGGGGTTTGATGTCTTCGACGCTGGTTTTGAAGTATTTGTCTTGAGCAGTGATTTGGCAGAGCTCATCCAAGTTGGCGGGATCTTCGCACCAGATTTGGGCTTCTTGCACAGCCTTGAGCAGTGCCATTGTTGCTTTGGGATTTTTGTCTGCCCAATCTGCGCGAATCGTCAGCGCTTTTTCGGGGTGGAACTTCCAGAGTTCGCCAGTCACAGCAGCGGTGTAACCGAGTTTTTTGTTGACCAAGCGTGCATTCCACGGCTCACCCACACAGAAGGTGTCCATGGTACCGGTCTGCATGTTGGCGACCATCTGTGGCGGCGGAATCACCACCAGGTCGGCGTCATTGTTGGGATCAATGCCATTGGCTGCCAGCCAGTAGCGCATCCAGAGGTCGTGGGTACCGCCAGGGAAAGTGACTGCTGCTTTCAGCAGTTTGCCTGAGGCTTTCTTCTGGTCGGCGATCGCCTTCAGTTTTGGATCCTTAATCTGAACCTTTTCAGCCAGAAACTCGTTGGAAAGCGAAATGCCCTGACCTTGGGTATTGAGTCGCGCCAAGATGTACATCGGCAGCGGCTTCTGCGACTTGGTGATCGTGCCCGCCGTCAGCAAGTAGGGCATTGGGCTAAGGATGTGGGCACCGTCGATGCCGCCGCGATCGCTGCCCAACTCAAGGTTGTCGCGGGTGACAGCCCAAGAGGTTTGCTTGACGACCTTGGTGTCGGGTAGGCCGTACTTGGCGAACAAACCTTTTTCGAGGGCGATGATCACCGGCGCTGCATCGGTCAGGGCAATGAAGCCCAAGGTCACACCTTTGACTTCTGGCGCATCGCCGCCACTCGTACCGCTGGGAGCCGGGGTTGAAGTCGAACCAGTCGTATCAGTGGAGCTGTTGTTGCTACCGCAGGCATTGAGCCAGAGGGCTGCTGCTGCAGTTCCGCCCGCCGTCAACAGGAATTTGCGCCGAGAAAATTGACTCATGATGTTTGGAAGTGGAGAAAAGGGTGGAAATTGTTCGGGTTCCGGTCTAGGTGAAGAGTGGGCTCTAGTGCGATCGCGCTTGAGCCCCAAATCGCTCGATCAACAGTTGGCGCAGCACGTCGGGCAAATCCTCGCAGGCGACGCCGGTCATCGCTTTTTCACCGAGGTGGGCGTCGTAGCCAACCTTGCCGCCTAAGAAAATGTCAACGCCTTCAACCATCTGGCCGTCTTTGCGAACCTTGGCTCCCATGAGGCCGATGTCAGCGACTTGCGGTTGACCGCAGGAGTTGGGGCAGCCCGTCCAGTGGATGCGAACTGGTCGCGGCAGGTCGAGTTCTGCTTCGAGGGATTGGGCGATCGCGATCGCTCGTTGCTTTGTTTCAATCAGCGCAAAGTTGCAGTACTGAGACCCCGTGCAAGAAACGGTGCCACGGCTCAGGGGGGCTGGCTGGGGCGAGAACCGTGTCAGCAGTGGCTCGGCGAGGAGAGTGGGCAGCTGCGCATCGGGAATGTGGGTGAGGATGACATTCTGCTCAACGGTCAGTCGCACTTCCCCTTGACCGTAAGTGTCGGCCAGACGGGCGAGCTCGTAGAGGTCTTCGGTTGTCAGGCGACCGACCGGCACATGCAGGCCAACAAAGTTGAGACCCGCTTGCTTTTGGGGATGGACACCGAGGAAGTCGCGTTTCTCCCAGTCCATTAGCTCGGGAGCTGCCGCTGCTAAGGGCGCTCCGTAGGCTTCGCTAACGACTTGGCGGAAGCGCTCGATCCCCCACTCATCAATCAGCCACATCAGGCGAGTTTTTTGGCGATTGCCCCGTGAGCCATTGTCACGAAAGACTTCGAGAATGGCTCGGCTAAGTCGAATCACGCTGTGGTCCGCCGGCACCCAAGCATTAAGAGGAATGGCTGGTGCCACTCGGGTCGAGGAGAAGAAGCCCCCCACCCAAACATTGAACCCGAGTGTGCCATCTTGATAAGCCGGCGTAAATGCTAAGTCATTGATTTCTGCGTGGATCGAGTTATCTCGTCCACCCTCAATGGCGATATTGAATTTGCGCGGCAAATTGGTGAATTCAGAATTCCCTTGACCAGCTGCTGTCAGATCATCTTGAAGCGCTTGAATGAGCGATCGCGTATCAAACAACTCTGCAGCATCGAGTCCAGCAACCGGCGAGCCAGTGATGTTGCGAACGTTATCCATACCCGACTGCACACTGGTTAAGCCCACTGCATGCAATCGTTCTAAAAATTCCGGTGTGTCTTCTAACAAAAGACCCCGAAGCTGTAAGTTTTGGCGAGTGGTGATGTCAATGCTGGCCTGGTCGCCGTAGCGTTGTAGAAAATTAGCTAGAGCATTGAGCTGTTGGCTCTGCAGAATGCCGCTGGGAATTCTGAGCCGTGCCATAAACCGGCCTGGCGTAACGGGTCGCCAAAAAATACCCAGCCACTTCAAGCGATGTTCGCGATCGCCGGGGTCCATTGCTTCCCAGCCAATCGAGGCAAAATGCTGAATTTGGTCGCGGACAGCGAGACCATCTTTTTCAAGTTTTAGCTTCTCAAATTTATTGAGTTTTTCAGTAGTAGCGGTGGCTTGAGCCATGGATTCATCTGCCTACAAAGCAGCTTGCATACTCGGCAGATTAGGCAGTTCTCGATTCGCAATTGGTAACAGAAACTACAACTTTTTGTAAATCATGCATGTTCTGCAAGAAGTTTGCGCAGAACAAACATTAAGTAATCATTGATACTTTTTGAGCTGAGAGGGACAGAATTCCAGCTCATTTCAGCAGCGATCGCAGTTTTTAGTAGCAATTGCTACAAGCCTTGACTCTGAAGCCCGCTTAGGTGGAGCCATTAGCATGGTTTTTAACCTGTATTGATTGCACATGACTGATGCAGCGTTTGCAGAGAGTGACGGCTGGCCAAGCGGTGATTTTGAACATTGTTGGCGACAGGTTCAGCAACTGGCCAAAACAGTTGATGTTCGCGTCCTCGAAGCTGGGTTGCAGCGCTGCCAAGCGATACCTGATGACTGGCAGACGCAGTGGTTATTGGCTCACCTTTGCAGTCTCTGGCAGCACGATCGCATCCCCGCTGTTTTGCAAGCCCTGACCGAGTTATGTCGGGATGGTTTGGTCAAAACAGAAATTTATAAAGCTTGGCTGGCCCAGGGGTCGAATGCAACTGACATCATTCAAGCGGCCCTAGCCGACTTAGCTGAACGGACTTGGCTACTACCGGCCTTAGCCAGCAGTCAGGATCCGGCTCTGCTAACGCAACTCCGGGATTTGAGTAGCGATCCTGATCCTCAATGGCGATCGCAGGCAGCTACCGCCTTGGGGGCGGCGCGGGACTCTAGCAGTCGCCTGCATCTTCAACAGCTCTGCTTGGATCCCGATCCTCAAGTGCGCCGCGCGGCCTTGGAAGCGGTGCGGAGTTCGGAATTATTTACGGTGCGTGAACGGCTGGCGATCTTTCGGGCAGGTGCGGAGGATCATGACTCCAGCATTGTGCAGGTGGCAGTTTGGGGAATTGCCGCGATCGCGACGCCAGAAGCATGGGATTACTTGGTTGCGATCGCGATGCAATCGGGTCGGGGTCGCACCGAAGCGCTGGCCGCCCTGGCCGATGCTCGCACAACAGAAGCCTTGACTCGCTTGTCCCGCCTGACGACAACGGCTTGGACAACGGCCGATTGGCAAGCCTGTCTCCGTTCCCTGGGGCAGCACCCCCACAAACGAGCGGCAACCTTGTTGCTGCTGCGGTGGTTGCCCAACTGCCCGCGCCCGGCCGATTGCCTCTATAGCCTCAAGCAGCTCGATGACCGTAGCGCGTTGTCGCAATTGCGATCGCTGCTGAATACCCCTGCGGATGAACCCCTGCTGACGGCGGTGCGAACGCTGATTAAGGAGTGGGAAGGGTCGCCATGCGCCTAGAACAGCTCCAAGCCGCGCTGCGGGTGGCGGAAACCGGAAGTTTTCAAGAAGCAGCCCAAAAAGTCGGCTGTAATCAATCCACGATCAGTCGCCAAGTCAAGGGATTGGAAGATGAGCTAGGGATTGCCCTGTTTCGGCGTCAGGGGCGGATGAAACTGACGGCAGCAGGTGAGCGTTTACTGCCACGGCTGCGTCGCATTTGCCAAGAGTGGCAAACCGCTTGCACTGAAATTGAAGAGTTGCTGACGGGGCGTCAAACCGAATTATGCATGGCGATCGCAGACTCGATCGGCGGCTGCTATCTGCCCGCTGTCCTCAACCGGTTTCAGCAGCAGTGGCCCTCCATTCATTTGCGCGTAAGTACCCTTGGCAGCGATCGCGCGCTGAAAGTGCTGCGGGATGGCTTGATTGATTTGGCGATCGTGATGGACTCGCCCACTTTGACCACTAGTGCCGGTCTCGTGGTGGATTTGCTGCTCGAAGAGGAAGTGCAGGTTCTGCTCTCCGTTGATCATCCTCTTGCTGACCAAAAGGCGATCGCGTGGGAGCAACTCAGTCATGTCCCCCAAGTTGTCTTTAAGGATGGCTACGGGATGCAGCGCTTGGTCGAGCAGCGCTTTCGAGAGTTGGGGTTAGAGCTGAATAGTTGTCTCGAACTCAACTCCCTTGACAGCTTTCGGGGGGTGGTGCGAGAAGGCTACTGGCTGGCGCTGTTACCGCAAGCCGCCTTGGTCGATGCCCGACATGATCCGCGCCTTGTGATTCGCCCTACTGCAGAACCGCGCCTGACTCGTCGCATCAAGCTGGTCATTCCTGAGGAGCAACTCAGTCTGCCGCCGGTGCGCCATTTTCGTCAGCTCTGCCGCGAAGCGATGACCGCTGAATTATGTGATTTTAAGACGTTGAGCCAACTGTTCTAGCTCGGTGCGATCGCGTCGAAACCGAGTCCGTCCTTGTGGTGTGATCGCTATCTGGATTAGCTGCTGGGCCGTTGGGCGACGGGCAATCCTGGAGCGATCGGCAGTGGCGATGGCGGCAGAGTCATCAACTGTGACAGCAACAATAGAGCGGCGGTACAAAGACCACTGTTCACCAATACTGCGGTCCGAGTGATGGGAGTGGGTGCAGCCATGGTCGAGTGCAGAGCAAGCCTGCTGAGTGCGGGTTGCTTCTAGCCTGCGGCGGCGATCGTCCCAATGCTGTGCGCTGGATCAGGGGCGCTTGTGAGATCGATCACAGTAGCGTTGATGGGCTGCCTGCGATCGCTTTAGCAGCAAGGCTCGATCAGGAAGCACTCTCCGCGCGGAGGCCATAGCGCCTCAAGAGCTGCACAGACAGCTGCCACGGATCGGACTTGCGAACGAGGAAACCCCGCTTTTCTAGGGTGCTCAACTCCCGAGAGGCGGTCTCCCGTGCCATCCCGGCCAAACTCCCAACAATGCTGACGTTGATCAGGGGGACGGGTTGCCAAGCGCTGGTCGTCTGGGGGAGTGCTGCTTTTTGGGCCAGACAATCCAAGGCCTCAACCACACGGGCAGTGGCATCCTCACTGCGATAGGCAAAGCGACGATTGGTCTCCAAAAGTCGTCGTGCCAACCCCTGGGCTAGACGCAGACCGAGCTGCGGTTCAACCTGCAAGGCTTGGCTCAAGGGCGTAGATTGCAGATGAATCACTTGCAACGCTGTGAGCGCAGTGACTTCTGCGGTTCGGGCCTCGAAACCCAGCGCCCGCAGTTCGCCAAACAACTCCCCTGCCCCTAGTAGTCCCACAATGACTTCATCGCCGCCGGAGCTCGCGATCGCGACTTTGGCAATCCCTGCTGTGATCAAGTAGTAACCATCACTCCAGTCATGTTCCAGAAGCACCGCTTGGCCTGCTGGATAGTGTCGCGGGCGACTGGCTTGGGTCAGCCGAGCGAGTTGTTCGGCTGAGAGATTGGCAAAGAGAGGATGCTGCTGAACTGCCGAAGAATCTGCCATGCCAACTATCGCGATCGCAACGCCAGACTGATGGGCTGACCCTGCTGCTCGGTGAATCCTGCTGGGGTCAAGCTCACGACTGTTCTCGCATCATCCTTACGGTGGCTCTCCCGGATGTCAATCAATGTTGCTGGCTAAGGCATCAGTCCCCACTGCGATCGCTGCAGCAGGGGCTGGGTCGAGAAGCAAGGAGAGCTGCGGTAAACTCAACCCCACAGCTGGTTGGCGAGTGATAGGCAATACCTCTATGGATCCTGTGCTGGAATTGGAGGCTGTGAGCAAATGCTTCCAGCGCTACAGGCATCCCCGTGATCGCCTTTGGGAATTGCTATTTCCTCGTACCTCCCGGGTGCAGACCTTCCAAGCACTGGAAAACATTAGTTTGCAGGTAGAGCCCGGTCGCACAATAGGCATTGTTGGCCGCAATGGCGCGGGCAAAAGCACCCTACTGCAGATTGTGGCAGGAACCCTGACCCCTAGTAGTGGCCGGGTCAAGGTGCGTGGCCGTGTAGCAGCGCTGTTGGGGCTGGGCAGTGGGTTCAATCCAGAATTTACCGGCCGCCAGAATGTCTTTTTCAATGGGCAGTTGCTCGGCCTGACCCCCCAAGAAATTCGCGATCGCTTTGCTGAGATCGTTGCCTTTGCCGAAATTGGTGACTTCCTAGATCAGCCGGTCAAAACCTACTCCAGCAGCATGATGGTGCGGTTGGCTTTTTCGGTAGTGGCTCACCTTGATCCGGAGTTGTTGATTGTTGATGAAGCGTTAGCGGTTGGTGATGCCCGCTTTCAAGCCCGCTGTATGAAGCGAATTCGCGAACTGAAGGAAAAGGGCACCACGATTCTGTTTGTCTCCCACGACGCCAACGCTGTGCGGATGCTTTGTGATGAAGCAGTTCTGCTGGAGGGCGGCCGGATTCTAGAGCGAGGCAATCCCAATTGGGTGCTGAATCACTACAACCAACTGTTGGGGCTGGAGGATCGGGACAACTATCGACCGCTGGCGCAGGAAACCCAACAGGCCGGTCTCTGCTATGTCGAGCAGGCCGCTCATCCCAATCGCCATGGCAATGGCCGCGCCACGATTTCGAAAGCTTGGCTCAGCGGCTCAGGTCTGCAGGCTGATAAGGTGCTCCAAGGCGGTGACCTGACCCTCACTTTCCAATTGCAAATTCATCAGGATTTACCTGATGCCCTGATTGGTCTATCGATTCGCAATCTATACGGGGTTGTGATCTATGGAACCAACAATCTACAGCTCGAGAAACGACCGAAGGCTTTGGCTGCTGGTAGTTCTCCGGAGTTGAGTTTTCGCTGGCGAAACCAACTTAATGCGGGGGTTTACACTATCAGCATTGCAATCACCAGTGAAGATTGCGAGGTTTACGACTGGATTGATGAGGCGCTGGTGTTTGAGGTGGTTAATGATCGCTTCTGTGAAGGGGTGATTGACCTGGGGGCTGACCTGCACTGGATTAGCGAGTTTTCTTCTCCGGCCGCGATCGCAACATCTCGCGATTCTCTGGGCTCAACATCACCCTCGAGTTAAGCCATCATGAGAGAGTGGTTGTGTTAGCCAATAGCGACAGGAGAACCATTCCAATAGGGCTTTATTGATCCTGATCAGTTCCAAGAATCATTGCTACCGTCATTCAGAGCAAGTGACTTGCAGAGTCATGCAAGGAAGCTGGGAATTGGATGTGGATTAAGTCGTGCTTTCAGAGAAACTCCCACAATAAAAACTCAACGTATTCCAAGGATCTGACAGCGATTGAAGGTCAAACATAACTGACGCGCAAACTTCAGCCTGTCGCATAATTCCTAAACTTGCGAAGCGTTTGCAACTGGAAGTCGATGATTGATTGCCACTCATTGATGCGGCCGTGATGTTGCAGTTTGCCGAGCTTGAGCAGGGTCAAGTGCAATTGACGGCGATCGGCAAAGACTTTGCTGCAACAACGATCCTGCCCATTAAGAAGCGATTTCGGCAACAGGTGCTGCAGCACAGTTCTGGGATCAGCAGCATCGTGCAAACCCTGCGCGAGCGTCGCAGCTACTCGCTGCAAACCGGCTTCTTCCTGAACTTGTGGGAAAATCAGTCTCCTCGACTAGGGGCCAAACAGCAGTTCACTACTGCGGTGGACTGGGGGTGCTACGTAGAACTGTTCGAGTATGACTCGCGGGAAGAGCGGCTCTTGCTGACAGATGGGCGTGGCTGCCTTGAGGGCTGATCGGCCGAAGCGGTGGATGCTGATTCTGATTTTTAGTGACGGACTGAACCCCAACCGAAGCCAAGGCTTCTCGTCCCACGGTGGTTAGGACGGTAGACCTAATCTGTAGCTTTTGCCAAACGCAACAGTTTTTCAATAATTGATAATCCCTCTTGGCGATCGCTCGACCATCCCAGCGAGTAACTACGCAGCGATCGCGTTATTCGTCAAGGATTCTAGGTAACTTATCAGAAGGTGATCGCAACCTGGTCAGCGCTTGATCAATTTATTTATTGAGAATCTATTGCATTAAATAGCAGTTCGCCCTACAGTAGTGGGCGACGTGTTCTCTTCTCCTCTTGGGCACACAGCCAAGCAGGATCGGCATTTGGGGCGGCGGTGGGTCGCCCTTTTTTTCTGCGTTGGGGCCGAGGCTGAGCGGGCTACACTCAGAAATCGAACCTGTTTGACACCTGCTATGACTGCTGCGATCGCTGCACCCGCCTACGACGCCATCGTGATTGGCTCGGGCATTGGCGGACTCGTGACGGCAACCCAGCTCGCAGCCAAAGGCGCAAAGGTTTTGGTGCTCGAGCGCTATCTGATTCCGGGCGGAAGTGCGGGCTGGTTCGAGCGGGAAGGCTATCGCTTCGATTTCGGCGCATCGATAATCTTTGGCTTTGGCGATCCCGGCACGACTAATTTGCTGACTCCCCCCTTGGCCGATGTTGGGCAAGCGCTGGAAACTATCCCCGATCCGGTGCAGATTCATTACCACTTGCCGAACCAGCTCGATCTCAAGGTGCATCGGGACTACGAAGCTTTCCTACAAGAACTGATCGCCCAGTTCCCCCAGGAAGCGGAGGGAATTCGTCGTTTTTACGACGAGTGTTGGCAGGTGTTCAACTGCCTTAATGCGATGCCACTACTGTCGCTCGAGGAACCGAAGTATCTGTTCAATGTCTTCCTGCAACACCCTTTGGCCTGCTTGGGCCTGGTCAAATATCTGCCCCAGAATGTTGGTGATATTGCACGGCGCTACATTCGCAATCCCGATCTGCTGAAGTTCATCGACATGGAGTGCTACTGCTGGTCGGTGGTGCCTGCCACGATGACACCGATGATCAATGCTGGTATGGTCTTTAGCGATCGCCACTACGGCGGAATTAACTATCCCAAGGGCGGTGTTGGCCGCATTGCTGAAAAGCTGGTGGCCGGTCTGGAAGCTAAGGGCAGCAGCATCCGCTATAAAGCCCGAGTCACCCGCATTCTTACCGAAAAGGGTCGAGCGATCGGCGTGGAATTGGCGGATGGTGAAAAACTCTACGCGAAGCGAATTATCTCCAACGCCACCCGCTGGAATACCTTTGGCGAACTGCTACCGCCACAACAAGAACCCGCTCAGGAACAGCGCTGGCAACAACGCTATCGCCAGTCGCCCAGTTTCCTCAGTCTTCATCTCGGAGTCAAAGCCGATTTGCTGCCAGCTGGCACAGAATGCCACCACATCCTGCTGGAAAATTGGGATGAATTGGAAGTGGAACAAGGCACAATCTTTGTCTCGATTCCGACCCTGCTCGATCCCTCTTTAGCTCCGCCCGATCGCCACATTATTCACACCTTCACGCCCAGCTGGTTGGGTGAATGGGATAACCTCAGCCCCAGTGAATACCGCGATCGCAAGGCAGCAGCGGCCGCAAAACTGATTCAGCGATTGGAGGCGATCTTCCCGGGATTAAGCAGCGCGATCGACTATCAAGAAGTCGGTACGCCCCGCACCCATCGCCGCTTTTTGGGTCGGCAAAACGGCACCTATGGGCCAATTCCGCGTCGTAAATTGGCAGGCTTGCTGGGGATGCCCTTCAATCGCACCGCAATTCCTGGTTTGTACTGCGTCGGCGACAGCACTTTCCCCGGTCAGGGACTAAACGCAGTGGCTTTCTCAGGTTACGCCTGTGGCCACCGGGTCGCCGCTGACTTGGGTTTGGTCTAAGGCAATGGATTTAGACAGCGATGCGCTAGGACGCTACATCAGTGCAACTGAGGGAGTCGGCAAACCTTGGTTGTTGTTGCAGTTGCGTCTGAAAAAGCTGCAAGACGATCGCGATTGCATGGAACCCGCCGCTTATGAAGCTGCGATCGCGGAATTGCACCAAGAGCTGATGGGTCTGGGTGAATGGTGGGTGGGCCGTGAGGCTGAAGTCTTTGGTGGAGAGCGATCGCACAATGACGACTGAATTTTTGCCAGAGCAACGGGTTTATCGCATTTCGCCCTTGATTCGCGGCACGTTATTGCTGCTCTACCTAGCGCTCACCAGTCCCCTCGCGAGCTTAGCGGAAGTGACGGAAGCACCTGTTTCCCCTCGCTGGCTGCAAGTGGGTTTAGCGATCGGCTTTGTCCTGGTCTACGCCGCCCTCAGTGAACAGGTCGAAGTTAGCTCTGCAGGGATTCAAGTCCGCTATCCCACCTGGTGCCGTTGGTTCCTACGGCGGCAGTGGCAGTTGCCTTGGGAAGCGATCGCTCGCATCCAACCGCGATCGACTGGACAGGGTGGATTGGTTTACTACCTGATTGATCAGCAAGGCCAAGGCTACTTATTGCCAATGCGCATTGCTGGGTTTGCGGAACTCACCCGCCTGCTGCAAGCGCGAACAACGATTGATATGCGCGATGTGCGCCCCCTCTCCCAACCTTGGATGTACATTATTCTGCTAGTCCTGACGCTGCTGCTCTTGCTGGTCGATGTCTGGGTGGTTTGGGTGGCGCTGCCCGATTGGTCAGGGGCGATCGCGACCCGAAGACTGCAATCAACAGGCGATCGGTCAGGGAGTTTCAGGAATCAAATTTTTTTTGAAATCCTCGGGAACTTTGGGGGATCGCCACCGTCCTTAACGGTCAGATAGGCTCTAAGCCGAACAGCGAGGAAGTGGAAGAGGGAAGCATTGCTTCCCTCATTTATTTTGAGCAGGCGTCACCAGTCGCTCGAAATGCGGGCACTCACTGCCGCTGTTCCGAACTGGTGCGATCGCCTTCCATCTCACCAGCGGCGATCGAGATCTAAGGGCGATCGTAGATTGATCTCATGGATTGTGCTGCTGGCTACGTTTCCTTAGCAGCCATTGTTTCAGTTGAGACAGTCCCAGAGGATGCCCATCTTCACGAACCGTCCTAACTTGATTAGAGACTGCCATAAGTTCTTTGTGCATGCCCCTTGAACAACAAGTCCATAAACGAAAACCGGGCTCAGTCATAGACTCAACCCGGTTCTAAGTGTCACTTGATTTCTGACGCTTTCCTAGAGGGGATGGAAGAGCAAATCAGGGAAGAAGCGATTGAATTCAATCAGGATGCCAGCAGTAATCGCAAACCAAATCGTTGCGAGAATTGGGGCAGAAGATAGATAACGTTTGAGACCATCCATGGCTAGCATTCAGCTCCGTAAAACGACAGAAATCTTAGCGGGGCGAGACGGTGATTTCGTCTGCTTTCGCAAGTAGCTTACCGCTGCTGAACTCTTGGAACGCTGCCAAGGGCCAAGCAAAACCAGTCAAGGAAAACTTGACGGCCAAGGGCACATCGATCACGATTTCTTTGCCTGCAGCATCTTTGTCAGACTTGATGGCTTGCAGGTAGGAACGACCCACCCAGCCAATCCAGCCGGCGATGTAGAGGAACAGCAAGCTGGGGATGATGAAATCACCCGCGTGATCGAGGCGGCCATCCACGATCAGGTGGGGCAGACCATCCGCGCCGCAAAGGGCTTGGGAGTAGTTTTCGAAGCGGGCTTTCGCCTGGGGAGTTGCAGCGGCTTCAGCCCGTTGGATGAAACGGGGGGACTCGCTACAGGGCGTTAGGCCGGCAACATCAGCCGAAGCCTGGGGAGCAAAGCCCAGCCACAGACAGGCGGCGAGCACGACAGCAAACAGTCGACGCATGAACTGGCTTCCTTCGAGAAGTGACGACAGAACAGTCGCATTGGGAGCCGCGATCGATAAGAGCGATCGAACTCCGACCAGCAGTACAAAAACTCGAAGACGAGCGCCAAGCACTCGTTTCCGAATAGAATCAATCCCGAAGCTTCGGGAAAGCTTTATCAGGAACCGTATCAGTTGATGACAACCGTTTTAGCAGTTGAAACAAGTTGTGATGAAACAGCGGTGGCGATCGTAAAGGATCGTCACATTCTCAGCAGCATTGTCAGTTCGCAGATTGATCTGCACCGTCGCTACGGCGGAGTTGTGCCGGAAATGGCGGCGCGGCAGCATCTAGAAACCGTCAATCCCGCGATCGCGCTCGCCCTCTCTGAGGCAGGCCTTGATTGGTCGGCGATCGATGGGATTGCAGCGACGGTTGCACCCGGTTTAGTCGGCGCTCTACTAGTTGGCACTATGGCTGCTAAGACACTGGCGCTGCTGCACAACAAACCGTTTTTGGGCGTTCATCACCTCGAAGGTCATATTTTCGCGGCCTATTTACAGGAGCCCTCCTTGGAGCCGCCGTTCCTGTCGCTGCTGGTTTCGGGCGGGCACACCAGCCTGATTCGAGTCGATGGCTGTGGCCAATACCGAACCCTTGGGCAAACCCGCGATGATGCGGCCGGTGAAGCCTTTGATAAAGTCGCCCGACTGATGGGCTTGGGCTATCCCGGTGGGCCCGTGATCGATCGCCTCGCAGCCAATGGCAATCCCAAAGCGTTTCCGCTGCCAGAAGGCCAAATTTCCCTGCCGGGTGGGGGGTATCACCCCTACGACTGCAGCTTTAGTGGTCTCAAAACAGCAATGTTGCGGCTTTGCGATCGCCTGCGGGCAGAATCTGAAGACCTTCCGATCGCGGATCTGGCAGCCAGCTTCCAAGCGACAGTGGCTCGCAGCCTGACCAAACGAGCGATCGCAGCAGCCTTGGATGAGGGGTTAACCACGATCGCCGTGGGGGGCGGGGTTGCAGCTAATCGCGGTCTGCGCGAACAACTGGGCAAAGCGGCAGCTGAGCATGGCATCACAACGCTCTTTCCGCCGCTTTCGCTCTGTACCGACAACGCTGCCATGATTGCCTGTGCGGCAGCGGCTCACCTCGCAGTGGGCGATCGCTCGGATCTAAGCCTGACCGTGCGATCGCGCTTGCCCCTAGAAGCTGTGGCTGAGCTCTATCAGCGGTCCGCCTAGGTGCCCTAGGCCCTCAGCAATGCAAGAGCGATCGCCGTTAAACTGCTGGCTGGAAGTCTGGCGATGATATGGCGCGTTTTCTGCATCTAGCGGATGTTCATTTAGGCTTCGATCGCTACAACAATCCCAAGCGCACCACCGACTTCTTTCACGCTCTCGAAGATGCGCTCGTTCGCTATGCGATTGACCCTAAGGTCGATTTTGTGGTGATTGCCGGCGATTTGTTCGAACACAAAGTGGTGCAGCCGGCCATTCTCAGTCAGGCGTTGCTGGTGCTAGACCTGCTGAAGAAAGCTGAGATCCCCGCGATCGCGATCGAGGGAAACCATGATCATCGGCCCTACGGTAGCCGTAGTAGTTGGCTCCGCTACCTCGCCGAATGGTATGGCCTGATTTTGCTGGAGCCAGAAGCGAGTGTTGCCGAAGGCGATAACCGCTATCAACCCTGGGATCCCGAAACCCACACTGGCAGCTACATCGACCTCGACTGCGGCGTGCGGATCCTGGGCTCCTGTTGGTATGGCTCCGCCGCTCCGCAGATGATTCGTCTTTTGGCTGCGGATATTCGCGCTTTACCGCCTGGCCCTGAACATACCGTGATGCTGTTTCATCACGGCGTGGAAGGCCAGATCGCCCGCTATAGCGGCGCCTTGCGCTACGAGGATTTGTTGCCCCTGCGTGAAGCGGGCGTGAACTACCTCGCGCTTGGCCATATTCATAAGTATTACGAGCTAGAAAACTGGGTCTTTAATCCCGGTTCGGTGGAAGCGAACAGTATTGCCGAAGGCCAGGATCAAGCGCCTCGGGGCGTGCTGTCGGTGGAATTGAAGTCAGGCCAGAAGCAACCGCAAGTCACTTTGCAACGGGACTATCTGCAGCGGCCTATAGTCCGTTTGCGTCTTGAAACGCGCGTAGATTGGTCACCCGCAGACTTGGAAGCCGCCGCGATCGCAACGGTTGAGCAGGCGATTGCCACCGGAACTACGCAAGAAGCAATCGTTGAGCTGCGAATCAGTGGCTCTGTGGCCTTCCCGCGCTCAGAGTTCGATACGCGATCGCTGCAAGCGCAGCTTCACCAACAAAGTCGGGCGCTGATTTTTAACCTGCGCTACGACGTCAGCGGTCGGGAATTTGCCTCACCCGTGCTGTTGAGTGAACAGGTCACCCCTGAGGCAATCGAGGCTAGCGTCTTTGCCGATCAATTGGCGGAGCATCAGGCCTACCGCGATCGCTGCGACCAGCTCACGCCTGTCCTGCAAGACCTCAAAGACCGCTCGCTCCGAGGCGAAGAAGCCGCAGACCTCTACCGATTCTTGGAAACCGCGATTGCCGCCAGCTTGACTTGAGATCTCTGGTGGCAGTAGCGATCGCAGCAAGTCTGACTAGCCGACGTTGATCGCTGCCCAGAAATATCCTGATCAATCTGAGATCACACCCGCAGAATCAGTCGAGTCAGTCGTCGGCTTGCAGATCAGCCAGCGGCTGCACATTACGCAACTGCTGCTGAACGTCATCGATCGCATCGCTGAGCTGAGCAATCTTGTCCTCGAGGCCGCGCCGAGTGCTATCGATTGGACCTTCTGGATCACGATCGTCGTCACCGTCCCGTTCTGCACCCGCATTCAGCGCTGCAGCGGAGCGTTGGCTGAGGGCTACTCCCAAGACGCCGCCGAGAATGCCGCCAAAGACAGCACCCAAAAGGAAGCCGCCTGCGAAACGATTGGGTTGGCTCATGGTGGGTTGCGGGTGAGGGACAGTTCACTGTTCATTCTGAAGGGCAGTTGCCGGCGCCTGCAAGAACGCTGATCACATCGCGATCGCTTGGCAAACGGTGTCGTTGATCACAGCGACTTGGAATGCGTTAGGTTAACCCTTAGGTTAAGAACCGTTTAAGAGCTTTTCTGCGAACACCATTTTTGGCGATGCTGATAAGTCTCTCTAGCTCTTTCCACTGCTAACCCGGGGAGGGGGAATGCCCATGTTTGCACCTGCATCGACCGTCAAAGCACTCCAACGTGACGCGGAAGATCTTTTGATTCCAGCAGGGAGTGTCATCTTTTCGGAGGGAGAGGCTGCCGCAGAAATGTATGGCATTCTTGCCGGTGAGGTAGAGCTCAAGGTGGGCGATCGCACCGTTGAAGTCCTGCAAGCAGGTGATGTTTTTGGGGAAGGTGCTCTCGTCCAAGCCCAGAAGTTTCGCGCCACCACTGCGATCGCGCGTCAAGACTGCCGACTGGCTCGTCTCGACCGCCGGCGCTTCCTGTTTGCCATCCAAGAAACACCGACCTTTGCGCTGGATGTGATCCGGAGCTTCTCGCGGCGGCTGCGGGCGCTGAAGAATGCAAAGCTAACTACAGCGAGTCACTAGATCTGGGCGATCGCGGCAACTAGCGACTCCAACTCAGTTTCCAAAGTCAGGTAGTGACAGCAGGCCCGGAGACAATCTGGGCCGACCAAACTGCGAATTTGCAGTCCTTGGCCTTCCAGGTGGCTAACGATTTTGAACGGGGACTGAGAGCTATCGATTTGAAACGAAATCAGCCCAGCTTGTGGCAGTGTGGTTGCGAGGCAGCGCACCTTTGGTAATGCCTGTAACGACTGCCAGAGCCACTGGGCCAGTTGGCGGCTGCGATTGTAGCGATCCTCAATCGTCCCGTAATCAGCTTGTTGGGCGATCGCAGCACTCAGACCCGCATAGAGCGGATAAGCCGAGGTCGCAATTTCGTAGCGACGACCATCACTTTTAGAGCGAATCGGTCGGCCCTGGGTATTCTTTTCGACCCCTCGCCAGCCCAACCAAGTCGGCAGAGAAGTGGCGCGGGACTCCGGTCGACTGTAGAGACCACCCACTCCTTCGGGGCCACAGAGCCACTTATGGCCGGTGAAGGCGTAGAAATCGACTCCAGTAGCGGGCAGATCTAGCGGCAACAGCCCTACCGATTGCGCTCCGTCGACCAAAAGCAGGCAGTCCTGACGGTGCGCTTGTTCGGCGATCGCGGCGAGGGGCAGAACTGTGCCGTAATTCCAGAGGACGTGACTGATCGCAGCGAGTCGCGTTCGGGAGTTGAGTTGCGCTGCAAACGCTTCAGTTAAATCCTGACCGGCGACAACAGCAGCCTGCAACGGCCAAATATCCAGCTCTACGCCAAAGCGTTGGGCGATCGCCTGTGCGGTAGCGATGACGCTGGGATGCTCGCAGTCGGTGATCAAAAGGCGATCGCCGGCCTGCCAATCCACCCCCCAGAGCGCAATGTTGCAGCCGACCGAGACATTTTCAGTCAGGGTGATGTTCTCGGACTGGGTCTGAAGCAGCGCTGCCAGATCCGTTCGCAGGCGATCGCTAATCTGCTCGACTCGCTGACCAGTTGCCAGGGAAAAAGGTCCAAGCTGCTGACTATCGGCGAAAGCAGTTTGAATCGCTGTCAACGCTGCCGTTGAGAGCGGCCCCTGTCCGCCGTAGTTGAAATAGGCCTTGTTTTGGAGCGCTGGGAATTGCTGGCGGTGGGTGAGTAAGCGATCGCGGGTCATCAGTTAGCAGGATGCAGGTTTCTTCACCGTAGAGTGGAAACGACCCTCTCGTGAACGCGACCCATGCTGAAGCTGTACGGCAGCGCTCGCACCCGCGCTTCTCTTGTTGCCTGGTACCTCGAAGAACTCGGTCAGCCCTACGAATCTGTTGCCGTCGATATGGCAGCAGGTGAGCATCGGCAACCGACCTTTTTGTCACTCAATCCCTTTGGCAAAGTGCCAGCTCTGGTCGACGACGCATTCACCCTTTGGGAATCTGGTGCGATTTTGCTCTACCTCGCTGAAAAATTTGGCGAGCTGCAGACCCCGCAAGACCGCGCGATCGCAGCGCAGTGGGTGTTGTTTGCCAATGCGACGCTGGGCCCTGGCCTGTTTGTAGAAGCCAACCGCGCCAAAGAAGCGCCGCGGTTGCTGGGGAGCCTCAATACCCTGCTCAGTCAGCGTGAGTATCTGGTGAGCGATCGCCTCAGTGTTTCAGATGTCGCCGTGGGTTCCTATCTGGCCTACGTGCCGATGTTCTTCCCGGACTTCGACCTCAGTCCCTACCCCGCTGTGCAGGACTACATTCGCCGTCTGACGCAGCGGCCGGCCTACCAACAGTCGATTGGTCGGCGCTAGGAACAGCTCCCATTGCGCTAGACCCGAAGAAGATCCCGGATTGGCTAGGCCATGACGACCCCTCCTCCTGTTGCTGAGATTCCCAATCCGCCTGTCGGGCTGCACTGGAGCAATCCTCTGGTGCGGCTGTTTAGCCCTGAGTCCTACCTACTGCTGCTCGCGGCTGGCGTTGGGCTGAGCACAGGTGCTGCGATCGTAGGCTTCCACTTGCTCTACGAGTCCTTGCATCAAGGGGTGTTTAGCTGGCTCACCAGTACGCTCTCAGCTTGGGGTGGCCATCAAACCCTGGCGCTCATTCCCCTACTGGGCGGTCTGGTGATGGGCGGTCTGATCCTGATTTGGCCGCGTTTTGGGCCAAGTATGACGGGGTTGATTGGCCTAGCGCGTGGGACTGGTGGTGATGAACCGCTGCGGACACCGCAGAAACTTTTTGCCGCATCACTCTCGCTGGCCAGTGGCGCTTCTCTGGGGCCGGAAGGACCGAGTGTGGAGAGTGGCGGCAACTTAGGGCTGGCGATCGCCCGTTGGGCCAAAATGTCGCGCGAGCGGCAGCTGTTGCTGATTGGCGCTGGGGCTGCGGCTGGGATTGCAGCTGGTTTTAATGCCCCGATCGCAGGGGTTTTCTTTGCCTTCGAAGTCGTGCTGGGCACCAGTTTTGCTGGGGCAGCCGTCAGTGCCGTCTTGATTGCGGCCGTCCTGTCGGCGCTGGTTGCGCAAGTGGGGCTAGGAGCACAACCGGCTTTTTCCCTGCCAGACTACGTCGTGCGATCGCCCTTAGAACTGCCGCTCTATCTGGGGCTGGGCGTGCTCGCTAGCTTGGTATCCAGTAGCTACATGGCACTGGTGCAGGTGCTGCAGCAAGCCTTTCGCGGCGAAACCGCGATCGGTGCAGTCTTGGGACGAATTCCGCGATCGCTGCGGCCTGCGTTGGCTGGCTTGATTGTCGGGCTCGTTGCGCTCCAGTTCCCTCAAGTACTGGGCGTCGGCTACGAAACAATTGAGGGGCTACTCAGTGGCATGAGCCTGACGCCCCTAACGTTGGTGCTCTTGCTGATCGGTAAGCTCGGCCTCACGGCGCTCTGTCTAGCCAGTGGCTTTGTGGGCGGGGGCTTTGCTCCCGCGATGTTCCTCGGTGCCGTTTTGGGTAGCTTCTACGGCTGGGTGTTAACGGCTTTTTTCCCAACCTCCTGGATTCCGATCGCGACGCCACCGGCCTACGCCATGGTCGGCATGGCTGCTGTACTGGCGGGAAGTGTCCGTGCTCCATTGACGGCGATTTTGCTGCTGTTTGAATTGACACGGGACTATCGGATTGTGCTGCCACTGATGGCGGCGGCAGGCCTGAGTGCTTGGCTGGCCGATCGCCTGCGACCCAAAGCGACCCATTCTGATCTGCCCGGGTTACCCCAAAAGCGAGAGCCAGATTTACCGCTTCGGTTGCCTGTGGAAGTGGCGCTGCGTCCGGTGGATTGCTGGCTCCCCAGTGACTTAACGGCTGATCAAGCCCTAGCCCAGCTGATCGAGGCTGCCAGTTATCACGCCCTCGTGCACGATCGCCACGATCGCGTCTTAGGTTTAGTGACGTTACCCGACCTACAACGCAGCCTCTCAGCAACTCCGACAGAACCACTCCTAGCGATCGCCAGCCGAGAGTTGATTTGGGTGCATTGCGGCGAAAGTCTCGCGGAGGCGATCGCGCGGATGGATGTGCGCGGCCTGCAGCAATTACCGGTGCTTGCGGGGGGAACGGATGAGTCAGCTGTGGCCATGACTGCGGTTCAAGGCTGGGTCGATCGCGACAGCATTCAGCAAGCCCTCAATCTGGCGGAAGCGCAGGATCAACTCCTGGCCCATCAAGCCCGTCAACTGACTGCCCCTGTCTTCACGGAGAAAGCCTGATGGCGATCGCGCTGGATGACCTACTGGAAACGCTGCGGCAAGACTATGCCCGCTTTCCCAAGGATCAAAGCTTCGAGGTTTACGACCCCGACGCGTTTTTTCAAGATCCCCTGACGCGCTTTCAGGGTCGCGATCGCTACCAGAAAATGATTGCCTTCATCGATCGCTGGTTTCTGGATCCTGAGCTGACCCTGCATGACATCCATGCGACTGAGACGGGCATCGAAAGCCGCTGGACGCTGACTTGGACCAGTCCTTGGCCTTGGCGACCGCGATCGCAGATCAGTGGCCGCACCCTGTTTGAACTCACGGCAGAGGGCACCATTAGCAGCCACCGCGATTACTGGGATTGCTCGCCCTGGGCGGTTTTACGCCAACAGATACCGCGACGGCGCACTAAAAATCACCGATAGAATAAGTTGACGAATCTTTAAGCGATTCTCATCAGGGCAAGGACTCCATGCGTGTAATTTTGATGACCGGTAAGGGCGGCGTCGGCAAGACCTCTGTGGCCGCTGCCACCGGCTTGCGCTGTGCGGAACTCGGCTATAAGACCTTAGTTCTGAGTACGGATCCGGCCCACTCTCTCGCCGATAGTTTCGATATGGAACTCGGCCATGAACCCCGTGAGGTCAAACCCAACCTGTGGGGTGCGGAATTGGATGCTCTGATGGAGCTTGAGGGCAACTGGGGCGCGGTCAAACGCTACATCACGGATGTGCTGCAAGCCCGGGGTCTAGAAGGAATCGAGGCAGAAGAGCTGGCGATTTTGCCCGGCATGGATGAAATCTTTAGCCTCGTGCGGATGAAGCGCCACTACGACGAAGGCGAGTATGAGGTCCTGATCATCGACTCGGCTCCAACCGGCACTGCGCTGCGGCTACTTAGTCTGCCGGAAGTTGCGGGCTGGTACATGCGCAAGCTTTACAAGCCCTTCCAAGCGGTTTCGGAAGTGTTGCGGCCGCTGGTTCAGCCGCTGTTTCGCCCGGTAGCCGGCTTCAACCTGCCGACCAAAGAGGTGATGGATGCGCCTTATGAGTTCTACGAACAGCTGGTCGAGCTTGAGAAAGTCCTGACGGATCCGGGGACTACCTCGGTGCGTTTGGTCACCAACCCCGAAAAGATGGTGATCAAAGAATCATTGCGGGCCCACGCTTATCTCAGCCTCTACAACGTCGGTACTGATTTGGTGATTGCCAATCGGATCATTCCTGACAGCGTTACGGATCCCTTCTTCCAGCGCTGGAAAGATAACCAAAAGCAATATCGCGACGAAATTCACGCTGATTTTCACCCTCTGCCAATCAAGGAAGTGCCGCTCTACTCGGAAGAGATGTGTGGACTGGAAGCCCTAGAACGGCTGAAGGAGACCCTTTACGCCAACGAAGATCCAACGCAGGTTTACTACAAAGAAACTACTCTCCGAGTTGTCCAAAATGGCAGCGATTACAACCTCGAGGTCTATTTGCCGGGGATTCCCAAGAGCCAGATTGACCCTAGTAAAAACGGTGATGAGCTGAACATTCGCATCGGCAACCATCGCCGCAATCTTGTTTTGCCCCAGGCTTTGGCTGCACTCAGCCCCATGGGTGCCAGCATGGAGGATGATTACCTCAAGATTCGCTTTGCAGCCAGTTAAGAAAGCGGCTTGCGATGGAACGACGGTTATCGAGAGAGCGTCTCTAGTGTTCTGAGGGGCTCTAGGAAATCTATGTCTTTGCGTCGTCCGATAATTGCTGCGATCGCGGCCTTAGCTTTAACAGCAGGGCCTGCTCAGGCTCAATTTGACCCGCGTCTGCTCAACCTGCTGCGCGGCGGAATCCAGCTGTTTCAGGGCCTGAACTTTAGCAACCTCAACCCCAATCAAGAGGTGCAGCTGGGGCGGCAAATGAACCAGCAGATGCTGAGCCAACGCTTTCGACCTAATCGCGATCGCATTTTGGCGGCCTACGTCAACGATGTAGGTCAACGACTTGCCGCCGAAAGCGATCGCCCTGATCTGCCTTGGCAATTCCAGGTGGTGGATAGCCGCGAAATCAATGCCTTTGCAACGATGGGTGGCTACGTCTACATCACCACGGGGATGCTCGGTTTCCTCAGCAATGAAGCGGAATTGGCCGGCGTTCTCGCCCATGAAATCGGCCATATTGAAGGGCGGCACTTGCCCCAGCGCTTGGGCCAGAGTTACTTACAGCAAGCTGGATTGTCTGCTCTGGGTGTCGATAGCGATCGCTTCACTCAAGTTGCCGTTGACTTAGCCCTAAACCGCCCGAACAGTCGCAGCGCTGAGTTTGACGCGGATGCTCGAGGGCTGCGAATTATGGAGCGGGCTGGCTATGCTCCTGCAGGCTTGATTTCAGTGATGCACAAGCTGGCCGGCCTTGGCAATAACGGCATAACCTTCCTCAGCACCCACCCCGATTCTCGGGAGCGGGCGCGTGCCTTGACTGCGCAACTGAATGGCGATCGCAACCGCATGAATCAAGGTTTTGGCTTGGATGATTGGACCTATCGCCAGCAGGTGCTTGCTCGTCTTTAGTTGTCAGGGTCCTTGATTGGCACTGACTGTCAGAAGTTCAGCTGATGAAGCTGCGATCGCTTCCTCCAATGAGTGTGGGCTGTGATCTGAGATCAAAGCCTGATTACACCCAGCAGCAACATCCTTATGAATCTGCTGGGTGCAAGAGCTGTTAGCTCTGGTAATTGACGATGCGGGCGAAACTCTCAGCTTCGAGGCTAGCACCGCCGACCAAGGCTCCATCAATTTCTGGCTGCGCCATGATCTCGTCGATGTTCTCAGGTTTGACCGAACCACCGTACTGGATCGGCACATCAGTATCCTTGAGCTGACTGCGAATCAGGCCAATGACGCGATTAGCTTCCTCGGCTGCACAGGTATCACCAGTCCCGATCGCCCAGATCGGTTCGTAGGCAATCACCAAGTTGGTTTGATCGGCACCGACCAACCCACGCTCCAACTGACGACTGATCACGGCTTCAGTCTCACCAGCATCGCGCTGTTGCTTCGACTCACCCACGCAGAGAATCGGTAACAGACCGAAGGATTGGGCTGCCAGCAAGCGCTGGTTGACGGTTTCATCTGTTTCCCCGAAGTACTGACGGCGCTCACTGTGACCAACCACTACATAGCGAACGCCAATCTCCGTCAGCATTGCTCCCGAGATTTCGCCAGTGAAAGCCCCTTCCTTGGCCCAGTGAATGTTTTGAGCACCCACGCGCACCCGGCTGCCGTGGAGGGTTTTGCTCAGGCTAGACAGGGTCGTGAAGGGTGCACAGAGCACAACTTTGCGCGATTCTGGCGTTTCGCTGAGCTGTGGCAAAAAGGCTTGCAAGAACTCCAGGGCTTCGGCCTGGGTTTTGTACATTTTCCAGTTCCCGGCAATGATGATCCGACGCACGGCTGACTGTTCGCTCCTTGCAAGACCGTTCACCAGTTTAAGATGTCGCCGGACTTCTCCCAACTTGCTCCCAGCGTTAGACCGTTTGAGGTTGCGATCGCAGCATGGCGAGGGCAACGGCTTCGGCTACTTTGATGCCGTCAATACCGGCAGACAGAATGCCACCGGCATAGCCGGCTCCTTCGCCAGCCGGGAACAGCCCCGTTGTGTTGAGGCTCTGAAAATCTTCGCCACGTTTAATCCGAACCGGCGAGGAGGTGCGTGTTTCCACACCTGTCAGCATGGCGTCGGGTAGAGCGAAGCCTTGAATCTGGCGATTGAAAGCGGGCAGGGCTTCACGAATCGCCGCGATCGCATAATCGGGCAAACTCTCACTCAGATCAGTGAGATGCACGCCAGGGGCGTAGGAGGGACGAACAGTCCCCAGGTGTTGCGAGGGGCGACCGGCGAGGAAGTCCCCCACCAGCTGGCCTGGCGCTTCGTAGGTACCACCACCCAACTCAAAGGCTTTGGCTTCGAGGCGACGCTGCAGATCAATACCCGCCAAGGGATGCCCAGGGTAGTCCTCTGGCGTGATGCCGACCACAATGCCGCTATTCGCATTGCGCTCGTTGCGGGAGTACTGACTCATACCATTGGTCACGACTCGTCCCGGCTCGGAGGTCGCCGCAACAACCAAGCCACCCGGACACATGCAGAAGCTGTAAACGGTGCGCCCATTCTGACAGTGGTGAACCAATTTATAGTCAGCGGCACCCAGGGATTTATGGCCGGCAAAGGGACCAAAACGAGCGCGATCGATCAGGGGTTGGGGATGCTCGATGCGGAAGCCAATCGAAAAGGGCTTGGCCTCAATGTAAACGCCCTGATCAAAGAGCATTTGAAAGGTGTCACGGGCACTATGGCCGATCGCAAGAACCACATGGCGAGCGGGGATATAGTCCCCATTAGTCAACCGCAATCCTCGCACTTGTCGGTCTTCAATATGCAGCGACTCTACCCGACTTTGAAAGTGAATTTCACCACCTAGGGCTTCAATACGAGCCCGCATTTGCTGAACAACACCCACGAGTTTAAAAGTGCCAATATGGGGCTTATTGACATAAAGAATTTCGGGATTAGCTCCGGAATTGACAAGCTCAGTCAATACCTTGCGGCCGTAGTATTGCGGGTCCCGAACTTGGCTGTAAAGCTTGCCATCGGAGAAAGTACCCGCACCGCCTTCACCAAATTGGGCATTAGATTCCGGGTTGAACTCGCCCCGTTTTTTCCAAAAGGCAAAGGTGTCTGCCGTGCGATCGCGGACGGTTTTACCGCGTTCAAACAGAATCGGCCGAAAGCCCATCTGCGCGAGGGTTAAAGCCGCAAACATCCCGCAGGGACCGGCACCAATCACCACGGGGCGCTCCGTCAATCCTTCCGGTGCTTGGGCAACCACCCGATAGGACATATCAGGGGTTGGGTTGACGTGGGGATCTTTCTGGAAGCGCTTGAGTAGTTGCGCCTCATTCTTGACTTTAAGATCGAGGATATAAACCCAAACGATCGCGTCTTTTTTGCGGGCGTCGTAGCTACGCTTAAAAATTTCGTAGCCAAGCAGCTCATCCGCCTGAATTTTTAGTTTCTGTAAAATCGCAGTGGTGATCGCCTCAGGGGGATGATCCAGTGGCAATTTGATTTCGGAGAGGCGCAGCATACGACGGTTCAGCCAACAGAAATAAAAGCGCGATCGCTCACCACGAATCCAAAAGCTGAGCTATTAGTAGAGCTCGTACTTCATTAACTGGCAGAGCAATCCCCCATTATAAACAGGCGTCCGCTGCGCAGATTTCAGCCCGATCGCCCGCGCTAGCTCCTTGTTGCCACTGAGAACAAAAGCCGTCCAGCCCTTGAATTGTTGCTTGAGCACATCGCCCAATTGCTTGTAGAACGCCCCTAAATCGCTATCACTGCCGAGCCGTTCACCGTAGGGCGGGTTGCAAATCAAGACACCGCTATCAGCAGGAGCGACCACGTCTGATAAATCTAATTGCGAGAAATAGACACGCTCTGCCAAACCAGAGTTTTCAGCATTGGCGATCGCCTGATCGACGACTGCTGCCTCGCGATCGCTACCCCAAATCGGTGCGGGCAGTACCTCCAGACGACGGGCTTGGGCTTGCTGGCAGAGAGTCTCGAATAACTGCGCATCAAAGTCGCACCAGCTCTCAAAACCAAAGCGATCGCGGAATAGACCCGGCGCAATCTGCAGGGCCATCAGTCCTGCTTCGAGCGGCAGGGTGCCAGAACCGCAGAGCGGATCGTAGAGCATCTGCGATGACTCCCAGCCCGAGAGTTGGATCAATGCCGCTGCGAGGGATTCTTTGAGTGGCGCCAGGCCAACCGCTGGACGGTAGCCACGTCGGTGCAAGCTACTGCCAGAGCTATCCAGACTGAGGCTGCAGCGCTCTTGAGCCAGGTGAACCCGCACTAGCAGATCTGGTCGTTCGGTATCGATCGGCGATCGCTCGCCGAATTGCTCCCACTGTTGGTCGACGATCGCGTTTTTGACCTGGAGGGCGGTGAAGTGACTGTGATTGAGGCGATCGGTTTTGCCCGTGGCGCTGACTGCAAAACTGCGATCGGGCGTCAAGAAATAGGTCCAGTCGATATCGCGGATGCCCTCGTAGAGATCCGTGGCATCCCAGCAGGGAAACTGATCAATCTCCCAGAGAATCCGAAAGGGAATGCGTGCCCAGAGGTTGACCTTGATAGAGCAACTCGCGATCGCCTTGAAACGCGACGCCACAAAACTGGGGTTCCACCGCTTGGGCCCCAAGCTGCTCCAGCTCTTGTGCTGCGATTGCTTCGAGGCCCCGGCCAACGGTGGCAAAGTACTGATTCATGACGGGAGGAAAACCATGGGTGGACTGCTGCCCTGAACCGCCACGAAAGAGGACAGTCCTTGATCCTAACAAGGGGGGTTAACGACCGCTGCAGTCTGAGGTTTTGTCGCACACTAGAGGGCGATCGCTACCCCTCCTGCCCGTGCTGCCTTTTCTGCTCGCTGATCTCTCTCTGGCTGCGGTCACTGCCAAGCCAGAACCCAGCGCCGACCTGGCCACCACCCTGACGATTTGTCTGCTGGGGGCCACGCTTGTGGCCTTGATTTCGCGGCGCTTTCGCATTCCCTACGTCACCGGTCTGGTGTTGGCGGGATTGACGATTACCAACCTCTTGCCGCGTCGCCTAGGGATTGATTCAGGCTTAATTCTCAATCTGTTTCTGCCCATTTTGGTCTTCCAAGCCGCCATCAACACCGACATCAGTCGGCTGCGCAGCTCATTTGCTCCGATCAGTGTCTTGGCGGGGCCGGGCATTCTGCTAGCCACGGGGGTCACGGCCAGTGTGCTGAAATTTGGCCTGAATCTTGACTGGATACCAGCGCTCTTAGTGGGCAGCATTCTGGCGATTACCGACACGGTTTCGGTGATTGCCGTCTTCCGGGAGATTGCCGTGCCCTCACGCCTGACCACGATTGTGGAAGGGGAAAGTCTGTTCAACGATGGGGTAGCCCTCGTGATTTTTGGCCTGATCGTCGAACTGCAGGCCGGTGAGCAGGTGACAGCAATCAGTGCAGTGCAGTCCTTTTTTCTGGTGGTTTTGGGGGGAGGACTGCTGGGACTGGCGACGGGCTACTTGGCCTCGGGCTTGTTTCGCACCCTTGCCGATGACTCCCTCAGTGGCATTCTGCTGACTGTCGCCGTGGCCTTGGGCACCTTTCAGCTAGGGGAAGCGCTGAATGTCTCCGGCGTTGTTGCGGTGGTGGTGGCAGGATTGACGGTGGGGAATCTCGCCCTTGATCGCGCCCAATCCCCCTCAAGTCGGCTGACGCTGATCAACTTTTGGGAGTACGCAGCCTTCTGCGTCAACACTTTCATCTTTCTGTTCATCGGTGTAGAAGTCGATCCGCGATCGCTGCTGCAAACGCTGCCGGCTGTCCTGCTGGCGATCGTGGCCTACCAGCTTGCTCGCCTCGTCACGGTCTATCCCCTGATGGCGCTGGTCAACCGTTTCGATCGCCCCATCCCCTTCCGCTGGCAGCATGTGTTGTTTTTGGGCAATATCAAGGGTTCGCTCTCGATGGTTCTGGCGCTGAGTTTGCCCGCTACCCTCGGGAACCGCAGTGAACTAGTCAACCTCGTATTTGGGGTGGTGTTGCTGTCTCTGGTGGTGCAGGGGTTGAGCTTGCCCTGGTTTGTCAAACGCTTGAAGGTGGCGACCCGCTCGACGCGATCGCAGGAAGCAGAACAACTGCAAGCGCAGCTGATTGCCGGTAAAGCGGTGCAATCGGAATTGCTGAACCTCTACGATGCAGGGGTCTTGCCCAAGGCAGTCCATGAAGAACTACGGGCGCGCTACCAACTGGCGATCGCAGGAGCAGAGCAATCGCTGCGCGGCCTCTACAACCGGCGATCGACCAATCTCCGCAACAGCGCAGCTCCCGCTTTTTCGAGCCTGCAGCGTCGCTTACTGCTGGTGGAAAAAAATGCCCTACTCGATTCGGCGCGCAAAGGCATTCTGACCGAGGAAGCGATCGCCGATCGCCTGCAGGTTATTGATGCAGAACTCCTGCGGGCTGAAGCGGACTAAAGAGACTGGGCATCAGAAAGTTGACCAAGGATTGCACCAGTCCGGGTTTGGTTGCCAGCAGAACCGTCGCATTGGCCTCTAGCACCGTGTTACCACTGGGAATCACTAGATCTGCCTGGGGATGGGACTGGTAGCCAATGATCAGCGACGAACTGGGGAAGTTCCGATCCTGCGCGATCGCTGCGACACTGCGGCCAATCACCGGTGACTGACTGTCGAGGGTCAACTTGAAGACCTCGATCTGCCCCTGTTCGAAGTGGAGCATCGATTCCACCTGCGGGCATTCGATCGCGTTGACCATCGTCGAGACGACCAGATCGACCGTGCTGATGATGTGATGAGCTCCTGCCAACCGCATCGGCTCAATGAAGTCTTGCTGGCTGATGCGGCTGATAATCCGCGAGACGCCGTAGTGACACGCCAGAGTCACCAATGCCAGATTGAGTGCGTCTTGGCGCAGGACTGCTGCCACGGCATCGGCGCGACAGATCCCAGCTTCGAGCAAAATATCCGTGTTGACGGCGCTGCCCTCAAAGGCCATAGCACCAAGGCGATCGCGCACCATCTTGCAGACTTGGGGATCCTGATCGATCACGGCGACCGTGTGCCCCTGATCCAGCACTTGTCGAGCTAGCTGTTGTCCAATTAAGCCGGCGCCGCCAATCAGTACATACATTCAGTGCCCTCGCCCTGCCGCCTGAATTTTAACAATCGCCGACTGGCCTTCTCGTTCAAGTTCTCTCCGTTGCTTCGCTCTTGGCCCAGCGAGCATAGAGACTAGGGCTGCGCCGTCTACTGGGTCGCCACCGATCGCAGTTGGGGCAAAAGCTGAGCAAGGGCTCGCCCGCGATGACTGACCTGGCGTTTTTGCTCAGGCGCTAACTCAGCAAAGCTGAGCACAGCTCGGGCACCCAGAAGATAGGGTCGTATCCAAAGCCACCCGCCCCCTGCGGGGCTGTCAGGATTTCGCCGGGACAATGGCCCTCGACCGCCAGAACAATGTTGCCTTGGGGTGAGGCAACAGCGATCGCACAGATGAACGCTGCGGTTCGCTGCTCATGTCCTGTAAGTTCGCGCAGCAAGCGATCGATGCGATCGCGATCGCTATGGCCCCAGCGAGCGGAAAACAGTCCGGGGGCACCGTTTAACGCATCGACACTCAGTCCCGAGTCATCAGCGATCGCCCATTCTCCCGTCGCGATCGCGGTTTGTTGCGCTTTCAGGGCGGCATTCTCCGCGAAGGTCTGGCCAGTTTCCTCAATTTCTAAATCGGCTGGCTTCAGCTGCAAGGTCCAGCCACTCTCAGCCAAGTAAGCTTGCAGCTCCTGCAGTTTGCCCGGATTCCCTGTTGCGACGACTAATGGCTTCATGCGTCTGCTTCCGGTTGCGCCGTGGAGCGTTGGGGCAAGCGTAGGCCCGCATTGCCCAGCCAGAGGTAGGCGATCGCCAACAGCAGGGCGTTCAAGGCAATACGCACTTGGCTACGGGTCAATTCACTACTGAGCTGACGCTCTTGGCGTTGCTGCTCAGCTTGGACGCGATCGAGCTCTTGTTTTTGCTCATTGCGCAGGGCCTGCCGCACTTTCTCGGGGTTGTTGCGCAAATCAGCGGCATTCTTCTTCAGAAAGTCGGGAATCGTTGCATTGGGGTTGGCCGCGATCGCCCGTTCTAATTCCGCGATCTGGTCAGGACTGGCCAACAGCTGCGCAAGAACAGACTCTTGGGTTTGATAGCGGTTATTGATTTCTGCTTCGGTTTGAGCGACTTGATTATTGAGGTTCTGCCGTGCCTCACGACCTGCCGCACTGCTGTCGTTCCAATAGAGCGGAACGACCGCCAAATAGAGCGCTCCCAGTAAGGCGATCACTGCAAACAGCGGCAAGCGAACCTGTTGCCAGCGCCCCCCACTGCGGCCCGACAAACCATCGAGGCCCCAGCCGAAAATAAACGGGGCTAAACCAATCAGCGGAATAACCCCGCGATCGGCAAATTCCGCCAGAAAACTGGCTCGCCAGGTCAGCTCACTCCAGGAAGCGGCCAGAAGGCGGAGCAGCAGTCCGAGGATGCCTGCCACCACAATCAATAGCCCGCTCAGACGCAGACAAAAGGCAACAAAGGTGGGAGGGGTGCGCAAACCGTCAGTCATGGTGCCAGAGGTCGACTGCCGTTAGCGTACTGCCAAAGCGACGGCTTTCAGCAGCGCTGCGCCCAATCCTTAGCCCAGTTGAGGGTTTCCTGAACGGCCTCTGGGCTGGATGCCTCGCAGTAGAGCCGCAGCAGGGGTTCGGTGCCACTAAAGCGCACCATTAGCCAGCGACCATCGCTGAGCCGAAACTTAAAACCATCGATGGTTTGGTAACTAATGACTTCTAAACCGGCGATCGCTTGGGGGGTCTGGGTCTGCAGTGCTTGCAAAACGCGATCGCGGGCACTCATATCGGCTAGGGGCAGGTCGATGCGATCGTAGGTCGATTGGAATTGTGTGCGAGCCTGCAGATCGGCATAGAGATCGCCGAGGTTGCGATCGCTCTGGACAATCGCTTCCAGTAGGTAGAGGGCTGAGAGTAGACCATCGCGCTCGGGGATATGACTGCCGTAGCCAATGCCGCCAGACTCCTCGCCACCTAATAGAACGGTTTGGCTCAGCATGCGATCGGCAATGTATTTATAGCCAACCGGAAGTTCCGTGACAGGAATGTTGAAGAGTGCCGCAACTTTGGGCATCAAGTCCGAGCCACTGACGGTTTTGACTAGCTCGCCGGGACAACTGCGGCGGGCCGCTAGATGCTCAATCAGTACTGGAATTAAGACCTGGGAGCTCAGAAACTCACCGGAGCGATCGACCGCTGCAATGCGATCGCCGTCGCCATCAAAGACAAAGCCGACTGCCAAAGGTGTAGTGACGCCATCACTCAGTCGCTGGCAGAGCCCAACTACATTGGCAGCTAAGGGTTCCGGTGCACCGCCGCCAAAGAGTGGATCGCGATCGCTGCGCAGTTCTGTGACTGGCGCCTCTAGGATCTGAGCCAAAGCACCCGCAGCAGCGCCGTGCATGACATCGACAAACACACTCAGTCGCCCGCCGGCGATCGCGGCTTGAATGGCAGCCAGATCAACCTTCTGGCGCAGCATCTGCCGATAGGATTGCCAGGGATCGAAGCGGGCGATCGCACTTGAGGAATCCGGCAGATCTGGTGTGAAGCCCTGATCTAAAAGCGCCTCGACTTCAGCAGTGACACTGCCGGGCACTGAGCCGCCAAAAGCGCCTTTAATCTTCAGCCCGGAATATTGTCCTGGGTTGTGGCTAGCCGTAATGACCAGGGCACCCAGGGCGGCTTGCTCGTGAACTGCCCAACTGAGGGCAGGAGTTGTGGCGTAGTTCGAGGCGAGTTGGGCTTCGAGGCCGACCGCTTGAATCGCTTGGGCGGTAATGCTGGCAAATTCTTCTGACAAAAAACGGCGATCGTAGCCGACCAAAATGCGGCGAGACCCGTTATCACCGTAAGTCCTAGCTAAGACTTTGGCTGCTGCTCCAGCTGCACGAAAGAGCCGTTCAAAGGTGAAATCAGCTGCGATCACGCCCCGCCAGCCATCAGTACCAAAACGAATCGGGCCCGGAGGGGTGACAGTGAGATGCACAGCAGACATGACAGAGGAACCAGCGTTGCTTACGAGTCTACCGAGCCATCGGCCTGAGCAAGCCAGGGCGTTGCTCTTCGGCGGATGCGGCCCAAGGCGCTGTGAGGGCTCTGGGGTGCCTCTCAGGGAATCTCCGCACTTTTACTCACGCTTGCTTCTGCTTCTCAATAGTCATTTGCCAGAACCTCGACGAGAGGAGGATGAGAGAGAATTCTGTTCCTCCTGCGGTCATCCCCGCTGTCTGCCGCAACTTCCGCGATCGTCCTGATCCGATAGGGAGCATTCTTGATAGACTCTCGGGAGCCGCGAGGGAGAAGGCGTGGTCGACAGCAACCGAGAGCAAGGTCAAGGGACGATCGCCAGCCAAGAGCTTCGCGATATCGTTCGACAGCAACTACAGGGGTTGTTGGAAATCAACGACTATCAAGGAGCTAAAGTCCTGCTCCAGCCGGTGCAATATCCCGACATTGCTGAGGCGATCGAAGGGTTACCTGAAACGCTACAGGCTCTTGCTTTCCGTCTTCTACCCAAAGATGAAGCGATCGAGGTGTACGAGTACCTCGACAGCACGGTGCAGCAAGCACTGATTGATGAATTGCGCAGTCAGGATGTCCTCGACCTCGTCGAGCAGATGTCGCCCGACGATCGCGTGCGCTTGTTTGATGAGCTCCCTGCCAAAATTGTCCGGCGGCTACTGCAGCAACTCAGTCCCGCGGAACGCGAGATTACATCACTGCTGCTCGGCTGTGGAACGGGCACAGCAGGCCGGTTGATGACCCCGGAATACGTTGCCTTGAAAGAGGGAATGACGGGTGATCAGGCGCTGGCTCGCGTGCGCTTGATGGCGCCCCGCACCGAAACGATCTATACCCTTTACGTTACGGATGTCAGTCGTCGGCTGACTGGAATTTTATCGCTGCGGGAGCTGTTGGTAGCCCCCCCGGAGGACAGTATTGGTGCACTGATGACCCGCGATGTGATCAGTGTGCATACCGACACAGATCAAGAAGAAGTCGCCCGGGTGATCCAGCGTTATGACTTGCTGGCAGTGCCAGTCGTTGATCGCGAAGAACGGCTAGTCGGGATCGTCACCGTCGATGATGTGATCGACATTTTGGAAGAGGAAGCAACCGAAGATATCTACACCCTGGGCGGCGTGCAGTCGGGTGAAGATGACTACTTCCAGACCAATTTGCTGACGGTAGCCCGCCGCCGAGTGGTTTGGCTATTTGTCTTGTTGATTACGAATACTGGCACGAGTGCAGTGATTAGCAGTCAAGAAGATGTGCTGTCTAAAGTGGTTGCCTTAGCTGCCTTTATTCCGCTATTGATTGGCACCGGCGGCAATGTGGGGGCGCAGTCTTCCACGGTTGTGATTCGAGGCTTGAACACCGATCGCCTGCGGAGTATGAACCCGATGACGATTGTGTCGCGGGAGTTGATTGCTGGAGCCTTACTGGGAGTCATGCTGGCTGCGGTGGTCACTGTTTGGGCGTTTCTGCTGGAACGCAACTGGCAAGTCGCGATCGCGGTGGGGTTCAGCTTGCTGGTGATTTCGATCTTGGCTTCCACTGCTGGATCAGTCCTACCCCTGGTCTTCAAACGCCTTGGCCTCGATCCGGCGTTGATGTCTGCACCCTTCATCACTACGGTAGTTGACGTCGCTGGTGTGTTTGTCTATCTCCAGCTCGCCCGCGCCATCCTTGGATTGAACTGAGCAGTGTGACGCTACCAATACCTTGGCGCCGGTTCATGGAGGCGTTCAACGGATTGCAGCTCAGCTATTTCAGAAAGCTTGCAAAAGTTAATAGAGAGCTAATCAGGGTAGCCGGTTCTCAACCGGTCTAAAGATGACTCTTCTGATGCGCAGCGCTAACAGTAAGGGCAGCCACCCACAATTTTTGTAATGATGTCAATATGTAAAGCAACTAATCATCTGGCAGGGATCAGACCTGATCCTAAATCCAGGTTGGAGTGCAATCCTCGGATCCCCCTTATGGCCCCTATTGATAGCCGCGTGCTCAACCTCACTGACGTTTCAGAAACCGACGTCACACCTCTTGTGCCTAGAGAAGAGTTGAATGCCTGGAAACGTGGTTTTACGCCACAGGCTGAGATCTGGAATGGCCGCTTTGCCATGCTGGGCGTCACCCTCGTTTTGGCAACCGTGTTGATTCTCAACTGGGAACGCCTTGGTTTCTAGACTCTCGGTCGCCTAGGCGATCGCTTTGAGCGTCCAAGGGTGAACATGTCCCCGTGCAACTGCTGCGACTACATCCCGTCGCCGTAAATAACCTGCTGCGATCGCTTCCTTGAGATAACCCAGCCAAAAATCCGTCAACTCATGGCGAGGATTTTTCCAAGGCTGACTACGGACATGGGAAAAGTGCACAATGTTCGTCTCGGGCGTCACGATGTTGAAGTGATTCCAAGAAGGCGGCAGCTTGGCAATGCGCTCCTGCTCGAACCATTGCAGCTCCATGAAGTTGCGATAGCGAATCTGACCAGGCTTAGGTTCTTGCTTGTTCGGCACCACTGTGGCAAACAGCTCATCTGGTTGCCAGGCTAGTTGCTCACAGTCCAGCAGCATGACGCTGGTATGCCAGGTCTGGACATGGGGTTTGCCGTTGTAAAGCCCTTCTGCTTCGTAGACGCAGGCGATCGCCTTGTCGTCTGGCAAAAGGTCAAAGATTGGCGCTAAATCAGTGAGGGCTAGCTGGTCGGCATCGAGGTAGAGGGCTTTGCCCTGATAGCCCATTGCTTGCGGTAGCGTGAAACGCACAAAGCCAAAACGGGTGCCACCAACGCGCTGCTGAGTTTGGGTCAGCGGAATGATCTCAATGCTGGGATCCGAAAGGTGCTTGCGGATCGAATAGATCAACGTCTGCTCCGCTAAGTATTGGTTGGCTTCAGTGCCAATGTAGATGCGGCGGCAAGAAGAAGCGCTGCCCATGAATCACTCCGGCGATCGCGTGGGGTGATTTTATCAAGGGAACTTGAACCAAAACCTTCTAGAGAGGACGGTCTGCTGGAGTGGATGGACTAGCGGCGGCCTCGGGGCTGGGACTGGGCAGATTATCTGTCACTGTCGAGGCGACGGGTAATGTTTCTGCGATCGCTTTAAGCCGCTGAAGTTGGGCTTGCATATCTCGTTGTGTGACTCCGGCCGCGACGCGATCGAAGCCCCAAGCAACCCAGGGCTTGGCAATCCGGAAGCGGAAGCAATTGTCGAGTTGGGTGTGCTCACCCTCCTGCCACCAGCGCCAAGTGTCGGTTCCCTGAAAAAATCCTTCAAACTGCCAGACAATCAGTCCTTCGGCGCGATCGCAAACAACACACTCCAGACTGGGATAGATCAAGGGAATTTGGATCTGAAATCGGTTGCGGCTACCGCGATCGAGATTCCAGTCCCCCTCAGGGCGACAGCGCAGGAGTGGGTTGAGCCAGCGATGCATCAGCTCTAAATCCTGGAAGCAAGCTTCGACCGCCGCGCAACTGGCTTGAAATGCGATCGCTTGCTGAAAACACCGCTCAGCCATCTTTGTCTGACCCGCCCTATTGTGTTTTGAGGATAGCGGCAGGAGAACTGATGGCAGCACTGTCTTTGGCCGATCGCGTGGTGGTGACTGCGGAGCAGATGCAGGCGATCGAATCGCGTTTGTTTGCTGCTGGCATGCCCGTCGCCGCACTGATGGAGAAAGTCGCGGGTCTGCTCAGTCAACGCTTGCAGATGGCATACCCCGATCGCACCCAACGCTGGGGCATTTGGGTGGGGCCAGGGCACAACGGCGGTGATGCGTTAGTAGTTGCGCGGGAATTACACCTGCAGGGCTATCCAGTGCAAATCTGGCATCCGTTTGAGCGCCGCAAGCCTCTGACCGAGGCACATCTGCAATTTGCCCAGCACCTCGGGATTTCGATCGCCTGCGACTATCCCGAGCATTGCGATCGCTGGCTGGACGGGGGCTTTGGTTTTGGGCTGAATCGCCCGTTGAATGAAGCAACACAAACCGCGATCGCCCAGCTCAATGACAGTGGCAAACCAATCCTCAGCATCGACCTGCCCTCTGGCTTAGATACTGATTCTGGCGAGCCGCTCGGCGCAGCAATTCGAGCGGAACGAACGTATTGCTTAGGGCTTTGGAAGCAAGGATTACTTCAGCTGGTGGCAGCTCCTTGGCATGGTGAGTTGGAGCGGGTTGATTTCGGCATTGCTGAAGCAGATATTGTTGCCGTTTTGGGACCAGTCCCCGATCGCCAGATCCTGACCGATGAAGCGGCGATCGCGGCTTTACCGCTCCCGATCGCGGCGGATGCTCACAAGTATCGGCGCGGCCAGCTACTGTTAATCGCGGGTTCCCAGCGCTATCGGGGTGCGGCGCTATTAGCGGCTTTGGCGGCCCGATCGAGTGGCGTCGGGATGATGACCCTAGCGGTGCCTGCCAGTCTGAGTGCGATCGCGATCGCTCAAGTTCCAGAAGCTCTCGTCGTCGCTTGTCCAGAAACTGAGACTGGCGAGATAGCTGAGCTGCCCATCGACCGCGATCGTTACAACGCCATTGCGATCGGACCAGGGGTTGGGACCGGGCCAACAATTCGCACCATCCTGCACAGGGTTTTGCAGCAATCAACACCGTTCTTGATCGATGCTGATGCGCTGACCGTCTTGGCTCAGCATCCTGAGGATTGGGCTTTACGACCGGCGGAGGCTAGGACTGTGATCACACCCCATGCGGGCGAATTTCAACGGCTATTTGGGTCTGCCCCCACTCCCGCAAGCCTCTCTTCAGCCGCATCTGAGCGATCGCTCATTCTGGTGCGCAAAGGGCCTTCTCCAACGGTGGTGACGCCCGTTGGCGCGAGTTGGGCCTTAGTGGACAGTACACCTGCCTTAGCCCGAGGCGGCAGAGGCGATGTCCTGACCGGATTGCTGGGTGGACTCTTGGCGCAAACAGATGCCGTCTCCGCCGCGATCGCCGCGACTTGGTGGCATAGCCGAACCGCTCAGGCGATCGCGCAGAAGCAGACAGCCTTGGGCGTCACACCCACGGAACTTGCTGCCCAATTGACACCTTGGCTGGGGCAACGGCTGCAGTCGGAAATAGCACAGTATCTAGCAAGTTAAACAGGATGCTTTAGGGTGATCCCATTGACCTCACACCGAAGGTCATCACCGGCTAGTTTTACCCGCAGCGATCGCGGCCCCACCGATCAGTCTCACCCGAAATCTTGTTGCGGGGGGCTTGGGGAAGTCGAGTCCCCCAATGCGTGGGTGTGGGGGTGCGCAATCACCCCCACGGACAGCGGCTGTTGACTCCCCAGCCAATACCCTTCAGACAAAATGTCCTAACCTACTTGCAGAGCACCACAACTTGCTCTCGGCCAGACATTACAGGCGATCGCTGGGCTTACGTCGAGGGCGAGACACGCTGCTGCAAACTCTGCGATCGCCGTTGAGCGGTGCGATTATTCGGCTCTAGAGCCAAGACGGATTCGTAGGTGGCGATCGCTTGGCTGAGCAACTGCTTCTTCTCGTAGGCAAAGCCAAGGTTATTCAGCGCGGTCACGTAATCTGGCTGCTGCTCCAGCGCCTCTTTGTACTGCCGAATCGCGAGGTCAAACTGCTCCTGCGCTGCATAGGCATAGCCAAGGGCGTTATAGAGCAGAGCTAAACCTACCGGATCAGTCAAATTTTTGTCCTTGAGAGCCAGTTGAAACTGCGCGATCGCCGGGCCGTAAAGTTTTTTCTCAAGGAAGATGCTTCCCAACCGGTAGTGATCCTCAGCAGCACCGCGACCTTGGCTCAACTGCTGCTGGAGGCGGCTGAAATCTACCTCGGTGCGCCGAGTTTTCAGGACTTGGCGAAACACAAACCATGCCGCTGTCCCCAACAGGCCAATCAACGCAAACAGGTAGAGAGTCGGGGTCCCGTCCATGAGCGATCGCAGCAGTGTAGGTCCGTTCCTTACGGTACCTCAGAAGCTGCCGGTGGCTTCACTGTGGCTGGTTCTGTCGGGGAGTCAGCTTCCGTATCCGATGCTGGCTGTGCTTCCGCCGCTGGGTCTGTAGCTGATCCTGCAGGGCTGGTTTCTATAGCAGGAGCAGGCGGTTTAGTTGGGGCCGGTTCGGGGATATCCAATTCTGGGGGCTCATCGGAGGTCACTTCCACAGAACTCGAGACAAAGAAGATCAGGCGAACGGGTTGCCCCAATTTGTTCTCAAGAAATGTTTCAACGAGTTTGACCTGTCTCGGTGTAACAGGGCGCAGCGCCCGCACCTGCAGCTGTACTTCAACCGGCTTGCGGTTCCAGTTGATATTGACCCCCTGCAACTGAACTTGCCGCCCGACCGTAATCGTTTCAGTTAGCAGAATTTCCCGCAGGTCACGTTGCAGACGAGCATTCTGTAGGGATTCCCAAAAACTCAGGCCGAGGGGAATGCTCAAAAGTGAGGTGAGGACTAGGCTGAGATAGAGGCCTCGTGAGGTTTTGTGGCGGCTGACCCCCATCAACTTGAAGGTCAGAATTTCAGCCAGAATAATGCCCACCACGTTCGTCAAAAAGAGCAGCATTGCCCCGCCACTGGCTCGCAAATCCCCCTGCGCTAACGTCAGTCCGACTGTGGCTAAGGGCGGCATCAGAGCAACTGCAATCCCGGTCCCTGCAATCGCATCGCTGAGGTTGTGCTCAACGCTGGCATAGGCCGCGACGGCACCAGCCACTACAGCAATCCCGAGGTCGATCAGGTTGGGATTGGTGCGACCCAGTACCTCACTGCCGTATTCGGGCAAGGCGACGACCCGCCCCAAAAACCAAGACAGGGCAATCGCCAATAGCACGGCGACCAACAGGCTAATGCCGGCCCGTTTGAGCAAGCGAGGATTGCCATTGACGCCAGCCAGCGCCAAACCTCGTAGCGGTTGCAACACAGGAGCAATCAACATCGCCCCGATGATTACGGCCACACTGTTAGCCAGTAGCCCAAAGGTTGCGACAAGGGCTGAGGTGACGACCAAAAATAAGTAGGACTGCGTTAACCCCGAGGCACGGCGAATCGTACGCTCTAACTCTCTGGACTTGCGATCGCGCTCACTCGGTGAGAGCGGCGACGCCAATAATGTCTTGGGCATGGATAAAGAAGACCAGCAGGTGGCTGCGGCTCAAAGGCCCCAGCGCTTTCGGATGTCTCTTAGCTTGTCATCTGCATCCCAGTTCTGGATCAGGCGATCGATGGCAATTTGAAGGGATCGGTACTGCAGTCCTTGAGGCAGGGCGATCGCCAGTGGAAAATCGCCCCATTGCTGGGGCAACAGCTGATAGCGATCGCTCTGGCGCTGCCATTGTTGTAAAACCAAGCGGTCGGCCGCGATCCCATCGACTTGACCGCGATCGAGGGCCGTTTGGGCTGCCGCGTAGCTCTTGACGCCCACAAGTGCCAACTCGGGCGCTTGCCAGCGCAATAAGGGAATCGCACTGGATCCCTGCAGGACAGCTACCCGCTGCGGTTGAGTGATCCCTCGTCTTGTGAGCAGTCCAATGCGATCGCGGTAGTAGGGCCGACTAAACTGCGCCACCCGCTGCCGCGCATCAGTCACGGTCATTTGGGCGATCAGTAGATCAACGCGATCCGCTAGGAGGGCGGGTAGGCGATCGCGGCTCTGTAAGCCTTCAAATCGGACTGCAGCTGAATTTCCTAATAACTCTGCCGCCAGCGATCGCGCCAGATCGACTTCAAAGCCCTGCCATTGACCTTGGGCATCTTGCCAAGACAGCGGGGCAACGTTAGCTTGCACACCAACGATCAGGTAGCCGCGGCGCTTAATTGTTTCTAGATCAGCTGCGATCGTACCGCTGGTGTTCGCACCATAAAAAAAGGACGCCAATACTGACGTCCCAAGAAGGAGCCAGCGTCGCAACAGGGTCGGTCGGCTGGCTTTATTCATAACGATTAACCTAAGCCTTCAGTGCTAGGTCCACGATCGCTTTGAAGCCCGCACTGTCCAAGACAGCCAATTGAGCGAGCATCTTGCGGTTGATTTGAATGTCGGCCTTCTTGAGAGCACCGATCAAGCGGCTGTAGCTGACACCGTGCAGACGAGCTGCGGCGTTGATCCGGGCAATCCAAAGACGGCGAAAGTCCCGCTTGCGACGACGACGGTCACGATAGGCATTGGTCAATGCCTTCATGACACGTTGGTTGGCAGTGCGGAAGAGTTTGGAGTTACCGCTCCGGAAGCCCTTCGCCAGCTTCAGGATTTTGTTACGACGTTTGCGGGCAACATTGCCGCGCTTCACTCGAGCCATGGTCTGGAATCCTTCGGTTTACTAAGAGGGGAAGTGGCCGCGTCCTAGAAGGAGTAAGGCAGCATCAACTTCACCCGCTCTTGGTCGGTCTCATGCACAACCTCAGGCTGGCTAAGCCGGCGTCTGCGGGTGGCATTTTTGTGTTGGAGCAGGTGGTTTTTGAAAGCCTTACGGCGGATGGCTTTGCCGTTACCGCTGATGCGGAACCGCTTCGCCGCTGCTTTGCGAGTTTTGAGTTTCGGCATTGCTCTGCTGCGAAACGAACAGTTAACTAGCGTAGCGTGAGAGCTTGGTCTAGGGCAACCACATCACTGTCCTTGTCTGAAGCGATCGACTCTGACGCAGCTTGTTTCCCTGCCACCACATCATCTCTATCAAAAAAAGACGTTTTTGCGAGGGGGTTGAGGGACTCAACTCCCCCAAAGGACAGAGGCTGTCCAATCCGCACCAGCCAAGCCAAAATCAAATTGTCCTCACCTGCCTGCAGACTGCTATACAAGCGGGTAAGGGTGCGATCGCTCATTCACTAGCAGCTGTCACATCCCAATAGCGATGATTGTCCAGCCGGCCTTCCAAACGGAGAAGCAGCCGACCGATCAGCGTGATCTCTTGTAGGAATGCCAAGCCGCGCAGTAAGTCAGCCTCATCAAGCGATCGCAGGGCGCGGCGTTGCCGTAGAGTGCGGAGATGTTCAACCTGCTCTTTTAGGACTGTAGCGAGTTGCTGGCCAATCTCAGCAGGCAGGGAAAGCTTCTGAGCTAGGCTTTGCAGCCCTTGCTGAATGCAGCAATCGAGATCGGGGCTCTCCAGTTCTGGCGGCATGGAACCTTCGCGCCGGAGCTCCACCAGGGCATACAAGGCAAAAACCAACGTGTCGGCTTCGCGGGCTCGCAGATCGGGCTGGCTACGACGGTCATGGTCGAGCCAAGGTTCATGCTGAATCTCATCGAGGCTCTGGCGATTGAGTCGGAGATGCTGGCGGAGCCGTTGAATACCAGCTGTGCGCTGCGGCGCTGCGATCGCCTCATCCTGGTCGCCGTTGAGATTCAACGCAGTGTAGAGCTGGGCGGCATCAGCAAATAGCGATCGCAATTCTTGGTCTAGCTGCCGCAAGGCTGGCTGAGGCCAGAGCAGCAGCGAGATGATAAAGGCGATCGTGACCCCCACTAAGACGCTGGTGAAGCGTCCCAGTCCAACCAACCAAGGCTGACTGACACCTAGCGCAAAGCTGCTTTGGACAATCAAGCTGGTTAGACCCGCTAGCCGCAAAGCATCATTCAACCCAGCCGTTAAGCAGCAGGCTAAGGAGAGAAAGACAGAAAGCCCGGCGCTCAAAGGGGAAAAGCCCAGCAGCAACCCGACTAAGGTGCTGCAGCTTCCTCCAATGACGGTGCCCTGAAGACGACTGGTACTTGCTTTGACTAAGCCCCCCAAGTTGGCCTGCAGGACAACGAGGACGGTGACAGCGCTCCAGGTTGTGTCGCTTAAACTCCAGATGTCGGGTTGAATCTGATCTAACTGATTGCCGATCGCGATCGCCACCACGACCCCCAGCGCACTCTTGCAAAGGTGACGCCATTGCCCTCGCGTGAGTGTGAGCTGTAGCCTCTTCATGGGGGTTAGCTCAGGCTGGACGGCTCAATGCTCAACCGACCAAAAAAGTCTGCTGTGGCCTGCGAAACCGCGCCGTTCAGCACCAGTAGCCGCCCCAGAGACAGCGGCAGCCATTGCTGACATTGCAAGGCGCGATGGACATCGCGATCGATGACGACACCCGCTGCTTGTAGTCGCTCGCCCAGCCGCAGGGTCAAAAAAGCCGTGTTCATCTTGGTGATCGGGTCGAGGAAAAACTCCATGGTTCTATGACTGAGGTAGCCCCGCCCGCAGAGAATTTCCCCAATTTGTAGGTGTGGCATCTGCTCTTGAATGCCTTTCAGGGCTTCGTCTAGCTGCTCCTTTGTCACCAGACTCGCTGCAGTCAGCCGCTCACCCAGCCGCATGGCCGCCACTTGGGATGGATAGATCGGCTCCATGGCTGCGAACTTGGCATCTTCGCGATGGGCTGGCTCTGGATCTCCATCTTTGACAACAGCGTCGAGTCGGAACCAATGGCGAAAGACTGGATCGTACTCACAGAGGCTCAGTAAGTCGTCGGACGTGGCCGACAAACCAGTCAGAGACATCTTGAGCAGGGTTGAAACCGTGCCACAGAGATTGGCAGGTCCCGCCATCTCAATCGGTGCCGAGGGATTACCAGGCCGCAGATAGAGAACAATTTCTTCGCCAGAGCGGCTACGCAAATGAAAGCGCATTTCTCTATTTGCCTCCTCTTGGCATCATTAGTGAGAACCACAGCTGGTTTTTTAGCACCACTTTTGCCCTAAAACTAGAACAACTCACCGTCAAAAAAGGTTTGTGAATCGAGACTAGGGTACCCCAGCCCTTGAACAGCTTGCTTTCTCAAGTCAACGAGCGGGGTGTAGGGATTTGATGACATTTAGCGTCTGTCGCGGCCCGTGGCAAGCTAATTGAGGGCAGAAGCAGCGATCACTCGAGCAACTATTCCCTCTCTTGCTCATCTCAAAAACCAAGATAACTGCAAAAGCAAAACTCAAGTAAATTTAATTGTCAATCTAAATACCAAACTGCAATTAGATTGCCTTAAATCAATTACTCTGCTGAATTGATTATTGCCATTGGCATCTTCTTGAATATCTTGAGAGAGTCATAATAAAAGTGCAGGCCAGCTTGTAATCAGAAACTCGATAGTTTGTTGAATCAAGTTGCAAAATTTTCCTGAGTTGAGATTAGGAGGAAGCCATGATGCTGATCGATCGCCATCTCTTGATCCTCATTGATCGCAAATACAGTCCTAAAGCTCCAAAAGTGGCCAGACGTCGCCTCCGCAAACTGCGCCAATTGGCTGCTCATTCCCGCTAAGGCAGAAATAACCTGCTAGCCGCCATAGGTCGCTAGGTTGCGGGTATCGCCGCTGTTGGCTTCAGCTAGTTGGTGTCCTGCGGTTTTGAAGTTGAGGGTTTGCTGGACTTGCTCAAGAAGCTGCGATCGCTGATCGGGATGTTGGAGCCAAGGGCGGAGGTCAAATTCGCCCGTGCCAAACAGGCAGAGTCGCAGCGCCCCGCGACTGGTGACGCGCAGGCGATTGCAGTTCTGGCAAAAGTTAGGACTGTAGGGGGCGATTATGCCCAATTTCCCTTGGTAATTGGGATGGCAATATTCTTGGGCTGGCCCTGCAGTGCGATCGCGTTTGATTGGTTGCCAGCCCTGCGCTAGCCACTGTTCGGTGAGGACAGAGCCTGATAGAAACTCCTGCTGAAAGTAGTCGTGATTATCGAGGGTTTGCATCAGCTCAATGAAACGGATGCTAATGGGGCGATCGCGCACAAATTCAACAAAGTCTGAGAGCTGCGGATAATTCAGCGTCTTCAGCAGGACGGCATTGACCTTGAGGATCGGTAAGCGCAGCGCGATCGCTTGTTCAAGGGCGGCCATCACGGCTTCAAAACGGCTGCTGCCAGTAATAGCCTGAAAGCGGGCAGCGTCCAAACTATCGAGACTGAGATTGAGCTGAGTCAGCCCAGCAGCCTGAAGATCGGCCAAGCGATCGCGCAGATTCCAACCATTGCTGGTCAGGGCAACACGGCGAATGCCGGGTACAGCCGCCACGGCACGCACGATATCAACTAGATCCGATCGCAGCGTTGGTTCACCGCCCGTCAGTCGGACTTTTTCGATCCCCAGCGCCACAAACCCTTCAATTAGATGCCGAATTTCTGGGAGGGTGAGCAGTGCGGGCCGTTGTGGATCCAGCTGTTGCCCCTTGGGCAGGCAGTAGCCGCAGCGGAAGTTGCAAACGTCTGTTAAGGACAGGCGCAGATAGCGAAATTGCCGATCGTGATGGTCTGCTAGAACGATCATTCCGGCCCTGTGGATCCTCTGCGATCGCGCGATCGCCGCTCTTGGCAGAGACAGTTGCCAGGCACCCAGCCCGAGTCTCCATCTTCATAGTGTTCGAGTTTCCAGATTGGGGCGCGATGTTTTAGCTCCTCAATTACGTAGCGGCAGGCTTCACAGGCTTCATCGCGATGAATGGCACCGACGCCGATCAGCACGGTGGGGTCACCAACACGAGTTTCACCGAGGCGGTGTTGGACGTAGATGCGCAGTTCTTGGCCGAACACCTGCTCAGCCTCTTGGCAAATTTCGGTCTGAACTGTGCGGCAGAGCGGCTGAAAACTTTGATAGGTGATGCCCGTCACTAAGCGACCGACATTGACGCGCCGCACCCAGCCCACAAAGCTGGCAAAGGCCCCGTAGCGATCGTCGTGACAAAATTCAGCAGCAGCTGAGAGGGGAATGGGGGCTAGGCTCAGTTCAATCTGATGGCGATCGCAGGTCAGCAAGTCTGGCATGTTCAACCTCCACTCACGGGGGGCAGCAAGGCCAGGTGCGAGAGGCTGGCAGGGATTAAATCGCTATCTATATAGATGCGGGTTTCGCTGCCGATCGCTGACTTTTGCAGCAGTTGCGCCAGTGCTGAATCTGGCATCAGATCGCAGGCTCGGGCGATCGCCACTTTAAGGTCAGCAACCGTCGCCGGTAGGTCGAGCTCCAGCGGCATGGGCTGCCCCTCAGGACTGAGTGCTGCCAGCCCTCCAAAACAGATCAGCGTGATCGTTGTTGTCATCCCTTCACTGTTCCATGATCTGCGCCTTTCAAGATTGCCAAACTGTGGGGCAGCAAGGGTTGCAACATCGCCAAACCGCTGCTAACAGCGCGGGAACTGCCGGGCAAAGCGATCACGAAACTGCCCTCAAGCATCCAGCCGCCACTGCGGGGCAGCCAAGTCATTACCGTCTCCGATCGCCCGGCTTGGCGGAGCGCTTCACCAATGCCAGGTACAGGAATGGCACCTAGATCGGCGATCGCTTCGGGGGTGCGATCGCGCGGTCCTAGCCCCGTTCCCCCGGTCAGAAGAATCAATGCGGATCCTTGAGCAATCGCTGCTTGGATCGCCGCTTGAATCAAAGCCGGTTCATCGGCAACACAGGTTGCAGTCGCGATCGTTGCTGCTTGATCGGTTAACCAGTTTTGGATCAGTGGCCCTGAGCGATCTTCCGCTTGATCCGCCGCTACGCGATCGCTGACCGTGGTCACCGTTGCGAAAACGCCTGCTAAGGCGCCGGTTGGGGCTACATCAGGAGCGATCGCTGGCCGCTGCCAATGACCCGACTTGCCACCCGTTTTTTCGAGCAGGCCAATACCGCCGATCTCAGCAGTCGCGTCGAACATCTTAGTTAAGTCGTAGTGACAGAGCAGTGCTGCCGAAACAGCGGCGAGGGCTTCCATCTCCACGCCAGTTTTACCGGTGGTGCGGACTCGCGCCTCGACCCGAATCGTTTGGCTATCCGCTAGGGGCTGGCAGTCGATTTTCACCCCTTCGATCGGCAGAGGATGGCAGAGCGGCAACAGATCCGCCGTGCGTTTTGCTCCTTGAATGCCGGCGACTTGGGCAAGCAAAAAGCCATCGCCCTTGGGGAGTTGACCTTGAGTAACGCGCTGATAGACCTCGGGGGCAAGGCGAATCCAACCTTCAGCCCGCGCTGTTCGTTCCGTGACCGCCTTATCACCGACATCGATCATGCGGATGCTCATCGCTGTTGCCCTGCCCGATTGTTTCGCTCTCGATTGTGCCAGCGAGTGAGCTGCCAACTGATTTGATGGGAAGAGATGAGTGGGCGTTCGCAAGGGAGCGGTGATGATCTTGTCCTATTCGGCAGCGATCGAGTTGCTGTTGGCTGAAGTGGCGCAATTACCGTTGGCAATCGAAAGGGTGCCGCTACTGGAAACGGGCGATCGCCTGTTGGCGAAGGATTTGGCCGCGCCCTGCGACTTACCGCACTGGGACAACTCTGCCATGGATGGCTTTGCCCTGCGCAGTCAGGATGTTGCGGCAGCCAGCCCCGATCGCCCCGTGCGGTTGCCAGTTGTTGGTCGTGTGATGGCAGGTGAGCAACCACCGCTACTTGCAAATCCCACAGGCGTTGCCTGTGCGGTGATGACGGGTGCGCCAATTCCGGCTGGCTTTGATGTGATCGTCAAAGTCGAGGATGTGGTGCAAGAAGAGAATGCGATCGCGGTTTCGACACCGATTCCCGCCGGTCAATTCATTCGAAGGCAGGGCGAAGATCTCCGCCAAGGCTCGCCCCTGCTGGCGAAAGGTCAGCGACTCACGCCGATGGCATTGATGCTGGCCGCTGCTGTGGGGATGGGTGAACTGCCAGTCTGGTCGAAACTGCCTGTGGGCTTGATTTCCACAGGGACTGAGGTGGTGCCTTGGTCGCAACCGACGTTGGAACTTGGGCAGATCCGCAATTCCAGTCAGCCTTTTTTGATTGAGCAGTTGCAGCGACTCGGTTGTGAGGTACGGGCGATCGCTCATGTCCCGGATGACCCCGAACAGTTTGCCGCGATCGCTCAGCAATTTTGGTCGCAAGGCGTGCGCTTATTACTAACCACAGGTGCTGTCTCGATGGGCGTTGCTGACTTTGTGCCCGCTGCCCTGGAACGCTTGGGCTGCCAAACGATTTTTCATAAAGTCGCAATTCGACCCGGAAAGCCGCTGTTGTTTGCGATCGCACCGGAGCACCAAGGCCTCGTCTTGGCTTGTCCGGGCAATCCTGTTTCCACAACCGTCACGGCTGAGTTTTTCCTGAAACCCTTGCTGATGGCCTGCCGCAACGAAGTGCGATCGCCCCTTTGGTTGCCTTTAGCAGAATCTGTCCGCAAACCAGAGGGACTGCAGTGCTTCTGGCGATCGCGGCTGACTCCCGAGGGCAAGGTCTGGGTAGATCCTCAGCAGTCCTCTGCAGCGCTCAAGTCTCTGGTTGAATCAACCCATTGGGCAATTCTGCCGGCTGGTCAGGACTTCCTCGCGGCGGGAACTCCCGTTGAGGTGCGATCGCTGTAGATCTGATGCCTTTAGAGTCTGAGTTATCAGGCTCAAGTGCCAAGGCTGGCAAAGTCATTGCACTAGGAAAAGGTCAATGCCTTAACTTTCTGATGGGAAACAATCATAGTCTCGATAAATCCAGTAAACCTAGATGACGAAGACTGTGGTGAAGTGACTAAGGCAGATATCCTGAGTCACAAGAATTTTCTTCTGGAGAAACCAAAATTCTTAAAAACTAGGGAAGGGTGAAGTAGGTTAATACCTTTTCTTGGCTCTGGTTTGTGCGGATCGCTCTTGAGTTGCTGACCGAGTAATCATTGTTTGGTACAGTTCATGGCTCGAGTTTTAGCTCTTCATAACCTCAATACGATGATTCGATTAGTGGTTAGCAGGAAATCTGTGGAAGCCTCGACTACCAACATCTTTGAAAATTCTGGGCTATAATCCCAAACAATTTAGTCAAAACCCGGACTTTCAGTTTTGACTTTCGCTTTGGCAAGTTTATCCATCGACGGCATAGAATTCTACCGACATGGCACCCTTTAATTTCAGTGCGTTCACTTTCGTCAAGCTCTTTTCACGTCTGTTCAACTTCAACAGCAAGCCGATCGCACAAAGCCAAACACAAAACCTTACTGAAAACGCGGGTCTTTTTAACGGTCAGCTTATCGCCAGTGATCCGAATGGTGATCCAATCACTTTCCTACTTGCCCCTAATCAAGTAGCTCCAGCAGGATTTACTCTCAATTCTAATGGTAGCTATTCCTTTGACCAAGACGATACTAGCTATGACAGCTTAGGTCTTGGTGATACTCAAGTAATTGCAATTGATTATGTTGTTAAAGACTCACGTGGAGCAGTCTCTCAGACGAGGACATTGTCAATTAATCTTGCTGGCACTAATGATGCTCCAACAATTACTGCAGGGCCTGTTGTTGACGCTAACAGCATCACTTTCACTGCAGAGGATATTGATAGTGACACTTTAACCGCACGGGTTGGTACAACTAACCTCATGCCTGGAACGGTTAATAATGGATCGCCAACAACCTCAACGATTACAGCGCTAGATACTGCTCTGTTCGGTGAACTGAACGTCTTTGATGGAACAGACTCTGTTGGTGTCGGTTTGTTTGTAGGAATCGGGACGATCGGTGCTGATACCTTAACTGCTATAGGTACTAATCCTGCAGTGCTCTATGGATTTGAAGGTGACGATAGACTCACTGGCGCTGATCAAGACGATACTATTCTGGGCGGTGATGGGAATGACACTATTATCGAAATCAGCGGAAACAACTTGATTGAAGGTAATAATAATAATGACTCAATTGTAGGCGGTACAGACAGCGATAGAATTAATGGTGGCGCTGGTGCTGACACTATTTTAGGTGGTGATGGTGCTGACACGATCGATGGTGGTCTTGGAAATGACTCAATCTTCGGTGATTCAGGTAACGATAATATTCGAGGTTTTGGTGACAGTAATACTATTTTAGGTGGGAGCGGTAACGATACGATTGAAGGAACGATCGCTGGCAGTAACTCGATCGATGGTGGTGAAAATGATGATGTCATCACAGAGATTGGTTTTGGTAGTACTCTCCTCGGAGGTCTAGGGAATGATTCAATCCTCGGCTTTTCCGCTTCTACCATTAATGGCGGCGATGGCAGTGACACCATTAATGTTGAATTTGGAAATAATACTATTGATGGTGGCATGGGTAATGATTCTATCGAGATTGCCATTAATCCTAGTTTTACTATCTCTGGATCTGGCAACACAGTTAGTGGCAGTAATGGGAATGATACTATTATCGCAATCAACGGAAGTAACTTGATTGAAGGTAATAATGATAATGACTCAATCGTAGGCGGTACAGACAGCGATACGATTAACGGTGGCACTGGCGCTGACACCTTAACTGGTGGGCTTGGATCAGACACTTTTAGCTTTGCGGCAACAGGTGACGGTATCGCAGCGACAAGTGGTGAAAATGGTAGTGTCACCTTCGGGAATGGATTTGATTACATTACTGACTTTGAATCGATCGACTCTATCATTGTAGGAACTGATGGTTTTACGATTCAATCTTCAGTTGGTACTGCATTCATTGATGGTGATGGTAATTATGTGATTGTCAGTGTTGGAATGATCTCAGATATTTTTGCTATTGCTGGAGTCCTAACTGATACTACCTTTGAATCGCGAGATCCAGGAATGGGTGATTCTTTTACTGAACTTCTCCTGTTTAAGGCTTCTAATGCAATGATGGGTGATGTTATTACTGCCACAACAACTCCAGAAACATTAATTATTGGAGGTTCAGCATTAGATATGCTTCAGCCATATAGCTGCTGTTAATTTATTGTCCCCAACTCTTTGCCTTTTTGCACAAAGGTTTACCTGAACTCCTGCTAAATTAGCGGGAGTTTTTCTTGCGCTAACTTTTAGAGGGCTCTGTTCATTATCATGCGATCGCTCTAGGAATACTTGGGCAATCTAGGTGCTGCTTTCAGGCGCGAAATAATGGATCTCAAAGATTTCTGGGCCATCATTCAAGACGTGCACGATCGCAGTGATGGCGATATGGAGGCCAAGTGCGATCGCTTGCAAACACAGCCTGCGAGTCTGAGTGCGGAAGAGGCGATCGCTTTTAGTCAGCACTTTGATGCCTTGATGGATCGAGCCTACGATTGGTCGCTTTGGGGCGCAGCCTATTTGCTGCAGGGTGGCTGCAGTGATGATGCATTTAGCGTCTTTCGCGCTTCGTTGATCTCACGGGGGCAAGCAGCCTACGAAACGGCGATCGCCAATCCCGATGCGATCGATATCACGGACTTTGATGAAGAGGCTTGGTTCTTCGAGGGCTTTCAGTATGCCGTGGCGGATGGGGTAGAAGCCGCTGCAGGATTCAGTCCACCGCGATTGCAACCGCATCCCAATCAACCGAGCGGTGAGGAATGGCAAGAAGAGGAACTTGAGCAGTTATTGCCTCGGCTCACAGCATTGATGGAAGCGGCTGATTCAGACTGAACTTCCGGGCTGAGAGGAGAGAAATAGGCGATCGCGCTGATGGATTTGGCCAAGAAAAACCCCGCCATCGCTGAGCGGGGAAAAGCTTGGGTAGAGACGTGGAATAGCCGCAGACACATTGCGGTTGCTTTATTCAAAACGATTGATTCATGTAGATTTGTCTCTTTCCCTACATTCACAAAATAATTTCAGGTTTGCAGTCATTACCCCTCTGGTAAGCCGACTCGCACCCCGCCGCCGCTCCAGAATCCATACACTAGGAGCAGGAGCTTCTGCGGCTCTTCTCAGCGTTTTTCTTGTGTGACTATGCCCCTGGCCATCGATCGCCTTGCCGAACAAGTGAGTGAAAGTGCCCGACGCTTGGGCATTGCTCAATACGATGTCTCTGGTTCTGCCGTCGAAGAGACCAGCGTGCAGGTCGAGAAGGGCGACCCCAAACAGGTCAAAGCCTCCCAGCGATCGGGCGTCACAGTTCGCGTCTGGAATGAGCAAGGACAGGTTGGCGTCACGTCCACCAGTGAGAGCGATCTGCCGGGCTTAGAGCTGGCGCTGCAAACGGCTTTGGAAGCCAGCCAGTTCGGGATTCGTGAGCACGCGCCGGACTTCAGCCCCGAGGCGACTGTACCGCTAGAGCCGCTGGAGATTCCCAACTACGACATCGAAGCGGTGCCCGAGCTGATTGCTGCCTTGGCTGAGGCTGAGCAGCAGTTGCTCGCCAGTCATCCCGCGATTGCGGCAGTGCCCTACAACGGTTTGGCGCGTCGACGCAGTGAGGGTTTCTATCTGAATAGCGCTGGGGCCTTGCGATCGGAGAAAGGCAGCTACGCTTCGCTCTACCTCTACAGCAAGACCGAGCAGGCCGATCGCAAGCCGCGCAGTGCGGGGGCGTTTCGGATGGCGCACCGCTTGGCCGATCTCGATTTCAGTGGCTGCGTTACTGAGACAGCAGAGAAAACGATCAGTCACCTCGACTACCGCCCGATCACTTCAGGGAAATACTTGGTCTGCTTCTCACCAGAAGCGTTTCTACAACTGCTAGGAGCCTTTTCCAACTTGTTCAATGCCCAGAGTGTGCTCGATCGCCAGAGCCTCTCGACGCCAGAATCCTTGGGAACGGCGATCGCCTCGCCGCTGTTGAATCTCTACGACGATGCCCGTCATCCATCTAATGGGGGGGCGACAGCTTTTGACGGTGAAGGGACTCCGACTCGCCGGCTCCCGTTGATTGAAGCCGGTGTACTCAAAAATTTCTTGCATAGTGCGGGGACGGCTAAGCGACTGGGTGCCAGCCCGACCGGTCACGCCAACCTTGGGGCTAAAGTCACCGTTAGCCCCCACTTTGGGGTAGTCGAAGCCGCGGAAGCACGATCGGAACTGAGCCTCGATACGGCCGAGTCTGTGATCTTGATCGATGATCTGCAAGCGCTCCATGCGGGTGTTCAGTCCTTGCAAGGCTCGTTCTCGCTGCCCTTTGATGGCTGGTTGGTCAATCAAGGCGATCGCGTCAGCATCGAATCAGCAACCGCTGCAGGCGATTTTCGGGAACTGTTGCGCAATATCGTCCAAGTCGATGCGATCGCCCAGATCACGCCCGGTGGGATTTCGCCGGCTGTTTGGGTCGAAGGTCTCTCGATCACCGGCGAGTAGGGGTTGTAAGGCTGCGCGATCGCACCTCCTATAAATAATCAACCGCTGGCCCATGATTGAGGAGCCAGCGGTTTTCGATTGATGGGGGATTAGCAGGGAAACAGTTGATTAGCCGTGGCAGTTACAGCTGGTGTGGCCGCAGCCTTTGCTACCACCGGTGTGGCCATCGGCACAGGCTTCGCTGCAGTAGTACAGACCGTTGCGATCGATCGCTTTGCTGGGATCGACGTTGCAGAGACAGGGCTCACAAGCGCATTTGACCAAGGTTGTTGAGGTCATGACAGCAACTCCTTTGAATATCTGAATAACTGTTCATGTGTTTAGCCTAACATCTGAATCTTGATTCAGGTATGGTGGGTGGACAAACCGTGATTGGCTCATGACAAAACCAGTGCTGCAGGACGGAGAGACGGTAGTCTGCCAAGGGACTCATGCGGCGATCGCCTCGGAGCTTCAAGCGATCGCACCCGAAGTTGCCCAATCGCTAGCCGAATTTTTTGCAGTGCTGGCCGATCCAAATCGACTGCGGTTGCTGTCCCTGTTAGCGCGATCGGAGCTCTGTGTTGGGGATTTGGCCCAGGCAATTGGTGTTTCCGAATCGGCGGTGTCTCACCAATTGCGATCGCTCCGTAATCTGCGGCTGGTGAGCTATCGCAAGCAAGGGCGGCATGTCTACTACCAGCTACAGGATCATCACATTGTGGCGCTTTATCAAAACGCCCTCGATCACTTACAAGAGTGTCGCTAGAGATGCACCTTAGGCAGAAATCGGCTGGGGAGTGGTCGGGGCGATCGCAGTAGCATCGTGCTCTGTCATGCCCAAGAATGCTTGGGGATTCAGGCAGCGTTCTTGATCGAGTTGCTGTAGATAGCGGCGCTCGTTGTAGTAAAGCTTTTGGAAGTGAAGCGCCTCTTGGTTGAGCTGTTCGTGCAGAGCGGTAATCTGCGCCTCAGCATCAACATCCTCCCCAATGCCTGCTTGCAGCAGTTGCTCAATGCAATGTTCAAAGGTGTGAATACTCTGGCGTGCCCAAGAGTCAAGCAAATGGCGGCAACGTTTTTCGCAGCGCAGTCGTTCCACCAAGGCCACAGCACCCCGTAACAACGGCAGTGGATGGGTGAGATCGGCGTGGTCATTTTCACTCAGTTCCAAGAAGCCACCGAGGGAAACTCCTGTGAGTTGATCGAGGCGATCGCGCAGAATCGGCACGAGGTCGATCGCTGCTAAGTCGTCACCGTTGCCTTCCCCTCGCTCGACTTGATACATGGCTGCAAAGCCAAGGTGCGCTTCTTCTATTTCAGCAATCGCCTGCCAGAGCAAACGGTGGGGCTGCAGGCTAAAACCTTGAATTTCGCGATCGTGGAGGGTTTTGCGGACAGCCAAGCGCAAGCGTGGGCAATGGAGATAGACCTTGAGAATCTGCGCTTCCGCTTGCTCCCGAATGCTGTCATCGCCCGGTTTCTCCCAGCGGCTAGCCTGACCATGCCAACGTTGACCCCGCACTTGTGCCCGCAGGTCTGAGGCAAGCTGAACAGCAGTTCGGGCTTCACCCTGACTGAGGCGCTCGGCGACTTGGTGAACGTAGTGGGTGCGTAGAGGTGTGTTGGGCAGCTTGCCCAGCAGTTGCACGATCGCTTGAACGACGGCTTGAAACTGATCGGCCTGATCGAGGTTGCGATCGCGCAGCAGTTGATCGATCTGCCAATCTAACCAGAGGGGCGATCGCGCCAGTAGCTCACGATAGTCGGCGACACTGTGACGCTGTAGGTATTCGTCAGCATCCTTACCGCCAGGCAGATTGAGGACCCGCAGCTGTACCTGTCCTTGATAGGCCAGATCTTCAACTTCCCCGATCGCCCGTTCTGCCGCCTTAGCACCAGCGCGATCGGCGTCGAAATTGAGCACGATCTGATTGGATTCGCTGTAGCGCGAGAGCAGCTTGACCTGCTGGCGACTGAGGGCCGTTCCGAGGGAAGCCACCGCATGATCGATGCCTGCTGCATGCAGGGCGATCACATCGAAGTAGCCTTCAACGACGACAGCTTGATCCTGCTTGGCGATCGCAGCGCGGGCTTTGTCCAACCCGAAGAGTAGCTTGCCCTTCTCAAAGAGCGTGGTCTCGGGCGAGTTGAGATACTTCGGCTCTTCACCGGTCAGCGTGCGGCCACCGAAGCCCACGACCCGCCCCTGCAGGTCATGGATGGGAATCATCAGGCGATCGCGGAAGCGATCGTAGTAGCCCTGGCCATTGCGCCGCGCCACGACTAAACCGGCTTCTTCGACCAAGTCAGCAGGAAAGCGCTTCTGCTCAATCAAATGGGTTGCCAGACTGGCCCACTGGGCTGGCGCATAGCCGAGCTGAAATTTCTGAATGGTGGACTCTTGGAGTTGCCGCGATCGCCTGAGGTAATCCAAGGCTGCCGCACCTTCTGGTCGGCGCAGCGACTGCTCGTAAAACTGGGTCGCGACAGCTAAAACTTCGTAGAGGCGTTCGCGGCGGCTGAGCTGGCGTTGCAGCTCTTGATGTTGCTGAACTTCGAGGGTACGAACCGGAACTTGGTAGCGCTTCGCGAGATCGAGGACAACTTCGCTAAAGGACTGCTTGCCTAGCTCCATCAGGAACTTGATCGGATTGCCGCCGGCGCCGCAACTAAAGCAGTAGTAGAACTGCTTAGCCGGACTGACAGTGAAGCTCGGCGATTTATCGTCGTGGAACGGGCAGAGGCCGACAAAATCCTTGCCGCGCTTTTTCAGCACGACTTGTTCCGAGACGATATCGACGATATCGGCCCGTTCTTTGACTGCTGCGATCGTTTCGGGATGAAGCCGAGGAGTATCCATGGCCGCCTTGGGCAACCTGCTCCTATTGTGAGGGAGACTTTTGATCCCCGCAGGGGGGTCGCAAAAATTGGCAAGGCGATCGCCAGCAAGGACTCTCCCTCGTTACTGGAGAGAGGCTGATAGCGATCACTTTAGGACTGTTTTAGCTGCGTAGGGTGACGCGGAAGCGTTCGACGAGGGACTGTCGCACCTGATCGTGCACCGGCTCCACTTCTGCCTCAGTCAGGGTGCGATCGCTCGCCCGATAGGTGAGACGGAAGGCCAAACTGCGCTGGTTCTCCGGCACATGCTCACCGCAATATTGGTCGAATAGCTCGACTTCGCTGAGGAGGGCTCCACCCTGACGGCGAATGATCCGCTCCAATTCCGCCACAGTCACAGACTGATCGACGAAGAAAGCCAAATCGCGATCGCTGGCAGGGAAGCTGCTATAAGGCTGGAAGCGCGGTACTTGCCGTTCTGGTTGATCGAGGTGGTCGAGCCAGACATCGAGATCCAGCTCAAAGGCGTAGACCTCTGCTGGCAGACCCCGCCCCTCGCAGAGTGATGGGTGAAGCTGACCAAAACGTCCGAGGCGATCACCCTGCAGCCAGAGCGAAGCAGTGCGACCTGGATGGAAGCGATCGTCTTGGCGATCGGGCTGAAACTCAATCGTGAGGCCAAAGCGCTCAAAGATTTCTTCCAAGACCCCTTTAGCGGCATACCAGTCGATCGCCTGCTCTTTGCCCCCGCGCTGCCAACGGCCTCGGCTGGGATCACCGCCAAGAATGCCGCCCATGCGATCGGCCTCGAAGAAGCCATCCTCTTCCCGCCAGAAAATGCGACCGATTTCAAAGCCCCAGAGTGGACCATTACCCTGCTCCCAGTTGTACTGGAAGGCATCGATCAGACCACTGAGCAAATCGAGCCGCAGGGCGGAATATTCCGCCAGTAGCGGATTAGCCAGATGGACTTGGCGATCGCTACCGGGTTTGACTAGGGAGTAATGCTGTAATTCCGTCAGGCCGACGCCCCGACAGACGGCCCGAATTTGGCGGCGCAGACTTTCATCGATTGAAAGCGCTCCTTCGTCACTGCCCAGTGGTGGTAGGGTTTCGCCAAAGTTGTCGTACCCGTAGAGGCGAGCCACTTCCTCAATCAGGTCGATCTCACGCTCTAGATCGCGGTAGCGATAGGGTGGCACGCGGACTTGCCAAACCGCATCATCCACCAAGGTTAGATGACAGCCGATCGCGGTTAGCAACCGCTCAATATCATCGGCACCGAGATCTTTCAGTTCCTCGTCTTCTGCTTGAACAGGGCCAAGCAATTCATTAATCCGCTGGAGGCGCAGGGTGATGCTGTGCTCCGGTTCAGTTTGCGTGGTGGTCGCCACTGTTTGGCTGATGACAGTACCGCCAGCGATTTGTAGTAACAGATCGATCGCCCGTTGCGTCGCGATCGGCAGTTCTGTCACATTGACCCCACGCTCATAGCGAGCTGAGGCTTCGGTGCGCAGCCCTTGGCTCCGAGCTGACCGACGCACAGCGATCGGTTCAAACCAAGCGGCCTCCAACAGGAGTTGGGTGGTTTCTTGGCTAACCTCGCTGTCAGCACCGCCCATGACGCCTGCTAAGGCCACTGGGCAATCACCCGCCGTAATTACCAGAGCGGCTTCGGCTAGCGTCCGTTCCTGATCGTCTAGGGTCTTCAGCGTTTCACCGGCTTGGGCCGATCGCACCCCGATCGCAAGATCGCTACTGCCCGCGATCGCTTGCAGTTTCTGACGGTCGAAGGCGTGGAGCGGCTGACCGTACTCCAACAGGATGTAGTTGGTAATGTCGACGACATTATTAATCGTGCGAATCCCGGCCAGTTGCAGCCGCTTTTGCAACCACTCCGGCGAGGGCGCGATCGTCACCCCTTCGATGATCGTGCCGCTGTAGTGGCTTCCAGGCTTCACTTTGTAGAGAGATCGCCAAGACAGGGTAGTTCGGGATAGGTCTGCAGTTCCCACCTCAGGTAGCGTCAGGGTAGCCGCAGTTAAGGCCCGCACCTCCCGCGCGATCCCGATCAGGCTCAGGGCATCAGCCCGATTCGCCGTTGAGGTTAAATCGAGGACAACATCATCCAGCCCCAGCAGGGGGCCAACGGGCTGCCCCGCTTGTAAGCCTGCATCCTCAGGGAAGATGTGGATGCCTTCTGATTCTTTGGTCAGTCCTAGCTCAGACAGAGAGCAAATCATGCCCTCCGATCGCACACCCCGCAGTTTGGTCGGCTTTAGCTTGAGGTCAATGCAGGGTAAATAGCTGCCCAAGGTGGCGACAGCGACCCAGATATCTGCTCGGACGTTACTGGCACCACAGACGATCGTGACTGGTTCTGCTTGGCCAATCTCCACCTGACAAACACTGAGGCGATCGGCATTTGGGTGCTGTTCGCGTTCCAAGACCCGACCCACGACAACCCCGGCGGCCCAAGTGCGGCGGTCTTCGATTTCTTCAACTTCAAAACCCGCTAGGGTCAGTTTTTCCGCGAGCACCTCGGGCTCGAGGTCAACCTGGACCAGCTCGCGCAACCAGTTCAGGGATATCCGCATGCTAACCGCCTTCCTTGAGTGCCCCGTTTCGGCTCAATCATTCTATCGGCAAAGGGTGGAGGGCTTTGCGAAGCCGCGATCGCCGCTAAAGTGGATGCAACTGTAGAAGATCTGGTTCTTCCCTGCACCCTGCTCATGGCTCTCTGTCTCAATCCAGACTGCGGACAGCCAAATAACGACGACGCTAACAGCAGCTGCGCCACTTGCGGCTCACCGCTCCTGCTGCGCGATCGCTACCGCGTGGTCAAGGCGATCGGCCAGGGTGGATTTGGAGCGACCTATCTTGGGCAAGACCTCCAGTTGCCAGGAGAACCCCTCTGCGTCATCAAGCAGCTGCTGCCCCAGGTGCAAGACCCTGAAATTATGCTGATGGCGCGGGAGCTATTCCGGCGGGAGGCCAAAACCCTCGGCCGCATTGGCAGCCATCCCCAAGTCCCGACACTGTTGGATTATTTCGAAGCCCCCGAAGGCTTTTATCTAGTTCAAGAATATATTCGGGGCAAAACTCTTGAGCAGGAAGTACGGGAGCAGGGAGTTTATAGCGAAACAGCGACCAAGCAATTCCTGAGTGAACTGCTGCCCCTCCTGCAGTATTTGCATAACCAAGGCGTGATTCATCGGGACATCAAGCCAGCGAATTTGCTCCGCCGCGACATCGATCGCCGCCTTGTCCTGATCGACTTTGGCGCGGTCAAAGACCAAGTCAGTCAAATCCAGGGCGGCAGTGGCCTGACAGCCTTGACCTCCTTCTCTGTCGGCACCCGTGGTTATGCGCCGCCCGAGCAACTTGCCATGCGGCCTGTCTACAGCAGCGATCTCTATTCCTTGGGAGTGACCTGTCTGTTCTTGATGACCGGGAAAGGCCCTCAAGATCTGGATTACAACCCGGTTACTGGCGAGCTGTTGTGGCGTAATTCGGTGCAGGTCAGTGATGCCCTCGCAACCGTACTCGGCAAGATGTTGGCAGCTTCTGTGCGCTATCGCTACCAACGAGCTGAGCAAGTGATGACGGCTCTGGATTTACAGCCTTACCACGACAGTCTGATTCAGGGCCTCAGTGCCTTGCCCCCAGGTGCCCCGCCGATCAAACCCTCCTCTGGACGAACCGGATCAGGCTATCCTTCACCCCAAGAGCGTCAAGCTGAGGCCATTCGCGCTCGACGCCGCGATCGCAGTGGCAATCGGCCTGAGCAACTGGCAGATGCACAGCAAATCGCCGCTTGGACAGGTGGGACGAGCAATACCTCGGGCAATAACAGTGCTGGACGACTCAGCCTCAATGCCCGTGACATTCTGGCAACCTACCAGCGTGGACGGCGTGATTTTAGTCAGCAACCGCTCAACCGGATTGACCTGAGTGAATCACAGTTGCCCAGCGTCAACTTTCAAGGGGCTCAACTCAAGGAATCGCTCTTTGTTGCCGCTCAGTTAGAGCGTGCAGATTTTGGTCAGGCCAATCTCCACCGCGCCAATTTGCGACGAGCCAATCTTCATCAGGCCTACTTTGGCAACGCCGATCTCAGTTTCGCCAATTTGCAGAAGGCAGATCTCAGCGATGCCATTTTGAGCAATGCCAACCTGCGGGGCACGAATCTTTGCGGGGCTAACTTGCGGGGTGCCAAGCTGACGCCGGTGCAGCTAAAGATGGCGAAAACGAACTGGTGGACGATTCTGCCGGATGGCCGCCGAGGGCGACTGTTCTAATTCCCTAGCGAATAAGACTGACAGCCTGAGAGACCATCTCCGTACTCGACTGGACTGCAGAACGGACTCAGTGAGTCGAGGTTTGGATGGATTGTTCGAGACGATTGGTTAGGTCACAGGTGAGTTGCTCGATCGCACTTCGCCGGTTTTGGCGATAGTCCAGATAGCGATCGCTGACGTTGATCGGCTGCCCGATTTGTAGCTTGGCAATCCGTTGGCTGAGTTTAGAGACGGACTGGGGACTGCGACCTTGAGTCCAAGCGATTGCCCGCGCCATGATCGTCAGCACTTCTGCGTAGCGATCAATCGTCGGTTTCTCGCGGACGTAGGAGCCTGAGACGGCGGCAAAATGCTCTACTAGCCTCATGTGCCCCATGCGAATACTGGCTTCCGTAGCATTCCAGTCGGCCAACCCTCGCGCCACTAGCGAAAGCTGATCTAAATCATCGCGATAGATGCGATCCCAGCCTGCCTGTTCAATGCGACGACAGCGATCGCTAATTGAACCTTTAGCCGGCAGATTGAAGTGGGATTCCGCCACTGACAGGGCCACTTCCCGCAGCTGCTGAAGTCGTCTGGCAAAGTCTGGATAGGCCGTTGATGCGGTTGCAGGGTCTGCCGGATTGGGGTCTAGGGTTTGGCCATAGGCTTCCCGGTAAAAGGTTTCAAAGGTGGTGAGCATTTGTAGCCCCAGTCGCGCCAGACGGGCGTAGCGACGTGCGGCCGGATCATCGATTGAGGAAGGTAAGAGGCTGGAGAGGTTGAGGTCTTGCTCTAGTTCCGTCAACAAATGGTCGATCGCGTGCCAATCCTGCTTGTTGACGAAAGGATATTGCAGACCGATTGGGACGATTACGACCGCTTCAGCGCGATCGTCAGCGGCTAGGTCATCACAACACCAAAAGGCTAACTGAGCAATGCCCGGTTCCAACGGGCTGAGGATTTCACTGTGATTATTGGTGGCCCCTTCGGGGGCGATCGCGAGGGGAAAGTTGCCATTGACTAAGCGATCGCGGGCTGTTTTGAGGGCAGTGCGGTCTAACTTGCCGCGCTGAATTGGAATCCCCCCCAACTTCGACAGCACCCAGCCTGTGAACTGACCGGCCCAGATCGGAATGCCGCGATCGTAGAGGAATTGACTATGCACCGGCGATCGCAGCGGAATGTGATTGTGGCGTGCCACCGTCGGGATGGTTTTCCAAAGCAAATGGGCCAAAACAAGGGGGGCTTGGGTGCTGGGATGTCGAAAAGCCAAAATCAGGCGAACTTGACGGGCTTGAAATTGTGCCAGTAGCCCTGCTAGCTCCTCAATCCCTGTGGCCTCAACCCGCTGAATTTTTTGGGCGCGTAACAGGAACGGTAAAACTAGCTTGACCAGTCGATGCAGCCAGGGCTGATAGTCAGGCGGAATGAATTCCAGGGCAGGCTGGGCCTGTTGCACGATGGCATGAGGCATGCGTGATAGCGATCGCTCGATCGCCAAGAAAGGCCACGGTGCCCCCTATTGTGGCCCTTGCTGACAACAATCTCTGGCTATTTCGGCTAGTTATAACGAGTGGAGTAGGGTATCGAAAGACTCTTCACAGCCGTAATCGATGCCCATTGATACTTGGTTCCCGCTTGCTGTTTCTCGCAACCTGCTCACGCCCGATCCGGCTCTACATGAGCGGATGGTTGCTCAGATTTTTCAATGGCGCGGTGATCTCTGGGCGAATCCGAGTGGGGAATCGGCCTGGACCGGCGACATGAATGGCGTGGCCTTGGTGCATGAACATCCTGATTTTGCTTGGTTGCGATCGCAGGTAGAGGTTGAAGCGCTGCAGTTTTGCCAAGCGTTGGGTTTTCAAACGGAGGCTTTGCAATTGTGGATTCAGCGATCGTGGCCGGTTGTTTCTGAGCCCGGCCAAAGCATTGGCGCCCATCACCATCCCAACGCCCATCTCAGCGCTATCTACTACTTGAACGGCAGCGGCGATCCTGAACTGGGAGCCCTCAGAATTTTTGACGATCGCCCGCGCAATGAGTTGGTGCCCGGCTTAGCCGTTGGCTATGGCGAGGTGATTGCCGAGGAGGCTGCACTCAACCAAGCGTGGATTGACTATCCACCGCAGGCTGGATTATTGCTGCTGTTTCCTGCCAGCACAAGACATGGCGTCACCGAAAACCTGACTGACTTGACGCGACTCTCAGTCAGCTTTGACCTGTACCTCACGGCGCGATCGGCGACGGAACTTGCCCCAGAATATCTGGCTCCTCCCGTGAATCGCTGGAGCCCCATCCAGCTGCGCTGAGCGACTGCACAGACAAACTGAGTGTTCCTTAAAAATCAGTCATTTGCAGAGCTGATCGCTGGACTCAAGGCTGTTTAAGGCTTTGGGTCTTTTTTTAGGTCAGTGATTAGCTCTAGGGTGATTTTTGTCTATTTATAAGATTTATAAGACTTGTTTTTGGACTTAGTTGCGACTTTTATAAGACTAGTAGACAAGCTAAAATCTCACCGTATAGCTGATCGCCCGTGCCTCTAGCTAAAAGGAAGGCAGAAATCCTTTAGGGGAGACTCGAGCAGGGTGGGACAATGGCATTAAGACTCTTCGCACCCCTGTCTCAATGGCTTCTGCACTTACTCCTAATGCCAGTCACAGCGTTTCGGTTCTGGTGCGTATGCCCAGCAATACCGCTGCCATGCTGCATGTTGTGCAGGCGATCGCCACGACCGGCGCGAACTTAACAGAGATGGAATTGCTGCAGCGGACTAACCAGTGGATTGACCGTCGGCTGATAGTAGAAGCGGCCAGTGAAGAGCAGGCTGCAGCAGTGGTTGAAGCGATCGCAGCAGTGCCGGATCTGGAGTTGCTAGACAGCGAAGATCGCACCTTTGCACTACACCGTGGTGGCAAAATTAGCGTCGAGCCAAAGCTGCCGTTGACCAGTCAAGCCCAGCTTGCTATGGCCTATACGCCCGGTGTGGGTCGCGTTTGTAAGGCGATTGCGGCTAACCCCGATCGCGTCTACGAGCTAACGGTCAAACAAAACATGGTGGCGATCGTCACCGATGGGACCGCCGTTCTTGGCCTTGGTAACCTTGGCCCAGCCGGTGCATTGCCGGTGATGGAGGGCAAAGCCATGCTGTTCAAGGCGTTTGGCGATGTCGATGCCTTCCCGATTTGTCTTGATACCCAAGACACGGATGAGATTGTCGAGACGATGAAGCGAATCGCGCCGGTCTTTGGGGGCGTGAATTTGGAGGATATTGCGGCTCCTCGTTGCTTTGAAATTGAAGCTCGACTGAAGCAAGAGCTAGATATCCCGGTGTTTCACGACGATCAGCATGGCACCGCGATCGTCACCCTCGCAGCACTTGAAAACGCTCTGAAGCTGGTCAAGAAATCGCTCTCACAGGTGCGGATCGTGATGAATGGAGCCGGTGCGGCCGGTCTGTCCGTTGCCTCGCTGCTGCGGGAAGCGGGCGCTACTAACATCATCATTTGTGATTCTCGCGGGATTCTTAGTTGCGATCGCAGCGATCTGACGCCCCAGAAGCAAGCATTCGCCATTGAAGCAGGTGGGAGCTTAGCTGATGCTCTGGTCAATGCGGATGTCTTTATCGGTGTCAGCGTGCCGGGGGTGCTGACCGTCGAAATGGTGGAAACTATGGCGAGCGATCGCATTATTTTCGCGATGGCCAACCCCATCCCCGAGATTCAACCAGAGCTGATTCAGGGGCGGGCAGCCGTCATCGCCACGGGCCGCAGTGACTACCCGAACCAGATTAATAATGTCCTGGCTTTCCCAGGCGTATTCCGTGGAGCCTTGGATTGTCGGGCGAAGAGCCTGACCAGCAGCATGTTCCTAGCCGCTGCACGAGCGATCGCAGCTCTAGTACCCCCAGAAACTCTTTCGGCAGAGCACATCGTCCCCAGTGCTTTTGATTCTCGTGTAGCGCCGGCTGTCGCAGCCGCCGTTGTCGAAGCAGCACAGGCAAATGGTCTAGCGCAAACTCTTGCTGTGACTCACTAGCGCATAACCCAGCCACTTTCAAACCTTTCTAGGCTCAGGGCGATCGCTTTGGGCCTAATTTTTTGTAGGGCAGATATTGTTTCAGTTGAGACAGTCTTAGGAGCGGAAACAAGGTGGCGAGCTTCTTGTCCTAGAGGCAGGCTGTTCTCGGCTCTATCCAAGCAGACATGGGGCATATGCGACTGAATCCGGGACTGGATCTGAACAATCCGGAGTTTTTCGTGGCTCGAAATAAGAACCGAACTGGGGATTTTGACCGCTAATTTTCAGACGATCGCTATTTAGTCCAGGCTGCTGGAATTGGTGAGAGCGATTAAGAAGTAATGAGACCAGAATGAGAAAAATTTGCAGGACATGTTAGGCTGTAAGAACCCCAAAAAGCCAATCTCCAAAAAATAAAAGTAGTCCAAATCAATCTGTTCTGGACTTTAAACACCCTTAAAACTGCTCTAGATAAGAGTTTCAGAATTCCGCCATCTTGCGTACACCGCAGAAGGGCAAGCAGTTACCCTAGCATCTAGTAACTCATAACCCCAGTCTCATATCAGTCTTATTTTCTTGTAGATGACTCAGATAGAACGGTCAGTCGAAATTGCTGCAAGAGCAGCGATCGCTTGGAATGATTCGCAGCAGTGAAATTTGCTAGTTGATAATTAGCACGCTAGTTTGCATCAATGAATATTTACCAGGATTGTTTTTTGCACACCCTGAAGGGCGACAAAATGAGTTAGGGAATACTAAAAACGTATGGCGATACTGACTATGGGAGCCTCAAGATTCTAGAGCGATGCAAAATGCCTTCAGTACAGCAGACTCCTCAGATCAGTCACTACTGGATGAGATAGAGGTAGGACTACCAAACCCAAAACCGCGCCTAAAAGTCAAGGGGTGGCGTTCTTGGGTTTATGGTGGGGCAGGCTTACTCCTCGGTGTTTTTGGCATTGCAGGGAGCTTAGGACTATTCGCAATTCAAGAAGCCCGTCGCCAAGTCGATCGCTCTCTTGAAGCGATCGAAGTTGCACAAATAATTGACTACTACCAGATTCGACTGCTCTTCCGATTTAACAGCTACCTGGAAAGTCGCCAAGAAACCGATAACAAACTCTATCAGCTTGGACAAGAACAGCTGTTGGATTCAATTGATAAGTTAAAAAGCTTTTATGTTCAGCCCCCCAATCCAGAACAGTTGAAAGAGATTGCGGCGTTATCAGCGCTGATCCAATCCAAGCTAGAGGAGCAGCAAAATCTAATGAATGCAAAGCAAGAGGCTACACCAAGCCTCGATGCCTCTTATTATAATGTACACTCTCAAATCAATCAGATTGTTCAAAATGAGCGAAGAATCCTCGATCGTCGTGTAATTAATGTTGATAGCTATCGTCTACTCACAAATGTCCTCCTGATTTTAGGCTCGCTCCTAGGCTTGACTCTTGCGATCGCACTCTATCAAGAACAACGCCGAGAGCAACGGGAGATGAGTGTCATTGATCATGATTACCAAGAGAAAGAAGATACGCTCAATCACAAGCTCAAAGTATTGCAGCTCGAACAGAAATTAAGTAGTTTACTCCTGACCTGTCGCTCTACAGAAGAGATTAAAAAAATTCTGGAGGATTTCTTTCAGCGCTGGTTTCCTCAAGCACAAGGTGCTGTCCTTGAAATCAGTGCTTCGAGAGATACACTCGTTGAGATTGCTCGCTTTGGTGAGTTGGAATTACCTTCTCTCGCGATGCCCTCCGATTGTTGGGCAATGCGACGAGGCGAATGTTATCACTCTAGTCAAGCGGAATTTACCTATCCCTGCGGTCTCTGTCACCATCTACATGGAGAGATTATTCCTGATAATATTATCTGTATTCCATTACAAGCACATGAACAGCTGATTGGTATTTTACACCTGACTAATGTTGACCCTAAGTCTCAAAAAATTGTGGAGTCTTTTGGTCAGCAATTAGCCTTACCTTTGGCAGTAATGCACCTTCAAGAACAGCTCAAACAGTTGAGCTATCGAGATAGTAATACAGCTCTTTATAATCGGCGTTTCCTTGATGAAATTCTTGAACGAACGTTACTAACAGCAATTCGTCGTAATGAATCGCGGTCTCTAGGGGATGCCCCTTATTCAGTGGGATTAATCTTCTTGGATGTTGATAAATTCAAAGACTTTAATACGCGCTTTGGACATGCTGTTGGCGATCAAGTGTTGCAGACACTCGGACAAACGATGCTGGAATCGTGTCGGCGCGGTGAAGATCTTGCTTGTCGGTATGGGGGCGAGGAGTTCGTCCTCATTTTGCCAGGCATGGATGAGGACATGACCTATCAACGGGCTGAGCAAATTCGACTGGCTGTGAGTCAGAAAGCAGTGAGCAATTGTCGGATCACGATTTCTCTCGGCGTTGCAGCCTTCCCTTCTGCTGGCCAAACTCCCTCTGAGCTGTTGAAAGCTGCAAATATGGCGATGCTCAAAGCGAAGTTGAATGGTCGCAATCAGACGGTTCGGATTAGTCAGCTCTAGTTGCGATCGCGTTTTCGTTTCCTCAACCTACTGATCTGTGTACGAGTCTCGTAACTACGAAGACGACCGTGCATAGGCTTGGAACGGTTCTTTAATTAATCGGATGTAGAGATGCTTCAGGGTTGATCGCAGAATTCTAGGTGCACCGAAATCAATGGGAACTAGGCGGTCGGGTTGCCGCCAATCCAGAATCCGACAATCACCAGCATCTAGAAAGGGATAGTGCAATGTTGGATGCTGTAATTGCAGTCGTGCTGCCGCTGCTAGGGTCGGAACGGCCAACTCATTTAGCCCTAGCAATGTTGCACAGGCTTGATCGAGGGCAAAAACATCATCCGCTGCTGCTAATAGCTTGAGCGATCGCGGTTCGCCGTTGCTGGGACCATTGCCCTCATGGGCGACGATCGCATCCAAAATCGTCAGTGCTGGTGAGATCGCCCGAGCAGTTTCCACAAGCATTTCACCAAAGCGATCGCGATCTTTCCCAGCTTCGAGGTGCCACCACGCTTTCATCTTGCCGGGGACGCAACCAAACAGATTTTTCACGCCTGCCGAGAGCGTCAGCTGCACATGGGATTTGAGCTTGGGGATGTTGATAACGACATCTGCCCCTAAAGCTTCCCGACTAAGCCTGAGGTGCTGAAAAGTAGGACTGTCAGTACTCTGTCGCACACCGCGAAATTCCACTAGGGGAATATCGAGTTCCTCCAACATTGGGCCATAGCCACTAGCGATCGCGACCCCTTTGGCACTCCCAAAAGCAGGACTATCGCCCAAAAATGGCTCTCCACCGACTTGGCGAACTAGCCGCGCGATCGCTGCTACGAGGTCGGGACGCGTCACACACTCCTTACCGGGCCGATTTCCTGTCAACAAATTGGGTTTGAGCAAGACTTTCTGGCCGGGCTTCACGAAAGCAGCCATTCCCCCCCAAGGCGCAAGTAAGGCCGCGAGTCGCTCATCGAGCAATTGGGCTTCGTAGCGATCGACCCGCAGCAAGGCAACTGTCGGTGACATAGCGAACCCGTCTTGGTTATCTCTGGGATCGTAACCATGAGCCTCCAATTTTTCATATCCCAAGGTTCTTATTAAAGACTCAAGTTGGACTTGCTTTAAGTCTCAAATTTCTTGATATAAGATAAATGACTGTAGAACATAAGTAGACAATCATTAGATCAGTGCAAATGTCCTTCAGAAGCCTGATTCCAGCATTCCATCCTCGATCGCTTGTAATCTGTGGATCACTCAGTTTTGGATGACTCCGCGCTTGCACCTTGATAAGGCCAGCCTGCGGCGACAACTACTTGCAGAACGGCGATCGCTGTCAGTGGTGGAACGACAGCAGTACAGCCAAGCGATCGCGGTACATTTGCAAGCCTCTTCGCTGTTTCAGCGGGCGACAACGGTTTTGAGTTATTGGCCGCTAGGGGCTGAGCCGGACTTGCGATCACTACTCTTGCAACCCAAACAATGGGCACTGCCTCGCTGTCAAAATCAACGGCTTTATGCCCATTGCTATCAGTTTGAACAGCCTCTAGCAAAGGACTGCGCTGGAGTGCTTGCGCCTCTAGCAGACTCTCTAACAGTCTCTCCAGCTGAAATTGATCTGCTCATCGTGCCAGCAGTGGCTGTGGATAAGGAAGGTTATCGGTTGGGGTATGGCGGTGGCTACTACGATCGCCTGCGGGCGGACCCAGCTTGGCGATCGATTCCGGCGATCGTGGTCGCCTATGCAGCGCAGATCATGTCGGAGTTACCCCACGATCCTTGGGACATCCCTTTTTCAGCAGTTTGCACTGAGAACGGCTACTGGCTGATTGACTGAGCTTGGGGATCTGCAGTGGCTAGCGGGAATGCTGGAGACACTGCTTGTTTGCCGGCTATGGTTCAGGCCGCATCACTCACCGCGCAACAACTGCTTCAGCAGCATTGGGGTTACCCCGCCTTTCGACCGGGACAGGCTGAGATTGTAGAGGCGATCGCTCAAGGTCGAGATTGTCTGATCATCTGGCCAACCGGCGGTGGCAAATCGCTCTGCTTCCAAGTGCCAGCACTTCTGCGATCGGGGTTGACGATCGTGGTGACGCCGCTGATTGCCCTGATTGAAAATCAAGTGGCGGACCTACAAGCACGGGGAATTGCTGCCGCCTGCCTCCATAGCCAGATGGCTCCACGCGATCGCAAGGCCGTGCTTCAGAAGTTACCGCAACTCAAGCTGCTCTATCTGGCGCCCGAAACCTTACTGAGTACGCCTCTCTGGTCGCGTCTGACGGAGCCAACGATTGCGATCGCAGGACTCATCCTCGACGAAGCCCACTGTCTGCTGCAGTGGGGCGAAAGTTTCCGACCGACCTACCTGCGGCTAGGTGCGATCCGACCTGCTCTCGTCCGATTGGGTAAACCTTCCTTCCCGATCGCAGCTTTCACAGCGACCGCTTACCCCCAAGAGGTGGCACGACTCAGCCAGATACTACAACTGCAACAACCTCAACGACATCAGCGCGATCCCTATCGCAGCAATCTTGTCCTAGCCGTGAAGACGGTGTGGACGCCTCGCCAGCGTCAGAATCAGCTCTTAGACTTTTTAGCCAAACATCAAGGTCAGAGTGGCTTAATCTATCTGCGCAGCCGGCGCGACTGTGAAACCTGGGCCGACCGCTTGCGCAATCGAGGCTACCGCTGCGCGGCTTATCATGCCGGAGTGAGCGATCGCGAACGGCGGCAAATTGAGCAAGCTTGGCAAACTGGTTCGCTGCCCTTTGCAGTCTGTAGCTCTGCCTTTGGGATGGGCATTGATAAGCGCGATGTACGCTGGGTTGCCCATGTACACCCCCCTTTGCTCCTCAGTGAATATCTGCAAGAAGTCGGCCGTGGTGGACGTGATCAACAACGGGCCCAAGGCCTGACCTTAGTGAGTGAGCCCAGTGGTTGGCTCGATCCGAGCGATCGCGATCGCTGGCAAGGATTTCAGCAGGCTACCCAGCAACAATGGGAAGCGGCCCAACGGCAAGCCCAGCAACTTCCCGCCAGTGGCGATCTTCGCAGCCTAGCCAGTAGTAATGAACTGGATTTAGCCTTGGCCTACCTGCAAAGACTGGGGCAGTTGCAGTGGCTGGATCCCTTCCGGTATCGGCGGCGAGCCATACCCACTCCACGCCCAGCACCCCGGCTGGATCTACAACCCCTGCGGCAGTTCCTCTACAGTCGCGACTGCCGTTGGCGATCGCTGTTGCAATCCTTCGGGAGCAATCACCCCACAACTTGGCGCTGTGGACACTGCGATCGCTGCCAAACCACTGGCTGAGCCCTCTTGTCATCCCTATGCTCAACAGTTCGCAATGACAGCTAAATACTGAATTCGCAGGGCTAGCAGGATAATTGAAGTAGAACAGCGCTGCTTGTGAGGTGCCAGATGAGCTATCAAAAAATCTTGGCAGCGATTGATCTTTCGGCTGGCAAAAGTTCGATTTTTAAGAAAGCGCTGACGCTAGCCCAACAAAATCAGGCTCAACTGGTTTTACTGCACTGCTCGCCATTACCTCCGGTCTACAGCAGCAGCTACATCAACTTCCTAAACTCGCCATCTGACTGGACTGTCGATCTCAGCTTGGCAGAAGCCAGCCAACGGCAAGATGCTGAGTTGGCCCGCCAGCAACTGCAAGATCTGCGACAACAAGCAACCGCAGTTAATATCGAAGCCATTCCCTTGCTTCGCTTTATCGATCCCAGCCGAGGCATTTGCGATGCCGTCAAAGACTTGGGCGTAGACCTCGTTGTTGTGGGTCGGCGTGGTCTGAGCGGGATTTCAGAAATCTTGATGGGCAGCGTCAGTAGCTATGTCGTCCACCACGTCAGCTGCGATGTACTGATCGTTCAAGCCGACCAGTAGCCTCAACTGTAGCTACCAGCCTGGGCTAGTCCAGACTTTCCAGCAGAGTGTGAGGGGCAATCGTGAGCTTTGCCGATGCCGGTAACGGATGAGTTTGCAAGGTTGTTGTCAGAGCTGGCTGGACTGCCAGGAGGTATCGCCAACTCTGATAGAGGTCTTCCCAGCTTGGTGTTTTGGCAAATTGAACTCCCTGCCCTTTCAACCATTGCCGACAAGCTTTGTGGTCAACGAACTGCTGTTTGAACGCTGAAAAATCGACAGGAGCAGCCTCGGGCAAAGCAGGCACTGGCGGGGCAACAGCTTGCTCTTTCAACTTTTGGACGGCCACGGTGGCTACCGTATAGATCGCTGCTGCATTCTGGCGATCGGAGAGTTGAACCGCCTCGAGTTCTCCCAGTAGCCGCTGAAGTTTTGCTTTGCCCATCGTTCAATCCTAGCGATCGAGGAGCGAACGCCCATTGGATTCGGGATCGTCGTACATCTGCGGGCGATCGCGACGATCCTGCTCCGTGCCTGTCAGGGTTGGTTGGGAATCATCAGGTCGCCGCCAAAAGCGCACGATGGTGACAATCCGGCGCAGAAATTTAATCAAGCGAGGTGTAGCACTAATCAAGCCTGTAGGGCTCTTGAGTAAGTTCTCAAAATCTTGAATCTCATCAAAGGCACTTGATAGCTCATCAAGATGTTGGGAGACAGTAGCAAATTCAGCCTGTAGCTCGGAAATGACTTGCCGCTTACTGGCTTCGATCTGAAGCTTGTCAACTTCCAACTTTTCAATCAGGGATTGAAGGCGCTGCACATCCGACTGCAGCTGCATCGCTTTGTTTTTGTATTCCTGATTGCGCCGAGTCAGTTGGCCACGACTACGGTTAGTGAAAATGAGACAGTCACGCAGCTCTAAGTAGATCGCCTCAGCCTTCTCCTGTTTCAAGCCGGTGATCGAACGAGGGAAATCAGAGGCTGGACGAAAGCGAGCAGTTGTCTTATCCGTTGTAGCTGGCGGCATTGCCATAAACCTCAGAATACAAAGTGGTTAATGCTGACCCTGAGTCGCGAGAGCTGGCAAAGATACTACCAGCGTTGATCCCCAAAGATGTAACTTCGAGTTCAAATTGCGATCGGCAACTCCGGTAGCGAAGCCAGCAGCGATCGCGTGTAGGGATGTTCAGGTTGTGTCAACACCTGGGCAGCAGGGCCAATTTCGACGATTTTCCCGCGCTGCAAAACCGCGACACGATCGCAAAATTCCCGCGCTACCCGTAGGTCATGCGTGACAAATAAGTAAGTGAGGTTGAGTTGCTGCTTCAGTTCCTGCATGAGCGCAAGCACTTGAGCCTGTACCGTGGCATCTAACATGCTGACCGGCTCATCGCAGAGGACAAGTTTGGGGCGGGTAATCAACGCTCGGGCGATCGCAACTCGCTGTTGCTGTCCACCGGAGAGTTGATGGGGATAGCGATCGACCCAAGTGGGAGCGGGCGTCAGACCGACCTGTTCCAAAATCGCCAGCACTTGTTGCTTGGCCGCAGCGCCGCGAGCCAGCCCTTGAATCTTGAGGGGATCGGCGATTGCATCGCCAATCGTGAGGCGAGGGTTGAGGCAAGCCGCCGGATCTTGAAAGATCAGCTGCAGTTCACGCCGCAGCGATCGCAGACGGCGATCGGGCAATTGCGTCAGATCCTGCCCTTGAAACAGCACTTTACCCTGACTGGGACGAAGGAGTTGCAGGATGGTACGCAACAACGTGCTTTTACCGCAGCCTGATTCCCCAATCAGTCCGAGGGTTTCGCCGGGCCAGACTTCTAAACTCAGGCCATCTACTGCCCGCACAATCTCACCACCGCCGCGCCAGCCCTGCAGCCAAGATTGAGCAACACGAAAATGTTGGGTGACGTTCTCTAGTTGCAGCAGCGGTGTGGTGGCAGGAAGCGTTGATGGGGATGACGCGATCGCAGCTCGGGCAGATTGCAGCAGGGTTTGCGTATAGGGATGCTGAGGCCGAGTCAGCACGGCTGTGGTTGGACCAGTTTCCACCAATTGCCCTTGATAAAGCACTGCAATGCGATCGCAGTAAGCGGCCACCATTGGTAAATCGTGGGAAATCAGCAGCAGACTGGTATTTTCTTCGCTACAGAGGCGCGTCAGCTCCTGCAAAATTTCCGCCGCGACCGTCACATCCAAACTAGTGGTGGGCTCATCAGCAACCACGAGACGCGGTTGCAAGAGGAGAGCCAGCGCGATCGCCACGCGTTGCCGCATGCCGCCACTAAACTGATGCGGATACTGGGACCAGCGATTGGCAGGAATCCGTACTCGTTCAAGCCAGCTCAGAGCCTGCTGTTTGGCTTGGCGGCGGCTGAGGTGTGGTCGGTGGACTTGTAGCGTTTCTAGCAGGTGATCGCCAATCGTCTGCAGCGGATCGAGGCGCGTCATCGGATCTTGGAAGACCAGCCCTACTTGGCCGCCACGGAACCGTTGGAGCGATCGCCCCTGAAGTTGACCGAGTGCTTGCCCCGCGAGGCGAATGTCTCCTTGCTGGTGGCTGCCGGGCGGTAACAATCGCAGAATGGCGCGCCCCAGCGTACTCTTGCCGCACCCTGACTCACCGACTAACCCCAAGCGTTCACCCGCAGCTAGCTCCAGCGATAGCTGCTGGAGAGCCGGTTGCTCTGAGCCCGGATAGGTCACCGAAAGTTGATCGATGGACAGAAGAGTCATGGAGCGATCGCAGGTCTCACAAGTCTCAAAAGCAGACAAGGGGCAATAGCCCCTTGCATTAAACCTCAGCTGCCGCTTTAGAACTGGTTGCTTTCGTTAGGCGATTGCTCGGCCCCACCCGGCGAGAGGAAGAGGTTCTGAGCAGCGTCGTTTTGATAGACGCAATTCACAGCCGGTTTGCTGCGCAGCGTCCCTGTATAGGCAAAGGTATTCATCCGGTTTTTGCAGTCGCGCACATCGTTTCCGCTGACGGCTCCCTGTTGCTCGAGCACGGCCCAGTTATTCCGCCGAATCACACAACCCGGCTGCATCACCGGCTGCGACACATAGACGCTAAACGGATTGAGGGTCATAAAGACGCGCATGTCCATCGCGACAGCACTGGCACCGTACTGCACACAGATATCGCGATCGGGAGCCTGCTGATCTAAGGCTTCCCGCGAAACGACGTTCTCTGGCGAGAAGCTTAGGTTGGACGTAATCACCGAGCCAATCCCGATTCCGATGATCAGCACACCACCTAGAATCGACAAGGTCATCAAGTCGAAAGGATTTTTGTTCTGGGGCTGCTGAGGCGGGCGGCTCGGCGGCTCCGAGTAGCGGCTGGGGTAGGAAGGAGGGGAAGGACGGCGACGCATGCAAAGCCTCGTTGGCAACTGCAGAGTGAGAGGTGCGGCCAAGAACGCACCGTATCCTGATCTGAGTACTGGTTTAGCACGATTGTTCCCTGAACCTCATGAGTAGTCTCCTCGCTTCGACTGCAGCGCCGCGATCGCCCTTGGCTTTGATTTGGCAAGACAGCCTGACCGTCTTCTGGGGAGACTGGCTCGATCTCCGGGTGCGCATTACCCAGATTGTTTCCTCTGGTTTGGTCTCACCATTGATCTATATCGTGGCTTTTGGCTTTGGCCTGGGGAGTTCCCTGCGTCCAGGTTCTGGGCTGCCTAGCGGCTACAACAGCTACTTAGAATTCATCCTGCCAGGCATGGTGGCGCTGTCGTCGATGGCGATTAGCTTTGGCGGCACCACTTTTTCGATCTGCGGCGAGCGACTATTCAGCAAAACTTTTGAAGAAACACTGCTCCTCCCAGTTCATCCGCTGGCGCTGCACATCGGCAAAATGATCGCGGGCGTCGTGCGTGGGCTGCTGACTTCGGTTTCGCTGCTAGCGATCGCAATTCTGGCGACTGGCAGTTGGGGCTTCCTGAACCCCCTGTTCTTGCTGACGTTGGTACTCAACTGCGCCACTTTTGCCGGAATTGGTGTCTTGGTCGGCTTGCGAGTCAAGTCCTTGGAAACCGTGGGTCTCTACAACAACTTCTTAATCGTGCCGATGTCCTTCTTGGGTGCGACCTTCTTTGATCCGGCGCAACTGCCGATCGTTCTCAAAGCAGCGGTCTACCTGATGCCCCTGACGTACACCAACTTGGGGCTGCGAGCAGCGGCCTACAATCCCGCCAATTACCCTTGGTACAGCTTGCTGATTCTGGTGCTGTTGGCCACGAGTTTGGCAGCCTTGGGTGCTAAGCAGTTTGCCAGCCAGCAAGACTAAGGTGCGGGTGCAGTGAAATCCTCAGGCACAATAGTCCTTTGTAGCCATTTGGACTCTGCCTGCCCCATGGGGAAGCCCCGCGTTCTTTCCGGCGTTCAACCGACCGGCAACTTGCACCTCGGCAACTATCTCGGGGCGATTCGCAATTGGGTCGAAGGCCAACAGCAGTACGACAACTTTTTCTGTGTGGTTGATCTGCATGCGATCACGGTGCCGCATGAGGCCGCTAGCTTAGCCGAAAACACCTATCGGACGGCGGCGCTCTATCTCGCCTGCGGGATTGACCTGAGCTGCTCCACCATTTTTGTCCAGTCTCATGTGCCTGCACACAGTGAGCTCACTTGGCTCCTGAATTGCATCACTCCACTTAACTGGCTAGAGGGGATGATCCAGTTCAAAGAAAAAGCGCTGAAACAGGGTGAGAACGTCTCGACGGGGCTCTTGGATTACCCCGTGCTGATGGCAGCAGATATTCTGCTCTACGATGCCGATCGCGTGCCGGTGGGCGAAGACCAAAAGCAACACTTGGAGTTGACCCGCGACATTGCGGTTCGCATCAATCACCTGTTCGGTCGTGATGACACCCCGATCTTTAAATTGCCGGAGCCATTGATTCCCAAGGCAGGTGCGCGGGTGATGAGTCTGACCGATGGCACCAAGAAAATGTCGAAGTCCGATCCGACTGAACTAAGCCGGATCAACTTGCTCGATCCGCCCGAGTTGATTGAGAAGAAGGTCAAGCGTTGTAAGACCGATCCCCAGCGTGGGCTGGAGTTCGACAACCCCGATCGCCCCGAGTGCAATAACCTGTTGAGCCTCTACGCGATCCTGAGTGGCCGTAGTCGCGAGACTGTTGCCGCAGAATGTGCCGACATGGGCTGGGGGCAATTCAAGCCGCTGTTGGCAGAAGCGGCGATCGAAGCCCTGCGTCCGATCCAGACCAAATACGAAGAAGTGCGATCGGAGCCGGGCTACCTGGATAGTGTGCTGAAGCAAGGCCGAGAACGGGCCAGTGAAGTGGCAAATGCTACATTGCGCCGTGTCCAAGATGCCCTTGGTTTTAGTCGGCCCGTGGCATGAACATGCGTCGTTTTCGGGAAGCGGTCGCCGCCGGTGAGTTTTTAATCACCGCTGAGGTAGCGCCGCCCAAAGGTGCCGATCCCAGCGGAATGTTGGCTCATGCCGAATTGCTGCGATCGCGGGTTCATGCCATCAACATTACCGATGGCAGTCGGGCCGTCATGCGCATGTCTGCTTTGGCTGCCACAGCGCTCCTGCGTCAACAGGGGATTGAACCGATCTGCCAGTTTGCCTGCCGCGATCGCAATCGTATTGCCCTGCAAGCGGATTTGTTGGGAGCACAAGCGCTGGGTCTGGACAACATTCTGGCGTTGACTGGCGATCCGGTGAAGGCGGGTGACAGTCCCGAAGCCCGGGCAGTGTTTGAGCTAGAGTCTGTCCGCTTGCTGCAGCTCATCCAAAAGCTGAACAGCGGACTGGATATCCACGAGAAATCCTTGCCCGATGGCGCTAGTGATCTGTTTGTGGGTGCAGCTGTCGATCCGCAACTGAAGAGCTGGTCCGGACTAGAGCGCCGGTTCTGGCGCAAGGTAGACGCTGGCGCGCAGTTCTTCCAGAGTCAGCTAATTTGTGATTTCGATCGCCTCGATCGCTTCATGGAGCAGATTGCACGGCCTAGCGGTCGCCCAGTACTGGCCGGTATTTTTCTACTCAAGTCCGCTAAGAATGCGGAGTTTATCAACCGCAATGTGCCAGGGGTGCAGATTCCCCAGACGATCATCGATCGCCTCGCAGCGGCAGCGGATCCATTGGCGGAAGGGATTGCGAACGCGGCTGAACAGGTTCGTTGGGCGCAGCAACTCTGTCAAGGCGTGCACTTAATGGCGGTGCGGAGAGAAGACTTGATTCCAGCCATTCTCGATCAGGCAGGCATTGCTCCGTTACAACCCTCCAGCGATCGCCAATCATCGACTTTGCTTATGTCGTAGATATATAGAGAAAATTCTAAAAACAACGAATTAAAGATAGACTTAAATCTATTGAATGGTGATTTGAGTTGTGAAAAATCTAACGCTGCACCAACTCAAAGTGTTTGAGGCCGCTGCTCGCCATAGTAGCTTCACGCGCGCAGCCGAGGAGCTCTATCTCACTCAGCCAACAGTCTCCATTCAGGTCAAGCAGCTGACAAAGGCCGTTGGTTTGCCACTGTTCGAGCAAATCGGCAAGCGACTTTACCTGACTGAGGCAGGGCGTCAGCTCTACAAAACAACGCGACAGGTGTTTGAGCAATTGGAACAGCTCGACATGACGATCGCGGACCTGCAAGGCATGAAACAAGGTCAACTGCGCCTAGCAGTGATCACCACGGCCAAGTACTTTATCCCGCGCTTGATTGGACCCTTTTGCCAGCGCTATCCCGGCATTAATGTCTCCCTTAAAGTGACGAATCACGAAGGTTTGATCAATCGCATCAATGACAACCTTGATGATCTCTACGTACTCAGCCGTCCACCGAGCGGCTTTGATATTACTGTGCAACCATTTCTCGATAATCCCCTCGTGGTCGTTGGGCCAGCCTCCCACCCGCTGGCCAACCAACGGGGAATCTCCCTAGAGCGTTTGGCGCAAGAGCCTTTCATCTTGCGTGAACGTGGTTCGGGCACCCGCGAAGCGACAGAACAGCTGTTTGCAGCTCATAACCTCAATTTGAACGTCAAACTTGACCTCGGCAGCAATGAGGCGATCAAGCAGGCAATTTTAGGTGGCTTGGGCCTAGCGGTACTCTCTTATCACACCCTGACTTCAGCCGGAGCTACGCCGGAGCTGAAGATGTTTGAGGTAGAAGGTTTCCCCATCCATCGTCAGTGGCACGCCGTATATCCAGCAGGCAAGCAGCTCTCAACCGTCGCGGCCACTTTCTTGGACTACCTGTTGACCGAAAGCCAGCGGATTGCGGCAGATATCCAAATCCCTGAATCAACCACCACCGATCCGGAGTTGGATGCCCCTCAGCCGGTCGTCGGGGTTTAAGCAGATGGATAGGCTCCACTCCATGCAATGTCCTTGCTGCAAGCAGGTTAGGACAATTGGACGGTCTATCCCCATCGGTAGTCTTGGGTGTCATCCACTCTGGCTTTATCGATGGTGACCCCCTCTGCTTCGCTATAGCTGGAGCTAGCTTCTATGAGCGCTTCTCTCTGCTGGTCATCTCGTTCGCGGTAGCCGTAACTCTTTTTTGCGCGTAAACCCAATCCGTTTCAAGGCACGACCCAAGGTTTGACTACTGATGGGCTCTGGCCAGAGTGCAGCCATTTGCTCTTGGGTGAGATGACCATGCTGCTCGACAAAGGTTCGAAAAGCTTCAAGGTCTCTAATCTTTCCTGCAGGACCGGGGCGAGAACGACGGGGTGAGACGCTGCCGGTCTCAGCTTTGCGTTTTATCCACAGGTCCAAGGTGTTGCGACTGATGTTGAATATCTGACTGACGTGACTTTTGCGCTCCCCTGCTGCGACGGCTGCTAGCGCTTTCTCCCTCAGGTCATTGCTGTAGGCTGCCGGCATCCTTCTCTCCTCGCACATGTCCTAATAATCTTAATTCCTGCCATGTGTCACGGATGGCTGGTTCGTTGATCCTCGCTTCATCCCAGAGAATCACTATCGTGCTGCGCTAAGCGTTGGAAAGAGGTCGATCGCTCCAGAAGTTCCGCATAGGTACCGCTCGCGATCACTTTGCCTTGAGAAAATTCAAAAATGCGATCGCAGCGCTCGACTGTCGAAAGGCGGTGAGCAATCAAGATAACGGTGAGATTGCGGCTGAGTTCTTGCAACGCTGCCATGACGGCACTTTCAGTCGCATTGTCCAAGGCGCTTGTAGCCTCATCCAGTACTAAAACGGAGGCACGGCGATAGAGAGCCCGGGCAATGCCAATCCGTTGCCGCTGACCGCCGCTCAGTCGAACCCCACGCTCACCGATCGCTTCGTCGTAGCCTCGCGGTAGCGCCTCGATAAACTCAGCAATCTGTGCCCACTCAGCAGCCTGCCTGACGCGATCGCGATCAATCCGTTTGGGAGGAATGCCAAAGGCAATGTTCTCAGCGATCGTGCCATCCGCCAGAAAAATCGACTGAGGAACATGGGCGATCGCCTGTTGCCAAGCACGAATCGTCTCGGGGGACTGCAGGGGGCGGTCATCAATCCAAATCGTGCCTTCAACGGGTTGTAACAATCCCAGAATTAAATCGGCGGTGGTGCTCTTGCCGCTGCCAGTACTGCCAACAAAAGCCACCGTGCTACAGGCCGGAATGGTCAGGTCGAGCTGATCGAGAATCCAAGGCCCTGTCTCGCCATAGCGGAAACGCACAGACTCAAATTGCAGCGATCGCTCTAGGGTCAAGGGCCTCGGGGCGATTGCCGTTGAGGACGACTGTAAAGGGCGATCAAGGGCTGTCAGCACGGCACTCAAGGCCATAGCATCGGACCGGATCGTGGCGATCGCGGCGAATCCCTGCTGTAAGGGCGACAGCAGCCGATAGGAGCCGAGGGCAAAACCTCCCAAAATCGGTAAGGCCTCAGCAAATCCCCGTTCTTGGCTGGCTAAAATCTGGGCCATCAAGGCAATACTGACGATCGCGATCCCAGTAATCACGAAGCGCGGCGACTCTGCAATCAGCATCCGAGCTTCTTGGCTGCGGCGATAGTTGTAGTCGAAGCGGCGGTAGAGATCCTCAAATAGACCTTGACTGCCATCCAGCAAAACATCGCGGATACCGCCCAAGCTCTCCTGCAGGATCTTGAGGACAAGGCGCGAGTTTTCAGATTTGAGGCGGCTAAAGCGGAGCAAGCGTTGGCGATTGAGCCAATAGACGGCACTGTAGGTGGAACCGAGAATTAAGGCTGCAGCAATCGTCAACTCAGGCGTCAGGAGTAACAGCCCGGTCAGCAACGCTGCAATCACCACCACACTGGCATTGAGTTGCAGCAGGGGTTGAATCACACTGGAGACCACACCATTGACGTCGTGGGTAATCTCCGCAATTAGGCTGCTGCTGTTGTGGCGTACATGGAAAGGATAGGGCTGGTAAAGGATGCCGCGAAACACAGCTCGACTGAGATCGGAGCCAATTCGGAAGGCTAGCCGCACCCGTACGTTTAGGGTCAGTAGCTGTAGGCCATTACTGATGATGACGGTCGCAACAAACACCCCCGTCACCCAAGGGATCAGTTCTCTGGGACTATCGATGCTGAGGCGCTGGGCGATCGGTTGGAGCCAGCGATACTGCAGTAATTGCTCGGGCTGGGCCAAAGCAGTCAGAAAGGGCAGGATAGACCCGAGACTGCTTAGCTCCGCCAAACTGGAACCCAAAATCAGCAGTTGCAACAGAATTAGCTGCCGCCGTCGGCGTGGCGCGAGGTGAGACCAGAGGCGAAACAGATCGTTCAAGGGGCTGCCGACGCAAAGATCCTCAACTCTGAGGACAGTAGATCAGGGCTGGATCGCTTGGCAATGGGCGCGACGCTCTTGTCTCCTTAGTCTAGGAATTCTGGCGCGATCGCACGCGATCGGAACCGCTTCACAGATAATAGAGAGTTTGTTGTTCAGGCTCGCCCCCGTCTCCATGCGCACTCACTACTGCGGCGAACTTCGTGCCGAGCAAGTTGGCACCTCCGTCACGCTCTATGGCTGGGTCGATCGGCGTCGGGATCATGGTGGCGTGATCTTTGTCGATCTGCGCGATCGCACAGGCACGGTGCAAATCGTTAGTGATCCAGAACGGACGCCGGAGTCATACCACCAAGCCGAAGGCCTGCGCAACGAGTATGTGGTAAAAATCACCGGACGGGTCAGCGGTCGGCCGGCGGAATCCCTCAACCCGAAGCTGCCAACGGGCGAAGTAGAAATCTACGCTGATCGCATTGAAATTCTGAACGCAGTCCGCCGTCAGTTGCCCTTCCAAGTTTCCAGCGCCGATGAAGAGACGGTGCGGGAAGATTTGCGGCTGCGCTACCGCTACTTGGATCTGCGCCGCGATCGCATGAACCGCAATCTGCAGCTGCGTCACCAAGTCGTCAAGGCGATTCGCCGCTTCTTGGAAGATGAAGAACAATTTATCGAGATTGAAACACCCGTCCTGACCAAGTCGACGCCGGAAGGCGCACGGGATTACTTGGTGCCCTCGCGGGTCAATCCGGGCGAATGGTTTGCCCTGCCGCAATCACCGCAGCTGTTTAAGCAACTGCTGATGGTGTCGGGGTTCGATCGCTACTACCAAATTGCCCGCTGCTTCCGCGATGAAGATTTGCGCGCCGATCGTCAGCCGGAATTTACCCAGCTCGATATGGAAATGAGCTTCCTCTCCCAGGAAGAAATCATCGACCTGAACGAGCGGCTGATTGCTCACATCTTCAAAACAGTGAAGGGTATTGAGCTGCCGCGACCCTTCCCGCGCTTGACCTACGCTGAGGCGATGGATCGCTACGGCAGCGATCGCCCCGACACGCGCTTTGGCCTAAAGCTGGTGGATGTTTCCGATGTCGTTGCGGACATGGGCTTCAAGGTCTTCAGTGGCGCAGTCAAATCCGGCGGCAAGGTCAAAATCCTGCCGATTCCCGATGGCAACGATCGCATTTCCAACGTGCGGATCAAGCCCGGCGGCGACATCTTCAAAGAAGCCACGGAAGCCGGTGCTGCCGGTCTGGCCTACATTCGCGTCCGTGAAAACGGCGAGATCGACACGATTGGCGCGATCAAAGACAACCTCAGTGATGAGCAGAAAGCTGAGATCCTCCGTCGCACTCAGGCACAACCCGGAACGCTGTTGCTATTTGGAGCAGGGAGCACCGACATCGTCAACAAGTCCCTCGATCGCGTCCGCCAATTCTTGGGTAAAGAGTTGGGATTGATCGATCCCGAGGCACTCAACTTGCTCTGGGTCGTGGACTTCCCGATGGTCGAGTGGAATGCCGATGAGAAGCGCTACGAAGCGCTACACCACCCCTTCACGGCCCCCAATCCTCAAGATCTAGAAGACCTGACAACGGCGCGAGCCCAAGCCTACGACATCGTCCTCAATGGCTTGGAAATTGGCGGCGGTAGTCTGCGGATTTACCAACGCGACATTCAAGAACGGGTGTTTGAAACGATCGGCCTGTCCCACGAGGAAGCCCAAGCTAAATTTGGATTCCTACTGGAAGCCTTCGACTTTGGTACTCCACCCCACGGCGGCATCGCCTACGGTCTCGATCGCCTTGTGATGTTGCTGACCGGCGAAGAATCGATCCGTGATGCGATCGCCTTCCCGAAAACGCAGCAAGCCCGCTGTCTGTTGACCGAAGCGCCGGCTGATGTCAGCGATCGCCAGCTCAAAGAACTCTACGTCGCCTCCACTTGGCAACCGCCGATCAAAGAACGCGACTAAGGTTTCAGGATCAATCAAGACAACGACTGGAAGCGATCGCAAAAGCCCTCCTCGCTATCTGCAAAGGAGGGCTTCAAAATTTCTGACGTAACCTTGGGCTTTAGGCTGGCTGCAACTCGGGCAGTTCAGCGCGTTGGAGGAGGGATTGCAGCTCGTCGCCTTCAATCACTTCCACATCCAAGATGCGCTGAGCAATTTCCTCGAGTAGATCGCGATTGCGATTCAGAATTGCCAGGGCTTGATCGTGACCATCATCCACGAGTTGCTTGACCTCTGCGTCGATCGCCTTCGCCGTCTCATCACTGACCCGCCGGCGAGGATTCATACCCTCACCGCCAAGGAAGTTATTGCCGCCGCCTTTATCAAAGGCCAACGGGCCCAAGACTTGGCTCATGCCGTAGGTGGTGACCATCTGCTCCGCCACGTCTGTGGCTCGCTGCAGGTCATTGGAAGCGCCGGTGGTGATGCTGCCAAAGATGATCTCTTCCGCCGATCGCCCACCTAGCAGCGTGGCAATCTGGCCTTTGAGTTCCTCGGCACTGAGCAAGAAGCGATCTTCCGTCGGCAGTTGCAGGGTGTAACCCAGAGCTGCCATACCGCGCGGCACGATCGAAATCTTGGCCACTTTGCTGCCACCGGGCATCAGGGCACCCACGATCGCGTGGCCGACTTCGTGGTAGGCAACAATCCGTTTTTCGTTGTCGTTGAGGACGCGGCTCTTCTTCTCCAGACCCGCGACCACCCGCTCGATCGCTTCATTCAGATCAGCTTGCGCGACTTCTGTGCGACCGTTACGCGCTGCCAGTAGAGCAGCTTCATTGATGAGGTTGGCAAGGTCCGCACCGGCAAAGCCTGAGGTTCGTACCGCGATCGCTTGTAAATCGACTTCCGGATCCAGCTTGACCTTGCGGCCATAAATGTCCAAAATTGCCTTCCGTCCCGCCAGATCAGGGCGATCGACTAGGACTTGGCGATCGAAGCGACCCGGACGTAGTAATGCCGGATCCAGTGTTTCTGGCCGGTTGGTGGCTGCAAGGACAATGACAGTGGCGCCATCTGCCGAGAACCCATCCATTTCGGTCAGCAACTGGTTGAGGGTTTGCTCCCGCTCATCGTTGCCACCCATGAAATTGCCGCTGGCACGAGATTTCCCGATCGCATCCAACTCATCGATGAAGACGATACAAGGTGCCTTCTGCTTGGCTTGTTCAAACAGGTCACGGACGCGAGCTGCCCCAGCGCCAACAAAGAGTTCGACGAATTCCGAACCAGAAATTGAGAAGAACGGCACGCGGGCTTCACCGGCTACGGCTTTCGCCAGCAGGGTTTTACCGGTACCCGGAGGCCCGACCAGCAATACCCCTTTTGGAATACGAGCGCCAATGTTGAGGTAGCGTTCAGGGGTTTTGAGGAAGTCAACAATCTCTTGCAGTTCGGCCTTCGCCTCTTCGACGCCCGCCACATCACTGAAGGTGGTACGGGTATCATCACCTTCGACGTAGACCTTAGCGCGACTCTTCGTGAAAGACAGCGCGCCTTGCGGGCCATTGCGGGCTTGCCGAGCTGCAAAGAATTGCAGCACCCCAATGAAAATCAAGGGCGGAATGATCCAACCGAGCAGAGTGGTAAAGAAATTTCCTTTCTGAGGTGGGGCAGCAGCAAACTCAACCCCCTTTTGTTCCAGACGCTGAGGGAGTTCCAAGTCAAAGATGGGCGTTGTGCTGAGGACATCACCCGCTTCGCCCTCAACATCCTTGAGTTGGTAGCGAATTTGTTCCTGCGTGATGTAAGCCCGGGCAACCAAGCCATCATTCACCTGATCGATGAATAGGCTGTAGGGCACCCGAGAGACTTGGGGACTGCCCACGCCGGGAATTAACCCAATCAGCAAAAAGAACAGACCCACACCAAACAGGACGAAGCTGATAATACGGTTGCGGCTCGGCCGCGTGGGATTCTCCTTGATGGCCATGATCGCTCTCACGTGGAGGGGCTTTGGGAACAAGGTAGCCTAATGGCGATCCCGAGTCATGCGGTTATCAACACCCCTTGGCGATCGCGGGAAAGGAATTGAGCGGTGCCATCCCACCAATCTGGCCAACAGCTAGAGCGGGCTAATTCTCGAGAGCTGTTCTAGTCCGATTCTGGGTTACGCGATCGCCGTTGTAGCTAAACCTGTACTTGGCGACAAATTGCCGATCGCGTGGGTTTGCTGCCAGTCCCGTAAATCTTGAAGGGCGCGATCGCGGTACGCGGCGTAACGATCTTTCTTGTTGCGAGGGGGCTGCTCCAGATTGGGTAGGATACCGAAGTTAGGCGGCATCGGCTGGAAATACTTAGGCTCAGCGCTACTGATAAAGCGGAACAGGGAGCCACTGACTAGCGTGTCGGGTAAGACTAGGGGCGATCGCCCAAGGGCTAAGCGCGCCGCGTTGGTTCCGGCCAACCAGCCGCCCGCCACCGCCGCGCTATAGCCTTCTGTACCAATCAACTGCCCCGCAGCCAAGAGAGTCGGTCGCTGCCGGAATTGCAGACTGGCATCGAGCAGTTGCGGCGCATTGACAAAGGTATTGCGATGCATGACCCCAAACCGGACAAACTCTGCTTGGCTGAGCCCCGGAATCATCTGGAAGATGCGCTTTTGCTCGCCCCAGCGCAAATTGGTCTGAAACCCAACTAAATTCCAAAGGTTGCCGGCTCGATCTTCCTGCCGCAGCTGGACAATCGCGTAGGGACGGCGACTCCGATTTTCGGGATCGCGCCAATCGCCGAGACGGGCATCAAACAGGCCAACGGGTTTGAGCGGACCGTAGCGCATGGTGTCTTCACCGCGCCGCGCCAATTCTTCGATCGGCAGGCAGCCTTCAAAGAATTTGGCTGACTCCTGTTCAAAATCCTTGAGTTCGGCTTGCTCTGCCGTGACTAGAGCTTCGCGGAAAGCCAGATATTGATCGCGATTGAGGGGACAGTTGAGATAAGCGGCTTCGCCTTTGTCGTAGCGCGAGGCTCGGAAGGCGATCGCTTGATCAATCGACTCGCCCGTGACGATTGGGCTGGCCGCATCAAAGAAGCTGCAATAGTCCTGTCCCGTAAACCGCTGCAGGTCCTCTGCAAGATCGGGACTGGTGAGCGGGCCGGTGCAGAGGACAACAATGCCCTCGGTTGGCAGCGATCGCAATTCTTCCCGCCGAATCTCAACCAAGGGATGATCCGCCACAGTGCGGGTCAGATCTTCGCTAAATAAGGCGCGATCGACTGCAAGCGCACCGCCTGCCGGCACTTGATGCTCGCTCGCTTTGCTGAAAACTAAGGATCCCAGACGCCGCAATTCTTCGTGCAGCAAACCTGCCGCGCGATCGCTGGCCATCGCTCCAAAAGAGTTGCTGCAGACCAGCTCTGCAAAAGATTCGCTGTGGTGCGCCGGACTTTGTCGCTGGGGCCGCATCTCGTAGAGGATGACCGGCACACCTGCTTCAGCAATCTGCCAAGCCGCTTCGGTCCCCGCTAACCCTGCTCCAATGACGATGACGGGTTGCGATATGGCTGCCATGCTGAACGGAAAAATTCAATCTTCATCCTAGCGAATCTGCACCGCCGCCCCATCCAAAACAGCCTGCAGCCTTGGGAACTCAGCGCTGAAAGCCTAGGACTGCCGCTGAGGCGGTTGGCAACGCCCGCCCAAGCCAGTCGCGATCGCACAGGTGTTGTGGATCAGCATCTGCTGGTAGCTGGGGGCGGGGGAATCAGCGCCACCCGGGCCTTCCACGTAGAGCGGTTGCGCAGAGACCTGTACTCCGGCCTCCTGGGCGACGGTGCCAATCAACTGGGGATTGCTAGTGGTCTCTCTGAAAACAGTCGGGACTTGAGCAGCGCGCAGGCTATTGACCAATTCCGTCAGGCGCGTCGGTGTCGGTTGCTCTTGGGTGCTGAGGCCAGCGATCGCCCCTGATTCTGTCAGCCCATAGGCGCGGGCATAGTAGCCAAACGAATCGTGAGTGGTAATCAGCCGCCGTTGATTGGCGGGAATCGTGGCAATTTGCTGGGGAATCCAGGCTTGAATTTGCTGGAGTTCCGCCACGATCGCTTGCTCCCGTTGCTGATAGGTGCTGGCTTCAGCGGGCTGGAGCTCACTCAGGGCTTGGGTGACCACTTGGGCGATCGCAATGCCATTGCGGGCATCGTGCCAGACGTGGGGATCCGGTGTCTGATCGGCGTCAGCAGTGGCTGCTGCTGTCTTCTCTTCTGCATGATCGTGACCGTGATCGTCGCCTGCTTTCTCGCCGTGGTCATGGTCATGCGCTCCCCCCAACAAAGGGGTTGGCACGGCAGCTTCGTAGACCGCCAGCTTGGGAGCCGCAGACTGGGTGGCCTGGACAATGCGAATGAGGGATGGCTCATAGTCGTAGCCACCGTAGAGCACCAGCTGCGCTTCTTCCACTGCGCGCCGGTCCTCAGGTGTGGGGGTGTAGACGTGGGGATCTTGATCAGGTTGCAGCAAGCAGGTGAGGTCGATGCTGTCGCTGCCAATTTGCTGCGCGAGGTCGCAGAGTACGGCAGTCGTGGCCACCACCTTGGGCTGATTACGATCGCGGCTAGCAGGCTGCTGACAGCCCCAAAGCAGCGCTGTCGCACAGATCAGACTCAGTGCTTTAGCAGAACCCAACGTAATCTTCATCATCACTTGGTCAGAACACCCGCAGGTTGATGATAGATTAACTTGAGAATCGTTATCATTCCCTATGCTCGAGATCCAGCACCTCAGCGTTTGCTATCGCCAGCAGCGGGTCTTAGAAGATATTTGTCTACAGGTGCAGGCCGGTGAGCAGTTAGCTCTGATTGGGCCGAATGGTGCTGGGAAAAGTACGTTGGTGCGCGCCATTCTGGGGTTGCTGACACCCTATGCCGGAGAAGTGCGCTGGCGCGGTCGACCCTTGCGGCGGGGTCAGCGTTCGATCGCCTACGTGCCCCAGCGATCGCAGATTGATTGGCAGTATCCAATCACCGTGGAAACAGTGGTGCGACTGGGGGCTGAGGTTCGTTCTTGGTGGGGGCGATCGCCCCAAACAGGATCGCGGATCGCGGCGGCTCTCGAACAAGTTCAATTGACTGAGCTACGCCACCGGCCCTTGGCGGAACTGTCTGGGGGTCAGCAGCAGCGGGTATTTTTGGCGCGGGCGATCGCCCAAGGAGCCGATCTGCTGCTGCTAAATGAGCCCTTTACTGGCATCGATCACCCGACCGAGCGGCTGATGCAGAATCTATTCCAGCAGTTTGCCCAGCAGGGAAAAACCCTGATTGTCTGTAGCCATGAATGGGGCGACGCCCTCCAGCGCTACGATCGCCTGATCTTGCTGAACCGGCGGATCATCTGCCACGACATTCCCGATCGAGCCCTGACGCCGCAGAACTTGCAGCAAACCTTTGGTGCGCGCCAGCCTGATGCTCCCCCTGATCGACAATGGGGCTTTGCTTGCTAGGCGATCGTGATTGTTGACAGTCTGACTGCACCGCTGACCTACGACTTTTTTCGGCGGGCCTTACTGATGGGCTTGATCGCCGGCGTGATTGGGCCGGTGGTCGGGAGTTACTTGATCGTGCAGCGCCTTGGCTTTTTGGCGAATGTGATCTCCCATGCGGTGCTGCCGGGCTTGGTGATTGCCCAAGCGATCGGCCTCGACATTAGCATTGGCGCTTTCTTGTCAGGATTGCTCAGCTCGGGCCTGCTGACTTGGATTCAGAGTCAGGCTGTGGTTAAACCCGATGCGGCCATGAATGCAATTTTGGCGAGCTTTTTTGCCCTGGGAATGCTGCTAATTCCCATCCTCGGTAGCCGCTTGAATCTGGAAGGCTTTCTGTTTGGCGACATCCTCAGCGTCAGTCCCACGGATCTCTGGCGGAGTGGCAGCATTGCCGTGGGAGTGTTGCTGGCGATCGCGCTTTGCTATCGTCCTTTGCTCTACTACTCCTTTGATCCGGTGGGAGCAGCGGCGATCGGCTTGCCAGTACGCTGGCTGGAATTTGGCTTAGTCACGGCGATGAGTTTGACGATCATTGCAGGCATGCAGGCGGTGGGCGTCATTTTGATCATTGCCCTGATTTCCTGCCCGGCGCTAGCAGCCTACCTTTTGGTGCGAGAGCTGCACTGGATGCTGGTGCTCAGCAGTGTGATCGGTGTCGCCTCTGCTTGGCTGGGGCTGTATGGCAGCTACTATCTCAACCTGCCCTCGGGACCCGCGATCGCCCTGATCAGTTTCTTGGCATTTCTGGCAGCCTTTCTGTTTAGTCCGAGTCGTGGCATCTGGGGGCGATCGCGCGCTAAATCCAAACTGAGCTAAGGTCTGCTTGACCGACGTGGGGCCAATCCTCCCCTAATAATGAGCTTGTCTTGCAGGCGATCGCCATGAGCCCTTCTCAAATCGAATTGCTGTCTGCCGACGAGCAGCGCCGCACCCTCAATCGTCTCGCTTCGCAGATTGTTGAGAGTGCCCGACAGGTCGATCGCCTAGTCTTAATCGGGATTCATACCCGAGGCGTTTATCTGGCAGAAGGACTGGCGCAAGCGATCGCCCAGCTCGAAGGTCAGCCAATCGCCTGGGGCAGTTTGGACATCACCTTCTATCGCGATGACCTCGATCGCATCGGGGCTCGCCAACCGGAGCGCAGCCGCATCCCCCAGGACTTATCGGGTTGCACCGTGGTTCTGGTCGATGACGTGATCTTCACCGGTCGAACGATTCGCGCCGCCATGGATGCCTTGAATGACTACGGCCGCCCTGCGATCGTCCGCCTCGCAGTTCTGATCGATCGCGGCAATCGGGAACTACCGATCCAGCCCGATTTCGTCGGCAAGGTTGTGCCGACGCGGCGCAGTGAGCGGGTGGAAGTCTACTTCCAGTCCGTTGATGGTCACGAAGGGGTGGCACTGATCCGGCCCGACTGAGGCGATCGCCAGCCCAAGCAGTCGTAGACCGTGACCTGCAAGCCTGTACTGGGTTCACGCAGGGTTTGTTGCTGCTCCAACCATTGCCGCCATGCAACTTGGCTATCCTGCTGCCAGCGATCGGCCAGGCTCGGAATCCGTTGCTGCCAGTTCGCCTGCTGATGGGCTAGTAACGCCGTCCAAGTGGCGCGATCTTGCCAGTTGCCTAAAGCTGTTTGCAGGGGTTTGAGTCGCTGCAGTAAGGGCTCAAAATCTAGTTCTGGCGAAAATTCTAAAACCTCTACGCCATAGCGGAAACGCTTCACAGTCTTGCGAAGGTCGTGCAGCTGTCGATTATCGATGGGCCGCAAGCGCTCTACGGCAACCCTGTCGATCCACCAAGCCGGATGGAGATGGAGGCAGGCATAACTGGGCAGAACTAACTCGGGCAATAGGTCAGCGATCGCGAGGTGGGCAGCTGCTTGAAAGCGGGGCTTAGCCAACCAATTTCTCAGGGCCAAGATGCAGTGTTGGTAGCGCGATCGCTTTAATTCACGCTGAAGCTGACGGCGAGCTTGCCCACAGCGTTTTTTCAATTTTCGTTGGAGCTGGAGAAGCTGATGTGCTTCTTGAGGTCGCTCCGGCTTCGGTAAGGCGTGCAAGGCTTCCAGTAGGACATCCAGATCACGGACACGACCGCAGCGGCGTCCTAAAGTCGAGAGCGATCGCAGGGATACGGCTTTTGGAAGACTCAGAGCAAAGTCGTAGTTCTCCAATAAGCTGCGCAGCCGTCGCAGACTGACGCGCAACTGGTGTAGATCCTCAGGATCGCGATCGCTCAGCACGGCCCGACGATAGTGCAGATAGTGATCGACCTGTTTTTGCAAGCCTTGCAGCAGGCACTGACCCAGACTTTCAGCGGGCAGATTGAGGGAATCAGACATCACCGATCCTCCTTCGCTGGCTGGCTTTCTGACTCCGCTGGTCAGGAGCAAGATGGGCAGCCATACCCCTTGGATCCAGTCTAGCGAGACTGCCTGCTGCGATTGTGATCGCTCTGTCTAAGCGGGCTCGCCGTCATCCACCACTTGCAGTTGAATCACCCGCCCACTTTGAATGTCGCCGAGGGGCAGGCAGATCAAGGTGCCGGAGAGGGTTTGCAACTGCTGGAGCAGCGATCGCAGATTGGGTGTGCTGGCGCCACTTTCCAAATAGAGGCGATCGCTGAGGCTGCTGACACGCCGCCAACTGGTGTAAAGCTTAGCGATCGCCTGTTCAAGTTGTGCCGATTGGCTTAATAGATCGGACACGAGGTTGAGAATATCGAGCCGTTGGGCTTCGTTCAGGGCCTGCTCCAAATCCAGTGTCGTATTGTTGAGCGTCCGCACTTGCTGGGCTGCTTCGAGGTAGCGCGACAGATAGCGAGCCGCCGCCGTCATCTCTTTCAGGGTGTTGAGATCGGGCTGCAGTGCGACTTCTTCTTGCAGTGGCGCTTGGTGGACTTCCGGTAGTTTCTCTAGCTCTCGTACAAATGGCGCGATCGCTTTGGCCGGTAGCCGATTCTCAGCCGCTTTTTGGCGCACGGGTTCCGGCAGTAAATCGGAGCTGACTGCCGTCCATTCATCCGTCAGTTGCCGCACTTGCTGCCGCGTGATCCGCTGGCCGTTGCGAGCCGCATCGCCAATCAGCTGCTGTACTTCTGGGGCGGATTGGGAGGTTTCGACAAAGGCCCGTTTGCTGAAGCGCGAGAGGGTATCTGTTTCCAAAATGCCTTCATCCACCAAGGCATCCGCACTGTTGGCCAACTCAATCAGGGCATAGGCCCGACTTTTGGTGATCTCGCGATCCTTGAGCCAGTTCAAAAAGCCCATGCCGCGCCCTTCTCCGCCCCGTTTCTCGCGATCGCGCACCACGCGCAGGATGCGACCGCGCCAAATCTCGGTTTGCAAGTCAAAGCGATCGCAGACCAGCCAAGCCTGATCGACCTGCTGCTGAAAGTCGCCTTCGGTGAGCGCCTCATCACTGGGATCGGGAAGCTCGAGATCCAAGGACGCTTCAGGCGGAGCAGCAAGGACAGTCATAAGCCAAGGTCACGGAGGTAGGCGGTCATTATCGCACTGGGCTGTAGCGTCCAGAGAAACAAAACTTAAAGGCGAGAAGCCTCGGCAATTGGAACACCGGTAGTAGTCTAGAAACGATGTCTGCAAGCTGATTCCAGCCTTTTGAGACATCGCAGAAGCTCATCGAGGAAGCATCAGTTATGGCCATCGCGCGTGGTGATAAGGTTCGGATCCTCCGCCCAGAGTCCTACTGGTTCAACGAAGTCGGCACGGTGGCTTCGGTCGACCAAAGCGGCATCAAGTATCCCGTGGTCGTCCGCTTCGAGAAAGTGAACTACAACGGCTTCAGCGGCTCGGATGGCGGTGTCAACACCAACAACTTTGCCGAAGCAGAATTACAAGTGGTTGCAGCAGCCGCCAAAAAATAGACTGCTTCTGTCTTCACAAGAGGTTCCTGAAACGGCTACATCACTGTGGCCGTTTTTTGTGGCTGAATTTCTCGCCGTATACTGCTTCGGTCGCGATCGCTCTCCACTTTGCCTGAACTGCCCGAAGTCGAAACTGTCCGCCGTGGACTGACTCAACAAACCCTGCAACGCGTTTGCACAGGTGGCGAAGTCTTACTCTCTCGTACGATCGCGACACCCACGCCCGAACTGTTCCTCGTGGCGCTGCAGCAGACCCAAATTCAGGAATGGCGACGCCGTGGCAAATATTTGTTAGCTGACCTCAGTCGTGAGGGAGAGCCTGCAGGAACTTGGGGCGTGCATCTGCGGATGACAGGGCAGTTTTTCTGGACAGAGCCGGCAACGCCGCTGACCAAACATACGCGGGTGCGGCTGCGGTTTGAGGGCGATCGCGAGTTGCGATTTATTGATATCCGCAGCTTTGGCCAGATGTGGTGGGTACCGCCCGATCGCCCTGTGGAATCCGTGATTACGGGCTTGAGCAAACTGGGGCCAGAACCGTTTGCACCGGAATTCACCGCCCGCTATCTGCGCGATCGCCTGCGGCGGAGCCAACGCCCCATCAAAACGGCGCTCCTCGATCAGTCCTTGGTGGCGGGTATTGGCAACATTTATGCCGATGAAAGTTTGTTTCGCACCGGTATTCATCCGACCACACCAAGCGATCGCCTAACCAAGATCCAGGCGGAAAAACTGCGGGAAGCGATCGTTGAGGTCCTCACGGCCAGTATCGGAGCAGGCGGCACGACCTTTAGTGACTTCCGCGATCTAACGGGTGTGAACGGTAACTATGGCGGTCAAGCGTGGGTCTATGGCCGCAAGGATCAACCTTGTCGCACTTGCGGGACTCCGATTCAAAAACTCAAACTGGCTGGGCGATCGAGTCACTTTTGTCCTCGCTGTCAGCCCTGTTCCTAGCGGTGAGTGAGTTGGCTCAACCCACGACTATTCAGGCTTCATCTTCCATATCCTTCACGGGGAAGCGGTTAATTAAGCCGAGAGCGGTACTGGCAGTATTTTTCACACCCCCTTGTAGGTAGGGCATGTGGGGAATTTGAGCGAGGAAATCGATCGTGCGGCGCAGCACGCGCACAATATCGCCCTCATCAAGGCTGGTAGCCGCACAGAGTTCATTCCACTCCATGCCTTCTGCCCAGGCTTTGACCAGACCGGTTAGATCGAGTTCGAGCCAAATCGGTGTAAAGACATTGCGGCGACTTTGCTGTTGCTGCAGCTGACGCCGTAGACCGCGCACCCCCATCAGGGCATCTTCCACAGCAGGCGGCACATCAAAACGCGTCCAAAGGTCGGGCCGTGAAACTTCCGTGACCAAGGCTTCACTAGCAGCGGCAAATTCAGCGGGTGTCAAACCGTCGAGTTCTCCACTCATGAGGACAAGGCCCAACCAGAGCTCGTTGTCGCCTCGGAGAGCCGCAACGTTCTGACCCATTTCCGTTGGTTTCAGGTCTTCTAAGCAGGAGAAGTTTTCCAAGATACTCATCAAGCTGAGGAACTCCTGCCAGTGGCGCTGCCCCAATTTTTCGAGGCGAGCCCGGCGATCGCCGATTTCATCCTCCAGCGCTTGCAACTGTTGCTGGCGTTTATGCAGGCGCTTGCGGTTCTGCCAGCAATGCACTGGATGGTTGATCAAAAGCGTATTGACCGCTTCGACTTGCTCCGCCTGCTGCACCACCTCTTCAGCCAGATCACTGCCCGCGAGGGCGAGGTGATGCCGTTGGCTCAATTCCCACAACTTTTCAGCAATCCAAGCTGTTGCTTCATCACCCTTGTGATGCTGACCCGGTTTGTGCAGCTGTGCCGGTGGATGAAGGAAATCAACAGCGCTGATGCGGGCAAGTTCAGCATGCAACCCGACGACATCCGAGGTCGTCGCAACAACCCAGCGGTTGTCCATACCCAAGCAGAGCAACCAAGGGAACTGGCCTGAGCCAGGAATCTTAGCAATTAGCACAGCAGGCAGCGGCTCGGGCACCGGCACATGGCGACCCTTGAGGCTGAGGATGGTGCCCGCCACAGCAAAGGAGAGAGCCATAGCTAAATCGCGATGGACGACCTCTTCCGCTTGCTCGTGCAGGATTTTGAGCAGCCGCTTTTCTTCCTTGAGGCGACCGTAGAGTTTGTCGTACTCAGCAAGAGTCGCAAAATCAACATCCGCCAGCTCTGCTTGGAGGCGATCGCGCTCAGCAGCGATCGCGGCAATTTTCTCCTGCTCTGGCTTGAGCGAGAGAGTAGCGAGGTAGCGACCAAAACTGCGCTCGACCAACTCCTTCGCTTCTTCGAGGCTGTGCTTTTGCAACAGGTTCAAGACCATGCCGTAGCTGGGCGTGAACTGGCTGACCAGCGGATCGGGTCCCACGGTTGCGAGGTGAGCGGCTTCCTGGGATCCCTCAAAACGAGACTGAACCGTGACGACGTAGCCCTGATCATCCAAGCCGCGCCGACCAGCCCGACCCGACATCTGCAGGAACTCAGAGGGCAACAGCAGCCGATGGCCGCTATCGGTTCGCTTTGAGAGGCTAGCAATCACCGTCGTCCGTGCTGGCATGTTGATGCCTGCCGCTAGGGTTTCGGTGGCGAAAACAACCTTGACTAGGCCTTCCTGAAAGAGCTCTTCAATCAAGCCTTTCCAGGCTGGCAACACCCCGGCATGGTGGGAGGCAATGCCGCGCAAGAGTGGCTCAACGTGGCCCGATCGCGCCGCTTCGGGACTTTGGGCCAGAAAAGCGTTGACCCGCTGCTTGAGTCGGGCGGCTTCGTCGGCGTTGACTAGGGAGATTGGCCCGAGATCACGCACGGCTTTATCGCAACCCCGCCGGCTGAAGATGAAGTAGATCGCCGGCAGCATCTGCCGCTGTTGCAGCTGACCCACTACAAAGCCGAGGGAGGGAATCTCAGGAATTTCCCGCCCTTTACGATCGTGCTTGGCGCCCTTGGTCTTGCGCCGCACCTTGAAGGATGGATGAATAGATTTGCCTGTCTCATCCAGCAATGGGAACAAGCCGTTGTTGCCGCAGAAGCTGAAGGCAAGGGGAATCGGCCGATAGTCCGAATAGATTAAGTCAGTCGGACCGTGAACTTGGTCGATCCAATCGGTCAGTTGACCGCCATTGGCGACCGTTGCGGACAGCGCCACTAATTGCACGGTCGGCGGACAGTAGATGATCGACTCTTCCCAGACGGTGCCACGCTGCTGGTCGTTCATGTAGTGGCATTCATCCAGCACTACTGTCTCGACATCAATCATCGAGGTGCCGACCTCACCAATCCGCGTGCCGTAGAGCATGTTGCGGAAGATCTCGGTCGTCATGACCACAATCGGCGCATCCCGCGCGATCGAAGTATCGCCCGTCAGCAGTCCAACGCGATCGCTGCCGAATTGTTCACGAAAGTCCCGCAGCTTTTGATTGGAGAGGGCTTTGAGCGGCGTGGTGTAAAAAACGCGTTTGCCCCGAGCCAGCGCTCGGTAGATTGCATATTCACCGATCAGCGTTTTGCCAGAACCGGTGGGAGCACAAACGACGACGGATCGCCCTTGATCCAGTGCCGCGATCGCCTCTTTCTGGAAATCATCTAGCTCGAACGGAAACAGCGTCGCCACATCCAGCGAAAAGGCTGTTTCAGTCTGACTCACGAGCACATCCAGAATTGAGGGCGACCCTTCAATTGTGACCCATTCGGCTTCAGACACAGACTCTGGCGGACCGAAGGATGTCAGAAGCCCAGGCAGTTAGATCGCCCTCTCTCAGGGACTGCGATCGCAGGATTGGGAGGTCGACTCCTCTGAGCTAGGGCGATCGGCAGTGAGCGAGGTGCTTGCGGCGACCGATTCCGCTGCTGTGAGGTGGGAGTATGTCACGATCGATAAACTCGTCTGCTGAGACCGTCCATGGTGCAGGAACTTCGCTTCGACATCCTTCCCGATCGCCATGAGCCGCCCCAAAACGTCGAAGCTGAGGAAGCGATTCTCGGGAGTATCCTGCTCGATCCCGAGGCGATCGGGCGGATTGCCGATGTACTCTCACCCGAAGCCTTTTACAACTCCAACCACCGCGACATCTATCGCGCTGCTGTCCAGCTGCATAGCCAAGGCCAGCCGACCGATCTGACCAGTCTGACCACCTCCCTCCAAGATGCCGGTCAGCTCGACAAGGTCGGCGGTCAATCTCGGCTGGCGAAGCTGGTCGATCGCGTAGTGACGACGGCTAACGTCGAGCAATACGCTCAGTTAGTCATCGATAAGTTTCTGCGGCGGCAACTGATTCAAGCCGGTAATTCCGTCATTCAACTGGGCTATGACACGACTAAACCGCTAGAAGCAGTGCTCGATCAGGCTGAACAAAAAGTCTTTGGGATTACTCAAGAACGCCCAACCATGGGCTTGTTGCCAGCAGCCGAGATTCTTACCAGCACCTTTGCAGAAATTGAGAGCCGTTCCATGGGAACTGCACTCTCGGGTATCTCCTGTAATTACTACGATCTGGATGCCATGACCCAAGGCTTTCAGCGATCGGATTTGATCATTGTTGCGGGTCGTCCCGCCATGGGTAAAACCAGTATCGTTCTCAATATTGCTCGCAACATTACGGTTGCTCACAAACTGCCTGTTTGTGTGTTCAGTTTGGAGATGTCAAAAGAGCAGCTGATCTACCGCCTGTTGTCAATGGAGATTGGGATTGAGAGTAGCCGCCTGCGATCGGGCCGGATTGGCGATCACGAGTGGGAGATGCTGGGTAAAGGCATTATGCAGCTTTCCCAATTGCCTGTTTTTATTGATGACACGCCGGGGTTGACTGTCTCAGAAATGCGATCGAAAGCTCGACGATTGATGTCTGAGCAGGGTGGGCAACTGGGGCTCATTTTGATTGACTATTTGCAGCTGATGGAAGGTAGCTCCAGTGATAATCGGGTTCAGGAAATTTCTAAAATTACGCGATCGCTCAAAGGTTTAGCTCGTGAATTAAATGTACCCGTGATTGCCCTCTCACAGCTCAGTCGGGGTGTGGAATCACGGACGAACAAACGACCGATGATGTCCGACTTGCGGGAAAGTGGCTCGATTGAGCAAGATGCTGATTTAGTAATGATGATTTATCGGGATGAGTACTACAATCCCGATACGCCCGATCGCGGGATCACGGAAATTATTGTCGCCAAACATCGGAATGGACCAGTCGGAACCGTCAAGCTGCTATTCGAGCCGCAATTTACGCGCTTTCGCAACTTAGCGGGCAGTCATGCGCCTACGGGTTGATTTCCAGCGATCGCCCAAACGGCACAATGGATCGACAAATTCTTCTTTGACTTCATCTCTGACGCACCGGTCATCTATCCATGACTTTTTCAGCACTGATTCGCACCTTGGCGCGATCGCCCCTCAGCCAAGACCTGCTGACGAAGTTAGAGAAGCAATCGGGCCTGCGGCTGATTGGAGCCGGTCGCTTAGCGCAGGGGTTGGTGACCTCAGCCCTTGTCCAAGCCCAGTCGCGATCGCTACTGGTGATTTGCGCCACCCTCGAAGAAGCCGGTCGCTGGGCTGCGCAGCTGGAAGGCATGGGCTGGCCGACGCTGCATTTTTACCCGACCTCAGAATCCTCGCCCTACGAAGCCTTTGATCCCGAATCAGAGCTGGTTTGGGGGCAGTTGCAAGTCCTTGCCGATCTGCTGGAACAGAGTCAGCCAGTAGCGATCGTGGCGACCGAGCGATCGCTACAACCCCATTTGCCGCCTGTCGAAGCCTTGCGCCCCTTTTGCCAAACCCTGCAGCGCGGACAGGAGGTCAACCTCGGTGAGCTGGCCGATCGCTTCGCGCAGTTTGGCTACGAGCGCGTCGATACCGTTGAGACGGAGGGGCAGTGGAGTCGGCGCGGCGACATTATCGACCTTTTCCCCGTCTCGGCCGAGCTGCCGGTGCGGCTGGAATTATTTGGCGATGAGCTGGAGCGACTACGGGAGTTTGATCCCGCAACCCAGCGATCGCTCGATGAAATTGAGGTCCTACGCTTAACCCCCACCAGCTACGCCTCAGTCATCGCAGCGGCGCTCGCCGATCGCTCCCTCGATGACTGGCTGACGGAAGCGGAACAGGAAGCCTGGCAGGAAGGGCAGCCACCGGAAGGAATGCGCCGCTTTTTGGGCGTAGCCTTTGAGCGATCGGCTTCCCTGCTGGACTATTTACCAGCGGGCACCGTGATCGCGATCGATGAACCGTTGCAGTGTCGCGCCCACAGCGATCGCTGGATTGAGCACGTTCAGGATCACTGGCAGGAACAAGCACAGGTTTGGCCCGCCATCCACCGCGACTTTCAAGCTGCTTGGGAAGAAATCCGTTGCTTCCAGCGCATTGAACTTTCACAACTCAATAGCAGCAGTGACAGCGAGTTGCCGGTACTGGATTTAGCGGCGCGATCGCTCCCCGTTCTGCCCCACCAATTTGGCAAGCTGGCGGACTTCATTCGGACTGAACGCGATCGTCACAGCATTTGGCTCGTCTCAGCTCAACCCTCGCGGATGGTGGCGCTGCTGCAGGAGCACGACTGTCCGTCGCAATTTATTCCAAATCCCCGCGACTATCCCGCGATCGATCGCCTCAGTGAAAAGCGTGTCCCGATCGCCCTCAAGCATTCGGGGTTAGCGGAGCTAGAAGGTTTCAGTCTGCCGACGTTTCGGCTGACCTTAATCACCGATCGCGAGTGCTTTGGTCAGCACGTCCTCGCCTCACCAACCTACGTGCGCAAGCGGCGGCGGGCGGCCTCCAAACAAGTCGATCGCGATCGCCTCAAACCCGGCGACTACGTGGTGCATCGCAGTCACGGCATTGGGCGCTTCGTCAAACTAGAAAGCCTCAGCCTCAGTGGCGAAATGCGCGAGTATCTGGTACTGCAGTATGCCGATGGCCTGCTGCGGGTGGCTGCCGATCAGATGGGTAGCCTCAGTCGCTATCGCGGTATGGGCGGTGAACGTCCCGAGCTGAGCAGCATGACTAGCAAGGCTTGGGAGAAAACCAAGGCCAAGGCCCGCAAAGCCGTCCGTAAGGTCGCCGTCGATCTGCTCAAGCTCTACGCCCAGCGATCGCAGCAAGAGGGCCACGCCTACCCACCGGATCAGCCTTGGCAGCAGGAGCTGGAAGAGTCCTTTCCCTACCAACCCACCGCCGATCAACTCAAGGCTGTCGAAGCAGTTAAGCGCGATATGGAAAGTCCGCAACCCATGGATCGCTTGGTCTGCGGCGACGTTGGTTTTGGCAAAACAGAGGTGGCCGTTCGCGCCATCTTCAAGGCGGTGACGGCGGGTAAACAGGTTGCTCTATTGGCCCCAACCACGATTCTGACCCAGCAGCATTACCACACCCTCAAGGAACGCTTCGCACCCTACCCGATTCAGATCGGTTTGCTCAACCGATTTCGGACGGCCAGTGAGCGCCAAAACATTCAGCAACGGCTGGCGACTGGCGAACTGGATGTGGTGGTTGGTACCCAACAGCTACTGAGCAAAGGTACGCAATTCCGTGATCTCGGCTTGCTAGTCGTCGATGAAGAGCAGCGCTTTGGGGTCAACCAGAAGGAAAAAATCAAGGCGCTCAAAACCCAAGTCGATGTCCTAACCCTGAGTGCCACACCGATTCCCCGCACTTTGTATATGGCGCTTTCCGGCGTGCGGGAAATGAGTTTGATCACCACGCCGCCGCCTTCCCGTCGCCCAATTAAGACGCACCTGATGCCCTACGACTTGGAGGCAGTGCGAACAGCGATTTCGCAAGAAATTGATCGCGGTGGCCAGGTCTTTTATGTCGTGCCTCGCGTGGAGGGGATTGAAGCGATCGCGACGCGGTTGCAGGAAATGCTGCCGAGCTTACGCATTGCTGTCGCCCACGGTCAGATGCCGGAAGGCGAACTAGAGGCAACCATGCTGGCCTTCAACAACAACGAAGCTGATGTGATGATCTGCACCACAATCATCGAGTCCGGCTTGGATATTCCCCGCGTCAACACAATCTTGATTGAGGACGCCCAGCGCTTTGGCCTGTCGCAGCTCTATCAGTTGCGGGGGCGTGTCGGGCGGGCTGGGATCCAAGCCCATGCGTGGTTGTTCTACCCTGGCGAGACGGTGCTGTCCGATCAGGCACGGCAGCGACTGCGAGCGATTCAGGAGTTCACGCAACTCGGTTCCGGCTATCAACTTGCCATGCGCGACTTGGAAATTCGGGGCGTCGGTAATCTGCTCGGCGTGGAACAGTCGGGACAGATGGAAGCGATCGGCTTTGACCTCTATATGGAGATGCTGCAGGAATCCCTCCAAGAAATTCGCGGTCAGGATATTCCCCAGGTCGATGACACCCAGATCGACCTCAGCCTGACGGCCTTCATTCCGGCTGATTACATCCCCGACATCGATGCCAAGATGAGCGCCTATCGCGCTGTGGCTTCGGCGCAAACACCGGCAGATCTGCTGCAAATTGCTGCGGATTGGAGCGATCGCTACGGCTCACTGCCCGCCTCAGCGCAGCAACTGCTGCGGGTGATGGAACTTAAACAAGTCGCTAAATCCCTTGGCTTTGCGCGCACTCGAACCGAGTCGAAACAGCACGTCATTCTGGAGACGCCGATGGAAGCCCCCGCTTGGAAGCGGCTTCACGAAAAGCTTCCTAGCAATCTGCAAGGGCGATTTGTCTATGCGGCTGGGCGAGTGACGGTACGAGGTTTGGGACTGCAGAGCGCCGATCAACAGGTGGAAAATTTGATCACCTGGCTGACTCCTCTCCAAGGAAGCTTGTCAGAAGTCGCGATCGCAGCCTAAATTCAGAAACCAAAAAAGAGCCTTAAGCGTCTAGTGCTCCCAATAAACACTCGGCCAGCTTAGGACTATGCGGCCGGTTGTCTACTGTCCGACTTTTGCCTTCTGGAAGACTCGATGAAACTGCTGCCAATTGTTGCGATCGCCCTTGGGTTCGCTGCTCCAGTGACCGCCCAAGACGACATCCCAGCCGATAAGCAGGCCAACTTCCTGCAGGTTTGCCAAGAAACTGCCAAAACCAGAGGGGCACCATCGCAGTTTGCCAAACCGATTTGTCAGTGCATGCTGAACGAGCTTAAGACTCGTGGCAATGCCTACTTAGTCCGCTTGGAGAACAACCAGAAGCTCCAACAGGATTTTGCCAACCGTGCCTCGCTGAGTTGTATCTCTAGCCTGATTAGAGGTCAGTAGAGGGTGGGGCCAGACAGCTTCTGAGAGTTGCCTTATCGTGCGATCGCAACAACAGGAGCTTGAACATGCCCGAGCTTGCCCCTTTTGAATATGGCCTTGCTGTCTTGGCAATGGGCATTCGCCTCTGCCTCGAGAGCCTGTCTGTGCTTTGTGTGGTGGCTGGACTGCTGTCAACGCTCCGGCTTAGCGGTCTGCTCCGCAGACAGTTTTGGCGTAATGAACCCCCATTCACCAGGATTCGCCTGACTTTTGGCGGCTGGCTTTCCTTGGCCTTGGAGTTTCAACTCGGCGCCGATATTGTGGCGACCACCACATCGCCCAGCACACGATCGCTGCTTCAACTGGGGGCGGTAGCACTGATCCGAACCTTTCTCAATTTTTTTCTGGCACGGGAAATGGAGATGGAGCAGAGGCTAGAACAGCAAACTCAAGGCGCGCAGGCTGAGTCGACCCACTAATTCGAAGTGCCCTATCCAAGCCAGAGTCGTATGTAGGGATCGCCAATAACGGCTGGACTGCGCCTGTTAGGGGTAGCCCGTGATTGCAGCTATCCACCCGATCTGTCACCACTCAGACCAAATCGAATTAAGGCGATCGCGGCTCCTTCCCAAAAATTCCAGCGGCACAGTCGCTGCCTCAAGCAATCGACAGCGGTATGTCACGATAAAAAGCGGCTACTGACTGTCCGCTGCTATGACTTCACTTTGGGTTCGCTGCGCAAGGCTTCTCAAGCTGTGCTTCTGTACTGCGATTGCGATCGCAGGTTTGGTTCTACCCATGGCACCGGCATGGGCAACGGGTGCGGTGGACTTACCCTTGGTCCCTGCGGGTAGCAACACTTGGATTGTCGATGAAGCCCAGTCCTTGAGCCGAATCAATGAAAGTCAGCTGACGGGTGAACTGCAGCCACTGTCCCAGAAAACTGGGATCGAGGTGCGATTTGTGACCCTGCGTCGCTTGGACTACGGCGAAACGATCGATAGCTTTGTCGACCAACTTTTCAAACGTTGGTATCCCGATGCGGAAGCCCAGGCCAATCAGGTGCTGATCGCCCTCGATACGATTACCAACACGATTGGCATCCGGGTCGGTGAGGTGGCGGCTGAACGGCTCACCCCTGCGATTGCCACCAGCGTGATCGACGAAACGATGCAGGTACCGCTGCGTCAGGGCAATAAGTACAATCAGGCAATTCTAGATGCCAGCGATCGCCTCGTGGCAGTGCTTTCCGGCGAACCGGATCCGGGCCCGCCCGTCGTGATTGACACCACCCGGGTTGAAGGCACCTTCGCGAGTGCTGAAGAAACGGAAGAAAGCCGTGGCAACTCAACGGTTGTGGTGATCGTATCGCTGGTGCTGGCGACTGTGATTCCGATGGCGACTTACTACTGGTACGTCCGCTAAAGATGGCTGTTGTTGGACCTTGGCTGACAGCCGAACAGCGCAGCAAACTCGATGGCAGTGATGATGCCCTGTTCTACGAACAGCCGCGCTTTGTCACCCACGTGGATGACGCCTTCCTGAAGCGCTTAACGCAGCTCTATCGCGAACGCCTGCAGCCCAACAGTCAGGTGCTGGATCTGATGAGTAGTTGGGTCTCGCATCTGCCGGAGGAAATGCTCTTCGCGACGGTGGTTGGCCACGGTCTCAATGCCCAGGAACTCGACCGCAATCCCCGCTGCGATCGCTGGTTTGTTCAGAACCTCAATCAACAGTCCGCACTCCCCGAGCTGGACAGTAGCTTTGATGCTGTCTTGATCGCAGTCTCAGTGCAGTATCTGCAGCAGCCCGAACAGGTGTTGGCAGAGGTAAGACGTGTCCTCCGTCCGGGCGGGCAGCTAATTATCAGCTTCTCCAATCGCCTCTTCTACTCCAAAGCGATCGCGGCTTGGCGCGACGGCAGTGATGCCCAGCGTTTGGCTTTGGTGCAGCACTACATTCGCAGACGGCTGGATTTAGTGAACCGGAAGTGATTGCAGAAGTCTCACCCGCTCTGGGCTGGCAGCAGTGGTTGGGGCTAGGACAAGATCCCTTTTACGCCGTACTGGCAAGAGCAGTCTGACCCACGGGAGCGATCGCCCAACCAGCTTGATAGTAGCGGCGATAAAAGTCCGCGATCGCTGCGCCAAAGCGCGGCTTCTCGCCAGCCGTTAGACTCGAAAAAAGATAACGCTCAACGGTTTCCCCATGTCTGGCAATTCGGCCAAACGCGACAATCTGCCCGAACCTGATCCGGCCTTCGGCTGGAGCGCCTATGCCGAGCGGATCAATGGCCGCTTTGCCATGGTTGGCTTTGTAGCTCTACTGCTGCTGGAATTTTTTACCCACCAAGACCTGATCACTTGGCTGGGTCTGCGCCCCTAACCCCATGTCCGCTCTGACCTCGATCGCCGCTGCCACACTCCCGATCGTCGAGACCTTCCATTCGGTGCAAGGGGAAGGCGCTTGGATGGGCTGTAGTGCTTTTTTCATTAGACTCGCGGGCTGTGATGTCGGCTGCCCTTGGTGTGATACCAAGCAGTCTTGGCCGCGCGATCGCCATCCCGAAGTTGCGATCGCCGATCTAGTGGAAGCCGCAGTTGCTGCTCAGCCCCAATTTGTCGTGATCACCGGCGGGGAACCGCTGTTGCATGATCTGACAGAGCTGACGAATGCTCTGCGATCGCAGGGTCTACGTTGCCACTTGGAAACTTCTGGCAGTGCTTCTCCCAGTGGCTCTTTCGACTGGGTGACACTCTCGCCCAAGCCTTTCAAAGCGGTGGTGGCGGCGAATTACAACTGGGCGAATGAACTGAAAGTCGTGATTCAGACAGATGCCGACTTCGATTTTGCTGAGCAAGAGGCGATCGCGGTGCCGGAGACGACCCTGAAACTCCTGCAGCCCGAGTGGAATAGCCCCGAAAGTTGCGATCGCGTCGTCAATTACGTGCGGCAACATCCCCGCTGGCGCGTCAGTTTGCAGACGCACAAGTTTCTAGGAGTGCGCTGATGGCCAAGGCTGTAGTGTTGCTGTCCGGTGGGCTAGATTCTGCCACCGCTGCGGCTCAGGCGATCGCTGATGGCTATGAAGCGATCGCCCTCTCGTTTCGCTATGGTCAGCGCCATGTGCGGGAATTGGAAGCGGCGCGATCGGTGGCGGCTGCTCTAGGGATCAATCAGCACTTTTTTGTCGATGTCAACATTGCCCAGTGGGGCGGCTCTTCCCTGACGGATGCGGCGGAACCCCTGCCAGGGTCCGGGGTCGTCGCCGGTGAGATTCCGTCAACCTACGTGCCGGGGCGCAATACGGTCTTCATTGCCTTAGCACTCTCGCTCGCAGAAGCGCAGCAGGCCAGCGCTATCTATCTCGGCATCAATGCGGTGGATTACAGTGGCTATCCCGACTGTCGTCCCGACTATTTGGCTGCTTTTCAGCAACTGGCGAGTCTCTCCTCCAAAGTGGGCGTCGAAGGTCAAGCCCCGCAACTGGTTGCGCCGTTGATTCACGATCACAAAGTCGATATCGTGCGGCGGGCCGTGGTGCTGGGCGTGCCGATTCCAGCCACTTGGTCTTGCTACGCCGGTGGTGCAGAAGCCTGTGGCCGTTGTGATTCCTGCCGGATTCGCGATCGCGCCTTGATTGAAGCCGGCTATCCCGAATGGGCTACCGCGATCGGGCGATCGCTCGTTAGCCTCCAACCATGACCGCGATCGCCCGTCGAGTCGTGCAACCCTTGGTGCGGGAAATTGCTTGGTGCGATCCGCAGCAGGCCTTTGCGCCCTTCGCTCAAGATCCCCATGCAGTCCTGCTCGATCTGGGGGAGCCAGCAACGCCCGAAAGCCGTTACGCCTACCTCTGTCTGTCGCCCTATGCCACCCAGCGAGGCGATCGCTTGGTAACTGAGGCTGATCCTTTCCAGGCTTTGGCAACGTCACTGGCCACAGTAGATTGGCAGACGAATTCTGACTCTGACCTGCCTCCATTTCAGAGCGGTATCTGCGGATTTCTGTCCTATGAATGTGGGGCTTGGCTGGAGCGGCTCCCGACACCGAAACCGGTTGAACCTCGACTGCCGCTCTGGTCGTTGAGCCTCTATGACTTGGTGGTTGCCTGCGATCGCCAGCAACGGCGCACCTGGATTTTCTCCTCGGGATTGCCGCTGCAGGATCCGCGCGATCGCCAGCAACGGGCGGAACAACGACTGCAATGGGTCTGCGATCGCCTGCAGTCAGCTCTACCTTCACAGTCTCCTGATTGGCAGCCTCAGGCTGATTGGCAAGCCCTGCAAACTGAAGCTGACTTTTGTCAGGCTGTGGATCAGGTCAAATGCCACATTCGCGCTGGCGATATTTTTCAGGCCAACTTAACCACGGCTTTTCGCGCCAGTCAGCCAAAGGATCTGAGCCCTTGGCAACTCTATCGACGGCTCTATCAGCTCAGCCCCGAACCTTTTTCGGCCTACTTCGCAGGGGGCGATTTTCAGTTGCTCTCGGTGTCGCCGGAGCGTTTTCTGCGCCTCGACCGCGATGGCTGGGTAGAAACGCGCCCGATTAAGGGAACTCGTCCTCGTAGTGCCGATCCGGCTCACGATCGCCAGTTAGCGACGGAGTTGCAGGCCAGTGAGAAGGATCGGGCAGAAAACGTAATGATCGTCGACCTCCTGCGCAACGACTTGGGTCGCGTTCGTCGTCCCCGCTCGATTCAGGTGCCCCAACTCTGCCAATTGGAAAGCTACGAGCACGTCCATCACCTCACCTCGCAGGTGATTGGTCAACTGCGATCGGGCTTGACGGCGGTGGATTTACTGCGGGCAACGTTCCCGGGCGGATCGATTACGGGAGCGCCTAAAATCCGCTCGATGGAAATTATTCACGAGCTTGAACCGATTCCCCGCCAAGCCTACTGTGGCAGTCTCTTTTGGCTGGGCTTTGACGGCAGCTTAGATGCCAGCATTTTGATTCGGACGCTGCAAATCAGCCAAGGCCAAGTCCTTGCTCAAGCCGGTTGCGGCATCGTCGCTGACTCCGATCCGCTAGACGAATGCGCTGAGATGCAGGTCAAGGTGCAACCCCTGTTGCGATCGCTCCAGCCCTCATGATTGGCTACTGCAACGGTCAGTGGATCCCAACGGAAGATCTGACGATCGCCGTCACCGATCGCGGATTTAGCTTGGGGGATGGCTTGTTTGAAACCTTGCTGGTCTGGCAGGGGAAGGTTCGTCTGGCTGAGCAACATTGGCAGCGCCTGACAAGTAGTGCCCAGCAGTTGCGGATTCCGCTGCCGCCGAATGCAAACATTGACCTGTTGCAAGCAACGGTTGATCACAACGAGCTCGAAACGGGAGCGCTTCGAGTGACTCTGACCCGTGGCTGTGGGCAGCGCGGCCTACAATCGCCGGAACCGCTGCAGCCGCTGCTGGTGATTGTACCGAGCTTGAGTCAGCCTCAATTTCAGCCGTTGCGCTTGATTACGGCTCAAACTGTGCGTCGGTGTCCTGAATCGATTCTGTCGCGCTTCAAAACGCTGAGCTACCTAGAAAATGTCTTGGCACGACAGGAGGCGGAACAGCGGCAAGCCGATGAAGCGCTGTTGTTGACCCCGAGCGATCGCCTCAGCGAAGCAGCAGCAGCCAATATCTTCTTCCGCCTCAACGATGATTGGTGGACTCCACCTCTCAGTGACGGAGCCCTGCCTGGGATTGTGCGCCAGCGCTTGCTCGCAACCGGCTGGGCAAAGGAAACCTCAATCGCTTGGTCACAACGGAATCAGGTTGAAGCAATCGCCCTCAGCAATAGCCTCAGTTTTCGCCCCGTTAGTCACTGGGATGGTCGGGCGCTCTGGACTGATTTAGAGGACTGGCGATCGCGCTTTGAGGCATTGCAGCTCTGATATCAAATCTTTCGAATTAATTAAGGTGTTTCTGGCTGTACTGATTGGCGTTGATCCTGAGGTCAGGGCTAACTAGGACAAGTTGAGCTGCTACTTGTTTTAATGTGTAGAACAGTCTTCACAATCAGTAATCAGGCGTATAGACTAATGTCGCCAATGTAATCATTCGAGCGTTCAATCAATACTAGTCAGTAAAGATTGAGTGGCACTGGTCAAGATTGCAATCCGCAGGGGTGTTCTGATCTCCCCCGAGTCCCTTGGACTGAAGCGAGCCAAATAAACAGTAGCGATGAGCATTCCCAGCAGCGATCGCGCTGAGCAACCGAGCTTAGAGCTGAACGCCTCACGACAGTTTACGGCTTGGCTGTATGAGCAACATTTGAGTCTGACCTTCTCGACTTATCAAGCGGGCAAGCTATTTTTCATTGGCCTGCAGCCGAACGGAGAGCTGTCAGTTTTTGAGCGAACCTTTGAGCGCTGCATGGGGCTTTACGCTCAAGGGTCGAGTCTGTATCTGAGTACTCTCTATCAACTCTGGCGCTTCGAGAACGTTCTCAGCCCAGGGGAGACTCATAACGGCTATGACGCGCTCTACATTCCCCAGCTGAGCTATGTCACCGGAGACCTAGACCTCCATGACATTGGTCTACGAGAAGGAAGCTTTAGCAGTAGTGCTGAACAGATCGTGGGAGTCAACACGCCGTTTAGTTGCCTGAGTGTGATGAGTGAGAGCCATAGCTTTCAACCGCTGTGGCAGCCACCGTTTATTAGCAAGCTAGCCGCAGAAGACCGCTGCCATTTGAATGGCCTAGCATTCCGAGATGGACAACCGCGCTACGTGACGGTAGTGAGTCAATCGGATGTGGCCGATGGTTGGCGAGAGCATCGCTTGGGTGGGGGTTGTGTCATTGATATCGACAGCAATGAAGTCCTACTCACAGGACTGACGATGCCCCATTCACCGCGCTGGTATCAAGACAAGCTTTGGCTCTTAAACTCAGGCACTGGAGAGTTTGGCTTTGTTGATCTCGAGCAAGGCAAGTTTGAGCCGGTGGCTTTTTGTGCGGGGTATTTACGGGGCTTAGCCTTTCATGGGGACTTTGCGATTGTTGGTTTATCGCAAGCACGGCACAACAAAACGTTTAGTGATTTGCCGCTGACCGAAACGCTGAGTCAAAAGCACGGCGCAACCGCGCTGTGGGATAGCGGTGATTGATTTACGCAGTGGGGATGTGGTGCATCAGCTGCGGATAGAAGGAGTGGTGAAAGAGCTCTATGACGTGCAGGTGTTGCCACAGGTACGCAGACCCATGGCGATTGGCTTCAAGACTGATGAAATTCGGCGGATGATTCGAGTCCAAGAATCGGGCTAAACCGGTCTGAATCCCTCTATAAACCAAACCTGTTGTCGATTCTGTTCTTTTCCCCGTTGGTGTGGTCATGGCCAAGGCTTCTCTAAATCTCTCCACTCTCAATGGCAGCAATGGCTTCCGCATCAATGGCATTGCGGCGTATGACTACTCTGGCCGTTCTGTCAGTGGTGCTGGGGATGTGAATGGCGATGGTATTGATGACCTCATCATTGGAGCTAACTATGCCGACCCCAATGGCGGCTATTCAGGTCAGAGCTATGTGGTCTTTGGCTCAGATCAGGGCTTCAGTGCTGATCTGAACCTTGCGGATTTGGATGGCAGCAATGGCTTCCGCATCAATGGCATTGCGGCAGATGACCGCTCTGGCATTTCTGTGAGTAATGCGGGGGATGTGAATGGGGATGGCATTGCTGACCTGATTGTTGGGGCTAATTATGCCGACCCTAATGGAAATCTGTCTGGTCAGAGCTATGTAGTCTTTGGTTCAGATCAGGGCTTTAGTGCTGCCCTGAATCTCTCCACTCTCAATGGCAGCAATGGCTTCCGCATCAATGGCATTGCGGCGTATGACCAATCTGGCTTTTCAGTCAGTAGTGCCGGGGATGTGAATGGGGATGGGATTGATGACCTGATCATTGGGGCTTATTTTGCTGACCCTAATGGAAATCTGTCTGGTCAGAGCTATGTGGTCTTTGGCTCAGATCAGGGCTTTAGTGCTGCCCTGAATCTTGCAGATTTGAATGGCAGCAATGGCTTTGCCAGCAATGGCATTACTGCGAGTGACTACTCCGGCCGTTCTGTCAGTGGTGCTGGGGATGTGAACGGGGATGGCTTTGATGACTTCATCATTGGGGCAAGTGGTGCCGACCCCAATGGCAGTGCTTCTGGCCAGAGCTATGTGGTCTTTGGCTCAGATCAGGGCTTTAGTGCTGCCCTGAATCTTGCAGATTTGAATGGCAGCAATGGCTTTGCCATCAATGGCATTACAGCTTATGACCGTTCCGGCTTTTCTGTCAGTGGTGCTGGGGATGTGAATGGGGACGGCATTGATGACCTGATCATTGGGGCTTTTGGTGCTGACCCAAATGGCACTAATAGTGCCGGTCAGAGCTATGTGGTCTTTGGCTCAGATCAGGGCTTCAGTGCTGATCTGAATCTTGCGGATTTGGATGGCAGCAATGGCTTTGCCATCAATGGCATTGCGGCGTTTGACCTCTCCGGCTTTTCTGTCAATGGTGCTGGGGATGTGAACGGGGATGGGATTGATGACCTGATCATTGGAGCACGAAATGCCGACCCCAATGGCGGGGCTTCTGGTCAGAGCTATGTGGTCTTTGGCAAGAAGGGGGGCTTTAGTGCTGACCTAAATCTCTCCGCGCTGAATGGCAATAATGGCTTCCGCATTAATGGCATTGCGGCAGGGGACAACTCCGGTACCTCCGTCAGCAATGCCGGGGATGTGAATGGGGATGGGGTTGATGACCTCCTCATTGGAGCTAACTATGCCGACCCCAATGGCAATACCAATGCCGGCCAGAGCTATGTGGTCTTTGGCAACGCTGCTCCGGTGCTTGATTTGGATGGCGCTGCATCAGCAGAACTAAACTTTGGCGCTGTCTTCACCGGTACATCAGTCTCAGTCGTGGGTTCAGGGCTCACCATCACTGATCTAAACTCCCCGACACTCTCCGCAGCGACCGTAACCTTGGTCAACCGACCGGATGGCATTGCTGAAAGCTTGAGTGCCACAACCACAGGTACTTCAATTACAGCGACTTATGACAGCAATACCGGGGTGCTGTTGCTCTCAGGTCTAGCCTCAGTAGAGGACTATCAGCAAGTCCTGCGTAGCGTCACCTATACCAACACCTCGAATGCGGCTGATCTGGATGTGAGCCATCGCACGATTGGGTTTGTCCTCGACGATGGAGCAGACTTTGCCAACACTAGTGCAGTAGTCACCACCAGCGTGACGGTTCTAAGGCTCCCCTTGGCGGATAAGGCAAGCGTCAGTCTCTCCAGTCTGGATGGCGGTAATGGCTTCCGCATCACTGGCATTGCAGCGAATGACTTCTCCGGCAGTTCGGTCAGTAATGCTGGGGATGTGAATGGGGACGGGATTGATGACCTGATCATTGGGGCACGCGATGCCGACCCAAATGGCACTAATAGTGCTGGTCAGAGCTATGTGGTCTTTGGCTCAGATCAGGGCTTTAGTGCTGACCTAAATCTCTCGAGTCTGGATGGGAGTAATGGCTTTGCCATCAATGGTATTGCTGCGTATGACTACTCTGGGCGTTCAGTGAGCGGTGCCGGGGATGTGAACGGTGATGGCGTTGATGACCTGATCATTGGAGCTTTTGGTGCCGACCCCAATGGGAATCTTTCTGGTCAGAGCTATGTCGTCTTTGGTTCAGATCAGGGCTTTAGTGCTGACCTAAATCTCTCGAGTCTGGATGGGAGTAATGGCTTTGCCATCAATGGCATTGCTGCGGATGACTTCTCCGGCTTTTCGGTGAGTAGTGCTGGAGATGTGAACGGGGATGGGATTGATGACCTGATCATTGGAGCGTCTCTTGCCGACCCAAATGGAGCTCGTTCTGGCCAGAGCTATGTTGTCTTTGGTTCAGATCAGGGCTTTAGTGCTGACCTAAATCTTGCGGATTTGAATGGCACAAATGGCTTCCGCATTAATGGCATTGCTGTAAATGATCAATCCGGCTTTTCGGTGAGTGGTGCTGGGGATGTGAATGGTGATGGGATTGATGACCTGATCATTGGAGCGTTTCTTGCCGACCCCAATGGCAATTATTCTGGTCAGAGCTATGTAGTCTTCGGCAAGACAGATGACTTTGATACTGAGCTCAATCTCGCTGATTTAGATGGCAGCAATGGCTTCCGCATTAATGGCATTGCTGTAAATGATCAATCCGGCTTTTCGGTGAGTGGTGCTGGGGATGTGAACGGTGATGGAATTAATGACCTAATTATTGGGGCTCTTGGTGCCTCTCCCCATAGCAATACTAACGCTACTAACGCTGGCCAGACTTATGTGGTCTTTGGCTCAGATCAGGGCTTCAGTGCTGACCTGAATCTTTCCGCGCTCAATGGTCGCAATGGTTTTGCCATCAATGGCATTACTGCAGGCGACGAATCTGGCCGTTCAGTGAGTGGTGCAGGGGATGTGAACGGTGATGGGATTGATGACCTGATCATTGGGGCATCTAATGCAGACCCAAATGGCAACTTTTCTGGTCAGAGCTATGTAGTCTTTGGCAAGAAGGGGGGCTTTGCAGCTGAGCTGAATCTCTCTGACTTGAATGGCGTCAATGGTTTTGCCATCAATGGCATTACTGCAGGCGACGGTTTCGGCTCTTCGGTGAGTGGTGCGGGGGATGTGAATGGCGATGGTATCGATGATCTGCTCATTGGTGCTCCAACTGCCGACCCCAATGGTAGTCAATCTGGTCAGAGCTATGTGGTGTTTGGCAACGCAGCACCGGTGCTTGATTTGGATGGCACCACATCACCAGAGCTGAACTTTGGCGCTGTCTTTACTGGTACGCCAGTCTCAGTTGTGGGTTCAGGACTCACCATTACCGATCTCAACTCTCCAACCCTCGCCGCAGCGACCGTGACCTTGGTCAACCGGCCCGATGGCATTGCTGAAAGTTTGAGTGCAATCACGGATGGCACTGCAATTAAGGCCAGCTATGACAGCAATACCGGGGTGCTGCTGCTCGTGGGTCTGGCTACTGTGGCGGATTATGAGAAAGTCCTGCGCACCGTCACCTATACCAACACCTCTAATGCAGCCGATCTGGATGTAAGCCGTCGCACGATTGAGTTTGTCCTCGACGATGGAGCAGATTTTGCCAACACCAGTGCGGTAGTCACTACCACGCTGAGCTTCAAGAATGAAGTCAATACAATCACTGGAACCCCCAGACTCGACTTCCTCCGAGGCAGCAAGGGAGATGACTTGATTACGGGGCTCGGGGGGAATGACTTCCTGTTTGGCAGGGCTGGTAATGACACCTTGATTGGCGGACTCGGCTCTGACGTCCTTTCTGGTGGAGCCGGCAAGGACCGCTTTGTCTACACCGCTGTTACTGAGGCTCGCGACTTAATCATCGACTTTAATGCCAAGCAGGATGTTCTGGATCTAAGCGGGTTGTTGGATAGTCTGGGCTATCAAGGCTCTAATCCTGTTGCGGATCAGGTCCTGCGCTTGAACAGTCAGTCTTTCTTGGGCACGACGGTCTCTGTCAATGTAGCGGGACTCGGTGGAGTGCCCGACTTTGTCTCCCTAGTGACCCTGCTTGGTGTCTCTTCTTCTGCCCTCGTCATTGGTGAAAACATCATCATTTAGGTTGGAAAGTAGCCTGCTGGAACCGAATGGAAGTTGTCCGTCAACCTGCTGAAAAAGAGTAACCGTTCAAGCCCGATCGCTTGGGCTTGAACGGTTGAAAGCAGGATGGGTTGCAGGGCGATCGCAGATCAGCTCAACCTGAGTCAGTTACGGCTGGGTTGGGGTCAACGGGCGCAAGGGACGCAGCGGGGTTAGCCGCGGGGGAGTCAGAGGCCGGAGCGTGGGGGCAGGGGCTTGACTTGCACTAGGGAGCGGCCGGGGAGGCACTGGTTGTTGCAATGAAGCAGGTGCAGGGGCTGGTTTAACCGGTGTGGTCACGTTAGCTGGAGGAACCACCGCAGCACTCGGACTGGTCTGAGCACCTTGTAGGGCCATGCCGGGCGGGATCTGATCGGTCACTAAATAGATATGACCCAAGGCTTTGCCATCAAAAGTCCGACGACCCAAGCGCCAGCCCGGTTGCAGTTCCAGCTTAGTAAAGCCGGCAGATTCCCCATTGGCCGTCGCAATCACCAGCTCAGGACCACTGCGAAAGGCTTGACCAACCAACACCATTTGGCCATTACGGCGAACAATGCTGAGGCGGTAGTTTAAACCGAGATCTACTCCAGCAATTCGCAGGGAGTAGCCATTGCTGTCGATCTTGCGATCGCAAATGCCAGAGAAGTCGAAGGTCAACAACAGCGGATTGATACGTGTTGGGGTACCTGCCTCTTCCACCCAGCAAGGACGGGTGCTTTTGACCTGTTCAATGATCAGTAACTGATGGCGACTACCGTTGCCGATCGGTGAAGCAGCTAAGACAAATTTACTCTGATCGACCTCAGCTTGCCCGAACTGAGCCGCCCGTGCCTGCGGCGTAAGAGGGGTCAAACTCGTCAGAAGGGTACCGGCCAGCGCCGCTAGGGGCAGAAAGAAGGGGATTCGCATGGATGCCTCGATTTGCACAAGCACGGGACGACAGAGAAATTCAGGCATTAATTGCCATTCAATGGCCACAGGGACGGGGAAAACTTAAGTCAGTTCCGCAACCAGTTGAAGAACTGTCCGCTGCGGGATTGGCTTAAGACTGAGCAGCACGCACAGCCGCCAGAAAGGAACCGATTGCCACTGGGATACTGAGCCCCAGAATGCCACCAGTCACTAACGTGCCGAGCTGAGGGGTGCCCGAGGTCAGTTCAAAGACAGAACCAACCGCCGCGATCGCGGCAATACAGGACAACCCTAGAAAGAGAGAGCTTTTGGGAGTACCAACCATCGATCGCAGCCGCGCTAGGAATTTGCGCTTGCAGAATAGCAGGCTAGCCCCCAGACATCTAGCCCTAGTGCCCGATGCAGGGTCGACTTAGCTGGCAGCGGCGACAGGGCGAACCGCTTGGACTGCAAAGCCTTTTTTGTCGAGGGCTTCGTTCAGCTCAAGGCGATTTTCAACGCGATCGACAAAGAGCACACCGTTGAGGTGATCCATCTCGTGCTGAATGCAGCGAGCAAGGAGACCATCGGCAACGAGTCGCTGCGGCCGGCCGTTCTCATCCTTGTAGGAGACTTCAACGATCTCGGGTCGTTCTACATCCAGATAGACGCCGGGGATGCTCAGACAGCCTTCTTGGCATTGCTCCAGATCACCAGCAGTGCGTTCAATTTTGGGATTGATCAAGACGAGGGGTGGTGCTTGTTCATCCTCGAGTTCGAGGTCAATCACAATCAATTGCTTATTGATGCCCACTTGGGGGGCTGCCAAACCAATGCCATCAGCGCTGTACATGGTTTGCAACATCTGCCGAATCGTTTGCCGCAATTCATCGTCAATCCGGCTGACCCGTTTGGCGGGCTGTCGCAGCACCCGATCGCCGAGGTAGTGGAGATCGAGAGGAGGCTTCGCCAGTTTCTTTTTGGCAACCCGAATGGCGACAGCAGCGGTCATAGGTCTAGTATCAGTGGCTTGCTCAATCTTAACGAAGCGATCGCGATTCGGCGGAAGGCCCTAGTAAAGTCGTGCCAAGCGATCGCTAAAATCGGCCCATTGTTTCCTGAACTGGCATGCTCGCGGATTGGCGTACTTGGCCAGCGGTGATTCGGTGGTTGCTTCTCGCACCATTGCTTGCCCTGAATTTCTGGCTTTTGCAACTACTGCTGGACTGGCTGCAGCCCCTGACCAATATGGTTCTGGTGGCTGCCCTGATGGCGTTCATTCTGGATCTCCCCGTGCGCTGGCTCGTGCAACGAGGCCTGCCGCGATCGCTCGCTCTGTTGACAGTCTTGGGCGGAGGCATTGCGCTGATTATCGCCCTCGCAACTTGGCTCTTGCCGCCGCTATTAGTCGAAGTCAATGTTCTGACTCGGGCGCTACCCCATTGGTACGACACCGCCAAACTGGAGGTGCTGCAATTCGAAGCTTGGACCCTATCCTTCAACCTGCCGCTGGATTGGGTCAGTCTGTTTCAGCGGGTGGTGACAGAAGTGACAGATCTGGTGGAAACCCTCAGTACCCAACTTCTGAGCCTCACCCTCGAATTTTTTGACGGGGCACTGAACTTTCTGATCACCGTCGTACTCACCCTCTTTCTACTGATGTATGGCGAAGAAGTGAGCGGCACAGTGCTGCAACGCTTGCCTGCGATTTGGCGCGATCGCCTTGCGATTGGTCTCCGCCAAAAGTTTCAGGCTTTTCTGGGCGGCGAGCTGATTATTGCCAGTCTCTATAGCGTGCTGCTGCTGGTTGCCCTCAGCCTGCTCAAGATACCCTTCGCTTTGCTGTTGGGGTTGGTGCTCGGCCTCGGCAGCTTGATTCCCTTCCTCGACATCCTCTTAGTGATCAGCCTCTGCGGGGTCTTACTGTTTCAGGATCCCGCGATCGCCGCCAAGTTATTCATCACAGTGTTCCTTCTGGGCCAGATCAACGACAACCTGATCGAGCCACGCTTGATGGGTCAGATCATCGGCCTCAATCCCGTTTGGATTTTGCTGTCAGTCCTGCTCGGGCTCAAAATTTTTGGCATTCTCGGCCTGTTTGTCGCCGTACCCCTCGCCAGTCTAATGAGTGATTGGTTAAAAACTGGGTTTGCCCCAATGGTTGTGACAGCAGCAACCGAGGATCCCATCGCTTCTGGGGTGGAACTGCCCTGAAGGTTTGAGGAAGAGCGTCGCGATCGCTGCTAAATTACAGCGAGCCGTCTCTCCCTTCCTTGCTCTGCCATGACCCGTAAGCGCGCCCTGATTACCGGAGTGACTGGCCAAGATGGGGCTTATCTGGCAGAGTTTCTTCTCGACAAAGGCTACGAAGTTCACGGCATCAAACGCCGCGCTTCACTGTTTAACACCGATCGCATTGATCATCTTTACGAAGATCCCCATGTCGACGATCGGCGCTTTATTCTGCACTGCGGCGATCTCACCGATTCCACCAACCTCATTCGAATTGTCCAGCAGATTCAGCCCCACGAAATCTACAACCTCGGGGCCCAGAGCCACGTTCAAGTCTCCTTTGACAGTCCTGAGTACACTGCCAACACCGATGGCTTGGGCACCCTGCGCATCCTCGAAGCGATTCGGATCCTCGGACTAGAGCAGCAGACACGGTTCTACCAAGCCTCGACCTCTGAGCTGTACGGCCTCGTCCAAGAAATTCCCCAAACTGAGACGACCCCTTTCTACCCGCGCAGCCCCTACGCTGTTGCTAAGCTCTACGCCTATTGGATCACAGTTAATTACCGCGAAGCTTACGGCATCTATGCCTGCAATGGCATTCTCTTCAACCATGAGTCACCGCTGAGGGGTGAAACCTTTGTCACCCGCAAAATTACCCGTGCTCTTGCTCGGATCAAGCTGGGGCTGCAGGACTGCCTCTACCTCGGCAACTTGGATGCCAAACGGGACTGGGGTCACGCCCGCGACTATGTCGAGATGCAGTGGCTGATGCTGCAACAGGAGCAACCGGATGACTACGTAATTGCCACCGGCGTACAGTTCTCCGTGCGTCAGTTTGTGGAAATTGCGGCGGCGGAAGTGGGTCTGACAATTGCGTGGTCGGGCAGTGGTGTGGAGGAAAAGGGCATCAACCCAGCCACGGGACAAGCGATCGTGGCGATTGATCCCCGTTACTTCCGTCCGACTGAAGTAGAAACATTGCTGGGCGATCCCTCGAAGGCGAAGCGGCAGCTGGGCTGGGAGCCGCGCATCAGTTTTGAACAGTTGGTGAGCGAGATGATGCGCGAAGATTTGCATCTGGCGGAGCGCGATGCTCTGATCAAACAAGCGGGGTACAAGGCCTTCGACTACTTCGAGTGAGGTCTGATCGCACCGTCCCAGCTTGAATGAACAGTTTTTTGAATCTTCTGGATAGCAACTTCCAATCTTGGAATTAAGCAAAAGTGCTCAGTTTTGCAGGGAGGGCGATCGGCCTACCGATATACTGAGCAACAGTCATAAAAGCCTGTTTTTCCCTGCAAAAGCGGCGATTGACAGCAACTCGTGACCCATGATCGGCAGCAGTGGAGTAGCCATGGACAGAGGGATCGACCTCCAAGGCACATTCATTCAATCGCTTGAGTCTTTAGGGCTCTCGCCAGGCCTCTCGAAGGTTCTCTGGATGCCCTTGCCGATGCTGCTGATGATCATCGCGGCAACGGTAGGGGTCCTCGTGACCGTGTGGCTGGAGCGTAAAATTTCAGCGGCGGTGCAGCAACGGATTGGCCCTGAGTATGCAGGCCCGCTGGGGGTTCTGCAATCAGCTGCCGACGGTCTGAAATTAATTCTGAAAGAAGACATCATCCCCGCTAAGGCGGATGCCTTCTTGTTCACGATCGGCCCAGCGCTGGTCGTCATCCCTGTCTTCTTGTCCTATCTGATCGTTCCCTTTGGGCAAGAACTGATTATTACCAATGTTGGTGCTGGCGTTTTCCTTTGGATTGCCCTCTCCAGCATCCAGCCGATTGGCCTGTTGATGTCGGGCTACGCCTCGAACAACAAGTATTCGCTCCTCGGTGGCTTGCGGGCTGCGGCGCAGTCAATTAGCTACGAGATTCCCCTAGCACTGGCGGTGCTGGCAGTGGTGATGATGTCCAACTCGCTGAGCACGATCGACATCGTTGACCAGCAGTCGGGCTACGGCATTTTGGGGTGGAACATCTGGCGACAGCCGGTGGGGTTCATCATCTTCTGGATTGCAGCGCTGGCCGAATGTGAGCGGTTGCCCTTTGACTTGCCGGAAGCAGAAGAAGAGTTGGTCGCGGGCTATCAAACCGAATATGCCGGCATGAAGTTCGCTCTCTTCTATGTTGGTTCCTACGTCAACCTGATTCTCTCTGCCCTGCTCGTTTCCATCCTCTACTTGGGTGGCTGGGAGTTCCCGATTCCCCTCGATCGCGTTGCTGACTGGATCGGTGTTGACCCTGCCAACCCGATTCTGCAGATCACAACGGCAGCGCTGGGGATCACGATGACGGTCCTCAAGGCTTATCTGCTGGTGTTCACGGCGATTCTGCTGCGCTGGACGGTGCCCCGGGTGCGGATTGACCAACTGCTGGACTTGGGCTGGAAGTTCCTATTGCCGATCTCATTGGTCAACTTGCTGGTGACGGCGGCGCTGAAACTGACCTTCCCCGTGGCCTTTGGGGGCTAGTCCGTCTCGGTCTTTTCTTGAGAGTTCTGAAGGAACACGATCATGCTGAAATTTCTGAAGCAAGTCGGAGACTACGCCAAGGAAAGTCTCCAAGCTGCTAAAGCGATCGGCCAAGGTTTGGGGGTTACCTTTGACCACATGCAGCGGCGTCCAGTCACGGTGCAGTATCCCTACGAAAAGCTGATTCCGTCGGAGCGCTACCGCGGCCGCATTCACTACGAATTCGACAAGTGCATCGCCTGCGAAGTCTGCGTTCGAGTCTGCCCGATCAACCTGCCGGTAGTGGACTGGGTCTACAACAAAGAGACCAAGAAGAAAGACCTCAAGAACTACAGCATCGACTTTGGGGCTTGTATTTTCTGCGGCAACTGCGTCGAGTACTGCCCGACCAACTGCCTGTCGATGACGGAAGAATATGAGCTGGCAACCTACGATCGCCACGAGCTGAACTACGACAATGTTGCCCTCGGTCGTCTGCCCTACAAAGTGACCGATGATCCAATGGTGACGCCCTTCCGAGAGTTCGCTTACTTGCCCAAAGGCGAGTATGACCCCCACGTGGTGCCGAGCGATCGCCCCCGGGCGGGCCAGCGTCCCGAAGAACTCGTCGATCAGTACAAGCAGGCTGCTGCCGCTAACGAGGAGAACTAGACCGTGACTCTTGCCGAAGGCGTTCAACTAGTTACATTCATCATCCTGACGGCTGGGGTGGTTTTGGCAGCCCTAGGTGTTGTACTCAGCAGCAACATTGTCTACTCGGCCTTTTTGCTGGGAGGCGCATTCATCAGCATCGCTGGTCTCTACCTGCTGCTGAATGCCAGCTTTGTGGCCTTTGCCCAAGTGCTGATTTATGTTGGCGCTGTCAACGTCTTAATCCTGTTTGCGATCATGTTGGTCAACAAACGGGAAGACTTCCGACCACTCAAGTTTAATTGGCTGCGCAAAGGGCTGACGGTTCTGGTTTGTGGCGGTCTCTTTGCCCTCCTGAGCCTGACTGTAATTTCGACCCCTTGGGCGGTGACGCCAACCCCTGGTGCCAGTGGCGATGAAGCGATTTACCTGATCGGTGAACACTTCTTCAGCGACTACCTGCTGCCCTTTGAGTTGGCTTCGGTGTTGCTGTTGATGGCGATGATTGGGGCGATCGTCTTGGCCCGCCGCGACTTCGAACCTGAAGACCTGATCACGGGTGCGGCCGCAGATTTGCAGCTACCCGAGCGATCGCGGGAAGAGTTGCTGACAGGTGCTGGCAAGAAATAAGCGATAAGGAACAATCCCATGACTGTACCTCTCGAGTACTTTTTGGTCTTGGCTGCCGCCCTGTTCTGTATTGGTGTCTATGGGTTGGTGACCAGCCGCAACGCCGTTCGCGTCTTGATGTCGATCGAATTGATGCTGAATGCCGTCAACCTCAACCTGATGGCCTTCTCCAACTATCTGGATGGCACATTGATTCGCGGCCAAGTCTTTACGGTTTTTGTGATTACGGTAGCAGCGGCAGAAGCGGCGGTTGGTCTCGCGATCTTGCTAGCGATTTACCGCAACCGCAACACGGTGGATATGGAACAGTTCAATCTTTTGAAATGGTAGGCGATCGCCCTATCTGCGTCTGAGCTTGACTAAATCTTGAATCTTGCAAGCAATGGCTGCCTTCGGTTTCCGCAAGGCAGCTTTTTAGTAGCGTCACCCAGCGAACAGCTGATTGGGACAGGCTCGACCCTGCTCTAAATCGGTCAGATTGCTGAGAGTGGTTTCGGCAATGTTGTGGAGAGCCGTATCCGTCAAAAAGGCTTGATGACCCGTGATCACGACATTGGGGAAGGTTAACAAGCGCTGAAAGACGTCATCGTGAATGATTTCTGTCGAGTGGTCTTGGAAAAATAGCGGTTCTTCTTGTTCGTAGACATCTAGGCCCAGCGCCCCGATCCGCTTGAGTTTTAGGCCTTCAATCACCGCTTGGGTATCGACTAAACCGCCACGACTGGTGTTGATCAGCATTGTGCCGGGCTGCATTTTGGCGATCGCCTCACGATTGACTAGGTGATAGGTCTGGGGTGTAAGCGGGCAGTGCAGGCTGATGATTTGAGCCTCTTGCCAGAGCTGATCAAGGTCGGTGTAGACAGCCCCCGCTGCCAGACAGTCGGGATTTTCCACCAAGTCATGGGCGAGAACATGACAGCCAAAGCCGCGCAGAATTTGCGTCAGCACAGCCCCAATTCGTCCCGTGCCAATGATGCCAACGGTGCAACCATTCAGGTCAAAGCCCACCAAACCATCCAGGGCAAAGTTGCCTTCGCGGGTGCGGGCGTAGGCGCGATGGATTTTGCGATTGAGCGTCAGGATCAACGCGATCGCATGTTCTGCAACGGCGTGGGGCGAGTAGGCCGGTACACGCACTACCCTGAGGCCCAAGCGTTCAGCGGCGCTTAAATCGACCTGATTGAACCCAGCACAGCGCAGGGCAACATGTTCCACGCCCAGCTCTGCCAGCGCTTCTAGGGTGATGGCGTCAAGGCGATCGTTGACGAAGCTACAGACAGCGCGGAAACCCGTAGCAAGTTGAACAGTTCCTAGAGAGAGCCCCGTCTCGAAGAACTGCAGGTCGTGGCCATAGTCAGCGTTGGCTGCCTCAAAAAAGGTGCGATCGTAGGCTTTGCTGCTGAAGAAGGCAACTTTCATGATTGGGGGAAATGGGTTTAGTCCCGATCGCTGACCGGATGAGACCAAGTGCAGCGCTGGAGTTGATAGCTCTGTCCGTCCAACCAGCCCACCAGATATTCCGCTGCGAAATCGAGATCAGCCAGACTGCTGGCCATATCTTCCCGTAGGGCAGGGTCGGGACAGCGGGCGATCGCAGCAGCGTTGAAGTAGTAGAGTTCATGACCCCGACAGAGCACAATCCCTGGACCTTCTTGAGGAGCCATCTGCTGAATGAAAGCCTCGATTTCTGTCGCGAAGGCGTTGTTAGGCGGATCCGTGAGTGGCGAGGATGTCATACCGTACAGGACATTCTGAAGATGGTCACTGCCCCTCAGGATAGGCGATTGCCCGGAATGCTCTTCTGACTCAACGCTCCGCGATCGCAGACGGAAAGTTCGGCAAACTGCCGGCAGGCGCGCCAAATTTGCGAACTGACATTGCCCAAGGCATGATCACTGGTCAGCGCTTGCAGCGTCACCCAAGGCCGCTGGACGGCAAATCGCTCGCTCGCGGCAAAATCGATCACTTCATCCGCCGTGCCATGCAGGATCAAGGTGGGCAGCGATCGCTTTAAATCTTGATCTTGCCAGCGATGCAGGTCTTCCACAAATTGCCAATGAAGAGGACGAAAATCGCGATCGCGCCAATGGTAAACCGGACGAAACCCTGCTTGCTGCCACTGCGCTAGAGCGGAGTCATCCATACGCGGCAACCACTGAGCCAGAAATTCAAAAGCCGGTGCAAGCAAAACGAGCTTCTGGATCTGGGGATTGCGCTGCCCTAGCCAAGCAGCCGTCAGTCCGCCCAGACTAGATCCAATCACGATCGTCGGCTCATCGGTCAGTTGCGCTTCGACTTGGGCTACTTGACGACTGAAGGTCAGGCTGGAAAAGTCGGGCTCGTTAAAGTCTGGGCAGATCAGCTCTAGGCCTAGCCGCTGAAAGCAGCCGCGTAAATACTTGGCCTTAGCCGATTCTGGCCCCGAGGCAAAACCATGCAGGTAGAAGTAGCGCGTCATGCCTGGGCGATCGCAGTAAGCACTGCTTCACAGTAGCGGATGAGGGTTTGCTGACGTTGCTGTAGAGCTGCAACCCGGACATGTTGGCTCTGGGAAGCGCGGCTGCGCTGCCAAAAGCTGAGATCCAGCTGTAAGAGCCGCAGGTGCTTCTCAATTTCAAGTCGATAGGTGAGGTAGCGATCGCCCTCGGTCTGCGCAAGGGTCTGAGTGATTGCTTGGCCCTGCTGTTGGATCGCCGTCCAATCCGGCGCCTCGGCTATCAGGACTACTTGCCAAGCCAACAGTTGCGATCGCAGATCCATCTCCATGCCTCTGAATTGACGCCGCATCTGCTATCGAGGCAAAGCCGGTAGGGCCGTCAAGTCCGCTAAGAGGTCAGGATAGCGATCGCGGTCCAAGAGGTCGGCCAAACTTTCTAAGCAGTAGTGCACTTCCGAGGGCAAGCGATCGCGATCGGCAGGATCAGGCACAGCGATAACTGTCATCCCCGCCTCCAGGGCTGCCCGTACGCCACTGACGGAATCTTCGAAGACCAAACAGGCTTCGGGTTTGACCCCAAGGCGCTTGGCCGCCAGCCAAAAAATATCCGGCGCAGGTTTGGGCCGTTCCAGTTGCGGGTCATCGCCGCAAACAACAGTCTCGATCAGCCGAAACCAATGCTGGTGCTGCTGGGTTTTGATCGCAAATGCCGGTTGGGTCGAACTGGTGGCGATCGCTTGGGGAAACTGCCGCTGATGCAACGCCTGCACCAATTCCGCAGCACCCGGACGGGCTGGCGATTGGGCGACTCGCGCTTCGATGATCGGTTTGCGAATCGCCAGAAACTCCGCCGGCGTCACGGGGAGATTGAGGGTTTCCACAATCAAGCGTGAAGTCTCACGGGAGGGACGACCGCGCAATTTGGCCTGAAAGGCGGGATCGAGCTGAACACCAAACTGCTGAGCAACTTCGTCGTAGACCTGGGCGTGGATCGGCTCCGTGTCTAGCAGCAGACCATCGAGATCGTAAATAACGGCTTGGGGCATGGGTCTGTCAAAAAACACTACGTGCCTACCCGTCCCCCAAAGGGATTGGGTATGGTTTTCAGGGGGCGATCGCGCCTTCTCGCCCGTATTCAAGCACGTTTCAGCCACTTCCCATGAGCCAGCCAACGATCGAGTCGATCCTCCAAGAGAAGCGGGTTTTTCCTCCCTCGGCAGAATTTGCCAGTGCGGCGCGAATCAATCCCGAAGCGTACGAAGCGCTCTGCCAGAAAGCGGCGGCCGATCCGGTGGCTTTTTGGGGCGAATTGGCAGCTCAGGAGCTGGACTGGTTTGAGCCTTGGCAACAGACGCTGGACTGGAGCAATCCGCCGTTTGCGAAGTGGTTTGTCGGTGGCAAACTCAATATTTCCCACAACTGCCTCGATCGCCACTTGACGACTTGGCGCAAAAATAAAGCGGCGATTATCTGGGAAGGCGAACCCGGTGACTCACGGACGCTGACCTACGCGCAACTGCATCGCGAGGTCTGTCAGTTCGCCAACGTGCTCAAATCCTTGGGCATTCAAAAAGGTGATGTCGTTGGCGTTTACATGCCGATGATTCCCGAAGCGGCGATCGCCATGCTGGCCTGTGCGCGGATTGGCGCAGTGCATAGCGTTGTCTTTGGGGGCTTTAGTGCGGAAGCACTGCGCGATCGCTTGGTGGATGGCCAAGCCAAGCTGGTTGTCACGGCGGATGGTGGCTGGCGCAAAGATGCGATCGTGCCCCTCAAGGATTCTGTTGATCAAGCCCTGGAAGGCAATGCCTGCCCCAGCGTCCAGCATGTCCTCGTGGTGGAACGGACGAAGCAAGACATCCACATGGAACCGGGGCGCGACCATTGGTGGCATGAGCTGCAACAGACCGTCAGCGCTACCTGTCCGGCGGAGCCGATGGACAGCGAAGATCTGCTCTTCGTGCTCTACACCTCCGGTAGCACCGGCAAACCCAAGGGTGTCGTCCACACCACCGGCGGTTACAACCTCTACGCCCACATCACCACCCAGTGGACTTTTGACCTGCAGGATACCGATGTCTACTGGTGTACGGCGGACGTCGGCTGGATTACCGGTCACAGCTACATCGTCTACGGGCCGCTCTCCAACGGTGCGACCACACTGATGTATGAGGGTGCCCCCCGCGCTTCTAATCCCGGTTGCTTCTGGGATGTGATTGAAAAGTATGGCGTTACGACCTTCTACACAGCCCCAACAGCGATCCGCGCCTTCATCAAAATGGGTGAGCAGCATCCCGCCGCTCGCGACCTCTCCTCATTGCGACTGTTGGGCACCGTCGGAGAGCCCATCAATCCCGAAGCTTGGATCTGGTATCACCGCGTCATTGGTGGCGATCGCTGCCCGATTGTCGATACCTGGTGGCAGACCGAAACGGGCGGCCATATGATTACGTCGCTGCCGGGAGCCGTGCCGACCAAACCGGGCTCTGCCACTAAACCTTTCCCGGGCATCTTGGCAGACGTTGTCGATCTGGATGGGCGATCGGTGCCGGATAACGAAGGTGGCTACTTGGTGATTCGCCATCCTTGGCCAGGCATGATGCGCACGGTCTACGGCGATCCCGATCGCTTCCGTCGCACCTATTGGGAGCATATTCCTCCGCAAAATGGCCAGTATCTCTACTTCGCCGGCGATGGCGCGCGCCGCGATGCCGATGGCTATTTCTGGGTGATGGGGCGCGTCGATGACGTGATCAATGTCTCAGGTCACCGTCTCGGCACGATGGAAATTGAGTCGGCCTTGGTCTCCCATCCGGCAGTTGCCGAAGCTGCAGTTGTCGGTCGGCCTGACGATCTCAAAGGTGAAGGCATTGTTGCTTTCATCACGCTGGAATCGGGCATTGAGACTGGCGATGAGTTAGTTAAAGACCTGAAGAAACACGTCGCCCAAGAAATTGGCGCGATCGCTCGTCCCGATGAAATTCGCTTCAGTGAGGCGCTGCCCAAAACGCGATCGGGCAAGATTATGCGCCGTCTGTTGCGCAGTCTCGCCGCTGGTCAAGAAGTTTCGGGCGACACTTCCACCTTGGAAGATCGCTCGGTGCTCGATAAGCTGCGTCAAGGCACTTAGGAAGCGCGGTTGGAGCAATCGATCGCTCCTAGAGCACAATTCCTGCAGGTAGTTGATTGATCTGCGATGACAGTCCGAGGCGATCGCCTCGGACAAGGCTCAGTCCCAAAGACGCTCTGGTGGGTCTTTTCGTCGCGATAATCTCTGCTAATGTGAATAAAAATAAAGTTTCTTAGAAGGCGTCTGCTTCCCTTGGTTGTCACGTCCCGTCCACCTGCCGATACCCTTGTCCGGCTGCTGTCACGGGACATGGTTTTGGCTGCGCCGCGCCCTTGGACAAAACTTTGGGCCGCAACCTTTCTGGTCTCCGTCCCTGTTTTCGTTCAAGCTCCCTTAGTTCGAGTTTGTCCCGAAGCCAGTTTGCTGATCAGTGTGCTCTGGTTCGCGATCGCAGGCCTATTGCAGCGCCAGTCGCGCTGGCAGGGCTGGGGAGACTTACTCCAGGGGTTCGCTTGGAGCTGGCTGGCGGGTTCGATTTACTGGGGCTGGTTGCGTTGGGAGCCCTATCTTCATTTACCCGTTGAAGCGATCGCCCTGCCCTTTGTGATTGCAGGTTTACGCCGCCAGCAAGGCCTGGTCGGTCATGGCTTCTACCTGGGTTCTTTGATTGGGACAGCGATCACCGACGGTTACTTCTACTGGATTGGTGCAGTACCGTTCTGGCGCGAAATCGCTCGTAGTACCCCTGCGGAAGCTCTGCCCCTTGCTCAGCAAGCGATCGCCTGTTTGCAAACACCCAACGCTCTTATTGGGGCGATCGCCTTGATCTCACTCCTCTGCGGAGCTGGCATTTGGGCGTTGCGCCGCACCCATCCTGCCCATTGGGCCTTTGCGGGTGCCCTGCTCGGTACTCTTCTCGTTGATGCCCTGTTTGGTCTCGTTGCTGTCAGCGATCGCTTCAGCCTCACCCAGTTGTAATTTCCACACCACGACTAGGCGACACATCCTCAGTCCCTGCCTGCTCAGGGATCGCATCCTCCATGCCGAAATCCTTGGCTGACTCCAGCGGGACCAGTCGTCATCGATAACTGAGCTCTCTTCAAAACGAAGAACTGCTATGTCTAGCGATCGCAGCGGTTCGAGAATCCTCATTCCATCCTGGTGAAGTCTGAGGATCGGGGCAGCCTGTTGGGCCTGACGCAGTGAAGCTCCTTGTTGCTGATAGAGCAATGACTACGACCAAGCACGAGATCTTTCTGAAGAAATTTCTTCCAGTTTGTTGGTAAGAGTTAGGGTTGCTAGATAGTTAAAGTGGCTAGCTTTGGGTTAGTTATATTCGCTACGAAATCTCAGTATTTTAGTTCTTGATAGCAATTCAATAACTAAAGAGCTTGGAGGTTTTATTGTTCTAAGTTGCCTACGCTTTTTCTGTCGTAGCCGCTCTTGCACGATTTGCAAAGTCCATCATCCAATCATCACTCACCATGAATCAAATCATTCAAAAAATCCGGGATTTTTGGAGCGGTACCCAAGGTGAGAATCACTGTTGGTGGGCGTTAGCAGCAGTGGAATGCGGCAACTTCGTAGTGTACATGGATGGGTTCATTGTCACCCTGGCCCTGCCTGCGATGGCGCGTCATTTCGATGTTGGCCTTCCCATTCTTAAATGGGTGGTTGTTGCTTACCTACTCGCGGTGACGGTGACGCTGCTACCCGCTGGTCGACTAGCGGATATTTGGGGCCGTAAACGCATCGTTGTTATCGGCATGAGTGTTATTTTCATCAGCGCTTGGCTCTGCATGCTGGCGCCGACAGTCAAGATACTCATTGCTTGCCGAGTCATTCAAGGCATTGGTGGCGGGCTAGTTTTAGCAAACGTGATGGCTGAAATCACTGCTGTCTTTCCCAAGCAAGATCAACGTAAGGCAATGGCTGTTAATGCTTCGGTCTTGGCTCTTTCTCAGGTCACAGGACTGGTTCTTGGCGGACTCTTTATTGTTCAATTTGGCTGGCGATCGCTCTTTCTAATCATCCTGCTGGTGAGCCTGCTCGGACTGATCTTGAGCATAGGGATTCTAAAATTGCGTTCCCGAACTCAAGGCCGAGCATCATTGGACTGGATAGGAGCTCTCCTTGCTATTGGGGCTACAAGTGCACCCTTTATCTTCGTTGAAGAACTCTCAAAGAATTTGCTAAACCCCTCCAGCTTGCTGCTCTTGGCGGTAGGAGTGGTCGCGCTGCTTTTGTTCGTGTTTGTAGAACAGCGTGTCCGGCAGCCTCTGCTAAACCTCAGCCTATTTCGATCTAGAGCATTTACGTGCGGCTCTGCTTCGGCTGCTTTTTACTTTGTTTCGGCAGTATCCTGCTACTTTTTCCTACCCCTATACGCTCAGCTCGTGTTGGGGCTATCGCCGGTTATGGCGGGTGTTCTGCTGATCCCGCTCTCAGTGGCGATTACGGTTACAAGTTTAACGATCGGTCGCCTAGGTAATCGCTTTAGTGCTCGGACTCTCAGCACCATAGGTCTGCTCTGCGTTAGCGTTGCCTTGCTCGGCTTGTCCTCATTGGGCGCCAACGCATCCTCGACTGCAATCATTGCGCCGTTGATACTGCAAGGCATGGGTGGCGGTCTATTCAATCCCCCTAACAACACAGCCACGCTCAATCAGGTCCCACCGGAAAATCTCAGCGTTGCTAACGGATTCTTGTCGACATCACGCAACTTTGGGCAGGCGATTGGAGCAGCGATCGCAGCAACACTCCTAGCCCAAGGGCTCAGTGCAGCTGGTGCGGGAGATGCTCTAGCAGGAGCAGCAGGCGTGCGGCTGAGCGGGTTTCAATTAGAGGCATTTTTGAGTGCACAGCGGTCTGCTTTTCAATTGGCTGCAACACTAGGATTGGTGGGTGCTGTAATTTCAGTGCTCCGCCCCAGAAGAGCGCCAACTGCCGCTTCGCTAAAGAGTTCGGGTACTGCCCAATGACCCTAAGATAGGTGTTCAGCAAAAATTATGGAAGTTCGCGCGCAGCTTCATCCATTAAATATTGCTTCAATGCTTCGAAGGGCATCGGTTTGGCAAAATAATAGCCCTGGTATTGGTCACAGTTGCTCTGCTGGAGAAACTTGAACTGTTGCTCAGTCTCAACCCCTTCCGCAACAACATTGAGTCGCAGGTGGTGAGCCATCGAAATGATTCCTTGGGTGATAGCTGCATCACGAGAGTCAGTGTTGATCTCTTGGACGAATGAGCGGTCGATTTTGACAGTATCAATGGGTAGTTCTTTAAGGTAGCTCAGACTTGAAAATCCAGTTCCAAAGTCATCGATCGAAATATTTACTCCTAATTCTTTGAGTCGCTGCAATTTCTCGATCGCTTTCTCGGTGTTGTCAAACAAAACATTCTCAGTAATCTCTATCTCTAAATGTTCTGACTTAAGCTGATACTTTTGCAAAGCAGATTGAACACTCTTAACGAAGTTAATGCGTCGAAATTGAACGGTTGAGATATTAACTGCTACGGATGGGGCTGCTATTCCTTGCTGTAATAAGTCTCGGAGCTGTCGACAAGCAGTCTCCAAAACCCATTGGCTCAGGGGAATTATTTGCCCAGTATCCTCGGCGATCGGTACAAATGTGGCAGGAGAAATAAATCCCATTTGGGGATGTTGCCAACGCAACAAGGCTTCCAGACCGATCACTTGCCCACTACAACCCTCTATTTTGGGCTGAAAGTACAACTCAAAGGCTTCTGTCTCAATTGCCTTTTGCAGCTCATTGCGTAGATGAACTCGTTCGCGTAGCCGTAGGTTTAGGTCGTTGGTATACCACTGATAATTATTGCGACCTTCTTGCTTAGCCTTGTACATTGCCAGATCAGCTTGTTGGATCAACTGAGTGGGTTGTTCAATATCACCGTCACTCAGGGTGATCCCCATACTGGCCGTTACATGCAGATAAATTCCTTGAATATGATAGGGACGAGCAACACTAGCAAGTAGGCGATCGGCAATTGAAATAACATCATTTTCAAGTTTTAAATCAACTAAAAGAATGATAAATTCGTCTCCTCCGATACGTGCAACTGTGTCACCCGCCCGCACTTGTTCACACATGCGCTGAGCGACTTCAACAAGTAGCAAGTCACCTGAGCGATGGCCAATAGAGTCATTGATTAATTTGAATCCATCTAAGTCAATGAAGAGGATGGCAAGGCTATGCTTTTGGCGAAGGGCCATCTTGCAACCCTGCCGTAAGCGGTCTTCGAGCACAGCACGATTTGGTAAACCTGTGAGAACGTCGTGGCTAGCACTGAAGCTTAGTTCTTCCTCGTAGCGTTTTTGCTCTGTAATATCGTTTTGTACTCCAATGAAATGAGTGACATTACCTTGTGCATTAAAAATAGGCGAAATATAGAGATCATTCCAGAATGGTTGGCCGTCTTTTCGAAAATTACGGATGACTACATGAACATTTTCAGCCTGACTGAGACCGCGATGAATTTCTTCAATTTGGAGAGAGTCACGCTCATTGCCTTGTAATATTCTGCAGTTTCTGCCTAGCATTTCAGCTTCAGAATAACCCGTGATTCGCTCAAAGGCTGGATTGACATAGATCACAGGCATGTCAGGTTCGATTGCATCTACAATAACAACACCGTTGAAGCTCGCTTCGAGACTTTCTTTGAGCAAACGAAGCTGCTGTTCTGATGCCTTACGCTCAGCAATATCTCGAAGTGAGAGCAGGTCTGCAGGCTGTCCTTCCCAATCAGTTTCTGAACGATGAATCTCTACCTCTGCTACGCTGCCATCAGGCAACGTCAAGGCCCACTCAGTAAGCTTGTCACTCAGTAGCGGTAGATCTAAAGATTGAGATTCTAATTGTTCTAAATTCAACTTTAGTAATTTTTGGGCTGCAGGATTGGCATAGCAAATCCTGCGATCGCCTGAAATCACTAGTAGTGGATCCCGATTGTCATTCAGTAGCTTCCGAAAAGCCTGTTCGCGCTGATGGGCTAACTCCCGTGCAGCTTGTTTTTCGGTGATATCAATTGCTAAAATAAGGCAGCAGGGTTGGTTGTCAAACTCAAAGTCATGGATGAGAACATCAGCAAATACTAGATGCCCCTGTTTATGTCGATAAGCCCAAACTCCCACAGCAGGATCAACAATTTGATTGCAGATTAACGATTCAAAAAACTGCAAAAAACGTGTTTTTTCCTCCTCACTCTGGATATCTAAAACCGTCATGGCAAGAAATTCTTGCTGGCTGTAGCCAAAAAATTGAGAAGCTGCTTGATTAACCGCCAAAAACTGCAACCCTTGTTTGGCAAAAACCCACATCGGTTCTGGATTAGCTTCAAATAGCAACCGATAACGGGATTCACTTTCCGCCAGACGAGTCGTTGCTAAATTGCGATCGATGGCATAGCGAATGCTGCGCAGCAATTGCTGACAATCTAGCTGTCCTTTGACCAGATAATCGGCAGCCCCAAGTTCAATTGCAGAGGCATCAAGCTGTTCATTCCCCTGCCCCGTCAGCAAAATAATAGGTCGGGTAATCCCAGCCTGAATTGCTTGGTCAATCAGGTCTAATCCTGATTCAGCACCCAGTCGATAGTCCACCAAATATACGTCATGCTCTTGGCGGCCCATTGTTGCCAATGCTTCTTGGAAGTCGGAGCACCAGTCCAACTGGATCTGTGCCTGTTGAGCATCGCGCAGTAAGTCACGGGTGATGATGAAATCATCCTCATCATCATCGACCAAGAGCAACCGCCAGTGAACTTCGCTATAGGTCATGCTCCGCGGTTCTCGCTTGGCAACTCAACGATATCTAGCCAGTAACGACCCAAAGCGCAGATTACCTCTATCAAGCCCGAGAAACTAATAGGCTTCGTGATGAAAGAATTAACACCAATGTTGTAGCTGTGCAAAATATCCTCGTCAGCTGATGAGGTCGTTAAAATAACGACTGGAATTGATCGTAATTCTGGATCGGATTTGATCTCAGCGAGTGCCTCGCGGCCATCTTTCAGCGGCATATTGAGATCGAGAAGAATGAGCCCCGGCAAAGGAAAACGCTGGTCATCAGTATAGGGAGAGCGCCGTTTGAGGTAATCCAAGAGGGCTTCGCCATCATGGACAAAGTGGAGGGGGTTGGCGATCCTGCACTCTTTAAAGGCCTCCCGTGTCATCAAGCAATCGTCTTGATCATCATCTGCAATCAGAATGTGCACGGTCTTGGGCCTCATCGGAAATCTTTTTCAGTTACAGGAAAAGTAATGAAAAATACACTACCTTGTCCGGGGATACTCTTTGCAGTAATCGTCGCGCCGTGGCGCTCAATGATTTTTTTGACGATCGCTAGTCCAATCCCTGTACCAGCATAGGCATCGCGACTATGTAAGCGCTGGAAGGGGTTGAAAATTCGGTCTAGATACTTCTCATCGAATCCAATGCCATTATCAGCGATGCACAACCTCAATTGCCCAGCCTCTGTCAGCTCACTGTAAATCTGAATTAATGGTTGGTTGTCTGCTGACTGAAATTTCAGGGCATTACTCAACAGATTCTGGAAAACCTGGCGAAACTGACCGGCGTCACCCTGGATAGTTGGCAAGGGCTGCCGCTCCACGATCGCAGAGGCCTGATCGAGACTAGCTTCCATATCGACCAAGACATCGTCGAGTACTTGGTCGAGGGATAAGGGCTGTAAGGGCAGACCCCGAGTGTTGACACGGGAGTAGTTCAACAAATCGATGATCAAGGTCTGCATTCGTCCTGCTGCAGAGGCCATACGCCTCAGATAATCCTGAGATTCATCATCTAGGTTGCTGGTCCGAGCAATGAGGCGATCCGAGAAAGCCTGAATTTTGCGCAGTGGCTCCTGAAGGTCGTGGGAGGCAACAAAGGCAAATTCCTGCAGCTCCTGGTTGCTGCGCTCTAGCTCTCGCAGCGTAATCCGTAAATTTTGTTCGGTTTGCCGACGTTCTGAAACATCGCGGAAGTAGACTGCCAAACCGTCTTCAGAAGGGTAAGCATGGACTTCAAACCACCGGCCGAAGGGTTCATAGTAGGTCTCAAAATGAGCGGCTTCGCCCGTAGCAATCGCTTGCCGATAAATATGGCCGAGTTCGCTCTCGTAGGACCCAGGAAAAGCAGTCCAGACCATTTGGCCTAGCGTTTCTTCTACATTGACGCCCAGCTGCTGAGCACCCTCCTGATTGAGGTAGCTAAATCGCCAGTTTTCATCGAGGGTATAAAAGCCATCAGTAATGCTTTCAAGCGTGGTTCGTAGCCGATCCGCCAGTCGCTGAGCCTCACGTTGGGCCCGTTTGCGATCGCTAACATCCTGAAATGCCCCCGAGATTCTTACAATCGCTCCAGTTTCATCACGAACGGCTTGCCCCGTCACTCGTGCATCGAGCAGGAAGCCAGAAGTATTGTGAACAGCTACATCAAAATCAAAGCTAATTCCCTGCTGAATACAGTCCTCTAGCGCCTTTGTGACTAGGGCTCGCTCCGCAGGGGGATAGAGGCTAAGGGCTTCCTCCAAATCGGGTTCATCTTCATCAGTAAAACCCAGCAAACTAAAGGTTTCTGGCGACCAAATCACTTCTCGACTGGGTAGCTCAACGCTCCAGCCGCCCAGCTTGGCAGTCTGCCCAGCCATTCTTAGCAGTAGGTTTTGCTGAAGGATTTGCTCTTGAATAGCTCGTTGCTCTGTAACGTCGCGGGCTACGCAATAGATGACGCGATCGTCCCCGAGGGCTGCACTGATTTGTAGCCAGTGTAACTCACCTGCTTTGTCCCAGACGCGGATGACTAGATCGTGGATGAGAAGCCCGGCTTTCAACCGGCGAATTGTAGTCGCGATCTGACTGCGATCGCCCAAATCGACCAACTCGAGATAGGGGCGACCAACGAGCTCAGCGGTACTGTAGCGAAGGGTTGCAGCAAAGGCTGGATTGACCTGAATGAAACGCCCTCGTAAATCGACCATGCAGAACATCTCGAGGGAAAGGCTAAAAAACTGGTCTCGCTCCCGCATGGCTTGGTCAACTTGACGCTGGGCTGTAACGTCGTGGAGGACTAAAACCCAACCTCTCTCTGCTACGGGGCCTACTAAGGGACGGGCTTCGTACTGCAAAATCCGTCCTTTAAGCTTCAACTCCCCTTGATTGCCAACTCCTCCTTGATTCCAAGCAGTCAGATCTAGTGGTAGGAGTTGGTCGAGGGATTGTTGCGAAAGTTCTGACTTGTCGATTGCCAGCCACTCCTGCGCCGTTGGATTGGCAAAAGCTAATTTGCCACGTTCATCAACGGCCAACAGTCCCTCAGCCATACAGTCCGTGATTGTAGAGTTGAAGCTCAACTGCTCCTTCAGTTGTTGTTCAGCAGTGAGCACCTCATTGAGGAGCCGGTTATTTTCCAAAACCGCCACTGTCATCTGTGCAAATTGCTGGGCGATCGCTAGATCATCATCATCAAATTCGCCTTCCTCTTTATCAGAGAGCTGAAGGACACCGAGATTGCGGCCATTGGGATCGAACAGAGGTACAGCCAACCAGCCTCGCATGGGAGGATGCTTATCTGCTTGGTCGCCAAATCCTCGCCAGCGAGGGTGTTTTTCAAGCTCTTCTTGAGTTAGAACCAAGGGCTGATTCGTTTCGCAAATGAGGGTGTAAATACCTTCGCCAGTGGATAGTTCATCATAGTTCTTCCAAGCAGCATATTTATCAGAGAGAGAGATAGCATTGATTGACTGACTCCAGTCATCACATCGAGTTAAACTAATAACGGCTTGGTGAGCCCTAATGGTAAGCCGAACTTGTTCCACAAGATATTTGACCAATTCTTGATGGTCTTGGAGCTCTGCAGTAGCGATCGCAGCATTTCCTAAACGACGAAGCTGCTCTGTCTGCTTATTACTCTGCATCAAAGCCTGTTGTAAATCAGCAGTAATTTGCTTTCTCTGAGTAATATCTTTGGCAATACCAAAAACTCCAACAATCTTGTTGTTTACAACAATCGGAAATTTACTAACATCTAAGTAAAAGAGTTGACCGTTTCTGCCGTTAATCCTTATTTCATAGTGCTGCGCCTCTCCTTTGCAAGCTTGGTCAAAATGCTGTTGACATTTTTCAAGGTCTTCTGAGATAACAACATCTGAAAAATGCTTACCGATGATTTGATCAGCTTGTCGATCCAAAATTTCGAAGCCAGCAGAATTCATGCTCTGGTAGATACCCTGCAAGTCAAATGAGTAGACGGCATCAGGGTTGAAGGTAAACAGGGATCGAAAACGCTGCTCACTATCTTGAAGTTGTTGGCGGTCGAGTGATCGGGCGAACGCGATCGCTGCTAACTGTGCCACGGTGAGACACTGCTGCAGTTGATCTTCCGAGGGTGTCTGTGGAAATGGTTGATAGACTGCTAATGTCCCTTGAACTTGCCCATTATGAGCAATCAAGGGAAACGACCAGCAAGACCGCAAGCCATGGATGAGAGCAGTATCGCGGTCGTTTGCCCAAAGCGGATCCGATTCGATGTCCGCAACGAGAACAGGTTGCCGCCGGAAAATAGCTGCCCCGCAACTTCCCGTGTTTGGCCCCACTGTGGCGCCATCAATCGCTTGGCAATACTCTTTGGGCAGGCTGGGAGCTACGACTGTCCAAATCTGTTGAGTCTCCCGATCGAGGCGCAAAATTGAGCAGTAAGTGCTCGGATTGAACTCCTCTACCATTGCGCAAATGGCCGTCTATATTTCTGTCAGGGGGCGATCAAGGGAAATCAAGCTCAAAATATCGCGTTGACGATTAGCAAAGGCTTCGTTCTGAACAAGTGGCGTAATATCATGAGCAACTGCAAATAACACTTGATCAGTTTCAGACCAGTCAGCAGACCAAAGAATGTGTATAACATGACCATCTTTATGACGATAGCGATTGCGAAAGTTATAGGTTGGCCGACCGGTCATCAACTGCTGGGCTTCCTGAATTGTTAAATCCCGATCTTCAGGCAAGACTAGTTCTAAATAGGGGCGGCCATTCAGTTCTTCTGGACTATAGCCAAATAACTTAAGACACGATGGACTAACTTCGAGAAAGCGCCCCTCGCGATCAAAGGAACAAAGCACATCCATAGTGAATTCCATGATGCGCTGGTTGAGGGCTTGAGCAAAGGCTTGGCTTTCCAGACTGGCTTGCAAGTTTTTATTCGCTTGTTGTAGATATTTTGCACGTTCTGTAGCAATTCTTGCTAATCGTTGACTAAGCATGAGAAAAAAGCTCAGCAACAAGCCAAATGCCATCACCAAGACAGATAGTAAACGTGCCGTTGAAAATGCGGCTGGGTTACTGACATAGGCCACTAATTTCCAACTTTTCCCATTGCTCAAAATAATATTGCGATCGTTAATAGGCCTACTCTTCAAGTCTTGATTAGATAGGAGAGCTGAGCGGTAGATTGGTTGATCGCCTTGAAATAGAGCCAGAACAAACTGGTCATAATCTGTCCCAATAAGGTCACGCATAATGCCCTGAAGACTGAGGCCGGCAGCAATTAAGCGGGGGGGGTGATTCGGTAAGTTCAGCGGGCTAGCAAGCAAGACATAGGTACTTGGGTTGTCAGGAAGAGTGAATACCGGGCTGAGTGAGGTAGACCTAGAGGCTAAGGTTTGCTGGAACCAAACTTGTTGATTCTGTTCAGCTCTGAACCGAGGCAACCACTCTGCAGCCTTATCTGTACGTCCCACCAGCCAGTAGGGCTGTATCTCAGAATCGAATACTCCCACCCACTGTAGATTCGGGAAGTCACGAAGGTAACTCTTGGCTTCTTGCTGCCAATAGGCTTGAGTGGGTAAGCTTCCTAGCGCTTCCCAGCGCTCGCTCATTCGTTGAATGAGTGCTAGTCGATTGGATAATGCCCGCTCGGTGCTGCTCTGGACTTTAGCCAGTAAAATGTCACTTTGCTGATTGATAAAGCTAATAGTTTGCAAGCTGAGCAAATACCAAGTGATGCAGGTTAACATCACTCCCAATAAGCCTGCTAAAACAGGAATTCTTCCGGGGCTGCTGAGACTCTGATGTGATCTAGGCGCCAATAAAATAACACTAATGCTCAGTAAAATACTCAAGAAATTGACAACATAAATTGACGAAAAATCATATCTCAAGCTAGTAGCTTCTGGAGCCCAAAATAAGTCAGACAGCAATGATGTGCTTGAAAGCAAAATAATACCAACACCAGTAAAGTAAGCTCGTCGCTTAGTTAGACGTGATTCTAGACTCCAAGAAAAAGCAAGACTACTTATCAAGGACGTGATAACAAAAGCAGTTCTAACCCGAATAAATTCACTGATAAACGAGAAATTTGTTTCTGGCTCTCCAACCAACCAATTCCTTGTGGTGCCGTACACTACGGTGATTATCAACAAGAACATCAAGGCTTTTAGCAGCTTTCCTGCGCGATAAACTGCGCTAAGTAGCAGCCCACCAAGTAATAGTAATAAGAGTGAACTATCTAATGGCAGAACTAAACTATGAAAGGTTAAGTGTTGGACATCAGGGTAGCCGACTAACCCAATGAGGCCTGTGATGATTAACGCAAAGGCCAATACATGCAGATACGCCTCGATAATTAAAAAACGTATGCTCATGATTCTTGACATTCTCGCTAACAGTTCACATATCTAGCTCTGCTGAGCTAGAAGGTGCTTAGGGGGAGTTTAACTGCTAGGGTTGGAGCGATCGCTAGCCAATTCCACCCCATCAACAAAAATTGACACCAAAGAGCTGCTGTTAGGTAGTTTGGAATACTTTGTGTAAAGTCCGCATGTCTAACCGCACTCATTTTTGCTTGTTACGCAGTTAGCTGCTGTCTATTTATTGTGAGCTTTAGAAGCCTTTGCTTAAGACAGGGAAAGAGGAAAGCCGTTGAATAGCGGATTAGCTGCAATGACTATACTGCTGATCCTGAAAAATGGCTCAGCGATCGCCTGCTGATGCCATAGATTCCAAGAAAACTGACTGAGCAACATCCTCATAGAGCTGCCGCAATTGCACTAGTAGCTGCGCAGCGCTGGTCTCTAAACGAGGATCGCTCGCAAGGGGCAAAGAACCCAATTGTCCAAGCACTGTGTCGCCGAGACTGGGCGTGATAATCACCAGCTCTGGGTCAAGGGGATCGGCGTAATCCCAAAATTGCTGCAGCTGAGGAACTGGTGCAGCAGAGACTTCTGGCGTTGGTTGAAGGCTAGCTTGGCGACGCGATCGCAATTCCTCTAGTAGCTGCTGTCGTTGCCGTCCCCGGAGCTGAAAAAGCACGAAGGGATCTTCACTAAAGCGATCGCCAAGCAGGTAGTAGATAGCGCTGACATGCTTGCAAGGGTTGGCTTTATCTGGACAGCTACAGCGCGAGTGGACATCACTGAGGCTAAACGGGAAAAGGCGCAAACCATTACGGGCGAACACCGTCTCGATGTCGGCGGGCATTTCGCCTGCTAACAACAGTGCTGACCAACGGGCCTCAGTCGCCAAGGCTGAAATGACGTAGCCCCAGTCCTCCTCACTGATTGGATCCAGCCAAAGCGAGGCTCGATAGGGCTTCGCTTCAGTCCCTTGAACCTTCGCCTCCACTTTTTGCCCTTGGAAGCAAATGCTGAGGACATGACCTTCGCGGGCATAGCGCCAACCTCGCTCCAAGCGTTTCTTGAAGCGATAGGCATTGATCAAATCCAGCCACTGTTGAACCCACCAGGGATCAGAGGCTGTATTCATCGCAGGTGGCTCCGACAACTTGTTCCCCTAGCCTGCCATACCTTGCGATTGCCACCCCCGAAAGGAGGAAAGCAAAATCGTAGACGGAAGAGTCGGGCGATCGCCGGATCAGTCACTTCGCAGCTGCAGCGAAGCAGGAGGTGACGAACTGGTCCGCGAGGTTGAGTAAAAACTAATAACCCAAAAAGGGATGACTAAGGTTGCCAACGCAATTGCGATACCGACCCGTTCAGACCACCGTTGCGCAGGCGGGGCGGGGGCGTTGGCGCGGCTACTACTGCCAGGTTCCATAAAAAAGCGGCGGGTCAAGCGCCAGCAAGCGCTAAATAAAGGGATATTGGCATCCTATCAGGTGCAGCAAGGGGGAAAGCCGAACCAAGGGTTTGCCTAAGAGATCGGTGGCTCTACAGCAGAATTATTTCTCCTCGATCGGTGGGAGTTGATATTGACTGACGATCCGCTTGGCAAACTCCGGAATGTGCGTCTCAGCTTTCTCGGGATAGTTGCGCCGCACGTAGAGCGCGTTGCGGGTGAAGTGGCTGTCAATCGAAAAGCGAGCATATTCAAGGCCCTTGGGACCGATCCGCTCGATCACGAGGCCCATCAATTTGGCCGCCCACATCGGCAGCTGCACACCTTGTTCGTAGGCCGGAATGCTGTTTTGTACCGCAGCCCGGCGATCGCCACTGCTCTGGACAGGTTGTAGCCGTAGGTCGTCTTGGATGAGATCAAACATTTCTTGGCCGATTTCATTGCGCACCACTAACCACTGCCAGCCAAAGGGCGCGCCCATGTAGCCGACAACGAGGTCAGCAAGGCCATTGGTGTAGTCAAAACAGCTCAGACAGGAAGGTGCGAACACATCTTTAAGCTCCTTAGTCTTGAGGCCAAAGAAGGGCACCATTTCGATGCTGCCGTCTTCATGCTTGAAGTGGATGCGGAAATCCTGCATGAACTCGTAGTGCACCACTGTCTCGGGAGATCGGCTGGTGGTTTCCAAGAACTTTTGCAGACCGGCGCGACTGACATTATCGACGCAGGGGGTGCCCAAGACGTAAAGCTTGTCGAGCCCCAGTTTGTCTTGAACGGCGCGCAGAGCTTGAATTTGGCAACCGACGCCAATCACCAGCAGTCGTTTCAGTCCTGATTGCTCAATCAGATCAAGGATATTGAGGTTGGGCGACAGGGTCGGTTTGTTGACTCGCGCGGCCAAAATTTCATCGGTTGTGCGCGCGATCACAGGCATGGGTTGGAAGCGATCGCTAGGGCTATTTTGGACACAGACTACGCCTTCGACCCAGCCCTGCTCTAGCATCCGGCAGGCCAGCGCACTAACAATCCCAGTCCACTGAGCGCCTTCGATGGGTTCTCGCTTTTGGGCAGCCGTCATCGACTGATGAACTCCGAAGTAGAGTTCATCAGGATTCTCCAGATCCCGCGATCGCCCATGAACCTGCTGTTCCAGCGGCTCAAACTGCTGATTTAAAAAGGCACAGGCCTCTTTGACGTAATGGACATAGGAGGTATCGCAGAGACCACACTCACTGCAGAGATCTTTGGCGGGCCGACGGCTTCCGGGTTTGAGGGCGCGGGCGCGACGGTGGGGAAGTGCTGCAGTCATGCCAAACCAAGGGGACAAAGCCAATGTTTCCACCTTACCGGAGCCGGAAAACTCGCGGAATCACCGCTTGCCAATGGGGCAGATAGAAGAGCGTCTTCTGACCCCAGAGAAGGACAGAAATTAGGTATAAATGCTGTATGCGATCGCAGCCGCTGCTACAACTGCACGCCAGCAGACCTTGCCGAGCGTAAAGAGTCGCCTATAATCCGTCAATTCTGCGCAATTTTGCCTGAGGTAAACCTGTGGGGGCTTCACCCATCTCTCGACCAGCGACTCAAACAAAGGTGAAGCGGATCTCGTCGCCAGCATCAAAACCCCGACGGCTTTGGCCCCAAGTCGGGTTGATGGCTGCGATCGCCAGCGCTGCCGCGATCGCTACGGCAGGTCTTGTTTATGCCCTCCCCCTCAGCCGTTCTGCCAAGCCGGTTGCGCCCAACTCGCCCTTGATGGCCCTGCTGCCCTACAGCTTCAATCGGCCGATCAATGTTCTGGTCATGGGCTTGGATCAGTCGGAAACCGGTGAACAAGCAGAGAAGTTTGACACTCGCAGCGATACCCTGCTGTTATTGCGGTTTGACCCCCTGGAAGGGACAACCAGCCTCCTCTCGATTCCCCGCGACACCCAAGTCGCAATCCCTGGCTACGGCACCACCAAAATTAATGCGGCTAACGTCTTTGGGGGGCCGGCTCTGGCGGCGGATGTGGTTAGTCGCACCCTCAATGACGTACCGATCGATCGCTACCTGCGGATTGACACCACTGCTTTTAAGGAGCTGGTCGATTTGGTCGGTGGGGTTGAGGTGTATGTGCCCAAGCCGATGCGCTATACCGACAACACCCAAAAGCTCTACATCGATCTCCCAGCGGGGCGCCAAACCCTGAATGGCGATCAGGCAGAACAGTTCGCCCGCTTCCGTTACGACGAGCTGGGGGATATTGGGCGGGTGCAGCGCCAGCAAATGTTGCTACGGGCCCTACGGGAAAAGCTGGCCAATCCGCTGATTCTGACGAAGGCACCCGACTTGGTCAAAGTCCTGCAAAAGTACGTCGATACCAACCTCAGCTTTGAAGAACTGATGGCTCTGGTCAGTATTGGGCTGCAACAGGATTTGGCCAATATCCGCATGGTGATGCTGCCCGGTCGCCCGATTATGCAGGACGACGTCAGCTACTGGCGCTTGGATGAAGGCGCTCGCGATCGCCTAGTCAGTGACTTTTTCAACCAGATCAGTATCCAGCCAATCGATCGCTTGGCTTTTGAAGACCTGCGCGTTGCCATTCAAGACTCATCGGGGAAACCCGAAGCAGCCCAAGCCCTTGCTGAATCCTTAGCTAAGTTGGGAATTCGTCGCGTCTACATCATTGAAGACTGGCCAGAGCCCCTCGAGAAGACACAAATTATTGCCCAGCGGGGGGACTTAATCCAAGCGGAAGGGTTGCAACAGCAGCTGAATTTGGGTGAGGTCCGTGCAAGCTCTGATGGCGATATTGGCTCCGACCTGACAATTCGGATTGGCCAAGACTGGCAACCGACCCCCAGCCCCAAGCCTTAAGCTGAAGGGGATCTCCTTCCGAGAATGGTTCTATGGTTTTGCCCCGTCGATTCGGTTGGCGATGGCTCTCGATGGTGCTGGCGCTGGTTTTAGTTTTGGGGTTAGCTCACCCTGCGATCGCAGAGCCCGAAACGAATAACTACAGCAACTTGATTCGCAACGGCATCGATCTCTCCCACGAAGACTTGTCGGGGATGTTGTTCGTGTCGACCGAGATGCGCAAAGCCAATCTAGAAGAGGCGAATTTGCGCAATGCGATTCTGACTCTAGGAGTCTTCTTGGATGCCAATTTCCATGGAGCAGATCTGAGCGGTGCCTTACTCGATCGCGTCTTTTTGGTGGGCGCTGATTTGACCGATGCCCTGTTGGTAGACGTGACTGCTACTCGCACCAGTTTTCAAGATGTCAAGATCACAGGTGCCGATTTCACAGATGCAATCATCGATCGCTACGAGCAGAAGCAGCTTTGCCTGCGGGCCGACGGCGTTAACCCCAAAACAGGGGTAGCCACCCGAGATAGTCTGGGTTGTGTGTGATTCGGGAAACCTAGTGGGAAGCGATCACGTCTTGCTGTGGTAGGGCTGATTGCAATTTTCTGATTACCCCGGGCAGGGCTCTCATGGTGTCGTCGCGCTGGCTTCCCCTTCCTATCCTTCTTGTGATGCTGTTAGAGGCACCCGCTTGGGGTCAGTTCAATAACGCCCGAAGTCTCTTGGCTGAACTGCGTCGAGTCGGCGTACGGGTCACTCAGGCCTGTGAACCTGGATTGTTGGGCAGTTTTAGCGATCGCCGTCGTGAAATTCGCATCTGCCCCGAAGCCCACGACAGTGATGACGAGGTGTTTCGCACCTTGGTACATGAAAGCTGGCACGTTGTTCAGAATTGCCTTGCAAATCAAGGTCGAGTTGGGACACGCCGCAGTCGTCCGATTGCTCGCCTTCGGCCAGACTTAGTTCCCAAAATGCTGCGAGAAACTCGGCGATCGGATCTGCGTATTGTCCGTAGTCAATATGCCCCCGAAGATCAACTGCTCGAGCTGGAAGCCCGCTGGCTGGAGAACTATCCCGAAGTGGTGGAAAACGGTCTGCAAACCATCTGTCGTTAACTGCGATCGCCCCTAGCCAGGACTTCAGCGATCGCTAGGTCTTGCGGTAGAGGTATGACCCTCCAATCCAGGATTGCCTGCTAACGCGATCGCTCTCGAGATTGGCTCAGCAGCCTTGGCACAATCTGACGCCAGACTCGACAGCTGCGGTACGGTGGGTGCGGAACTTGGCGATGTGAGTTCTGTCAGGAGTCCTTGAAAATCCTGAGATTTCGTATCCTGTATGCCAACCAAGACCAGCTTTCTAACCTAAAACAGTGGCAGGATCACGCACGGTCCCCTATGAAGAACAAACCCGTCCATCAAGGTGATTGTGTCCGACTGCAAGATTCAGCGGCACATCTCTACCAAGTCATCAGTGTGCAGGAGGAAGGCGGCATTTGTTGGGTGCGTCAGTGGCCCCTCCGTCCAAAAAGCAACCCTGTCTTTCCCGTCACCCTCAGTCACATTTGCCATGTTGAGGCCTGTCTGCTTCCAGGCTAGGGAAGCAACGCGATAGGATCAGTGCCAGTTGCGACAGGATCGATGCGTGGCCAAAGGATTTGCGCCGGAACAACCCCAAAAAAAGCAGCCTTCTAAGGCAGCCCGCAAGCGAGCCGAAGCGGCGCAAACCTACGATCGCATGACCCGTGAGGGAACTCCGGACTTCGAGATCTATGTGCGAATTCCTGGCAAAGAGCAATGGTTTCCTGTCGGTGTGATTGCCGTCAAACGGGTTGACCTAGTCAACTACGCCATTCGTGATAACCAAGCGCAACTCCAAGAGGCAGCAGGTCGTCTTTTCCCGCCGCTGCGCAAGCAAGAGGTGTTGGAATTTGGCTATCGGTTGAAGGAATTCAAAGACGAGCCGATCAAGGCCTACGAAGAGCCGAAGCTGAAGATTCCCAATCCTCTGACGGCGATCGGTGAGAGAATCGCGCAGATTTTTAATCCCCGCAAATACTAGCGATCGATCGCCAATCCCCATCCTCAGGATTTAAGCCAATGGCTTATCGCATTCTTCATTGCGGTAAGTCCCTGAGCAACTATCGCCTTTGCTTGGAGCACGGTATCGCTGGTTTTACGACCCGTGGCCCTGAGCAGGGCGATGTTATTTTTCTGGCGGTCAATTATCAATAACAGACCCTCTAAGACCCTCTTAGGGGGCAATGCACTCTAAAAACTGAAAATAGGTCGTAAGAGGCCCTAATCGCCGGTTGCCTGTCTAAGGCATGGGCGATCGCTGCAGCTGTTGGAGCACAGCGGGCGTAACGACAGTAGCAGCAACATCTGCCACCCCAGCGACTAGAAATTGAATTCCGATCGCTGCTACGAGTAGGCCCAGAATACGGGTCAGAATCGAGAGTCCAACATCCCCGATCACCTTTTGAAACCAGCGCCCCGACTGAAAAATGATAAACGTGAGCAGAGATATCAGGGCAATGATTAACGCAAACTCAGCCAATAGCCCATACTGTTGCTCGGTTTCAGCCAGAGTGCCGTGGAGAATGACATTAGCGATCGCTCCTGGACCAACCAAAAGGGGTACGGCCAAGGGAATCACAATCTTTTTATAGACGGACTCTGCCGCCCGCAGACTGCTTTCCTGTTCATGCTTGACGATGGCCCGTGTCTGTTTAGCAGTGTTGTCAATTGTGAGATTAATGCCGAGCAATAGCAACAAAATACCTCCGGCAATTCGGAATGATGAAAGGCTGATCCCAAAGAATCTTAGTAGCGTGGATCCTGTTAGCAGGAATAAGATGAGAAGGGCAAAGACTGTCAGAGAGATAAAGAGCGCAGCCCAGCGTTGTACTTGTCGGCGCTCACTCTCGGTGTAGCTAATAAAAACAGGCAGCATCCCCAAGGGATTGAGCATTGCAAACAGGGTTGTCGCAAAGGCAGCCTGGGACGGAAAACTCATGGAGCTAGTACTCTGTGGCACTAATGTGATACCTGGGAGTCGAAACTCAACACCCACAGCCAGAGTAAGCGCATTTTTGCTAGCTGGCACTCGTAATCTGTAATGCCATTGGGCCTGTCAATGACTCCTCCTCCGTTGAGAAGCTCGATCGCTCCAGCCCATTGCCAAGACAAGCTCAATCAGCAGTCAACCTGTCGGCGGCTCGCGGTAGCTTGCGTCTGATTTAGGCAGTTAAAGACTCGATGAGAGTTGGTCGGCTAGTACAAAACCCAAGCTAAAGAGCAACCCACTCCAAAACTGAAAATGGATTGCGAGGAACTTCGACCGGCTGACCACTGCTGGTTGTGAATGCGAGGTTCGCACAAAGCGGCAGAGCGATCGCGCAGGGAAAATGCTAATCAAGGCGATCGCGGTGGCCCAAGGAAAAACTTGGAACAGAATTGGGATTGCGATCGTGGCTAATGTCAGTCCACAAGCCCAAGGCAAAAGCTGGGCTGCCCGTCTTGTGCCGAGTCGAACAATCGGTGATTTTTTACCTGCGGCGAGGTCGTCATCAACTTGATGAAAGTGGGAGCAAAAGAGCACTAAGCTGGTGCTGATTCCCAAGCTGATCGAAGCCCACAAAGCCGTGCTCGAAAAGCTCCCGGTTTGGCTGAAGTAAACAGCAGAGACTGCCAAGGGCCCAAACGCCGGAAAACAGAGAAATTCCCCCAGACCTCGATAGCCAAGGCGAAAGGGCGGGCCTTGATAGAGGTAGCCCAGGAGGCAGCAGACGAGGATGATCCCCAGAATCAACCAACCTTGGGTTTGGGCGATCGCGGCAATCAGGGCCAACCCTAGGATCAAGCTGGCTTGGGCCAGCCAAAACAGCAGCCAACGGTGACCCGTGAGGTTGACGAGCGAGTGATGCTTCTGGCGATCGATGCCGGTGGACGCATCGAACACGTCGTTGCAGAGGTTCTCCCAGAGCAGGATTAACACCGCTGCCAGGCCAAAACGCACTGCTGTTGCCCAGTTAATTTGGCTGGTTTCCCAGTAGGCGACAGCGCTGCCCAGCACGATAGGCATGATGGCCACGCTGTACATGGGGGGTTTCAGGGCTGCGAGCCAAAGCTTGTTGGGGCGGGGCGGAGCAGTCTGCATGGCAATCGCGCAAGGCCAGACTCATTTTAGGATTAGCGCTGACCCCTGCCTAGCAATCATGCTGCCTCCTGGACCGTCGCAACTGGCGCTACTGCAAACCCTGCGCATCATCACTCAACCAGTTTCATTTCTGCTCAGCTGCGCCGATCGCTACGGGGACTGGTTCACCTTGCGGGTGTTGGGACCTCAGTCTCCGCCGGTGGTCTTTGTCAGCGATCCCGAGGCGATTCTGGCGATTTTTAGTAGTCTGGCCGACCAACTGGAACTAGGGCGGATTGCTGATGTGTTTCGGCCCTTGGTCGGCAACGAGTCGCTGATTATGCAAAACGGCGATCGCCATCGTCAGCAGCGGCAACTGCTAATGCCCGCCCTGCAGGGTGAGCGGCTATTTGACTACACACCCGCTATGACCGCGATTACCCAAGCCGCGATCGCCCAGTGGCCGCTAGGTCAACCCCTAGATTTACGGCGGCAGATGTCGCAGATTTCCCTGGCAGTGATTCTGCAAGTGGTTTTTGGCCTAACGCCGGGACCGCGCTACCGCGATCTCTACCAACGCCTCGATCAATTACTGGAAGCGATCACCGATCCCCTCTACTCCCTTCAATTCTTCTGGCCTGCTCTGCAACAAGACTGGGGTAACTGGAGCCCTTGGGGGCGTTTCTGTCGGCAACGCGAAGCGATCGATGCCCTGATTACTGCAGAAATTCAAGAGGGTCGCCAAAGTCAGCAGCCCCGTCAGGATGTGCTGGAACTGCTATTAGCGGCCCGCGATCGCGATGGCAACCCGCTGAGCGATCAAGAACTGCGGGATCAGTTGATGACCTTACTCTTACTAGGCCATGAAACGACGGCTTCTGCCTTGACCTGGGCCGTGTTTTGGTTGCTGCGCCATCCCGACTGCTTAAACCGGCTCCAATCCGAACTGGTCGCCATCGGTGACAACGATCGCGCGATCGCGAAAGCTCCCTACCTGGATGCCGTTTGCCGCGAAGCCCTGCGCCTCCAACCGATCGCCCTGATTGCCCAGCCACGACGGGTGGCTTCGCCGCTTTCCTTGGGTGGGTATGACTTTGCGAGTGGCACGATTTTGGTGCCCTGCGTCCTGACGGCCCATCGTCGAGCGGCAACCTATCCCAACCCAGACCAATTTCAGCCCAATCGCTTTTTGGAACGACGATTTTCCAATGGCGAATTTTTACCTTTTGGTGGCGGTCAGCGCAGTTGTATTGGTATGGCTCTATCGCTGATCGAAATGAAAATGGTGCTAGCCACTTTGCTCCGCCAGTGCCAAATCGCTGAGGTCAGCCAACGTCCAGTCCGACCGGCACGGCGCGGCATCACGTTTGTCCCCTCCCAAGACTTCCGGATCCAGGTGCAGCAGTGGCACAATCCCTCTGCACAGACTGCGATCGCCTCTGTCTGATCAAGTCATCTCGTCACCGAACGCACCATGCTGTCCACTCTGCTCCTCTCAACCCTGCTGGCCTCGGTGCCAGAACCGCCCAAAACTGCCTGTGCCCCACTGGTGAACTACCCCGCACGGGTGACAACCTACTACGATCGTTCGCGCGTTTTCCTGCGGTCGAGTCCCGATCGCAAAGACTGGCGCAATATCAAAGGCTCTATCCTCAACGGGCGATCCGGCATGGTTCTCCAAGAACAGGAAGTCAACCAAGAACTCTGGTACTTGGTCGAATTCACACGGGGAGCCAACGACCAATATCAGGGCTGGATTCGCAGTGACTACCTCGCTGGTCAGCACTGTGGCGTTGTGGCTACCCCCTGAGCAACTGGAACTAAGGCTTGGCTGCTGGGCCCCCTCGACGAGGATTGCAGCGCATTTTCACGACTGAATCTCAAGGCTGGCGTAGCTGGCGTGATCTCAATTTTCGGGATAGCGACCGCAGGCCTCGATCGGCTTGACCCGTTTCCAAATCGTGGTGACTGGGGAATCGAGAGTTGAACAGTAGCCGGTTACTGTCGCGCTAAGCAGGCTTGGGTTTACGATCGAAAAATTGCGTCAATGCGATTGTGTCTGTTTATACCCGTCCGCTGGCCCGCCTGATTGAGCACCTACAGAAACTGCCAGGTGTTGGCCCCAAAACGGCTCAACGGTTAGCACTGCACCTCATTCAACGACCCGAAGCTGAAATCGCAGCCTTTGCGGAAGCATTGCTAGCAGCCAAGCAACAAGTGGGGCACTGTCAGCGCTGTTTTCATCTCTCTTCGGAAGACCTCTGCAACATCTGCCGAGATCCCAAGCGCGACGCCCAAACCATCTGCGTGGTGGCTGATCCGCGCGACGTGATCGCCCTTGAGAAAACCCGCGAATATAAGGGGCTCTATCACGTGCTGGGTGGGTTGATTTCGCCCATGGATGGCATCGGTCCTGAGCAGCTAACGGTGCAGGCGCTGGTACGGCGAGTCGCTCAGGAGCAAACGCAGGAGGTGATTATGGCGATTAGCCCCAGCGTTGAGGGCGAAACAACGACGCTCTATGTAGGGCAGCTTTTGAAACCCTTCACCCGTGTGACGCGCATTGCCTTTGGTTTACCGATGGGGGGTGACTTGGAGTACGCCGATGAAGTGACGCTGGCTCGAGCGCTGGAGGGTCGCCGCGATCTGACTTAGAGGAGCGATCGCAGGCAGCATTGATTCCCGAAACCCTCACTACGGATTAGGCAGACAGAACCTCAATTCCTGCTAGCCGATCGCTCTTGGACTGCCTAAGCTATGAGCAGCGTGAGGGCAGTCTGATGTGGTCCATGATCTTGCTGGCCCAGGCTGCAACAGCTCCTGTCGAACCGATCAATGCCGCTGATCAGCTGCGTTTCCCCATTGAGCAGCCCAAGCTAGAAATTCAGGCCGATTCACCGCCCGCAGATCAAGAGCCCCGCTATTCCACCCTGGAAGAACTACTGGGTGGGGTCAAGGTTGAGCTGACGTTTGGTGATTTAGCCCGTTACGGGGCTTCTTTCCGGGTCTGGCGTTGGTAGGGTCAGGTGTCTTGCCTAGAGCGGAAGCTGGGCCTGCTCCAGTCTTCAAACCAGCCGCGCTGCCAAAACAACCACAGTAAGACGATCGCGATCGCCACCATCGCCAGCAGCACAGCCGGATAACCGTAGGGCCAGTTTAGTTCTGGCATATTCCAGCGAGACGCCTCAGGATTGAAATTCATGCCGTAGATTCCGGCGATCAAGGTCAGGGGCATGAATACGGTCGAAAGGATGGCTAACAGCTTCATGACTTGGTTGAGGCGGTTGCTGATCGACGAGAGATAGACCTCCATCAAGTTGTTAGCCAGATCCCGATAGGTTTCTAGGGTATCCAGCAAAAAGTAGGCGTGATCAGCACAGTCCCGCAGATCCATGCGCACTTCCTCCCGAATCAGGGGTGTGCGATCGCGAATCAAGGCATTGATCACATCCCGCAACGGCCAGACGACGCGCCGCAACACCATCAGTTCGCGCCGTAGCTCATAGATATCTGACAGCAGCGCCTGAGTTGGTTGGGCTACCACTGCATCCTCTAGTTGCTCCAGTTCCTCACCCAAGACCTCAAGCACCGGGAAGTAGGTGTCGATAATCCAATCGATCGCGAGGTAGGCCAAAGTATCCGCTTCCAGTCTGGGGTAAGCCGTTCGATTGGCCAGCCGCTGTTCCAAACCAGAGAAATTGGGGCCAATTTCGTCTGCTTCCACCGTGAGGAGCCAGCGATCGCCCAGAACGAGCCCCACCTGTTCGAGGCGGAGGCGATCGCCAGGCTGCAGGTCAGGTCGATAAAAAATCACCTCTAGGTAATGGGGATAGCGTTCCTGCTTGGGCCGCTGGGGATGACCAATCAGGTCCTCAAGAGTGAGTGGATTCAGCTCCAGCACCTCCCCCAAACTCCGCAACTGTTCCAAATCCGAGAAGCCTTGCATCTGTAACCAAGTGGTGCCCGTTTCCCCCATCCGCGCAGAAACCAAGTCCAAGGGATCCGAGATCGGGCGGCTAACGATCTGGTTGGCGCTGTACTCAATCTGCCGCAGTTGAGTTGGACTGGCCTCGAGTGGCTGTCGCAAGGTTCCTGGGGCTTGGTAGACCGTACTGGTCAGGCGGTGGCGAAAATTCTGGCGCTTGGTCTTGCGAGGGTGTCGATGATTGTTGCGGCGGGAACCCATGACAGTCAGTCTGGAGGCCGACCTATTCTGACGGTGGCGATCGCGGGGCTGCCAGTTTTTCACAAGGTGTAACGCGGGCACTGCTGCTGGGGCGATCGCAGAGCCATTCAGTGCATGGCGCTTGCCCCAACTCAGGAAGACTGACAATCCTCCGTACACTGGAAAAGATTGCTTCCCATTGCACTCTGACCATGCAAAGCCTCTTCCTCGACCGTCTGCATAGCCCTGAGCGGCCCGTGCTGGTTTTTGATGGCGGCATGGGAACGACGTTGCAGTTTCAGAATTTGACCGCTGAGGATTTCGGGGGCCCGGAAACCGAGGGCTGTAATGAGTGGCTGATTCGCACCAAACCAGAGGCAATCGCGACGGTACATCGCCAGTTTCTGGAAGCGGGCGCAGATGTCATCGAGACTGACACCTTTGGGGCAACTACGATTGTTCTGGCGGAATATGGACTGGAAGATCACGCCTACGCCCTGAATGTGGAAGCGGCCAAGCTCGCTAAGGCGATCGCGGCGGAATTTTCGACGCCAGAGAAACCGCGCTTTGTGGCTGGGTCGATGGGGCCAACGACCAAGCTGCCGACCTTGGGACATATCGGCTACGACGAGATGAAAGCCTCTTTTGCTGAGCAGGCGCGAGGTCTATGGGAAGGCGGCGTTGATCTCTTTATTGTTGAAACCTGTCAAGACGTGCTGCAAATTAAAGCGGCACTGAACGGGATTGCAGAAATCTTTTCGGAAAAGGGCGATCGCCGACCGTTGATGGTCTCGGTGACGATGGAAACGACCGGCACCATGCTGGTTGGCTCGGATGTAGCCGCAATGCTGGCGATTCTGGAACCCTATCCGATCGATATCTTGGGGCTAAACTGCGCCACCGGCCCCGATCGCATGGTGGAGCACATCAAATACCTGAGCGAACATTCGCCGTTCGTGATCAGCTGCATTCCCAACGCTGGCATTCCCGAGAACGTGGGCGGCCATGCGCACTATCGCCTCACACCGATGGAGCTGCGGATGGCGCTGCATCGCTTTGTCGAAGATTTAGGCGTGCAAGTGATTGGCGGTTGCTGCGGTACAAAACCAGAACACATCGCCCAATTGGCGGAAGTTGCAACGCAATTACAAGCGAAAGATCGTCCAGTTCGCCGCGATCGTGACCATCAACAACGGCAACCGTTTAACTACGTTCCTTCGGCGGCTTCGATCTACGGCACTACGCCCTACATTCAAGACAACTCTTTCCTGATCATTGGTGAGCGACTCAACGCTAGTGGTTCTAAAAAAGTACGGGAACTGTTGAACGAAGAGGATTGGGATGGACTGGTTGCGATCGCCCGCAGCCAAGTCAAGGAAGGGGCGCACGTTCTTGACGTCAACGTCGATTACGTCGGTCGCGATGGCGAGCGCGATATGGGCGAGTTGGTATCGCGGTTGGTTACCAACGTTAATTTGCCGCTGATGCTCGACTCGACCGAGTGGCAAAAAATGGAGGCTGGCCTAAAGAAGGCGGGCGGGAAATGCATTCTTAACTCTACTAACTATGAGGATGGCGATGAGCGCTTCTTTAAAGTGCTGGAACTTGCCAAACAGTATGGGGCTGGGATTGTCGTCGGCACGATTGATGAAGAAGGGATGGCGCGAACGGCTGAGAAGAAGTTTGCGATCGCCCAGCGGGCTTATCGAGATGCTCTAGAGTTTGGTATTCCGGCGCATGAAATCTTCTATGATCCGCTCGCTTTACCAATCTCGACAGGGATTGAAGAAGATCGCGGTAATGGTCGCGAGACGATCGAATCCATTCGTTTGATTCGGGAAAATTTGCCCGGTGTGCATATCTTGCTGGGCGTTTCTAACATCAGCTTTGGTCTCAATCCAGCGGCACGAATTGTCCTCAATTCAGTTTTCCTTCACGATGCCTGCGAAGCAGGAATGGATGGTGCGATCGTCAGCGCCGCGAAGATTCTGCCGCTCAGTAAGATTGATGAAAAGCCATTACAAGTCTGTCGTGATTTGATAGGCGATCGCCGGCGCTTTGAAAATGGTATTTGCGTCTACGATCCCCTGACAGAGCTGACAACCCTATTTGAAGGAGTCAGTGCCAAAGAAGCTCGGGCCAGTGGGCCTTCGCTGGCTGATTTGCCATTAGAAGAACGACTAAAACAACACATCATCGACGGCGAACGGATTGGCTTAGATCAAGCATTAGCGACGGCACTTGAGCAGTATCCACCGCTAGAAATTATCAATACCTTCTTGTTGGATGGCATGAAGGTCGTTGGTGATCTCTTTGGTAGTGGCCAAATGCAGTTACCCTTTGTGCTGCAATCGGCTGAAACCATGAAGTCTGCTGTGGCTTACCTTGAGCCCTTCATGGATAAAGAGGAAACCAATGACTCGGGCAAAGGCACGTTCCTAATTGCAACAGTCAAAGGTGATGTTCATGATATTGGTAAAAACTTAGTCGATATTATTCTGACGAACAATGGCTATAAGGTTGTCAATATTGGTATTAAGCAACCGGTAGAAAACATCATTCAAGCCTATCGAGACTGCAACGCAGACTGTATTGCCATGAGCGGGCTACTGGTGAAGTCTACTGCTTTTATGAAGGAAAACTTAGCTACCTTCAATGAGGAGGGTATTTCAGTCCCAGTCATTTTAGGAGGCGCGGCTCTAACACCCAAATTTGTCTATGAAGACTGCCAACAGACCTACAAAGGTCAAGTTATCTATGGCAAAGATGCTTTCGCTGATCTTCATTTCATGGATCAGCTCATGGCGGCTAAGTCCAAGGATCAATGGGATGACCAATTGGGCTTCTTGGATGAGCAGGGACAGCCTTTGCAGGTCGCCGCGATCGCCTCTGAAGCGGCTGAGCCAACAGAATCGAGAGAGTCTGTAGCAGAAGTTGTAATTGATTTAGAGCGATCGGAAGCCGTTGCAGTTGATATCGATCGCCCCACACCACCGTTCTGGGGATCAAAAATCCTCGGTCCTGACGAAATTCCCTTTGCCGAGGTCTTTAGCTATCTCGATCGCCAAGCCCTGTTTGTAGGTCAATGGCAATTCCGAAAGCCGAAAGAGCAAAGTCGCGAAGAATACGATGCTTTTATTGCGGAAAAAGTAGAACCGATTCTCCAGCAATGGACGACCCGAATTCTGGCAGAAGATCTGCTAGAACCGCAGGTCGTATATGGCTATTTCCCTTGCGTTGCAGTTGGAAATAGTCTGCAGTTGTTTGACCCCAACGATCGCGATCGCCCAACCGCTCGTTTCGATTTCCCCCGTCAACGGAGTTTGCGGCGACTCTGTATTGCTGATTTCTTCGCACCAGAAGAGCTTGGCATTCAGGATGTCTTCCCGATGCAAGCAGTCACGGTTGGCCATAAGGCAACAGAATTTGCAGCCCAACTGTTTGCAGGCGATCAATATAGCGACTATCTCTATTTCCATGGTTTGGCAGTGCAGCTTGCCGAAGCGTTGGCCGAGTGGACTCACGCTCGCATCCGGCGCGAATTGGGCTATGGTTCACTAGAACCCGAAAGTTTGCGCGACATCTTGGCGCAACGTTATCAAGGCAGTCGCTATAGCTTTGGTTATCCTGCTTGCCCCAATGTTGCTGATTCGCGGATTCAGTTGGAGCTTCTAGAAGCCGATCGCATTGGCATGAGTATGGATGAGAGTGAACAACTCTATCCAGAACAATCAACCACTGCAATCGTTGCCTACCATCCGGCTGCGAAATACTTTAGTGCTTGAGTTGGCTAGGGTCAGTCACAATTAAGGCTAGGAGCAATCTAGCTCGGACTATTTTGAGTCTCGAGGGATTGCACGATCGCAGACTCTAGGCATTGAAAAAGGGGAGATTTCTCTCCCCTGACTTTAGGGATCCATTGTGATCAATCGCATGCCCCTAAGCGACTGCTGGCAAGACCAGATTGATTAGCTCAGAAGTTAGGAAGGCAAGACCAATTCCAACCAGCACTAGACCACTTGTTTTCAAAGGTGCAGTCAGGCTTTCGGTTGCAGATTGTTGCCGAATCAAGGTACATCCCACTGCCCAAGCCGAAATAGCAATCACGAGTTGCGTCAGGGTAAAGCCAACTAGATAGGCAAACAGGGGCGGCATGCCAGCGCCAATAATCGCTTCACCGTAGGCATAGCCATGGAAAAGCCCCGCGATTGCGGCTAGCCCTGCAATCGCGGCAACTGGCAACGCTTTTTTGCGAGCCAGCAAGCAACCAAAAATCAGAATTGAGCCAGAGATCAGCAGCTCAGCCCCAGGCAAATTGAGATTAGCGAGGTGCAATCCTGTCCCAATTAGAGCAGCGATCACAAAGGCAAAAATACTGAGAAAACCTTGACGAGTTACAGATGCCAGCAAACCAACAGCAATCACAAATGCGAAGTGATCAACGCCGATGATAGGGTGGGCTAATCCCGATAGTAATCCTTCAAAAATACTGGTGGGTGTTTGTCCGCCCATAGCATGATGAGCAAAAGCAGGTGATGCTATCGAGAGAAGCAGTAAAACTGGTGCACTGAAAAGACTAACTTTCTGGAGTTTTCGTTGTAGTGAAGAGAGCGATCGCCCTGATTTAACTTGCATTTGCCTGTACCTCGCAGACAGTGTTTTGACGGGATAACGGTGGGCGTCCTGACTCAGAGACCAATAGTCTCATTACAGTTGCGGGACAGCGGCAGACTTACACTGCACTTTCCCCATTGCTTCTAGCAGCTGATCCCCGCTAGAACCGTTAGCCTAGTGATTATATACTGACAGACGTTCAGTTTTGGTTAGAAATAACGATAAGTTTTGTACTGAAGCCAATCTCAGAATCATTAATGCAATCAGAAATAATCAGATTTTTTAGACTTTGTTTTAGTCATTAATTGCCCTGATTTTCTATCAAAAAGGGGTGTCTGTGGTCAGCTGAATCCAGTCGAGCTGGCTGGGGTGCCGAAAGCGAATTGATCGCGCATGTAAATAGAGGCGATCGCTGCTTTGTCCGTAGAGATCATCGCCGAGAATGGGTTGCCCTAATCCCTCAGGATGCGCCATGTGAACTCGCAATTGATGCGTGCGGCCAGTAATAGGCTCCAGCTCCATGCGACAGCGATCGCCTGTTTGGTCGATGCAGCGATAGTAAGTCAGCGCTGGACGGCCGCGATCTCGATCGACGAGTTGATAGGGTCGCCGCGTCCAGTCGGGCCGCAAAGGTAAATCGATCGTCCCTGCAGTGCAATCGGGCTGACCCTCCAACAGTGCCTCGTAGACTTTATGAACTTGCCGGCGGCGAAATTGTTCAAACAAAGCCACTTGTGTGGGGCGATTGCGAGCCACTAAGAGAATGCCCGATGTTGCTTGATCAAGACGGTGAACCACGCAGTAGGTCGGCAGATCTGGAAACTGCTGGCGTAACAGCTGAATGGCACTGGCCTGCTGCAAACCCCTCGTACCGGGCACCGACAGCAGTCCGGCTGGTTTGATGATCGCTAACAGATCCGCATCTTCATAAAGAATTGGCAGTTCCAGCGGCTCATCTGAACTGGGTGGCAATCCAGCTAGAAGGTGGCCCAAAATTGGCTGGCAGCGATCGCGGCAAGGCCCGTAAAATTGCCCCGCTTGGCGATCGCTGAGCGGGGGGCCCCACCAAAATTCCGCGATCGAAAGGGGGGTCAGGCCCGCTACCCCCGCCCAATGCAAGAGCTTCGGCAGGCAACAATCACCGGTGCCCGTGGGCAGACGGCCTAAACTGGCGATTGCCTGTTCCACACCATCAAAACTGCGCAAAGTGGCGCTTTGATGCATGGCCGTTTGCAAGGCTTGAGAAATGGCGCGCCGACGGCGACGCAGTCGCAACCACTCAGCCTCCAGTTCAGCCACCTGAGCTTGCAAGGCTGCTAATTCCTGTCGACGAGCCTGTTTGAGGCGCGATCGCGCAAATCCATCGTCAGCCCCCGCTTGTTCGATTTCCCAGAGACGGTGCGCTAGTGCTTCGCCCGTAAGTTGGGCGATCGCCTGCTCGCGATCCTGTTGCCGTTGCAACCGGCGTTGCTGCTGTTCCGCTTTGAGCTGGTCTAGGCGATTTTGCCAGACCTGTTCCGCTGTTTTGAGTTCCGCACGGATAGGGTGCTGCTGATTGTCTTGCAGTGCAGTCCGAATCTCCTGCAGTTCCAGCAACGTCAATTCTTCCTGCAGCCGCGTTCGTTCCCGCCCCGGAATTGGCGGCACCCAGCCCGGCCATTCGGCTTTACCCTGTAGCGATCCCGAGAAAGCTTGCAGGACAAAACGATCGCCCTGATCGTTGGCAGCGATCAGCAGGCCAAACATCTTGCCTTCCAACAGCGGCAGCCCTTGGATCTCCAGCCGTTGCATCAGCTGCACTGCTAACTGTTCCGCTAGGACCGTACGGGGTAACCGTAGCCAGCGTTGGGTGCGCGGGCAAGCAGCCTCGTACCAGTAGCGAGCAGGCCCTAAATCAGCGGAGGCAGTCGTCTCCAGCCAATGAGCTAAGGGAGTCATGGCAATCGCAGTCATGCTCTTAGCTTACGGCGGCTCCAGCCCACGCTTCTGGACTGCTGTTGCAAGCTGTGAACCAGTCACCCCACTACCCGAGGGGATGGTAGGGAATATTTTGGAGCCGCAGAATCAAATCTTCGATACTGCTGTCCTGAGCCGGTTTCCCAGAGTTGCTGACCAGCTGACGACCGACCACATGGGCGCCGAGGTGAGCCAGCTGCAGCCGGAGGGCAGTGAGGACGGTATGGCCACCCCCGCCAGAGTAGGTCGCCATCGCGATTGGCCGTCCATTAAACAGGCGACGAAAGTCATTGCCCTGCACCGACAGCCACGCGATCGCACTGGTGAGAACCGGCGGGATCGAGCCGTTGTACTCGGGTACGCAGAGCACCCAACGGGGAGCCGCATCCAGCTGTTGGCTCAGGCTGGATAAATTACTGGGGAACCCTTGGTTAGCCTGCTGCCGAGGGGTGTAAAGCGGTAAATCAACGGCCGTTAGGTCTAAAACAGTGCTTGTTAATCCTTGGGCCGAACCTGTTTCTGCAAAACGGTTTGCCAGCTTGAGATTCTCGCCATTGCTGGCACTAATCACGAGCAGATCGGTAGTCATTACAAAATCCTTGGAAAAGTCGAATGACAGGGCTGGATGGCGGCATAACTGGCGCTAGACATCGGGGCTAATCGACAGTGTCAAACCAAAACGGTTAGCCAGCCCTGAACAGCGATCGCTTCCAGCCAGACAGGGCAGCCGTTTCCACTTCTAGGCAGGTCAACGTCCAGACTGCCGTTGATTCGAGCTTAACGTTCCCTTACCAAGCACTGGTCAGCAAGACTTCCAGCACTTGATTGGGTTGAAGACTCGTCGCCGGCAAGCCACTCCCAAAGGCTGATGCAGCTCCGACAGCAGCCCCCCCGACTAACCCCACGGGTCCTCCAACCACTAGTCCTGCCGCTGCGCCTACACCTGCATTGTTGGCAACACGACCGCCATCAGCCGTAGGCGGGCCGGTGATGACCTCTGAAATGGCATAGATCGGTACTGAGACTCCATTGAGGACAAGCGCTTGTGCAACAAACCGACTGCCCTGCTGATTAGTTTCAAAGCGGCCGAGCACTGGCGTCCCGATCGGTAGGATGACCTGGCCCCTGCTATCCGTGACATTTTGGTCAACAGTCATGACCTCTTGAATTGGTAGAGCGCTTTGCAAGCTCAGACCAGGACCTGTGTAGCGGAGCCGCACCACAAACCGATCGCTCAAGGGTTTCAAGGGGGTTGTGCTGAGTGACGAGCCACCGCCAGCCGGCACGGTCGGCAGTGGAATACTGGACTGGGCCCAAGCGGTCGAAGCTGACAGTGCGGCTAACACGCCAGCGATCGCGACTGCAGATTTGCGCATCATTTCCATCCATCGCCTTTCGCACAGCTAGCTTGCCATTTTCCCACCAGGAATCAAGACCTAGGTTTGCCGTTTGCACCAAGAATGACTGGATTCAGACCCAGAATCTTGCGATTCAGTCCACTAGCATTCCTGTCACCCCCCTGACTCACAGGAAATTAACGGTTAAGATCGGTGCACAACTGCCGAGCTTCCCAATGAACTGCTGCAGTTGCACCAGCCAAAAGGGGAGCGATCGCACGTTCGATGCCGTCAGCCGGTTTGCCGGCAGTCCCTTTCTCCGCTGATGCCATGAACGTCGCTGCCCCAGCCGCCAATTTCCCTTCAACCTTTGCTGTTGAGTTACCGGCTTGGCTTGAGCAAAGTCTCAGCCACGAGGAACAGCAGAGTGAGGAGTCGCCTGACGGCAGTGATCACTGTCTAATTGCCCGCGCTTTTCGCTTCGCCTATTCCCTACATGAAGGGCAATACCGCGCCTCGGGCGAGCCCTACATTGCCCATCCTGTAGCTGTTGCTGGGCTGCTCCGCGATCTGGGTGGCAGTGCTGCAGTGATCTGTGCGGGTTTTCTCCACGATGTTGTCGAAGACACTGAAGTCACACCCGAGGAGATTGAAGAGCGCTTTGGTGCGGAAGTTCGTCAGCTCGTTGAAGGCGTGACCAAGCTTTCGAAGTTCAACTTCTCGAGCAAAACTGAACAGCAGGCTGAGAATTTTCGGCGCATGTTTTTGGCCATGGCCCAGGACATCCGCGTCATTTTAGTCAAATTGGCCGATCGCCTCCACAACATGCGGACGTTGGAGCATCTTGCCTCCACAAAGCAGAAGCGGATCGCTAAAGAAACGATGGATATCTTTGCGCCGCTGGCCAATCGATTGGGCATTGGTCGTGTTAAGTGGGAGCTGGAAGATCTCTCATTCAAATATTTGGATGCAGAGCAATATCGCTCAATCCAAGGCCACGTCGCTGAAAAACGAGCCGATCGTGAGGCGCGGCTAGAGCAATCGGTACAGATTCTGCGCGATCGCTTATCACAAATTGGAATTGAGCCCGTTGATGTCAGCGGTCGTCCCAAGCACCTCTACAGCATCTATCGCAAGATGCAGATGCAGCAGAAGGAGTTCCACGAAATTTTTGATGTAGCAGCGCTGCGGATTATCGTCAATAGCAATGATGAATGCTATCGAGCACTTGCTGTTGTTCACGATGCCTTTCGACCGATTCCAGGTCGCTTTAAAGACTATATCGGTCTGCCTAAGCCCAATCGCTATCAATCCCTTCACACGACGGTGATTGGCCTTTCAGGTCGTCCCCTAGAAATTCAAATTCGGACGCTGGAAATGCACCGAATTGCTGAATACGGGATCGCTGCCCACTGGAAATACAAGGAAAGCGGCGGCTCAGCTGGGAAATTTTCGACCGAAGACGAGAAGTTTACTTGGCTGCGTCAGTTGCTGGAATGGCAACACGATCTCAAAGATGCCAAGGAGTATCTGGAGAATATTAAAGACAACCTGTTTGATGAGGATGTTTACGTCTTCACTCCCGGCGGCGATGTGATTGCCTTAGCCCAGCGATCGACACCGGTTGACTTTGCCTATCGCATTCACACCGAAGTGGGGAACCGTTGTGCAGGTGCAAAGGTTAATGGCCGGATAGTACCGCTGGAGACTCGCCTCAATAACGGCGATATCGTCGAGATTCTGACCCAAAAAAATGCTCGTCCTAGTTTGGACTGGCTCAATTTTGTTGTTACTTCAGCGGCCAAAAACCGGATTCGTCAGTGGTATAAACGTAGCCATCGCGATGAAAACATTGCACGCGGCCGCGAAATGCTGGAGAAAGAGCTGGGCAAGCCCGGCTTTGAAGCGCTGCTGAAATCGGAGCCGATGCAAAAGGTTGCGGAGCGCTGCAACTACCCCAGTCCCGATGACCTGCTGGCGGCGATCGGCTACGGCGAAATGACCATTACTTTGGTGGTCAATCGCATCCGTGATGCTGTGCGATCGCAGCAACCGGCACTGCTGGAAGGCACAGACACAGCGCTCTCGGATGCGGATCTAGCTGCGACGCTCAGCCAAGCCACCCAGCGCCACGATGCCCAGCGCCCGGTTAGCCGATCGCCGATTATTGGTGTTGAAGGGCTGGTGTATCGGTTGGCGGGCTGTTGTAATCCTCTGCCTGGCGAATCAATTCTGGCAGTAGTTTCGCGGGGTAACCATGGCATTGCAGTCCATCGCCAGAGCTGCCCAAACGTGGAAGGGATTGCGGGCGATCGCTTAATTCCGGTGTGCTGGAATCCGGACGAAGTCAAAGCACCTCGGCCACAGACCTATCCGGTCAATGTTCAGATCACCGTGCTCGATCGCGTTGGCGTTTTACGCGATATCCTGACCCGCCTCAGCGATAACAACATCAACGTCCGCAATGCGCAAGTGAAAACGACCCCAGGCAAGCCAGCGATTATCGATCTCTGTATCGATCTTGCTAGTGCAGATCAGCTGGGACGGACGTTTTCTCAAATCCGCCAGATGAGCGATGTGCTGCATATCCGGCGGCTGTCAAGCGGCAGCGATGATGAGCTGTGATCACTCAGCTATCCAACTGATGCTGATAAATACCGCCTACAGGCACTTATTGCGCTGCAGGAGTTAGCAATTGAGCCGCGATCGCCGCTAGTTTTTGGGCCGCACCGGCCTCACCGCGAACCGCTCTGAGTTCCGCTTGCATGGCCGACAGTTTCTCTGGGTTCTGGAGATAGTCGAGAGCGATCGCGGCAATATCCTCGGGATAGTATTCGCCGATCAACTCGGGCACGATCGCCCGCTTCGCCCAAATATTCGGCCAAGCCAGCAGACCCACTTTGCGCAGCGCCAAGGTATTAATCAGGCTAGCGATCGCATTGCCCAACAGTGGCACCTTGACCAGCAAGCCCGGCAAGCCGTCCCAGGCTTTCATCGCATCCCGTTTTTGGGTTGGCAGCAGCACCAACATCGGCACCGCCAGCGCGCCTAATTCTGCTGTATTCGCGCCGATCGTGGTCAGGCAGATCTGGCACTGGGCCAACTCGACATAGGCTGGAAATTCCGTGATCAACCTTACGGTTAGCCCTTTTTCGGTCGTCAGCACCCAACCTGTGGGTTGCTCTTCTAAACGGGCGGAACTACCCCGAAACATTGCAATGACGGGATTTTGATCCGCATCCGCATAGCGAGCGATCTGCTGCGGTTGCACGGTCGGTGCGAGTGGCAGAATAAACTCCATCTCTGGTTGCTGAGCCGCGATCGCTTCAGCCGCCGCCAGCATGAAGGGCAAGCCGATCTGCAATTTAGCTGCTTTGGATCCGGGCAGAAGACCCACCCGCGATCGTGTGGATTCAGATCCAGCCTGCGCTGAGACCTCCGCCATTAAATCGCCAACCAACTGAAACTTGTGACGGTCTTTCTGCGGTGCTTTCTCAATCACCTGGGGCGTCATTACCGCAAAGGCATCAGCCCAGCCAGTCCAGCGGGCTTCCCATTCCGCGTAGATCAAGCAGCGGTAGCCCAAGCGTCGGGCAATCCAGAGGGCAAAAAACTGATCGCCGCCAAGGAAGATCACCAAGCCCTGCGATCGCCAGTCCCAGTTATCCGCAGTTTTGCCCCAGAGGAGGAATGGCCAGAAATGCTCAACGGCTTGGATGCGATCGAGCTCAGGATAGCGAGCTGCCGCCGCCGCTTCCTGACCGGTGCCATTACTGCAGGGTGCAAGGACTAGGGAGAGACGCAGGCGATCGCGATTGTCACCCAACTGTTGTCGTAGAGCCTTAACCACAGGGCGTACCCAAGTGGCAACTTCCCCTGGGCCGTTGGACAGAATCAAAATATCCATACGCATCCTCTTGGCCCCACCATCAAACCAAAAAAGCAGGCTAGCGTTTTGCTCTCCTGCTTTTCGGCTTTATGAATGCGGATGGCGAGACTTGAACTCGCATGGCGTAAGCCACACGCCCCTCAAACGTGCGTGTCTACCAATTCCACCACATCCGCGTGGTTGCACTTGTTCAAAAGCGCTTAAGTACTATAACGAGCGATCGGCGGACTCGGCAAGAGGGTCACTGAGGCTGCATGATAGGATTCGGTTGCTCAAAACGGTTTAGCCGCCGTTCTGCTGCCGCTAGTAATTCCTGGCTGCCGCTGCTCCTATGCGTTTCAACAAGATCCTGATCGCCAATCGCGGCGAAATCGCCCTGCGCATTCTCCGCACTTGTGAAGAACTCGGGATCGGCACGATCGCCGTTCACTCCACTGTGGATCGCAACGCGCTCCATGTGCAGTTAGCGGACGAAGCGGTCTGTATTGGCGAAGCGGCCAGCAGCAAAAGCTATCTCAATATCCCCAACATCATTGCGGCGGCCCTGACCCGTAATGCCAGCGCCATTCACCCCGGCTATGGCTTCTTGGCGGAGAATGCCCGCTTTGCAGAAATCTGCGCCGATCACCATCTCACCTTTATTGGCCCCAGCCCCGATTCGATTCGAGCCATGGGCGATAAATCCACCGCTAAGGAAACAATGCAGCGGGTCGGCGTTCCGACGATTCCGGGCAGTGACGGTCTGCTGACGGATGTTGATTCGGCTGCCAAAGTTGCTGCCGAGATCGGCTATCCCGTCATGATCAAAGCGACGGCGGGGGGCGGTGGTCGCGGTATGCGGCTGGTGCGTGAGCCTGCAGATCTGGAAAAACTGTTCCTTGCTGCCCAAGGAGAAGCCGAGGCAGCTTTTGGGAATCCAGGACTGTATCTCGAAAAATTTATCGATCGCCCACGCCACGTTGAATTTCAGATCTTGGCCGATGCCTACGGCAATGTAGTGCATCTAGGCGAGCGCGATTGCTCCATTCAACGTCGTCACCAAAAGCTGCTCGAAGAAGCCCCCAGTCCGGCGCTATCGGCAGACCTGCGGCAGAAAATGGGCGATGCCGCCGTCAAAGTCGCTCAAGCGATCGGCTACATCGGTGCCGGCACCGTGGAGTTTCTGGTCGATGCGACCGGCAACTTCTACTTCATGGAGATGAATACCCGCATCCAAGTCGAGCATCCAGTCACAGAAATGATTACGGGACTGGACTTGATTGCGGAGCAGATTCGGATTGCCCAAGGCGAAGCGCTGCGCTTCCGGCAAGCCGATATTCAACTGCGCGGCCATGCGATCGAATGCCGTATCAATGCGGAAGATCCGGAATACAATTTCCGGCCGAATCCTGGCCGCATTACAGGCTATTTACCGCCCGGCGGCCCCGGCGTTCGTGTCGATTCCCATGTTTATACCGACTACGAAATTCCGCCCTATTACGATTCGCTGATTGGCAAATTGATTGTCTGGGGTGCAACACGGGAAGAGGCGATCGCGCGGATGCAGCGTGCTCTGCGGGAATGCGCCATCACCGGCTTGCCGACGACCCTTAGTTTCCATCAGCTGATGTTGCAGATGCCTGAGTTCCTGCGCGGGGAACTCTATACCAACTTTGTTGAGCAGGTGATGCTACCTCGGATCCTCAAGTCCTAGTGCTGCGATCGCCCACTGCTCACTGAAACCTAAGAAGAGGGGATGCTGTTGGGACAATCTCAACTGCGCTGGCTGCCGGGGCTGCGATCGCTACTGCACTACCGTCGGGCTTGGTTACGGGGAGATGTGCTGGCTGGAGTTACGGTTGCCGCTTATCTCATTCCCCAGTGCATGGCCTACGGTCAGCTAGCAGGATTACCGGCGATCGTTGGATTGTGGGCGATTTTGATCCCGTTGTTTCTTTACACCTTTTTCGGCTCCTCACCACAGCTGTCGGTCGGCCCCGAATCCTCCACAGCGATCATGACGGCGGTGGCGATCGCACCGGTCGCTGCGCAAACTGATCTCAGCTATTCTCTGTTGGCCGCAGTGATGGCGTTGCTAGTTGGCATTGTCTTTCTGGTTGCCTACAGCCTCCGATTGGGGTTTCTGGCCGACTTACTCTCCAAACCAATTCTGATTGGCTACATGGCAGGGATTGGTCTGGTCATGATTTCAGGGCAGCTGGGAAAAACCAGTGGCATTCCAATTACGGCGACAAAGCCACTTGAGGAGTTTCAACAGTTTTTTGCTGGGCTCGGACAATGCCATTGGCCCACAGTTGGGGTCTCCATTCTTGTCCTGTTGTTTCTGTTTGGAGTTCAGAAAAAGTTTCGGACAGCTCCAGGTCCACTTTTAGCTGTGTTGCTCGCGACGTTGTTTGTCGCCCTCTTTCAGCTCGATCAACAGGGGGTGCAAGTCATCGGAACAATTCCAGCCGGCCTGCCCCGGTGGCAATGGCCAACGCTGCCTTGGCAACAATGGCCCACCTTGACAGCATCTGCGATCGGAGTAGCGCTAGTGGGCTACTCGGACAATATTCTGACGGCGCGAGCTTTTGCAGTCCGTCATCGCTACGAGATCGATGCCAATCAAGAATTATTAGCGCTGGGTATCGCCAACGTCGGCAACAGTTTTTTTCAGTGTTTCCCAATTAGTGGCAGCACGAGCCGCACAGTGATTGGCGATGCGCTCGGCAGTCGTACCCAACTGTTCTCTCTGGTCAGCTTGGGCACGGTCTTGCTAGTGCTCTGGTTCTTTCGACCAGTACTGGCGATGTTTCCCCAAGCAGCTCTGGGAGCGATCGTGATCTATGCCGCCACCAAACTGATTGACCTGCGCGAGTTCTATCGTCTGCGCCGCTATCGTCCTAGCGAGTTTTGGCTAGCACTGATTACTGCTGCGGGTGTGCTGGGCACTAATATGCTGATTGGTGTTGGTGTGGCTGTTAGTCTCTCGGTAATTGATTTGTTTGCCCGAGTTGCGCGTCCCCATGCTGCGATTTTGGGTGAAATTCCAGGCATGGCTGGTTTGCATGACATTGAAGATTGGCCCCAAGCGCAAACCTTTCCGGGTTTGGTGATTTTTCGTTATGACGCTCAGCTTTGCTTTGCCAATGCAGAGGACTTTAAGCGGCGGGTGCTGCTGGCAATCGCAACGGCACCACAACCTGTCCAATGGCTGCTGCTGAATGCAGAGGCAATTATTAATTTGGATGTTACGGCAGCGGAAAAACTGCTAGAGCTGTTGCGGGAACTCCAGCAACGCGGTGTCACCCTGACGATCGCTCGTGCCAAGCAGGAACTAATTGCTGAACTCGATCGCGTGGGGTTAGTCGAGCAGATTGGGGGCGAGCACTTTTATCCGACGTTGCCGACTGCGATCGCGGCTTTCCAACAGTTTCGCCAAAGCCAGATCGCGGATGAGCCGCCTCTAACCGCCAGCTAAGACGGTCTTCCAGAGCCGAACTGCGACGTAGACAGCCTCGAGCTGCGAGACTGAAAAGAGCAATCCGGTCCGGGAGTTCCTATGGCGCTGATGACGCTGCGCAACGTCAGCAAAGACTACGGTCTCAAAGTCTTGCTACAGTCAGCGAGCTTCAGTGTGGGCGATCGCGATCGGATCGGCTTGATTGGCCGGAATGGTTCTGGCAAATCGACGCTCTTGCGCATTTTGGCAGGTTTAGAAACAGCTGATAGCGGCGATATTCAGCGGCAGTCAGGCCTTCGCTCCGTTTACGTGCCTCAAGATCCTCAACTCGACCCTGAGCGCACTGTGCTGGAACAAGTCTTTGCTGATGCGGGTGAGCAACTGCAGCTTGTGCGTGACTACGAAGCCATTTCTGAGCAGTTAGCGACGGCTGAGGGGGAAGCAGCAGAAGCTTTGATGGCGCGGCTGACCAGCCTCAGTCAGCAATTGGATGCTCAGGATGCTTGGGGACTGGAAACTCAAGCCAAAATTGTCCTCAGTCGCCTCGGCATTCACAACTTTCAGCAACGAGTTGGCGATCTCTCGGGGGGCTATCGTAAGCGTTTGGGACTTGCTTCCGCTCTGCTTGCGGATCCAGAGTTGCTGTTGCTGGATGAACCGACTAACCACCTCGATGCAGATTCGGTGGAGTGGCTGCAGTCTTTTCTGAGCAAGTTTCGGGGTGCCCTTGTTCTGATTACCCACGATCGCTACTTCCTCGATCGCGTCACCAATCGCATCTTGGATCTCGATCGGGGCGAGCTGTCGGCCTATGACGGAAATTACGCATACTACTTGCAGAAGAAAGCTGAGCAAGAAGCCTCTGCAGCGAGTAGTGCCCACAAGTTCCAAGGGGTTTTACGACGAGAGTTAGCTTGGTTGCAGCGCGGACCCAAGGCACGGAGTACGAAGCAAAAGGCTCGGATTCAACGCATTGAAGAAATGCGATCGCAGGAGGTTCGTGGGGCTGCGGGTCGAGTTGAAATTGCAGCTGCAAGCCAACGGCTTGGCAAGACGGTTGTGAGATTGGAAAATGTCAGTAAAAGCTTTGGCGATCGCCAACTGATTCAGGACTTTTCCTACGAAGTTAGCCCTGAAGAGCGATTAGGAATTATTGGCCCAAATGGGGTGGGTAAGTCGACCTTACTCAACTTAATGACTGGGCAACTCTCTCCTGATCAAGGTAAGGTTGTTCAGGGGAGTACTGTCTGTTTTGGCTATGTTGATCAGCAAGCAGAGGGACTAGAGTTAGCTGCCCAAAAACAACAGCGCCCCATTGACTATCTGCGGGAAGAAGGAGAGTATCTCCCACTTGGGAATGGTGAAAAGCTCAGTGCCAGTCAGCTTTTAGAACGTTTTCTATTTCCACCAGCACAACAATACGCTCCGATCGCTTCCCTATCAGGAGGAGAGCGGCGGCGGCTCTATTTGTTACGGATCCTAATGACAGCGCCAAATGTGCTGATTTTGGATGAACCCACGAATGATCTCGATATCCAAACTCTAGCTGTCTTAGAAGATTATCTTGAGGATTTTCCGGGGGACAGTCATTATTATTTCCCACGATCGCTACTTCCTCGATCGCACAGTTGATTCAATCTTGGCTTTTGAACCAACAGGTGAACTACGCCACTACCCTGGCAATTATGCGGTCTATCTTGAGTATCAACAGAAACAGGCGGCAGTGATAGAAGCTGAGCCGACAAAGGCTCCTAAATCGAATGGTGAGCGATCGGCGAGTCAAACGTCGCGATCGCAGCAGCGCCGACTTTCCTTCAAAGAGAAAAGAGAACTAGAGCAACTAGAACTGCAAATTCCTGTTTGGGAAGCAGAAAAAGCAGAAATAGAAGCCAAGCTCTACCAAGACAACTCAGGGAGTTTTAGCCAACTTCAGACACTTTCGGAGCAACTTGCTGAGCTAGAGACACGGATTGAAGTGGGTACCGAACGCTGGCTAGAACTTTCCGAGGTTGCCAGTTCTGCTTAAGCTCATCGGAGTTGGAAATTTGTTGACCCCATTAAACTCAATATTTGAGTCTCCTATTTCTGAAAGTAGGGAATCATTGAGTGCTGTGTAAGCCTATCCGATCACTAACGCAAGAGCATAAGCATCCACCTTACTACGACATCCTAAAGACTTAATTAAATATTCCTGTATAGTGAGCCCTTAGTTGAGGTTGCTAATTGAGGTATCTGTCACCCGAAAAGGATTCATTACAGGCATAAGCTTTACTCTAGAGATATGCATACTAGGGGCGCGAGTTTAATCCTCAGCGCTGGGTACACAATTTATTGATAATTTTCACTAGAATCTTGCGTTGTCTGCAGGCTAAGGACAAAATCATAAAATTCCAATGAGCCCCATGGGAAAAATTGGTCGTTTGCTGTTCATTGCTCAAGAGTTAATCAAGAAACCCAATGTCCCTGGCCTCCTTTATGGGATTGACCGCTCCCACGAGCCTGCGCTTGCATTCTCGGCGCTTCAGGCTAGGTAGTCTTGTCACTTTCCTCTTGTTTTGGGGCTTTGCCCGCTTGGGAATTGCCTATGGTTCTCTGCCCCCCAGTAACCTCACGGTCGTTTGGCTGCCAGCAGGTATTGGTTTAGCAGCCTGCATCACCATGGGCTATCGAGCCATCCCGGCAATTTGGCTCGCTGCTTTGCTGATTAATTTACAAGACTTTACACAGTTGGGGCGCTTGGACTGAGGAACCGAGCTACTTCATAGCTTTCTGGCTGCACCAATTAATGCCAGTCAGGCGGCGATTGCCTACACCCTATGGCGGCGATTTTTGGGAGAGCCGATTCAAAAAATTCATCAGCTTGGGCAATTGGTAGCTTGGGTCTGTCTTTTGCCAACTGCATTGACTCTACCGTTACTTGTTGCCAATCAAGCTTTTGGTGGCTTCTTACCTTGGCAGGAAGTTCCTGAGAGTTTGATCACCATTTGGATGGGAGACTCTCTAGGAATTTTCTTGGTTTTGCCTCTGTATGATGCTTGGCGGCAAAGTAAAACGATAAACCAAAGCAAGTTTCTGTGGCTGGGGCTGGGTGTTCTCTCCCTAGTGATAGTGCTGACCTTAACTTTTGTTCTCTATCCCGTTCTGCTAGGCATCTCACTGCTTGCTCTACTAGGTTTGGCCTTACGAGTCGGTTTGCTCGGGAGTGCCATTGGCGCCACATTACTCTCAGTTATTTCACTCCTTGCTACTCGCCGGGGGCTAGGGCCTTTCATTCGTTTAGCACCAGATAATCCCTATCTAGCAGTCATCTTGCTGATGTTTAGTATCAGCTTGGCGGTTCATATCGTTGCGCTGCAATATGCTGAGCTAAGGCGTCAGCGTGATCACTTACAAGCCACTATCAATGAGCAAACAAATTATTTAATTGATGAAATCGAAGCCCTTGATAAAACCCAAAAAGAGCTAGAAGACGCTAGGGATTTTGCAGAAAATCTTATTCAAACAGCGAATGCCATTGTCCTTCTCCTCGATTTAAATGGGTGCATTCTTGAGTTGAACCCAACCGCTGAGGAAGTCACTGGCTACCAAAGGTCAGAAATCCTCGGAAAAGACTGGTTTGAATCTATTGTCCCCCGCGATCGCTATCCGCATGTCTGGGAGCAGTTTAAGAACTGTAGCTCTGAAGAAATCCCTCACAATTTTGAAAATCCAATTATTACTAAGTCTGGCAAGGAACGCTATATTGTCTGGCGCAACAGCAAAATTTTCAAAAACAATGAATGTGTTGGCTTCATCTCCTTTGGGATTGATATTACTGATCGCCGAGATAACGAAAAGGCGCTAGAGCGCCAGGCTTGCTACGACTTCTTGACTGGTCTGGCAAACCGTTTCTTGTTACAAGAACAAGGACAAGAGTTGCTGTTGCTGGCAAAAAGAAGTCAAGAGATGCTGGCAGTTATTTTTATTGACCTCGATCGCTTCAAGGATATTAATGATAATTTCGGCCACGAAGTAGGCGATCGCGTTTTAGTAGAGGTTGCTCAACGAATCAGACAATCAGTACGACAGAGTGATCTCATCGCTCGCTTGAGCGGCGATGAGTTTGTCGTCATTCTCCCCAACACTGATGCACAGGGGGCCGCCACACTGGCCCAAAAGCTGCAGCAACAAATTACGCCACCGATCGCGATCGGCGATCGCTCAATTCAACTCACAACCAGTCTTGGTATTAGTCTCTTCCCTGTCGATGGCGATGATCTGGAAATCTTGATCAAGAAAGCTGACACAGCAATGTACAGCATCAAAGAAGGTGGGCGAGATGCCTTTAGCTTCTTTACCGCCACTATTGGCCAGCGCTTACAAGAACGCTTGGAGATTGAATCAGGCCTTCGATCGGCGATCGCTAATCAGCAGTTCGAACTTTTCTATCAACCCCAAATTAGCCTCCAAGACGACAGCATCATTGGGCTCGAGGCTTTGCTGCGTTGGCATCACCCCCACCTAGGCCTACTGACCCCCAAAAGTTTTCTGCCGATTGCGATTGAAATCGGTCTAATGGAAGAAATTCAGCAGTGGGTTCTCAAAACAGCTTGTACACAAAATGCAGTCTGGCAAGCCCAAGGCTTAAAATCAGTGCCTATTGGGATTAATTTCTCCGGCTTTCAGATACAAGAATTCTGTCCTCAAATTTTTGAGATTCTGAATGAAACTACCCTACGTCCTCAATATCTTGAACTAGAGTTGAATGAAGCGATTCTTGCGGATCCGGATTCTGGGCTCAAACAAGGTCTAATTCAGCTCAAGAATCTTGGCCTGAAGATGACAGTTGATGACTTTGGCTGCTCTGATTCAACCCTTGCCTCTCTTCAGAATAAAGGTCTGAATCGTTTGAAAATTGATGCTTCTTTAATTCAAGCTTTAGAGGTGGACCAAGCAATTCAGACGATTGTGTCCGCAATTATTGACTTAGGCCATAAGTTAGAACTTCGAGTATTGGCTGAAGGTGTCGAAACTGAATTCCAAAGACAGTGGCTGCAAGAGCATCAGTGTCACGAAATTCAGGGGTATCTGGTCTACTTGCCGCTGCCAGCTGAGGACATTCCAGCAATTTTGCGGGAGCAGCAATAGGGAAAGAGAAAGCCCCTTGAGACATTTTTGTCTGTAGATCCCTCAAGAGGCTGGCTAGTACTTAGGTTGTTACTAAGGCTATGTCTCTAAGCGTTGTAGGCTTTGATGCACTCATCAACCAAAGCTTGAACTGTTTCAGGGCCTTTCCAACCGAGAATTTCAGTAACTTTCTTCTCGAGGTTTTTGTAGGAGCGGAAGAATTCAGCAATTTCCTCAAGACGATGCGGGGCTAAATCGCTGAGGGTTTTGACCTCTGCATAGCGTGGATCTTTCGCAGGAACGCAGAGCAATTTCTCATCGCGATCGCCACCATCGATCATCTCCAGCATCCCGATTGGGCGCGCCGCAATCACACAGCCTGGAAAGGTAGGTTGATCAAGAATGACCATGCCATCAAGGGGATCGCCATCATCCGCCAGCGTGTTAGGAATGAAGCCGTAATCGTAGGGATATTGCACCGAGGAATAGAGGACGCGATCGAGCGCAAAGGCGTTGAGGTCTTTATCGAACTCGTATTTGTTCTTGCTTCCCCCGGGGATTTCAATGAGGACATTCACTAAGCCCGGCTTCGGTTGGGCGGGAATGCGGGAAAGGTCCACTGGCGTTCTCCAGAATCGTCTCTAGGGGCAGGAACAGACCTGCCGTTTTGATTGTCTCATTCCCTAGTCGCCCCCTCGATGGAGCATGGCGATCGCTGGTTGGAATTGAGTTGACGGGAGTCGCGCGATGTCAGGGTGGAGCAGTTCTCTCAGCAGTACTTTGGGATTGAGCTTAGTGCGCTGGTATTCGGAGCAACTGCGATCGCTCAGCCGCTACGGCTCAGTGCCGCCCCTGAGCCATCTAAGCTAGAAGACATCACCTGGGAACTCATCAGTTTCCGTCAAGTGAATGGTGAGCAGCTGGCGGCGGTCGCTCCTGAGCAGAAAGCAAGCCTCCGCTTGCAATCAGGCCAAACGACTCCACAACTCCAGGGCAACACTGGCTGTAATTCCTTCTTTGGTAGCTATCGTCTCGAGTCCAACACCAATCAGTTGCAGATTAAACCCGTAGGCTCAACCCTACGGGCCTGTCTTTCGACAGCGCTCAGTCAGCAAGAACAAGCCTTACTTACGGGACTTGCCCAAGTCACGACCTATCGCTTAGAGGGCGAGCGCCTGCAACTCCAGAATTCAGCCCAGCAAGTTCTCTTCACCTTGCGTCCCCAGCCGATGATTGCTTTGACCCAAACCCAGTGGCAGTTGCAGCGCTACAACAATGGCGAAGGGGCTTTGATACCGCCGATTGCCGACACTGACGTGACGACTCAATTTGCAGCAGACAGTCAACGGCTTTCAGGATTCACCGGCTGTAATCGCTATTTCGCCACTTACAAAGTCCAGCAGCAACAGCTCACAGTCGGGGCGATTGGCAGTACCCGCATGGCCTGTGGCAGAGATCAGGCTACCCAAGAGCAAGCCTTCCTGCAGTTGCTGGCTGCTTCGCATTCTTACCAATTGGAGGGCGATCGCCTGGAGTTATACGACGCCCAACAACAGTTACTGGCGGTCTTCGGCGCAAAGGCCGGTTCCTGAATTATGGATTCGTGGCCTGAGCGATCGCCCGCGCCCGTTCAAGAACGGCTAAGTACAAGTCCTCAGGAATTTCGCGGATGTCGTACTCACTGGGCAGCACCCCATGAGCATGGCGATGTACCGCCAGCCAGCAGTTGCGCTCAACCGCAGGATCGGTATCGGCGTAGCCCTTGGCCTCTTGTACCAGTTGCTCAATCAAGTGATCGGAAAACTCAGAACTCATGGCAGGTTTAGAAAGCGATGGGAACAGAAGCACAGCCTTTATTGTGGCGTCAGTCCCTAGCTCAGTCGGCTGAGTCTCGCTAATCGTGACCAGCAATCGCCCTGGCAGCCTGACAGCCGCCTAATAATCAACGCCACGCTTGAGTTCAATACCGCGCTCTGCATAATGCTTGTGACAGACCATCTCGGAGTGAACACTGGCCAGATGGAAGTAAGCCGGAATCTGTTTGCAACGTCCGGTGATGATCACCTCCGTATCGCGCGGTTTGCGCAGTAGCGCCTGCAAAATCGGTTCTTCGGGCAGTAGCTCAAGATCCACTGTCGGATTCAGTTCATCCAGAATGATCGTTTTATAGAGTCCAGAAGCGATCGCAGCACGCGCAATTTCCCAAGCTCGCTCCGCCTCGATGTAGTCAATTTCCTGCTGCTGCCCCCGCCAAACGATCGCATCCCGGCCCGATCGCTGGTGATCAACGAGATGTGGATAGCTCTGGCGCAGGGCTTGAATGGCCGCATCTTCGGTGTAGCCACTGCCCCCTTTGAGCCATTGCAAAATCAGGACGCGATGCGAGAGATCCTGACCGATGCCCCGTCCGATCGCCTGTAGAGCTGTACCTAGGGCACTAGTCGATTTCCCCTTGCCCTCGCCGGTATAGATTTCGATGCCTTCCATGCCGACCGGAGCCACAGCAGGATTGGCATGGGCAATCATTTCGGAGTGGAGGTCGGCAATTTCTAGCAGTTGCGGCGGCGCTCCGCGGCCGGTAGCAATAACTTCCACCTGCGGCGGCTTCTGGCGCAGAGTTTGCACGACTTCATCGACAGGGAGCAGGCCCAAATCCAAAATCGGGTTGAGTTCATCCAGCACAATCACCGAATAGAGACCCGAGACGATCGCCCCTTTAGCGATGTCCCAGCCCCGGCGAGCTTCTTGGCGATCGAATCGACTGATCGCATCCGGGCCAAAAAACTCCGCTCGCCCTGTGCGGACTTGGTCAATCAGATGGGGAAAACCCTGGTGGAGTGCCTCGATCGCGGCATCTTCGTCGTAGGTGCGGCCGGGCCCTTTCAGAAAGCGCAGCAACAGCACCCGCGACTGCCATTGATCGCGAATCCCCAGACCAATTGAGCGCAGCACCACCCCCAGCGCGGCTTGGGATTTACCTTTGCCAGCCCCGTCATAGACATGAATTTGACCGGTGAGGCGTCCAGACTGCTGCTGCGCGGTGCGGATGCCAATGCCTGAGCGGGTCATGCTGATCTGAACTGCGACAGCCCCGATCTTATCGATCTGCGGCAAGGCTTGGGAGTTCGATAGGCTAGAGGGCGTTGCTGGGTACGAGATTCATGCTGCAGGCCAAACTTGAGCAGGTGCGATCGCAACTTCGATCGTTTCCCTCGGCCTTGGTGGCCTACTCTGGAGGCATTGATAGCAGCCTCGTTGCTTACCTTGCAGCTCAGGAGTTAGGCGATCGCGCGATCGCCGTTACGGCTGTTTCCGCCTCCTTGTTGCCGGAAGATCTTGAAGCGGCGCGATCGCAGGCGGAATGGATGGGCATTGCTCACGAGCAAATTCAGACCGATGAGTTAGCGAATCCTAACTACGCCAGTAATCCCAGCAATCGCTGCTATTTCTGCAAAAGCGAGCTGCACGATCGCCTCCAGCCTCTTGCCCAAAGTCGCGGGTTCGCTGTGGTTCTGGATGGCGTCAATGCTGATGACCTTGGCGATCACCGTCCGGGTTTACAAGCCGCAGCGGAACGAGGCGTGCGATCGCCCCTCGCTGAGGCCGGCATTAGCAAGCTCGAAGTCCGGCAGTTGGCCCGAGAACTGGGGATGCCTTGGTGGGATAAACCAGCCATGCCCTGCCTGTCCTCCCGTTTTCCCTACGGTGAAGCGATCACTGCTGAGAAACTGGCGCGGGTCGGGGCTGCCGAACGCTATCTGCGCCAACTCGGCTGGCAATCAATCCGAGTGCGATCGCAACAGGATACGGCTCGGATTGAATTGCCTAGTACTGATTTGCAGCGGTTTGTGGCCGAGACTGATTTGCCAGTCTTGGTCAGCCATTTTCAATCCTTGGGGTTTCGCTACGTCAGCCTTGATCTGGAAGGTTTGGTCAGTGGCAAACTCAATCGCGCTTTGACTGCAGCATGCGCCGGCGATCGCTCCTAGCAGCTCTTGGCGGCAGCTGCATCGGTTGGTTGGGCAGCAGTCAACCCGTCTGGGCCAGTGCAGACTGGGACTATAGTCGCCGCCGAGGTCCTCGCCAGTGGGCCAAGCTTGATCCGGCCTATGCCATTTGTCAGCAGGGTCGTCAACAATCCCCAATTAACCTGACGGGTCAGCCTGACAGAACACCACTGGATTACCGCGATCGCCCGTTTAAGGGCATTCTGCAGCAGGCTCCCCATTCCCTCCGCATTGACTGTCCAGCTGGGAATGGTTTCTGGGAAGCTGGCACCTTCTATGAGCTGCTGCAATTTCACTTCCACACGCCCAGTGAGCACCAGCACCAAGGCCAACGTTTCCCAGCAGAAATTCATTTCGTCCATCGCAGCGATCGCGATCAGCTCGCTGTGGTTGGTGTTTTTCTGGCAGCGGGCGATCGCCCCCTTCCGATTCTGGACACCCTCTTAGCCGTGCCACCGTCAACTGACAATCAACTGCTTTCAACAGCCATTCAACCGACAGACCTCATGCCCCGCGATCGCACCGTCTGGCGCTACTCTGGGTCTCTAACAACCCCACCCTGCTCTGAACCCGTTCTCTGGCGGGTCTGCGATCGCCCACTGTTTGTAGCTCGGCAACAACTCCGGCAGCTCCGGCAACGGTTGGGTATGAATGCTCGACCACTGCAAGCCTAAAGCAGTGCCCGAAGGCGATCGCTAAGTGTCTTCTGAGGAGCGCGATCGATGCAGTGCATCTGCGATCGGGGAAAGCTTAGACATCAAAAAGGGAAAGGGTCTGAGATTACTCCCAGACCCTTTCACCTACTCAATTTTGATTAGCTGTTCCGCATCAGCCGGCAATTAGCCGTTGATTGCAGGTGCAGTCAGAGCAACCGGGGTCGCTTCGCCTGCTGCCAAATCGAGGGGGAAGTTGTGAGCATTACGCTCGTGCATCACTTCCATGCCCAAGTTGGCACGGTTCAACACATCTGCCCAGGTGTTGATCACACGGCCTTGGCTATCCAAAACCGACTGGTTGAAGTTGAAACCATTCAGGTTGAACGCCATGGTGCTGATGCCCAAGGACGTGAACCAGATGCCCACAACCGGCCATGCAGCCAGGAAGAAGTGCAGCGAACGGCTGTTGTTGAACGATGCGTATTGGAAGATCAAGCGACCGAAGTAACCGTGGGCTGCCACGATGTTGTAGGTCTCTTCCTCTTGACCAAATTTGTAGCCGTAGTTTTGGCTCTCGGTCTCGGTCGTCTCACGCACCAGCGAGCTGGTCACCAACGAACCGTGCATTGCCGAGAACAGCGAACCACCGAACACACCAGCCACACCCAGCATGTGGAAGGGGTGCATCAAAATGTTGTGCTCTGCTTGGAACACGAACATGAAGTTGAAGGTGCCGCTGATACCCAGGGGCATGCCGTCCGAGAACGAACCTTGGCCGATCGGGTAGATCAGAAACACTGCAGTCGCTGCTGCAACCGGTGCGCTGTATGCAACACAGATCCAGGGACGCATACCGAGGCGGTACGACAGTTCCCACTCACGGCCCATGTAGCAGAAGACGCCGATCAGGAAGTGGAACACTACCAGTTGGTAGGGACCACCGTTGTACAGCCACTCGTCGAGGCTAGCGGCTTCCCAGATCGGGTAGAAGTGCAAACCAATGGCGTTGCTAGAAGGAACAACAGCACCAGAGATGATGTTGTTGCCATACATCAAGGAGCCAGCAACGGGCTCGCGGATGCCGTCGATGTCAACGGGAGGTGCTGCGATGAACGCAACGATGAAGCAGATGGTGGCGGTCAGCAGAGTGGGGATCATCAGCACGCCGAACCAACCCACATAGAGGCGGTTGTCGGTGCTGGTTACCCACTCGCAGAACTGCTGCCACAGGCTGGCGCTCTCGCGCCGCTGCAATGCAGTCGTCATTTTGCGATGAGTCCTTAGTTGAACTATTTACGAGACTTAATAGCCTCGTGAGTAAAATCTAACAAGCAGATTGAGTTTTGTAAAGAACTTTCAGACTTTTCTCAGCCGGGCGGCCAAGCCAGCGATCGCCCGCCCAGTAAGTGAATATGCAGGTGGTAAACGGTTTGCCCACCCGCAGGGCCCGTGTTAATCACGGTGCGGTAGCCCTCGGTGAGTCCTTCTTGGGCCGCGATCGCCTTTACAGTCAGCAACAAATGACCCAGCAGCGCTTGATGTTCTGCTGTCGCTTCCAAAAGGTTGGCAATTGGTTGCTTGGGAATCACCAGAATGTGAACCGGCGCTTGGGGTGCCACATCTCGAAAAGCCAGACAGAGATCATCTTCATAAACAATGTCTGCTGGAATCTCGCGCCGGATGATCTTGCCAAAGATGGTGTCTTCACTCATCAGCCAGTTTCCAAAGAGAACTGGAGTGATCTTAGGTGTCACACATCAGGCTCGGCATGCTGGCAGTAGCCGTCACGGAACGCAAAGATGCATGCTCGGACTTGGAGTGCTGCCCTCGTCGGTTTAGATGCAGTTCCGGTCTGCGTCGAAGCAGATGTTTCCGCGGGTCTTCCAGCGATGGTCTTGGTCGGCTTACCCGATGCAGCCATTCAGGAATCGAAGGAGCGGGTGCGGGCTGCGATTCGTAATGCCGGGCTCTCGTTTCCAATGCAGCGGGTTGTGGTGAATCTAGCTCCGGGTGATCTGCGCAAGGAAGGCCCAAGTTTTGATCTGGCGATCGCGATGGCGGTTCTGGCCGCCTCGAAGCAGTTACCGAGCCCTCAACTCGATCGCTTTCTTCTGCTCGGAGAAGTCGCTCTTGATGGCAGCCTCCGGGCGATCGCAGGAGTACTATCCGTCGCTGTTGCAGCCCAAAAGCTGGGTTATCAAGCCCTGGTTTTACCGGCGGCCAATGCAGCGGAAGCCAGTCTTGTTCAAGGACTAGCGGTCTACGGTTTTGAGACGGTTGCGGAGGTCGCTGAGTTTTTGCATCAGCCCGATCGCCATAGTCCTTACCCAGTCACCCAGTTGGAATCGGCAGAAGTCAGCCCGTCATCGTTGCAATCAACATTAGATTTAGCCGATGTTCAGGGCCAGCTACAGGCGCGACGGGCTTTAGAAATTTCTGCAGCGGGCGGTCACAATCTCTTATTCATTGGTCCACCGGGCAGTGGCAAAACGATGCTGGCACGGCGTCTACCGGGCATATTGCCCACGCTCAGTTTTGAAGAAGCACTGGAGGTGACGCGCATTCACTCAGCAGCGGGTCTGCTGAAAGAACGCGGACATTTGATCTGCGATCGCCCCTTTCGCAGTCCTCATCATTCGGCTTCTGGGCCGTCTTTGGTGGGTGGCGGATCCTTCCCGCGGCCGGGCGAAATTTCTCTGGCACATCGTGGCGTGTTGTTTCTGGATGAGCTGACGGAGTTCAAACGAGAAGTCTTAGATTTCCTACGGCAGCCTCTCGAAGACGGTCAGGTCATGATTTCGCGGACAAGACAGTCAGTGGCTTTTCCAGCGAGATTTACCCTTGTTGCCAGTGCCAACCCCTGTCCCTGTGGCTATTACGGCGATACTCTGCAGCCCTGTACTTGCGGCCTGAATCAGCGCCAGCGCTATTGGAGCCGCCTGTCGGGACCATTGCTAGATCGAATTGACTTGCAAGTGAGTGTGCAGCGGTTGCCACCAACCGATTTGGCTCGCAGTCAGCTAGGCGAGTCAACTGCGATCGTGCGGGATCGAGTAGCGCAAGCTCGTCAGCGGGCTCAACAGCGCTTTCAAGGCAGATTGCGGTGCAACGCCGAAATGCAAAGTGCTGACCTGCGCCATTGGTGTGCCTTGACGGAGCCGACAACAGCGTTGCTCGAGAAAATCATCACTAAATTGCGGTTGTCTGGACGTTCCACCGCTCGTATCCTCAAAGTTGCGCGGACAATCGCAGATCTGGATGGCAGTGAACAGCTCCAGAGTCAGCATCTCGCAGAAGCAGCTCAGTATAGAGGTCTCGATCGCCTCGTTGAGCGCTAAGCAGTGCTTCAAAAGCTGGCTGATCGGAATCAATTCAATAGTCTGATGCAAGCAGGGCCTGTAATGACTGCTCACCTACAGCATTCAAGATGCTGGGAGAACTTCTTTTCACTACTCAAACCTGAGAGAGTTCTGATAAGGAAAAAGGGGTGGATGCCGTATTGAAACATCAACCCCTTTGGCAAAAAATACTGAGCAAATGGGCAGAGAAATCTAAGCCTCTCTATCCAAGAGGTAGGTCATTGACTAAAGCGTTAAGAGCACTATCAACCAGAGCTTGGCTACTTTGGCTAAAGTCAAACTGATCTAGCCAGGTCTGACCAAAGCTGGTCCCCTTACTACCTTGATAAGCAGCTAGTTCAACATTCGTGTCAATCGAATCGGTGAACAGAGTGGCACTTCTAATCTTGTTGTTAAGAACTACTGAATCATTGCCTGTCGCGTTCAGACCAATTTCTAGAGCCAGTTCCGCCAAGCTGAGCTGGCGACTATTCAGCTGGTTGACCCAGAAGGCTTGGCCAGCACTCTCAGCATTACGATTGAAGGCAAAGTTATAAATTAAGTTCACCTGATCGGCTGCAGATTTACCACCGTAGATTTGATCAGCTTCAGAAGAATCTCCAAACCCGTTGATGAAGGCGTTGAAGGGAAGAACTTCTTCACCAGTAATTAAATCACCAGTTTGAGGGTCGTAGCTGATTTCGGCATCTCTCAGAACCTCATTCCAAAAGGTCAGTCCACCGCGATCGCCAGGCCGTCCTAGATAAGTGATGTAAGCAATCTGGGCGCTGTTGTCTAACTTGATCAAGTCAGGATTAGAACCGACATTAATCTCATAGAGCGTTGTAGTTCCACTGATCTCGTTGGCGACAACCAACAGAGGTTTGCCGTTGGGGCTGTCCTCTGCAGAGATGAAAGCAAGACCCTCAGGGCCTAAATCACCCGCTTCGGCACTTTCAACATCAGCGTTGAAATTACGATTGTTGAGGTACTGAACAAAGGTGGGATTGTTAGGGGTAGTCACGTCGTAGACTATGACGCCACCGGTCCGCTCAAGACCGACAAAGGCATAGGTGCGATCGTTAATCTGGCCAATCACGACACCTTCAGGCTCAGGACCTTTGTTGTCACTGCGGTTATCTAGATCGTTATTGTCATTGCTGGCGTTGAAGTTTTCAGGGAAGAAGCTAGCAGTGATTCGCTCTAGCTGATCGCCACTATCAAAAACAAGCTCACCCTCGGAATTGAGGATCGAGAAAGAGCGAGCTCCAAAAGTGACGATTTGGTCAAAGTCACCATCCCCATCTAGATCACCTGATTCGTTGGTAACGGTCAGGCGACCCAGATTCGAGTTCTGCTTCAGCTCAGCTGCATTTGGGAAGATCGTTGGGTCGAGAATGTAACGGTTGCTGCTGACTCGAACCTCTTCATTGAAGATGTCCCCTTCACCAACCTCGGGGATGATGTCATCTCCCGTCGGCCGGACTCGGCTATCGCCTTCATTGGCAGTGATGTAGTAGGTCTTCCCATCAGCACCAACGAAGGAGGCAATGGCATCTGGTTGGTAGAGCCCAAACACTGGGACGTTACGGAGATTAATACCTCCATCGCGATCGCTCGGATCCAGCGCATTACCCGGAAGACTAAAGTCCTTTAGACCCAGCGGCTTGATATCCGTAACCGTTGCGGTCGCCAAATCAATGAAAGCCAGTGCATTGGCTTCCTGGAGAGTCACCACTGCAGTGTTGCCATCGGGAGAGATAGCGATGTACTCCGGCTCAATATCCTCGGCAACAGTCGCATCATCTTTCAAAATGCGGACGCCAGCTTCTTGCAGCTCTGCCTTTCGGTCATTGAAGGCAGTAAAAGTTGCTGTTCTAACCTGAGCGTTGGCTACACCCAGACTAAGGTCAATGATGCTGACTGAACCTTCGGGATCAACGGTGTAATCTTCATTAGGTTCACCTTCATTAGCTACCAAAACCTTGGAGCCGTCAGGCGTAAAGATCAGCATGTCGGGTAGGGCGCCCACTTCAATTGCCCGAAGCGGAGCATTGAAGGAACTAGCGGTGGACTGATAGAAGAAGACTTGGCCGTTCTCCTGCGGATTCGCATTTTGAACAGCGATCGCAACCAGACCATTTTGGATGGCGACACTGTTAGGAGAGCCAAAGCTCGAAGTATCGATAAATCCAATGAGGGTAGGTCGAGTAGGGTCGCTGATGTCTAGGACATCTACGCGGCTGTTTTGGGCATTGACAACAAAGAGACGTTGGCTAATCGGGTCATAGGCCGGGATTTCTGCGGCGCCCTGGTCAAAGCTGCCTGTTGCAAAGGTTCCTAGAACACTCAGCTGGATTTGAGAGTTAATGACCGTATCATCGCGGAAGCTGACGTTCTGAATGCGAGTATCGAAATCACGCGCAGAATCCAGTTTGTCAAAAGAATTCTCAGTGAAGCGAGTAGCTAGATACTCCGCTAGAACATCTTGCTCAGTGCCATCTGGTGCAAATTGCGCTAAACCAGTCCGTTCAGCCTCGGCAGGTTGAGCAAGATCAATGCGATTAGTCGCCTCACCGGTCGGGAATGGATATCCATCGCCCCCGTCGGCCAAAAAGCTGAGCGTTACCATCCGGAAGGTGCGAGCGGGGTTGCCAACGATCTCGCCATTACGGACAACGACATCAATGTCGCGGCCCTCTTCGTCTTTAATCGCTAGCGAGAGGACGCGATCGCCTGGGGCACGAGTCAAATCAACTGCAACGGAGAAGCCACCAATCTGAGGGAAGCGACCTTGGGTATTACCATCGTTAAGACTACTGGCTGCAAAGCCATACTCGACGATTTCTAGAAGTTCTTCCGCAGTCAATGTGATCAGCGCTAAGCCATTGTTAAAACTCAGCGAGTTCGTAATATCCAGCTGAGAAATATCCCCTTCCTCTTTGCCTGCAAGAGGGTTAGCTGCTGGCGGGAGTTTCAATACATCATCTGGATCGGTAGAGCCCTCCGGGAAGGTGACGAAACCGATGTTGTTACGAACACCGCCACCATTCTTCAGTGAGAGGGTTACAGTCGAATCAATAGTCTTGGCGTAGGCAAGGTTCGCATCCGCAGTTAAGTTACCTAAGTTGGTTTCTTGGATGCGGATATCACTTCTCGCGCCGTTGAGAAAGACGTCTGTACTACCAAAAATTGCGCCATCTAAGCTGGAAATAACAGAGCTCAAGTTGTCAACAATTTGTTGGATTTCAGGATCAACTAAATTCTGAGCGTTTAGGGCAGCAACACCAGTATCGTCAGTGGCATAGACCCCGCTTACATTGGGGTCATAGCTCTCGGCAATAACATTACCGTTTTCATCAAAATCAATAACTAGCCGACCAACATACTTATAATTTCCATCTGTGTTGACAACAGCGATCGGCTTGCCATCTGCATCATTTGTAAAGAAGGGATATTCACCCTGCTTGGTGTCACCAGCTCTTAGTACATCGTTGCTATCAAGTAGACGAGTATTAGAACCGCCAGCAACGATGATGTCAACGTTTCTCAGTCGTTTTGCAATTTCTTGCTCAATCGAGATTTGCTGCATGTGAGACAGCAAAATCACTTTATTGAGATCAGGGTTATTTGCCAGCAGCGCATCAACGTCGGCCTGAATGATGGCAGCTAGGGCATCGAGTTCTTGGGCGCTAGGAACACTGCCAAAGGGACTAGGCTCGATTTGAACAGCACCTGGGCTAGAAATGCTGCGCAGAATCGGCGTTGTTGCGCCAACAACGCCAATCTTTTCCCCATTGACAGTAATGATGCTGCTCGCCGCGATTTTACCCGCGATCGTGCTGGCTTCCTGACCATCAGCAGTGACTAAGGGTGCGAGGTTTGCATCTGGTGCAAAGTTGAGGTTGCCACTGAGGTAAGGGAAGGCAGCCCCGGCATAGAGTCCATCTGCTGAGGGCTTCAACAGATTGGCAATCAAGCCAGTTCCCAAGTCAAACTCATGGTTGCCAAAAGAAATGGCCTGTACGCCAAGCTCATTCTGGATGAGGATATCAGCTCGTCCTTGGCCACCGTAAGCCTGGACGCTAGCATCCAAAAAGGTGCCTGGAATGTAGGCATCACCTGATGAAAGAATTAATGTGTTCAGATAGTCAGGATCAGTATCTACATCATCCCCGTCTTGGTCTTTCAGAGCCTTCAGGACTGCTGATAGATTGGGAGCATCTTTTAAAGCAGGAATACCTGCTTCTTGATCTGAAAAGTGCAGAAGCTGAAGGGTAAATTGAGCCATCGTCTTGATTACTGAAGAATATCAATCGGCACTTCTGGCAAGATGAAGACTACTTAGACAAGGCTAAGTTTGCATCAGGCATCATTGTCAAAAATCAGCAGTGAAGGCTGGTCAAACCACTAACGCAAACATGAGTGAGTCGACTAAACCAGTGTTTGACTACTGAGTCACCTAAACCAAGGTAGGCGGCTTGGGTTTACAGGAGATTGAGAATAGATTATGAAATAGTTAAAACTCCGTAGGATTTCTTGTTAAGAGCAAAAATGCTCAATCGCTGATTCATGCTGATGAATAATTGAGCTGAATTATTAAGTCAAAAGTAGATTCTGGTTAAAATACTGCCTATTAATTCTGTTCTGGTTATGGGATGTTGATTATCTGTCTCATCGGAATTCTGCTGAATTCTTAGGTATCTCTTAGGCTTTTTGGTCATCCTCAAAGGCAATGGGGGCTGAGGCTGTTCCACGATCGCGACTCGGAGTCCTGCTAGCTTCAGAAAGCATTGTTCTCAAAGGGTTGCTGTGGACCTGCCGTTGGTCTATCACCCAGGCTATTCTGCGCCACTGCCATCGACCCATCGCTTTCCGATGGCTAAGTTTCGGCTTCTTCACGATCGCCTACTGCGTGAACGGGTAGTCTATCCTCAACAGTTTCACCAGCCCGATCGCCCACCACTGGAATGGCTGACCTCGGTTCATAGCCTTGATTACATTCAGGCTTATAGCCAAGGAACGCTCGACGAGCGATCGCTACGCCGAATTGGCCTGCCCTGGAGTCCTGCCCTAGTTGAACGAACTTGGATTGCGGTTGGCGGCACGATTCTGACGGCACGTCTAGCTTTGCAACAGGGATTGGCCTGTAATTTGGCCGGTGGCACCCACCACGCCTTCCCTGACTACGGATCGGGCTTCTGCATCTTCAACGACTGTGCGATCGCGGCCAGACTATTGCTACAAGAACGGCTCGTTGAACGGATTTTGATCGTCGATTTGGACGTTCACCAAGGAGATGGCACAGCCTGGATTTTCCAGGATGACCCGAGAGTCTTTACCTTCTCAATGCACTGTGAGGCGAACTTCCCGGCCCGCAACCAGCACAGTGACTGTGACGTTCCCTTGCCTGAGGGCATGGAGGATGATGCCTATCTGCAACAACTCGCCCAGTACCTGCCGGATCTGCTCAGTCAAGTCCGCCCTAACTTGGTGATTTACAACGCTGGTGTTGATCCCCATGGGGGCGATCGCCTTGGCAAGCTTGCCCTGACTGATACTGGACTCTTCCGCCGAGAAATGCAGGTGCTGGAAACCTGTGTGCGTCAAGGGTATCCCGTTGCTGCTGTGCTAGGTGGCGGCTATTGCGAAGACTTCAACGCTTTGGTCTACCGTCATTCCCTTTGCCAACGCGCCGCTAGCGATGTCTATCGAACATGGTTGTGAAATCACTGGCATTTAAGGCGGCGATCGCACTTCTGCAACGCGGCTGGGAGGAACCTCGTTGCCAGAGGACAGACGGGCTTGGCGGTTGCAGCTGCACAATGGGAAGCAGTTCCCTCCCCCTTGGCTGATGACCCTCGCGCCCGCTGCTGCCGATTCCTTGGCGATCGCTGCTTCAGGCCTCACCTACCGTGTGGCGCTACCAAATCCCAGCAATCACTTATTTGAGGTAACGCTGCAAATCTCGGATTGGCAATCTGAGATAGTGACGGTGCAGATGCCAGCTTGGACGCCGGGTTCCTATCTCCTGCGAGAATACGCCCGTCATCTCCAGAACTTTCGGGCACAAACTGCAACAGGACAACCACTACTGTGGCGCAAACTCCGCAAAAATGCTTGGCAGATTGAGACGCAAGAACACTCTGAGATTTACATCAGCTATCAGGTTCTCGCCACAGAGCTGACTGTTCGGACGAACCATCTCGATCGCAGTCATGGTTTCTTCACGCCAGCAGCGCTCTGCCTCTACATCGACGCTTGGCGCGATCGCCCCTGTCAAGTCGAAATCAAGGCACCGGAAGGCTGGAACGTCGCCACAGCCCTACCCGCAATCGCTCACAACTGTTTCCGAGCGGCCGACTTCGACACTTTGGTGGATAGCCCCTTTGAAATTGGGCCAGAAGGAACCCAGGAATTTACGGTTCTTGGCAAGAAACACTACTGGCGGACTTGGGGCGGCAACCTCGACAGCGATCGCCTCTTGGCGGATACCGCACGCCTCATTGAAACTGAAGCAGCCATCTTCGGCGGACTGCCCTACGACCACTATTGGTTCATCCTCCATCTCAGCAGTGGTGGCTACGGCGGCCTAGAGCACCGCGACAGCACGGTTCTGGCGTTTGATCGCCAAGCAATCACAGAACCCGAGGGCTATCGTCGCTTCCTGCAATTAGTTGCTCACGAGTTTTTCCATCTCTGGAATGTCAAACGGATACGGCCCAAGGCGCTGGAACAGTTTGACTACGAAGCCGAAAACTACACGCCCTCGCTCTGGTTTAGTGAAGGGGCAACCAGCTACTACGATCTGCTGCTGCCGCTGCGGGCCGGTCTCTATGGGGTGGATAGCTTTCTGGAAGCGCTGGGTAAGGATCTGAGCCGCTATCTGACGACGCCTGGCCGCAAGGTGCAACCGTTGGCTGAGTCGAGCTTTGATGCTTGGGTGAAACTCTACCGCCGCGATGCCTACAGCGATAACCAGCAAATGTCCTACTACTTGAAAGGGCAACTGGTCTGCTGGCTCCTCGATCTCGAGATTCGTAACCACCAGCCCGATCGCAGTTTTGATGATGTGTTGCGTCTGCTCTGGCAGCGCCACGGGCAAGGGCCAGAAATTGGGTTCGAGGAAGCGGAACTACGGCAAATTTTTAGTGAAGTCGCTGGGGTTGATCTGACTGACTTCTTCGAGCGCTATGTGGATGGCCTGGAAGAATTACCAATCGCAGCGGCAGTGGATTCGCTAGGGCTGCAGCTTTTACCCCAGGGCTGCGATCGCCCCAGTCATGGGCTGCGCTTAGCTGATGAGCAGGGCCGCTGCCAAATCAAATTTGTGGCGAGTGATAGTCCGGCTGAGCAAGCAGGCTTGATGATCGGCGATGAAATTGTTGCGCTCAACGGTTTGCGGGTCAGTGCCGATAACTTCTCGCGGCGGCTGGCAACTTACCAAGCCGGTCAGGTGTTAGAGCTGACGATTTTCCACGACGATCAACTCCAATCGTTTTCACTGACCTTAGCGGAACCGCAACCGCAAAGCTACAACCTGCGACCGGCTGCAACAGTCACGTCCGAACAACGCGATCGCTTCCAGCGCTGGTTGGGTCTGGAGCCTCAGCTGTGATTAAGGCGATCGCTGTGGGGTTGTTAGCGGTTGTACTGGTCGCCTGTAATCGCCAAACTTCGGCTCCGAACAATTTAGAACTAGGGGTCTATGCCGATCGCCGAGTTGCTCTGCTGGCGGAACCAACCTTAGATGCTGCCACCGCCACCAAAACCCTGATTCGGGGCCAGGTTCGGATTGATGATCCGAAAACCAGTAGTCGTTATCTATTAGTGGATATCTATGGTGAGTGCGATCGCCAGAATCCCCGCCAATCTTTTCTGGGGCTTGAACGTGTCAATGAGGTGGATGATCTCCTGCAGCAACGCACGCCGCGAGCAGGTTTGGGAACGGCCATCAGTTTGGCCGATCAACAACGTCCTGTTTGGGTCAGTGATCTCATGCGCCGCTATTGCCCTGCTGAAGCCCTTCCCTAGCAAGAGTTCACGCTGAATTAAGACAGGCGCATCGGCTTAGTGAGTGGCTCAAAATCGCGACAGTCAGTCGCCGCCTCCGTCATGGCAATGTGAGGATGCACACAGCATTTGAGGTGGGTGTTGTTACTGAAAAACCGGCAGCGTGGACAGGGAATCGCGTACATGCGTCGTGCTTGACGGATCGCATCGCGAGCTGCGCTAAGCAGACTCCAAACTGTCATCAGAATTAAGACCCAGCTCAGAATCATCGCAATGGCGACAAAGAGGGCTTCCATGCAGTTGCGATCGCCGACGTGTTCTCTCTACGCTAGCTAACCCCTGAGGTTGTGACCAGCGCACTTTCAGAACTGCGATGGGTCCGCGATCGTCAATGAAACTTTGCAATTGTGGCCAGATCAGCGAAATATCGCCAAAATTTGAGCAATGCCTGTCGCTGGGCCGCGGTGTTCTGTAGAGGGAAGCTACATGAGTAACGACAAAACGCCCAACAGTCCAGAGAGTACGCCTTCAACTCCAGCAGATGAGGTGTTGGATGGACTTTTAGCTGAACTTTCTCCGGAAGCTTCAGCTGAGCCTAATCCTGCTGATGATTCTGGCAACCCCTTCACCACTATTTTTAAGTCCGTAACCGACAAGGCTACTGAGCTTGGATCTGCCGCTACCGAGGGTCTGAGCAACTTGCAGGAAAGTGCTACAGAACTAGCGGCTGAGACTAAGGAAAAGTTTGGCAACTTTGCCGAAGCGCATAAAGATGACTTAGGTCAGTTATTGACCAGCGCTCAGGGGAAGGCTGCCAGTTTTGGTGAAGCCGTTAGCGATCGCTTCGGAGAACTCGGCGAATCAGCAACTGAAAGCTTCGGCAACTTGCAAGAGGGCGCTGCAGGATTTGCAGCCGGAGCGAAGGAGAAATTTGGTGACTTTGCAGAAGCAAGTCAGGAAAAACTGAGTGAGATTGCGGAAACGACTCAGGATAAAGCCGCCAGTTTCGGTGAAGCTGTGAGCGATCGCGTCGAAGGGCTGCGTGGCTCAGCGGCAGAAAAACTCGGCAATCTCCAGGAAGGTGCGTCTGAGCTTGCAGCCGGAGCGAAGGAGAAGTTTGGTGACTTTGCAGAGGCAAGTCAGGAAAAACTGAGCGAGATTGTGGAAACGACTCAGGGTAAAGCTGCCAGTTTCGGTGAAGCTGTGAGCGATCGCGTCGAAGGGCTGCGTGGCTCAGCGGCAGAAAAACTCGGCAATCTCCAGGAAGGTGCGTCTGAGCTTGCAGCCGGAGCGAAGGAGAAGTTTGGTGACTTTGCAGAGGCAAGTCAGGAAAAACTGAGCGAGATTGTGGAAACGACTCAGGGTAAAGCTGCCAGTTTCGGTGAAGCCGTTAGCGATCGCTTCGGAGAACTTGGCGAATCAGCGGCAGAAAAACTCAGCAATCTCCAGGAAGATGCGTCTGAGTTTGCTGCTAGTGCCCAGGAAAAGCTGTCAACTTTTACCAACGCTCGGCAAGAAGAACTCGGCAATCTGACAAAGAGCGCTCAGAGCGACGTCCAGGATACTGCTAATACGGTCAGTGAACAGCTTGAGCAGGCGCCCGAGGCGGTTTCAACTGCAGCTGACAGCCTCAAAGGGGCACAAGAGAAGCTCGAAGCCGCAGTCGTTGCCTCGCAGTCTGTTGCTGAGAAGCTGAAGCCGGCAGAGGTTCAAAGCCAAAGTTCGTTACAGCTGGCCAGTGAGTCCCCTAGCCCCAGTTTCTTTGGGCGGTTGCTTCGCAAAATTAAGGGATTTTTCCGCAAGCTCTTTGGCTAAGGCTGAGTTTAAGTCTGAGTTAGCGAAAAAATAGCGCCCTGGTAGAGCTCTACCAGGGCATTGCTGCCTCTAGGGGGTTTTTATAAAGTTTTGATGGTCATTACCTTAGCAAGGGAGATCGCAAATCCCTGTAGCGAAGACTACTTCCAGTCAATCCCTCGCATACAGCCAACTCAATGGAGCAAACATTGATACTGGTTGCCAACTTAGGTATCAGAGGGGTCACTGTGATGGCTCCATAGAACGCACGTAACTGCTGCAATTGGATGCACTGCCTTTTGAACTAGGGGCTCAGCTACGATCGCAACGGTAGGGAAAGCTACAGCCTTAACCATTGTTGTAGCGCGTTAAAAGCGCTCGTGGATTGAGGGCGGACCGAATCAGCACTAGAAAAGCATCGATCGCACTGGAGCGGCGAATCTGCTGCCACCACAGGCTTGAGTCCACATATAGGAGGCGAATCAGTGTTTTTTCAGCAGCCGTATCAGAGAGCTGAAATTCCAAGCCTACTTGGCTATGACCGTTGAACGCTTCACGGCTCATACGAAGGACATTGACAGGAATACGCAAGTCTTCTTGAAGTAAAACTAGTTCAGCTTGCTCGTCAATCAGTTGGAGCTCTTGCTCATTACGCAGGATAAAACTAGCTCCTCCTTCAGAGAGATCTTGAGTCATGCCCCAGAACTTATGACCGTTGACTTCAAGACAAGCGACAGCTTGGTAAGGATAGCGTTCAAAACGACGACGGATAGGTTGATCAACACAAGCAAATAAGCAAATTGACATTAGCATTGCATTATAGAAATTCCAGATCATCATTAAGGCTTCTCCTTCAAAGGAGGGTCGCACAAAATAAGGAGAGAGCAACGGAGCTACATAGCGCAGACAGAAACCTAAGCCAAATAAGCTTAAATAAGCAATGAAAGGCCAAGAAATTTTTAAGTTAAAGCGTTTGCGATCATCTAATTCTCCTTTGGCAGTTACCAAGGAGCCAAAGTTTCCAAAAGGGTTAAATAAGACTTGTATGATTCGTTGAAGGCTAGGCCAACACATAATTGACTCATAAATCTCAGTCCAGTAAAGAAAATAGTGATTGTAGGTCAACCAGCTTGTAGCGCCATAAATCAATAATATAAAAGGCAATCCATAATAGAAATATTCAATTGGGGGTGCAGCAATCAATGTGAAGCCAAAAAGAAAACTCAGCAGTGGCAAGAGGATATAAATTGCACGCATGAATGGTGTGAGGCAGTAGATCAATATACTTAGATAGAAAAGACGTTGCCAAGTGGTGAGTCGACCAGACCAAATGGGCAACTGTTTATGACTGCAGTAAAGTTGAATATTTCCCTGCATCCAGCGAAGACGCTGCTGCAAATATTCAGATAAGTGACGCGGGACTTCACCAATACTGAGCACTTCATTGAGGTAAACAACTCGCCAATGATTAAGGAGTAATTTAGTGCCCGTTTGGAAATCTTCAACAATGCAATCAGTGTAGTAGCCACCCACATCCTCCAGAGCTGAGCGACGAGCGACGTATGAAGTTCCACAACAGATGACGGAGTTAAATTGATCTCGTATTGGCTGGATATAGTGAAAGAAATAATCCATATCATTGGGCAACACATAATCTAGACCTAAATTACGAGTATGGAAGTCACTGTTGTAGTAGTGCTGCGGAGTTTGGACAAGTGCAATCTCTTCGTTGGCAAAGAAACCAACGGTCCGCTTTAGAAAATTATTGAATGGCAAGAAGTCGCAATCAAATACAGCAATTAAGTCACTATTTGTATGATTAAGAGCATAGTTCAGATTGCCTGCCTTGCGATGGGTATTATCTGGACGACTGAGGTAATGGACACCTAATTCTGTAGCGATCGCTCGAATTTCAGATCGATGACCATCATCGAGAACATAAATTTCTTTATTCTCATAATCGATCAGTTGGCAAGCAAGAATTGTACGCCGAATGATTCTTGGATGCTCGTTGTAAATCGGAATCCAAATGGCGACACTGGGCGAAAACTTGCTGAGTAAAGCTTCTTGCTGGTCAGCCTGCCGCGATCGCCGCTTGGGATCAAACACTAGAGTTGGATAGAATTGCATCAAGAAGCTTAAGACATAAAGGCTTTCCGTCAAAAGAAAAATAATGCTTAAGGTTAAACTAAAAATATGTCCATTATTCAGAGCGAATAAACGCCACGTGAAGTAGCGAATCCCATAGAGCAAGAGGGTTAACAATACTAGCAGATGACTAATAGGATGGTGAGGCAATATCCTTAATGACAGCAGTAGACCGGCTACTAGTAATAGGGGCTGAAACAGCTGCCGTGGATCCTCTGGGAAGCTCAGAGATTCTGGTAGATCCCGTACGTTTTGAGGATTCAGATAGCCTGGCAGATTTTGCAGCCAACTTAAATTCAGACTCAGTAAGGCAAAAACTAAAACAGCGATGCTGATAGCTAAAAATAGCCATGCTCCAGGTGAAACCTGACTCGGAGCTAGGTTGGACTGGGGCGATCGCTGTAGAAAGTTGGGGAAACGCATGAAGCAATTAACAACTCTTAAAAATTTTGGAAAGTAACACGACCTGTAAATCCCACATAGCAAAATTCAGCAGCTTGAACGTTATCAGGATCTAACTGAATTCTCACCTGGCTTTCCCGCGCTAAATTAATCGGTACAAGTGGCAGCACATCTTCACCAATACGTAGACGACCAACCCCAGAACGAATAAATGCAACCTTGCCTGTTATTGATTGATCTTTGCCAATCAAATCAATGCGAGCAGACTCACCAATTCGGACTTGGCGTAAAGCCGTTTCACCGATGTAGACATCGATCCAACGGTCGCGACAGTCAATGGTTTTTGCGAGTGGTTGTCCTCGTGTGACAACGTCTCCATTACTGACTGAGGACTGCCATAAAACAGTAGGAACAGGACTTGAAAGCGGAATATTCTGGCGCGATCGCGTGTTACGCGTAATTTCCTGTAACTGATTTTTTAGACCATTGACTTGGGCTGTCTGTGCTGCGACCTGCGATCGTAGCTGCGTTTCTTGAATCTTTAATTCCTGTAGACGAACACTCGGATCATAGTTGGTGCGGGAATTAATTAAAGTTAGCCCCAATTGGGCTGCTTTTAAATCTTGTTCCCGACTGGTCAGCTCTTTCGTTAGGGCTGTGAGAGCATCCTGTTGCCGTAAATAGTCTGTCTCTGCTTGATCAGCCACTTCGATCGCGATAGCTCCTGTGGTAGCTAGGTCGCGGCGGCGTTCATAAATTCGTTTCGCTAATGCCAATTGCCCACGAGCTGCATTAATATCAGCCTGCAACTTGCGGCGTTGCGCTGTGAACTTATTGATTTCGAGTTGCCGTTGATTGCGGTTATCACGCTCGACCTGTTGGCGAAGTTGTGAGATATTGCTCAACTGATCTTGCTGTAATTTTAGTTTTTGCTGCTCAGTATCGAGCTGAGTCTGTAAGCGTGCTTGCTCAAATGTACTTGTGCGAGGATTCTCAATCCTTAGAAGGGGTTGATTAGCAGGAATTTCTTCGCCCGGTCGTATCTGAAAATCGGTCACAATCCCATCATCAGGGGCTTGCAAAGTGATAACTTTGGCGTTGACAATTGCATCTCGACCACGAGTGGTTGCCAAGGTGTAAAACAGTAAGCCAACACCACTGAGCAGAATCAAGATGCCTAGGCTGATCACCACAAAATTAGCAGCGCTACTGCGTTGAGGTGCTGCTGTTGGGTCCGTTTGAAACTGATTGGAGGAGGGTGATGAGGTTGCCATAGGTCTCAGTGGGTTGAAAAACGGAATCAAACGGGAGTGGACGCTGAGGTAGTCCATCTGCCCGAGGTGCAAACTGATTAAGCCAAGTGAAGCGATCGCTGAGCCCCCAAGTGGTCACTAACTTGAGGCGAGGAAGCGGTAGAACTGCACTCAAGAAACGCTGATAGGTCTGGGCAACTTCGCGATCGCGCTCAGCATTATTGGCCGGTAAAGCCTGATCATTGACGTCTAATTCTGTAATGTAGAAGTCGAGATCAAAGCGACTCAAGTCCGCTAAAAACTCAGCAAAACCAGTGAAGCTGGGAGGTGCTTGGGGGTTAGCGACCAAGTGAGCTTGGAACCCGATCGCCTGAAGGGGAGTATCGCGATCGCGCAATTCCTGAACGAGACGCAGTAGCTGCAGACGTTTACGAGTCGCGAGGGGGCTATCAGGTTCCAGACCGAAGTCATTAATGACCAAGGGAACTGTCGGGTCGACCGCTCTTGCCCAGCGCAGGCTCTTCTCTAAATAACTAGGCCCTAGCTGCCGTAACCAAAGATTGGGACGGAGTCCTTGTCCATTTTCGGCGATCGGTTCGTTAATCACATCCCAAGATTGCAGGTGACCGCGATAGTGACCAACAACGGTGGTGATATAGCGTTGCAGGGCTGTTGCTGTCTCAGCCGCTGTCAAGGATGCTAGCCACTGCGGCAATTGCTGATGCCAGAGCAACGTGTGACCGCGCAACTGGGCTTGATAGGACTGCGCAAAAGCGAGTAAGCGATCCGAGCGGCTAAAGTCAAAGCGATCGGGGCTCGGTTGCAACACCTCCCACTTCATTTCCCATTCCGGCACCAAGAGACTCGTTTGCTGACGATAGAGTGCTGCTAAGTCTGGAATGGCCAACATGTCAGTCGTAATGGCAGATCCCCGCAGGAGCGATCGCTGTTGTGCTAACTCTGCCAGCGATCGCAATCTTGCCGGTGCAGCTTGGACTTGCTGGGCGAGTAGAACTGCAGACGCACCACAAAGTCCCTGCAAAAACTGGCGTCTCCTCAGCGTATGACCAATCAAGATGAAGCAACACTCCTAACCTCTGGATCAGAGGATTCCCAAGAGTGATCCTAATCTTGCCGGCAACAAGGCTAATGCTTTTAAACGTCTCTTAATGTTGTAAATTTATTTTTTAAAAGTTTGACTGGAGGTTTGATTTGGGTTGATCTTTCAACGTTCAAACCATTGCCAGCACTCGTGAGTTAGGGTGTTCTGAATTAATTTAGACAAATTATTTTTGCAGTAAACATCTTAGATTCTTTGGTAATCTGTCTAGATTAACTAAGCCTCTCTTGGAATAAGAGAGGCTAACTCATGACAACTAACCTTGCTAATCGGAATTAAGATTAACCAAGGTAGTTAAGCCTCGATCAAGCCGAAACTGTAGTTTCTACGGTTGCCTTGATGGGTTCATAGAGGTATTCAAACCAGTTGCCGTCAAGGTCTTTGCCGTAGAAGGAGGCCGTACCATCACGGTGCTCATGGATGCGCGTTAGTTCAACACCCTGGGTTTTCAGCTGCTCATAAGCCGTGTCAACTTCGGCGCGATCGTGAAAAATAAAGCCAAAGTGTGGACCTGCTTGCTTGTAGCTGGGGCCGAGTAGCGCCAGGCCGTCCTCACCCGCCTTAAGGTATGCCCAGTCTGCATCCTGCCAAACTAGCTCGAGACCCAAGCCCTGATAGAACGCAGCGGCAGCTTCAATATCTTTCACGCAAATGGCAACGTGGCCGAGGCGTTTGAGATCCATGCGAGTTCAAACAGCAGTACTCCTTTATTCTGCCGCGAGATTTCCAATGGACTGGATTGAGGCCCTCAGAGCCACGGATTGACGCTCAACGGATCTGGGGAGGGATTCACCAATGATAAGAAATTTCGACGAATCATCCGTTGGTCGAGTTCAGGGTGACATCTTAAAAGCCGGAGTGAGCTGCTCAGGAAACACTGGGAGGAGTCGTAACCATGTGGTCACGCTTGAAACGATGGTTTGGATCGGCATTTCGCAGGTCGAGAACGATTAACAATGAGCCCCTGAACAAAGTTAGTCTTGTTGTCATTATTGTTATTGATATTTTCATCCTCGTTAATGTCTTTTCAGGACTCTCAGAAATTGGTCGTTGGCCACTCATGGCTAGCGAGTCTTATCCTTGCTATCAAGACTGGCAAATTTATCAAGACCCACAACTTCGCAAGGCAGAGAATCAGGCTTTTAAGCTAGTCTCTCAAGCTGTAAGAATCGGGATGGAAACCCCTAGTTCCTTTCTTTCGCTGACTAGTCAATATCAACAGTCGCAGCGCGATCGCCTCGGCTCAGCCTCTCCACTCTGTCTACAATATGCAGAGCGCTATGACCAAATCACTAAGGCAAATTATTCTAATATTCTTGTCTCGATTAATCAAAAACAAGCCACGATCAACCAGCTAGAAGCTGAAAATCAAAAAATTCGTGAGCAGTACGACTCTTCCCTGCTGGAGCAAATCGCAGGGCAGTCTCGAGATCAGGCAATCACCGATGTTGGGGCAGATCAAGCTCGCCAAAAACTTGAGGCTAATCAAGCAACGATTCAGACCAATCGGCAGGCGATCGCTGGTTTAGAACAAACGCTGATCACTCAGCCTGCAAGTCGCTCCTTTTTGGCGCTGCTGGCCGATCGTAGTCAATTTGAACAGGTTGCACAGGGCTATCAGCGATCGCTGTTTTGGTATCCAGCCCTGCAACTCTTGCTACAGATTATATTCCTTGCTCCACTCCTAGCGATCGCGACAGTTATCCATCGCTATGCTGAACGACGTGACTATGGATTGCTGGCTTTGTTGAGCTGGCACTTACTAGTTATCTTCTCTCTGCCATTACTGTTTAAAGCCTTTGAGCTACTGCGAATCAACATTATTTTTAATGCTCTCTCACAGCTAGTTCAAGCTCTATTTGGCCAGCTCCTCTTCCTCGTCAGTTATCTCTATATCTTCCTGATTCCTGCCTTGGGTTTTGGCATCATCAAACTCGCCCAAGCTTGGATTTTTAACCCACGCATTCAAGCCGCTAATCGAGTCCAGAAGTCCCGCTGTATCAAGTGCGCCAAACGGCTCCCTGCTCAAGAAGCGCACTGCCCCCACTGTGGCCATTATCAATACATCGAGTGCCATCATTGCCACCACCTGACCTATCAATATCTGCCCTACTGTCGGGCGTGTGGCGAGAATTTGCGATCGCCGCAGTCGTGACCTCAATCTCTGCTCTCTAAAACTGATCCTTCCGGCTCCGCAGCCGAGCCAAGGTTTGAACCGGATCTTGACTGGAAACGGCCGCTTGCAGGGCTGCTTGATCCCAGCGCAGAAAGGGATTGGTAGCTTTTTCAATGTCTAAACGGCTAGGAATAGTCGCCTGTCCTTGCTGACGAGCGATCGCGACGGCTTGATAGCGCTGTTGCAGGTCAAAATTGTCTGGCTCTACTGTTAGCGCGAAGCGGAGGTTGTTCAAGGTGTACTCGTGGGCGCAGTAGATTGCGGTGTCGTCAGGGAGCGATCGCAGCTGTTGCAAGGAGTCCAGCATTTGCGCCGGCGTCCCTTCAAACAGACGACCGCAGCCACCGGCAAACAGGGTGTCGCCGCAGAACAAAGCGCCCCTAGGGTTGCCCTCAGCTACCTCAGGGAAGTAATAGGCGATGTGGCCACGGGTATGTCCGGGCACAAATAAGACTTCGGCGGTTTGACCACAAATCTGTAGGCGATCGCCCGCTTCGAGCAAGACCGTTTGACCTGGAATGCGATCGCGATCGACGGCGCTGGCGGAGACAGCTGCCTCGGGAAATTGCCGTAGCAACCGCCGGTTACCGCCGACATGATCGCCGTGATGGTGGGTATTCAGGATGGCTGTTAGGGTGAGCCCTTCCGCTTGCAAAGCAGCGAGCACTGGCTCTGCTTCCGCTGGGTCAACTACCGCGGCCTGTCGCTGCTCTACATCAACTAGCAGAAAGATGTATTGTCCTGAAGTGCTGGCAGGCAGTCAATCCGCATGGTGACGAGTCTCCGAAGGGTAAATTTAGGCCAAATCTCCGAATTGGAAGCGGTAACCTTTGCCATAGACGCTAAAGATCAGCGGCGTTTCGCCCGGGGCTTCCAGCTTGCGGCGCAGGAGGCGAATTTGTGCGGCCAGAACATTGCTACTGGGGGGATTGGCAGAACCCCACACTTGCGCTTGCAGCTCTTGGTGGCTGACCAGTTGGCCCGGATGCTGCATGAGTACTGCCAGCAACTGCGTCTCTTTTTCGGACAGCTCAATGCGACGGGCCTGACGATAGGCCAGTTGGTTGGGCGTATCCAGTTCCAGATCGCCACCCGCAAGGCGCGGAGCCTCCGAGGTTTCCTGTCGGGGCGATCGCCGGAGCAAGGCTCGGACGCGGGCTAGGAGTTCCTTCAGTTCGAAGGGTTTAACCAAGTAGTCGTCAGCTCCGGCATCTAAGCCCTGAACTCGGTCATCGACTGTATCGCGAGCAGTCAGAAACAGAACTGGTACTTGGCGATCGCGCTGTCGAACGGAGCGACAGAGATCCAACCCCGATCGCTCGGGCAGCATCCAATCAAGAATCAGCAAGTCGTAGGGCTGGTGGGTTGCCAGCTGTTCTCCCGTCTGACCATCACTCGCCACATCCACGTCGTAGCCTTCGCGGCGCAACATGCGATGGGGTGGCGCAGTCAGGGCTTCTTCGTCGTCAACGAGCAGAATTCGCATGATTCAATCAGCAGGCGTAGCAAGCTCTATCATTGCCTCTTGCTGGGATCCGTGGCGATCGCTGGGGAAGCTGCGGATCTACAGTCAGCTCGGCAACTGATCACCGTCATCAATCGTCCTGTTGAAAGCAGAGGACTGCCCTCTCGACCTGACTGTCCTATTTTCAGGATTCACCATGCTTGTGTTCTTGGAGCAGCGCTGGTTGCAACGGCTAGCGATCGCAGTCATCCCCCTCTCGATTTTGGGCCTGAGCTGCCGAGGCCAAGCGGAGAGCGATCGCGCCCAGTATTTACCGATCGGCGCTGAGGTCAAGATTGGCGGCCAGCGTTTGGAAGTGGAAGTGGCAGCAACCCCTGCTCAGCAGGCGCGTGGGCTGATGTTTCGACCACGTCTTGCCGACAACCGCGGCATGATTTTTCCGTTCTCCCAAGCCCGTCCCGTCAGCTTCTGGATGTTCAACACACCGGAGCCGCTGGACATGATCTTTCTCTACCAAGGGGAAGTGCGAGCGATTGTGCGTGAGGTGCCGCCCTGTCTGGCCATGCCCTGTCCCAGCTATGGTCCGGCCTTGGTACCGATTGATGCGGTCATTGAACTGCGGGCTGGACGGAGTCAGGAGCTTGGCTTGAATAGGGGCGATCGCCTCAATGTGCAATTTCTGCAGCCTGTCGGCCAAACAGTGCCCACCTCTCAGGAACCATAACTACTAGGACAATGCTCAAGCTCGGGCGGCAGCATTACGCGTGGAAGTGCCCCGTAAAACCAAGGGCAGGTCGTAGGGATAGAGGCGGGCTTGCCCTGTCCGCAATTGAACCTGCACGGCCGTCCCCACGGCGATCGCCTCGCTGACTGGCCCAAGGACTTGGATTTCCAGTCCGGCGGGAAGCTGGACAAAATAGCGGTAATCGCGACCCAGAAACTGGCGATCGCGGACCAGGCCGGTGCCCTCAGGATGGGGATGTAGCAAAACATCCTCTTGCCGCACCATCACCACTGGCGGCTCGCCACCCGTACGGCTGCCCTCCAATCCCCCCGGTGCTTCAAAGTCGCCCAGCACCGTGCGCCACGCATCACCTTGATACTCTGTGGCCAAGAAGTTGGCTTGGGATAAAAACTCAGCGACAAAGCGGCTGGCCGGGTGTTGAAATAGCTCCTCGGGCTGACCAATCTGCTCAAAACGGCCCAAACGCATTACCGCCACGCGATCGCAAATGGAAAGAGCTTCTTCTTGGTCGTGGGTGACTAGAATTGCCGTTGCCTGAGCTTGGCGCAGGATGTCACGCAGTTCCTGCCGCAATCGCAGCCGGACTTGAACATCAAGATTACTGAGCGGCTCATCCAGCAAGATCAGCGGGGGCTGCGGTGCCAAAGCCCGAGCAAGAGCTACTCGTTGTTGTTGGCCGCCAGAGAGTTCATGGGGATAGCGGCGTTCTAGTCCTTCGAGGCCTACCAAAGCCAGCGCTTGTCGAGCGACAGCGGCAGACCCCTTGCGATCGCGCAGCCCAAAGCAGACATTGTCCAAAACCGTTAGATGCGGAAACAGTGCATAGTCCTGAAAGACCATGCCCACTGACCGAGTTTCGGGCGGGAGCGATCGCTGGGCGGTGGCTACGGTTTCTCCTGCGAGCTGGATGCTGCCAGACTGCAGGCTCTCAAAACCAGCAATCATTCGCAATAAGGTCGTCTTGCCGCAACCTGAGGGACCAACCAGTCCCAGAATTTCTCCAGCTTCTAATCCAAAGCTGACTTGATCAACCGCTGCCAGAGAACTTCCTGAGAACTGCTTACAGACACGGTCTAGGCAAAGAACCTCGGATTGAGACATGGGCAACTGCGAAGAACCGCGACAGCGGTGATAGAGAGAGCTTTTCCAGTGTAGAGTGATCTTCTGCGATTTATTCTCAATTGCCCCGTGAGTGCCGCTTCGCCCCCCACTTCAGCCAGCCAGCCAGCACTGCACTGGCCAACCCTGATGGCTCGTCGGAGCTGGGCTGCCCTGACCCTCGGCTTGGCGCTGCTGGTGGCCGCTCCGATCTTGGTCATTCTGGCTAGCCTGTTTACCCAGAAAAGTGAAATTTGGGCGCATCTGGCATCCACAGTCCTGCCGGAATACGTGCGTCATTCCCTTGCGTTGTTGTTTGGAGTGGGCTTTGGCGTCGCTGTCATTGGTACGGCAACGGCTTGGTTGGTGACGGCCTGCCGATTTCCAGGCAGTCGCTGGCTGCAATGGGGCTTACTCTTGCCACTGGCGACCCCGACGTATTTGTTGGCCTACACGCTCTCAGAGTTCTTGGACTATTACGGTCCCGTCCAAGGCTTGTTGCGGCAGACGTTTGGCTGGAGCAATAGTCAGGACTATTGGTTCCCCGAGATTCGCTCGTTGCCAGGGGCGATCGCTCTTTTTAGTCTGACCCTCTATCCCTACGTCTACCTGCTAGCCCGCAGCAGCTTCCTTGAGCAGTCTCACTGCACGATCGAAGCCGCTCGCAGTCTGGGCTGTAGTCCTTGGAAAAGTTTCTGGCGAGTGGCCCTGCCCTTGGCTCGGCCTGCGATCGCAGCGGGGATGGCCTTGGCGTTGATGGAAACCCTCAATGACTTCGGGGCAGTGCAATACCTGGGCGTCAATACTTTTACGACTGGCATCTATCGCACCTGGCTGGGATTGGGCGATCGCCCTGCAGCAACCCAGTTATCAGCCGTTTTGCTGTTGTTTATTGCCGTGCTGCTGCTACTGGAATGGGCCTCACGCCGGCAAGCCCGTTTCTACGAGTCTGGGAGTCGCTACGCGGAAGCGCCGGTTTACCAATTACGGGGTTGGCGGGCGCTGATTGCAGCGATCGCTTGTCTCCTGCCAGTGTTGCTTGGTCTCGTGCTGCCCGTCGGCATTTTGTTAGAACTCGTCCTTAACTACAGCGAAGAGGCCAGTAACAATAACTTCTGGGACTTGACCCGCAACAGTTTGATGTTGGCTGGAATCACAGCTGTTCTGGCGACGCTGCTGGGCTTGATCGTCAGCTATGGTCAGCGATTACAAAAGTCTTGGCCAATTCAGCTAGCGGTGCGTACGGCTTCTCTCGGCTATGCCATTCCCGGGTCAGTATTGGCTGTGGGTATTCTTTTGGCGCTAGGGGGGCTAGATCAGGGCTTGACAGGCCTCAGCGATCGCTTTGGTGGCACAGAACCAATTCTTTTGACCGGAACTTTGGTTGGCCTTGTGTTTGCCTATCTCGTGCGGTTTCTGGCGATCGCTTTTTCGGGTATCGAATCCAGCTTGACCAAAATCCGCCCTAGCTTTGACGAAGCGGCTCGCAGCCTCGGGGAAAGCAGCAGTGGGGTGCTACGCCGCATTCACTTGCCTCTCCTCAGCGGTGGACTCCTCAGCGTCAGCATGCTGGTGTTTGTCGATGTAATGAAGGAGCTGCCTGCCACTTTGGTGATGCGCCCCTTTAACTTCGACACTTTGGCTGTGCGGGTCTATCAATATGCCTCGGATGAACGTCTGGCAGAAGCTGCGCTCCCGGCGCTGATGATTTTGGTAGCGGGTCTGCTGCCTGTGATTCTAATTAGCCGCCAAGTCACTCAGTCGGCAACCAAACGGGCCTGATTTTTGCGACTATTGCAGGGAATCCACCGACGCCTGCTGGGCGATTGCTGAGTTTTTCTGGCGATCGCCTCTGAGTCGGCATTGATGCACTCCAACCCGAGAGCGTGACAACAGTCTCAAAGAGCATTGATCACCTCACCATAGACACCAAGAAAGACTCGACTGCCCCAGTTTCACAGCACTAGAATCCAGCAAATATTACCAACAGCTTCTAGTCAGCAAATTTTGACGATGGAAAATCATTCCACCCCAGTTCAAGAAGAATATACAATCCTTGCATCATCCTACGATCGCCGCTGGGATTTTTATATTCATGCCACTATTCAAGAAACCCTTAAGCGAATTACTATCAGCTCTCAAGCATCAGTCTTAGACCTTGGTTGTGGAACTGGATCACTCCTTCAACAACTTGCAGCACAATATCCTACAGTCAAGCTTTCAGGTTTAGATATATCAGCTGCAATGCTAGCGATCGCTCGGCAGAAACTACCGGATTCAGTCAAGCTGCAGACTGGAGAAGCTAATGAACTCCCCTTTCCGGAACACCATTTCGACCTCGTGATCTCAACGAGTGTTTTCCATTATTTTCAAAACCCTGAAAAAGTTCTTCAAGAGATCACGAGAGTTTTAAAGCCCCAGGGTTGCTTGATTTTAACGGACTGGTGCCGAAATTACTTGATGATTAACCTCCTAGATCGATGGTTGCATTGGGTTGACAAGGCTCATGTTAGAGCTTACTCAATAGATGATTTGCAAAAGATATTAATCGAAAGCAACTTTAAACTGCTATCAATTGACCAATATCGGATCAATTGGTTTTGGGGATTGATGACAATACAGGCAGCTAGAGGTGATATAGCAGCCTAAAACAGGGTATGGAAGAAAGCGCTACAACTCCAACCTGATCTGACGCTGGTTGTCGGTAACTTTGGCAATGAGTCGCTGGCTCTAGCGCCTCAGGTTTTGCTGCCGCCTCCTCATGGGATGGCAATAGCTCGGTAGAGGAGATCACTACACCCTAGGTTATTTGCAAATGAGTCCTAGCAGAATTAGTGCTTAGAAGAGGCTAACACCAGGTTTCAAAGGTCCTGAGTTGTCGAAAGGGGCGTCAGGCTTATACGCTCTTATTTAGAACTACTTGCAATAAGGATCAAGCTTTTGTCTTGTCTACGTATCTGGTCAACGGGCCTTGCTGCTCTGCTCCTCAGCACAGGCCTTGCAGCCTGCTCAGGGGGTAGCGATAAGGTCGTCAACATCTACTCGTCCCGGCATTACAACCAAGACGATGAACTCTACAAAGCTTTCACAGACAAGACCGGCATTCAGGTCAATGTGATTGAAGGCAAAGATGCTGAGCTGATTGAGCGCATCCAAAGTGAAGGAGCCAACAGCCCTGCCGATGTCCTGATTACGGTGGATGCGGGTCGCCTGTGGCAGGCGGAGTCAAAGGGACTCTTCCAGCCCGTGCAATCATCCGTGCTCACCGCTGGCCTGCCTGATGACCTGCGCGATCCGGACGGCCGCTGGTTTGGATTTGCCCGTCGGGCCCGCGTCATCATCTACAACAAAGCCAAGGTTCAGCCCAGTCAGCTTTCCACCTATCAAGCCCTCGCCAACCCCGAGTGGCGTGGCAAGCTATGCATGCGCAGCTCTGACAACATCTACAACCAGTCCTTAGTTGCGGCAACGATCGCAACGCAAGGGGAAGCAGCTACGGAAGAGTGGATCAAAGGTTTGACGGCAAACTTTGCGCGACCGCCCCAGGGCAACGACACCGCTCAGATCAAGGCGGTTGCGGAAGGCGTCTGTGATGTCGCGGTCGTCAATCACTACTACGTCGCACGGTTGTTGGAATCCAAAGAGGCGAGCGATCGCGAAATTGCCTCAAAAGTCGGGGTCTTTTTCCCGCGCCCCACCCACGTCAATGTCAGTGGTGCCGGCGTTGCGACCAATGCTCCACACAAGGAAAATGCAGTTGCATTTCTCGAGTTCTTGGCGAGCCCCGACGGACAGCGCTACTTCACCCAAGGCACCTACGAGTATCCAGCCAAAGCCAATACGGCTGAGGATGCAGTGGTCCAAAGCTTTGGCCCCTTTGAGGCCGCTCCCGTCAATGTCGATGTCTACGGGGCCAACAATGCTGAAGCGGTGAAGATTATGGACCGTGCAGGCTGGCGTTAATCATCTAGCGCAATCTAAAAACAATAGCCACCCGATTCAAGGATCGGGTGGCTGCTCTGTTGAGAGAATGGACGATCGCCTAACGACCCATACCAGCGACAATCGGTTCTTGCGGATGCAAGGGCTTATCCTTCTGCAACGCTTCGGCAAGCCGGTTGAGAGCGTGAATATAGGCTTGGGCCGAGGCTACGAGGATGTCGGTATTAGCCGAATGTCCAGAGAAAATCCGGTCTTCATGACGCAGACGAATCGTGACCTCGCCGATCGCATCAATCCCTGCTGTGACAGACTTGACCGAAAACTCGATCAGCTCATTCGGGATGTTCACCACACGATTGATGGCTCGATAAATCGCATCAACCGGCCCCGTACCGATCGCTGCGTCAGTCAGTTCTTCCCCTTCGGGAGTGCGTAGGGTGACGGTGGCGGTGGGACGCGCATGATCGCCCGCTGAAACCTGCACCAATTCCAGCTTGAACAGCTCGGGTGCTTGCTGGGTTTCGTCATTGACGATCGCTTCCAAGTCGCGATCGGTGACTTCCCGCTTTTTATCGGCTAGTTCCTTGAAGCGCAGGAAAGCTCGGTTCAAGTCGTCCTCGCCAAGGTCGTAGCCCAACTCCTGCAAACGGGTACGGAAGGCATTGCGCCCCGACAGCTTACCGAGGGTAATGCGATTGGTACTTAGGCCAATCGTTTCGGCGTCGACGATTTCGTAGGTCAGCTTATTTTTGAGGACGCCGTCTTGGTGAATACCCGATTCATGTGCAAAGGCATTGGCCCCCACGATCGCTTTATTCGGCTGCACCAACATCCCAGTCAGATTCGAGACCAAGCGCGAGGTTTTGTAGATTTCGCGAGTGTTGACTTGGGTTAGGGGTGCTTCTGAATCTGCAGCGCGTCCCAAGAACGGATTGAAGTATTGGCGACGCACATGCAGGGCCATCACCAGCTCTTCTAGAGCCGCATTACCAGCTCGTTCGCCAATGCCGTTGATCGTACATTCCAGCTGGCGCGCGCCGTTTTTGACCGCTTCTAGGAAGTTGGCGACAGCAAGGCCTAAGTCGTTGTGACCATGGACGGAAATGATTGCCTGATCAATGTTGCAGACATTCTGTTTAATGCCGCCAATCAAGGCTCCAAACTCGCTAGGAGTCGTGTAGCCGACGGTGTCGGGAATATTGATCGTTTTGGCCCCTGCCGCGATCGCCGCTTCCAAACACTCATAGAGGAATTCAGGATCCGATCGCCCCGCATCTTCCGGCGAAAATTCGACGTCATCGACCAAGGAAGCGGCATAGCCAACCATCTCGGGGATGACCGCCAAAACCTCAGCCCGAGTTTTCTTGAGCTTGTACTCGAGGTGGATGTCGGAAGTGGCGATAAAGGTGTGAATGCGGCCTTTGGCTGCCGGTGCCAAGGCTTCAGCCGCTGCTTTGATATCCTGACGAGTTGCCCGCGCCAAACTACAAATCGTGGGGCCATCCGGTGTGCCGACTTCAGCGGCAATGCGCTGCACCGCTCCAAAATCACCGGGACTAGCAAAGGCAAAACCGGCCTCAATAATGTCGACATTCAGTCGAGCCAGTTGACGCGCGATCACCAGTTTCTCTTCTAGGTTTAGGCTTGCACCAGGTGACTGTTCGCCATCCCGGAGCGTGGTATCGAAAATGAGAATCCGGTCGTTCGAGCTTGCGCTGGCCATCGGACGGTTGCCAGAAAAACTGTTTTCATTCTAGGTGGCGAACTTCCCGCTTGCGGTGTTTTTAGTGGCGCTGAGGTGTTCAGTCAACCTGAAAGCGCGATCGCCGGTCGTCAATTGCCTCCCAATCCGCAGAGCTCAAACCTCCAGGGTTCAGGCTGAGGCCGTAGCTGTCTCTCAGGGCATTGATCAGACTCGTCGCTAGGGTCGCGATCGCGAGCGACAGGGCTGGTGGCGATGGCGTTCCCAAGACTTGAGTCCAGCAATCGGGCGGCTGGAGCTGAATCGACCCTTGCTGGAGGATGGTGCGATCGCGCCAAAGTTGGGCGCTGCCAATGCACTTGCGGCCATCAATGAGCTGTAAATCAGCAACGGTACTGTGGGCAAAACAGTCGATCGCAGTGCGATCGGGGCGATCACAACCGGTACTGAGTGGATACCCGAGGGACTGAAAGGCCGATCGCAGGAATTGAGTGAGCAGACAATAGGTCTGTCGGCGATCGCCTGTTACTGGGGCAGGCGTCACTAGGGAATAGCAAAGATCGCCTCCGTGAAGCACAGCCCGTCCTCCCGTGGGTCGGCGAACGATGGGTAAGTCCAGATCCACGAGCAGTGGATCCTGATGCCAGCCGAGGGACAAGCCAGGGTCTTGCCAAGTGAATAAGCGAAAAGTAGGGGGACAGCGATCGCGGCGCACTTCATCGAGCAGCCAGTCATCCAAGGCCATCTGCCAGTCACCCGGCGCAACCAGCCAAGGTAGGATCTGCCAAGTAAGAGTCGAGAAGGGCACCGCTGTACCCTAGCTTGGGAGCCCTTCAGCATAAGTGGCAGCAATACTCGCCACCAAGGTAATGGCTCGCGAGATTTCGCCCGCCGAGAGATCAGCTACGGTGCGGCTAGCCACCATCGTGATGTGATCGTCATAAAGGGCAAACCGCGCCTCGAGGGTGTCGGCCCAGTTGAGGGTAAGCAGCCGTTGCAGAAGTGTGGCGTCGGTGGATTCGCTGAGCGGAAAAACTTTGGCCCAAACCGTGAACAGGTCGTCCTCGCTAGAGCCCGTCAGTTGTACAAAAACTTCGAGTTGGCCATAGCGAAACTTCCAGATCGTGCCGCTGCCCGTGTGGCTGACCTGGGCACTGTCAGCATCGGCAAGGCTACTGATGACGGTCTCGATGATATCGATGTAATCTAGCGGCGCAGTCGCAGACAAGGCCGAGGAGTCAAGAGTCGTTTCGGAAGACACAGCCATGCCAATCTCCAGAGTCGGTTGAGCGTTCGCAGGTAGGGGCGGCGCTGTTTTCTTTCTAGCACTGCTCAACCTCTGCGACGGTATCGCTACTCCTCATCGGTCATCAACCAGACGAGAAACACAATGGTGACGTTGTTTGTAATTGGGATTGGAGCTGGCCTCTTGGCAGGACTGCTGGGAGTGGGCGGCGGCGTGTTGATGGTGCCGGTCTTGATCGGTTTAGGCGTCAGCCCGGTGCAAGCCTTTGGCACCAGTAATCTCGCCATTCTGATCACCTCAATCTCTGGCACCTGGCAAAACTGGCGATCGGGCAATTTACAGGCAGCGAGTATCTGGCAACTGGGTCTACCGGCGATCGCGACAGCCCAACTGGGGGTCTTTCTGGCCCAACGGCTACCGGGCAATGTTCTGCTGCTGGGAATTGCCGGCCTTTACTTTCTTAATATCTTTTTGGTTGAACTGCGGCAGTGGTTGAACCGTAACGCCTCGCCCGACAAGGATAAGCCCACTCAGCCTAGCCTGATGTCCGTACTGATTACGGGCGCTTTAGGGGGCGTCCTAGCAGGACTGTTTGGGATTGGGGGGGGCACGCTGATGGTGCCGCTGCAGGTGCTGTTGATGAGGGTACCGATCAAAACAGCAGTGCAAACCAGCCTCGGCGTGATTATCGTCACTGCCTGCTCAGCGTTGAGTGGTTATGCAGTCGCTGGCGACGTACTCTGGGTCCAAGGGTTTTGGCTGGGTTTGGGCGGCTTACTGGGCGTGCAGGTGACCACGCGGCTCTTGCCCAAGTTACCTGCAGTGCTGGTTCAACGCTGCTTTCAGCTGTTGCTACTTAGTTTTGGGATCTATTTCATCTGGAAGGCTCAAAATCCCTAGCGATCGCGCTGCTCAAAAGGTAGCTGCAAGGACTGGCCGAGGCGGATTTTGGGTTTCCCGCTGGATTTGGCCATCGCGGAACCAGATCACCCGCTCGGCACGATCGGCGACCTCGGCTTCGTGGGTGACGATCACGATCGTGATGCCCCGCTGGTGCAACTGGTCGAAGATATTCAGCACTTCTTCGGTCGTCTGGGAATCCAATGCTCCAGTCGGTTCATCTGCCAGCAATAGCACTGGTTGATTCACGATCGCTCGGGCGATCGCCACCCGTTGTTGTTGTCCCCCAGACAGCTGATTGGGTTTATTGTCCAGTCGTTGAGCGAGGCCCACTTGGGTTAAAGCAGCGACAGCGCGATCGCGCCGCTCCTGCTGAGAAATGCCGGCGTAGATCATCGGCAGCATCACATTCTCGACCGCGCTGAGCTGGGGCAACAGGTGAAATTGCTGAAAAACAAATCCAATCTTGCGATTGCGCACGGCAGCGAGGGCGTCGTCATCCAAATCGGCGACATCGGTGCCGTCGAGGTAATAGCGGCCAGCTGTGGGGCGATCAAGGCAACCAATCAGGTTCATTGCCGTCGACTTTCCCGAACCCGAAGCGCCCATAATCGCGCAATACTCACCCGCCCGAACTTGAAAGTCGACATGATCCAAGGCACGGACCGTAGTTTCCCCTTCGCCGTAGATCTTGCTGACATGCTCGAACTGAATGACGGGAGGCGCGGATTCTGCCATGCAGAGACAAGGGGTTGCAAAAAGAAAGACAGCGCCATGCTAGCGCTGTCTTGGGAAAGGATGGGGTGAGTGAGCCGCGATCGCGGTCGGTTTAGCTAACTGGCAGCTGGCGGTTCTGACAGAGCGACGGGGGTTGCCGTCGTGGTCACCACTTCTGCAGCAGGAGCTAAACCCAGGAAGGAACTGCCGCTCACCGAAGCACTAGCAAGGTTAAACAGTGGGTTGGAGAGGATACCTGCTACGGCCGTGGCAATCACGCAAACCACCAAACCAGCACGCAACGGCTGCATGCCCGGCAGATTCCAGTTGGTTTCGGGGTAGTTGCGCACTGACTCCGACATCTCCTGTGGCTCTTTGACCACCATCATCTTGATCACACGGATGTAGTAGTAGATCGAGATGACACTGGTGATCAGCGCTAGCAACACCAACCCATACAGCCCGGCCTGCCAACCTGCCCAGAACAGGTAGAGCTTGCCAAAGAATCCAGCCAGCGGCGGAATGCCGCCCAGCGAGAGCAGGCAGAGGCTCAGACCGAGGGTGACCAGCGGATCTTTTTGGTAGAGGCCAGCGTATTCGCTGATTTGGTCCGTTCCTGTCCGTAGCGAGAAGAGGATGACACAGGCAAAGCCACCCAGATTCATAAACAGGTAAATCAGCAGGTAATAAACCATGCTGGAATAGCCTGCTTCGGTGCCAGCGATCAGGCCAATCATCACAAAACCAGCTTGGGCGATCGAGGAGTAGGCTAGCAGGCGCTTCATGCTGGTTTGCGCGAGCGCCACGACGTTACCGAGCACCAAGCTGAGGATGGCCAGGGCCGTGAAGACAAAGTGCCATTGCTCGGTCAAAGCCGGATAGGCGGTGACCAGCAAGCGAATCGCCAAAGCAAAACCCGCTGCTTTGGAACCGACCGAGAGAAACGCCACGATCGGGGTGGGCGAGCCTTCGTAAACGTCCGGAGTCCATTGGTGGAAAGGAACCGCAGAAATTTTGAAAGCAATGCCAGCGATTACAAAAATCAATGAAATCAGCAGTGCCAGCGGCTGAGCTTCGCCCAGTTTTTCCGCGATCGCAGGCAACTGGGTCTCCCCCCCAGCTAAGCCGTAGAGCAGTGAAACACCGTAGAGGAAGATAGCCGAGCTGGCAGCGCCAATCAGCAAATACTTCAGTGCTGCTTCATTGGAACGGGGGTCGCGCTTCATATATCCCGTCAAGAGATAAGACGAAATACTGAGCGTTTCCAGTGACACAAAAATAGTTACGAGCTCATTCGCACCGGAGAGAAACATCCCCCCCAGTGATGCCGTGAGCAGAATCGTAATGAATTCTCCAAGAGACGTTCCCGACTGCTCAACGTAGCGAATCGAGAGCAGGATGGTGACCGCTGCAGACAGCAGCACAATGCCTCGGAAAACAATACTGAGATTATCGCCGTTGAAGCCACCAAGAAAAGCCAGATTTTGACTCGTATTCCATTGGAGTGTGAGCACTGCGATCGCAGCACTAAGCCCCGTGATGGCGAGGGCTGGAGTTAGGCGCAGCGATTGCCGTCCCAAAATCAAATCCGTGACCAGAACCGTCAACAGTGTGACGATTACGATGCCTTCTGGCAGAATCACACCGGCATTGAGTTGACCGGCGAGGGTTAAAAAGTCCATAGGTCGGTGCGACTCAGAACTGGGGAACGCCAGCAGGTTGATTGAGTAACCTGAGGCATCAGCCACTGATTCTACCTTCCTCTCAGCCTGATCCTTCCGCGATCGCAGTTGCAGGAGACTTCACATCTTTGGCTATAAGTGGAAGAGGAGGTTACCCATTGATCAGCCCTTTGGGTTGGGCCCTCTCGATCGCCTGCGATCGCTTTTTTTGACTTCCCTAGCTGCCAATCGGGCAGAATCGTGACTCCATGCCCAAACTCGTCATCGTCGAGTCGCCCACCAAGGCGCGCACCATCCGCAACTACCTGCCGAAGGATTACCGCGTCGAAGCATCGATGGGACATGTCCGCGATCTTCCACAGTCGGCAAGCGACATTCCCACCGAACTGAAAGGTGAGAAATGGAGCAATCTTGGGGTCGATGTTGAAAATAACTTCGCGCCGCTTTATATCGTCCCCAAGGATAAAAAAAAGATTGTCAAAACATTGAAAGATGCACTGAAAGATGCCGATGAACTGATCCTGGCAACGGACGAAGACCGCGAAGGCGAAAGTATTAGCTGGCACTTGTTGCAGCTTTTGCAACCTCGGGTGCCCACGAAGCGCATGGTCTTTCACGAAATCACCCAAGAGGCGATTCAAGCAGCCCTGAAAAATTGTCGGGATGTCGATCAGCGCTTGGTCCATGCCCAAGAAACCCGCCGGATTCTCGATCGCTTGGTGGGCTACACCCTGTCCCCCCTGCTCTGGAAAAAAATTGCCTGGGGCCTATCCGCCGGGCGGGTGCAGTCGGTGGCAGTACGCCTACTCGTCCAGCGGGAACGGGCGCGGCGGGCCTTCCGCCAAGGCAGCTACTGGGATCTCAAAGCTCAGCTGACGGTGGAGGCTGGCCAGTTTGAAGCCAAACTCTGGACATTGGCAGGCCAACGGCTAGCCACAGGCAATGACTTTGACGAAAGCACCGGCCAAATCATTGCCGGCCGTCAGGTCTGTCTGCTCGATCAGCAAGAAGCGGAAGCCCTGCGCGATCGCCTCCAGACCCAGCCCTGGCAAGTAAAGTCGCTGGAAGAAAAACCCACCACTCGCAAACCAGCCCCACCCTTCACCACTTCGACCTTGCAGCAGGAGTCGAACCGGAAGCTACGGCTCTCAGCCCGGGAAACGATGCGAGTCGCCCAGAGCCTCTACGAGCGAGGCTTTATCACCTACATGCGGACGGATTCGGTCCATCTGTCGCAACAGGCGATCGAGGCAGCTCGCAGCTGCGTTGAGCAGATGTATGGCAAAAACTATCTCAGCCCCCAGCCTCGCCAGTTCACCACCAAGAGCAAAAACGCCCAGGAAGCCCACGAAGCAATTCGGCCAGCGGGGAACACGTTTAGGCTGCCCCAAGAAACGGGACTGTCGGGCGCCGAGTTTGCGCTCTACGACCTGATCTGGAAGCGCACGATCGCCTCTCAGATGGCTGAGGCCCGACAAACCATGCTGAGTGTGTTGTTGGAGGTTGATAATGCTGAGTTCCGCGCCAGTGGCAAGCGGATCGATTTCCCGGGCTTCTTCCGCGCTTACGTTGAAGGCTCAGACGATCCTGATGCAGCCCTAGAAGATCGCGAAATTCTGCTGCCGGCGTTGAAGGTGGGCGATCGCCCCACCTGTCAGGAACTGGCCGCGATCGGTCATGAAACCCAGCCGCCAGCCCGCTACACCGAAGCCTCACTGGTCAAAATGCTGGAGAACGAGGGCATTGGTCGTCCCAGTACCTACGCCAGCATCATCGGCACGATCGTCGATCGCGGCTATGCCCAATTGGTGAGCAACACTCTAACGCCGACCTTCACGGCTTTTGCAGTGACAGCATTGCTGGAGCAACATTTCCCCGATTTGGTGGACACCAGCTTCAGTGCGCGGATGGAGCAGTCCCTCGACGACATTTCCAATGGTGAAGTCGACTGGCTACCCTATCTCAGTCAGTTTTATCGGGGCGATCGTGGCTTGGAAGAACAGGTCAAACTTCGCGAAAGTGAAATTGATCCGGCTGCCGCTCGCACAGTCGCGCTGGAGGGACTGCCCGCCAAAGTCCGTATTGGTCGTTTTGGCGCTTACCTCGAGGCCGAGGCCGATGGAGAACCGATCAAAGCAAACCTGCCCAAGGAGCTAACGCCTGCTGATTTGGATGTCCAGCGAGTGGAAACACTACTGCGGCAAAAAACCGAAGGGCCGGACCAACTGGGAACACATCCTGAAACCGACGAGCCGATTTACCTGCTTACGGGTGCCTACGGTCCCTACGTCCAACTTGGGGCAGCCACCGAGGAAAAACCCAAGCCGAAGCGGGCTTCTTTGCCCAAGGGTATGAGCTTAGAAACGATCTCGTTGGAGCAAGCCGTAGGGCTGTTGTCGCTACCACGTACCTTGGGCGAGCATCCCGAAACAGGACGACGGATCCAAGCAGGTCTAGGGCGATTTGGACCCTACGTGGTCTGCGATCTGGGGGGTGGTGAGAAGGATTACCGATCGCTCAAAGCCGATGATGATGTGCTGACCATCGATCTCGATCGTGCCCTCGAACTCCTGGCACAACCCAAGAAGAGTCGGGGTCGCGGCAAGGAACCGATTCGGGAGGTTGGCCTCCATCCTGATGACCAAGCCCCCATTCAAATTTTTGAGGGTCCCTACGGTCTTTACCTCAAACATGGCAAGGTCAATGCCTCGCTGCCCGAGGATGAGAAGCCGGAGACGATCAGCCTGGAAACAGCAGTTGCAGCCTTAGCGGCCAAAGCCGGTCAGGCCAAGGCTAAAGGAGGCCGCCGTAGTACGGGAACACCAAAGTCCGGTGAAACGAAAGCCCGAACAACCAAAACGACTAAGAAAACCACGACTCGTCGGACTACGAGCCGCTAACACTGTGCGACATCTGTCTGGGTATCGACTTCGGCCTGCGATCGCGCTGGGCTTCCTGACGATTGCGCTCCAAGCCTGTAGTGGCACGCCCTTTGGCCAGTCACTGCAGCAGTCTTTTGAGCGACCGGAGAACGGAACTGGCACTTCTGGCGCTCCTACAACGCCCCCGTCTCCGACCAATCCAGCACCGTCAACGCCAGCCCCAAGTCCGCCGGCCCTCAGCAGTTTCACGGATCTGGATCAGATTCCTACTGCTCTCCGCAGCCAAGTGGAGGAGATGATCGAACTAGGGGTGCTTGATACCCCGGGCGATCGCCAAGGTCGGTTTGACCCCAATCAGCCGATCGATCGCGGTACTTTTGCGCGCTGGTTGCTCGCTGTCAACAACCGTTTCTTTGAGGACGACCCAGGTCGCCAAATTCGGCTGGCGATCGCCGATAGTCCGCCAATTTACACGGACGTTCCCACCAGCAACCCAGACTTCATCGCCATTCAATCATTGGCTGAAGCGGGAACTCTCCCCAGCCGCCTCAGTGGCGATACGGCTGCAACCCGCTTCCAGCCTGAGGCTCCTCTGACCCGTGCTGACTTACTGCTCTGGAAAGTCCCCCTCGACCATCGCCAAACACTACCGACGGCAACCCCAGAAAAGTTAGCCGCGAGCTGGGGCTTTCAGGATACCAACGGGCTAGATCCACGGCTGCAGCGGGCACTGTTGGCCGATGACGACAATGGAACCCAAAGCATCATTCGGCGCGTTTTTGGCTTCACTCAACTCTTCCAGCCGCGAAAGCCAGTGACTCGAGCTGAGGCTGCCGCTGCTCTCTGGTACATCGGTTTCCAAGGGGAAGGACAATCTGCGGCTCAGGTCCTGCGATCGCAGCAAGCGCCAGAACCTGCGACGCCGCCAGCAGCCACCAATCCGCCCACACGTCCCTCAACGAGTTCACCGCCCACGCAGCAGCCAGCCCCTACCCCTCAGCCTTAATCTGCCTTAGGGGTAAGGTGAGCGATCGCCTCTGGAGTAGCAGTTTGAAATTCAGCCCTGAGTGCCTGCGCCAGCTGGAGTATTGCCGCTGTCTCAGAATTGGGTAACGCTGCTTCTGCCAGCAAGAATTGCAGCGTTGCGATCGGATCAGCCTGCAAGGTGAGCAGCTCCGCTTCAGATAACTGGCGATCGCTTGCGGTCATGGACTGCCGCCTCAATCGAGAAAATTCACTATTTTTATCAAATCACTGCTTTGAGCAGCGATCGCTACGAATTCAGGCAAGTAACGATCTTGAGCCCTCTGTCAGCCAGTCATTGGCCCTTAAAAATTCCTAGATTTTGGCTGAAATTTACTTTTTGTTTATTGTTTATAGATACTGTTTCAATCTAAAGCAAGGTTGTTCAATTGATTTTCGATTTATCCTAAAGCCGTTGAAAGGAGCCATTACTATTCAAGAACTTTTAAATATTGATTTGAAGCGTTAAATCAAGCTTTTAAACCAGCAGCCCTAGGCATAGCAACTTGATAATGCAGGCATCCCCGCTCAGATAGCACCGCTCACGCTGGGCTATCGAGGCTAACAGCCAAGGAGTCGCACCCGTGAAACTTTCGGTTTATGGCAAAGGTGGTATCGGAAAATCAACCACCAGTTGCAATATTTCTGTCGCTTTAGCCAGACGTGGTAAGAAGGTGCTGCAAATCGGTTGTGACCCCAAGCACGACAGTACGTTCACCCTGACGGGCTTTTTAATTCCCACCATCATCGATACCCTGCAAGCCAAGGATTATCACTACGAAGATGTCTGGCCTGAAGATGTAATTTATCGCGGCTATGGTGGCGTGGACTGCGTTGAAGCGGGCGGTCCACCAGCTGGTGCAGGCTGTGGCGGTTATGTGGTTGGCGAAACCGTCAAACTACTCAAAGAGCTCAATGCCTTTGATGAGTACGATGTCATTCTTTTTGATGTTTTGGGAGATGTCGTTTGTGGTGGATTTGCGGCACCACTGAACTATTCTGACTACTGCTTAATCATCACAGATAATGGCTTTGATGCGCTCTTCGCTGCCAATCGGATTGCCGCCTCAGTGCGGGAAAAAGCACGGACGCATACCCTGCGACTAGCTGGATTGATTGGCAATCGAACTAGTAAACGTGATCTAATCGATAAATACATCGAAGCGGTCCCGATGCCCGTGCTAGAAGTTCTTCCGCTGATTGAAGATATCCGTATTTCTCGAGTGAAAGGAAAAACTGTCTTTGAGATGGCTGAAACTGAACCCAGCCTACTCACAGTCTGTGATTACTACCTGAACATTGCGGATCAAATCCTCGCAAGACCAGAGGGCGTTGTTCCCAAGGATGCAGCCGATCGTGACTTGTTCAGCTTGTTATCTGACTTCTATCTCAATCCACCCAAACAGACTACGGAAGCGATCGCACCTGAAGCGTTGCTGGTGTAGTGCGACTGACTGGCTGAAATCTGTTCGCTCAAGTTCTGCTACTCTTCTCCCATCTCCTCTCTTATGACGACTACCGAAGCACCTTCAGCACTCTCTTTTGAGTGTGAAACTGGCAACTATCACACTTTTTGTCCCATTAGTTGCGTGGCTTGGCTTTATCAAAAAATTGAAGATAGTTTCTTCTTGGTGATTGGCACAAAAACCTGCGGCTATTTTTTGCAAAATGCCATGGGTGTGATGATCTTTGCAGAGCCACGCTATGCGATGGCAGAGCTGGAAGAGGGAGACATTTCCGCTCAGCTTAATGACTTTGCAGAACTCAAACGACTCTGCACACAAATCAAACGCGATCGCAATCCCAGCGTAATTGTTTGGATTGGTACTTGCACGACTGAAATTATCAAGATGGATCTGGAGGGACTCGCTCCCAAGCTAGAAGCTGAGATTGGCATTCCGATCGTGGTCGCTCGTGCCAATGGTTTGGACTATGCCTTCACCCAAGGCGAGGACACCGTGTTAGCTGCTATGCCCGCTCGCTGCCCTGAGGCTGCTACCAGCGAAGCAGATCAACAAGAACGGACTAACGCTATCCAGCGTCTGCTCCAGTTTGGGAAATCCCCTGCCGCCGAGCAGCAGCCTGCTAGTTCCAAGCACCCGCCCCTGATCCTGTTTGGCTCGGTGCCCGATCCTGTTGCCACCCAACTCACGATCGAGCTGGCGAAGCAAGGGATTACGGTCTCGGGTTGGTTGCCCGCTAAGCGCTATACCGAACTACCGGTCATCGCTGAAGGGAGTTACGCGATCGGCTTGAATCCGTTTTTGTCCAGAACAGCTACAACCCTGATGCGCCGCCGTAAATGCAAAGTGATCGGCGCTCCCTTCCCCATTGGACCCGATGGCAGTCGCGCTTGGATCGAGAAAATCTGCAGCGTTCTGGAGATTGAGCCCCAAGGCTTAGCTGAGCGGGAAGCTCAAGTTTGGGACAGCATCGAAGACTATCGTCAGCTTGTCGAGGGCAAACAAGTCTTCTTCATGGGCGACAACCTCTGGGAAATTTCCCTGGCTCGCTTCCTGGTCCGCTGCGGGATGCGCTGTCCTGAAATTGGCATCCCCTACCTCGATCGCCGCTACCTAGGGGCTGAGCTGGCAATGCTTGAAGCCACCTGCCAAAGCATGGGAGTCCCCCTACCACGCTTGGTTGAGAAACCGGACAACTACAACCAACTGCAGCGGATCGAGGCACTACAGCCCGACCTAGTCATTACCGGCATGGCCCACGCTAATCCTCTAGAGGCTCGCGGCATCAGCACCAAGTGGTCGGTGGAGTTCACCTTTGCCCAGATCCATGGCTTCGGCAATGCCCGCGCCATCCTAGAGCTGGTGACTCGCCCCCTCCGTCGTAACCTCGCATTGGGCACATTGGGCGGCAGTCAATGGGTGAGCGAAGCTGTTACCTCACGCTAGACCTACTGCGATCGCCCGGCCAAAGTTGCTGTGCGATCGCGGACCTACTCATGAGAAACTATTGAGGGTTTCCGGGGTTGAACTTCTCGTTCAGTCGCCCAGAAACCAGGGCATCATCTGTGCCCGAATCCGATGGGGGCGATTAGTTTTGCTGATGAGGTTAATCGAAAATCACCATCAGCTTAAATATTGTCAATAGATCCCCATCAATCTAATCTTTTGATTAGAGAGCGATTGAAGCATCCTGAAACCTCAAGCTGATTCACTTGAGTCACATTTGTTTGCTTCTTGCTAGAGACTGACTCGACTTTTTTAAAGGACGTGGACTCATGCCTATTGCGGTTGGAATGATCGAGACCCTGGGCTTCCCGGCTGTTGTGGAAGCAGCTGACGCGATGGTCAAAGCAGCGCGTGTCACGCTGGTTGGCTATGAGAAGATTGGCAGCGGCCGCGTCACTGTCATTGTCCGGGGAGACGTTTCGGAAGTTCAAGCTTCTGTCTCTGCGGGTCTCGATTCGGCGAAACGGGTTGCCGGTGGTGAAGTGCTGTCGCACCACATCATTGCGCGTCCCCACGAGAACTTGGAATACGTTCTCCCGATTCGCTACACCGAAGCTGTTGAACAATTCCGCATGTAAGGTTGAGGGCTGTTGAGTCGTTTCAATAGCCCTTTCATCTTGATTGCCGACTCTTTAGGTGAGTCTTTCAAGATGCACCTTGGCAGATTTGTTTGTCTGTTCTTCGATGGTCGGCTGTCCTGTTGTGCCGTCGATGTGAGATCAGCATGCGCATTGCTAAGGTTCGCGGAACCGTAGTCAGTACCTACAAAGAGCCCAGCCTGCAAGGGGTAAAGTTCTTGGTTGTTCAGTTCTTGGATGAGGCTGGACAGGCACTTCAAGAGTATGAGGTTGCTGCTGACATGGTTGGCGCTGGCGTTGACGAGTGGGTGTTGATTAGCCGCGGCAGTCAAGCGCGCCATGTGCGCGATTGTCAGGAACGACCGGTTGATGCAGCTGTCATTGCCATCATCGATACGGTCAACGTGGAAAACCGCTCCGTCTACGACAAACGCGAGCACAGCTAATGGGCAGGGATTGAATCCCTGCTGGTCATTGATCTGGATTGAGCCCAGGCTTGGGAGGTTAGAGAATGCCGAGCCCAACAACGGTCCCCGTTGCTACGGCGGGTCGGTTGGCTGAGCCTTATATTGATCCGGCTGCTCAGGTTCATGCGATCGCCAGCATCATCGGCGACGTACGTATCGCAGCGGGAGTCCGCGTTGCAGCGGGGGTTTCGATCCGTGCTGACGAAGGCGCACCATTCCAAGTCGGGAAAGAAAGCATCCTGCAAGAGGGCGCTGTCATCCACGGCTTGGAATATGGTCGTGTCTTGGGCGATGACCAAGCGGACTATTCCGTCTGGATAGGCCAGCGAGTCGCGATTACTCACAAAGCACTCATCCATGGCCCGGCCTATCTCGGAGATGACTGCTTCGTCGGTTTCCGATCCACCGTCTTCAACGCTCGTGTTGGGGCCGGTTCGGTAATCATGATGCACGCCCTTGTCCAAGACGTAGAGATTCCTCCCGGTCGCTATGTTCCTTCTGGAGCAATCATCACGACCCAGCAGCAGGCCGATCGCCTACCCGAGGTTCGCCCGGAAGATCGGGAATTTGCCCGCCACATCATTGGCTCACCTCCAGTGATTGTCCGGTCTACTCCAGCAGCTACTGCTGATTTCCACTCCACGCCAACTCCTTCTCCACTTCGTCCATCGTCTAGCGAGGCAACGACCGTGAGCGCTTATAACGGCCAAGGCCGACTCAGTTCCGAAGTCATCACCCAAGTCCGGAGTTTGCTGAACCAGGGCTATCGGATTGGGACGGAACATGCGGACAAGCGCCGCTTCCGGACTAGCTCTTGGCAGCCCTGCGCGCCGATTCAAAGCACGAACGAGCGCCAGGTCTTGAGCGAACTGGAAAATTGTCTGAGCGAACACGAAGGTGAATACGTTCGCTTGCTCGGCATCGATACCAATACTCGCAGCCGTGTTTTTGAAGCCCTGATTCAACGGCCCGATGGTTCGGTTCCTGAATCGCTGGGGAGCCAACCGGTGGCAGTCGCTTCCGGTGGTGGCCGTCAGAGCAGCTATGCCAGCGTCAGCGGCAACCTCTCAGCAGAAGTGGTCAATAAAGTCCGCAACCTCTTAGCCCAAGGCTATCGGATTGGGACGGAACATGCAGACAAGCGCCGCTTTCGGACTAGCTCTTGGCAGTCCTGCGCACCGATTCAAAGTTCGAATGAGCGCCAGGTTCTGGCTGAACTGGAAAACTGTCTGAGCGAGCACGAAGGTGAGTACGTTCGCCTGCTGGGCATCGACACTGCTAGCCGCAGTCGTGTTTTTGAAGCCCTGATCCAAGATCCCCAAGGACCGGTGGGTTCCGCCAAAGCGGCCGCCGCACCTGTGAGTTCGGCAACGCCCAGCAGCCACAGCTACACCTCAAATGGATCGAGTTCGAGCGATGTCGCTGGACAGGTTCGGGGTCTGCTAGCCCAAGGCTACCGGATCAGTGCGGAAGTCGCCGATAAGCGTCGCTTCCAAACCAGCTCTTGGCAGAGTTTGCCGGCTCTGAGTGGCCGGAGCGAAGCAACTGTCTTGCCTGCTTTGGAGTCAATTCTGCAAGAGCACAAGGGTAAGTATGTGCGCCTGATTGGGATTGACCCTGCGGCTCGTCGTCGCGTGGCTGAACTGTTGATTCAAAAGCCGTAACTGTGCCGGGAATCCGGCGATCGCCCCTTGTCTTCATGCATCTACCGCCCCTAGAGCCCCCGATCAGCGATCGCTACTTTGCCAGTGGTGAGGTCACGATTGCTGCTGATGTGGTGATTGCTCCGGGGGTGTTGCTGATTGCGGAGGCCGACAGCCGGATTGAGATCGCAAGTGGCGTCTGTATTGGCCTTGGATCGGTGATCCACGCTCGCGGCGGTGCAATCATCATTCAAGCAGGAGCCTTGCTTGCTGCCGGAGTGCTGATTGTTGGCCAGAGTATTGTCGGTCGTCAGGCTTGCCTGGGTGCATCCACCACTCTGGTTAACACCTCGATCGAGGCTGGCGGTGTCACGGCGCCTGGCAGCTTGTTGAGTGCTGAAACGCCCCCAACAACCGCGACGGTCAGCTCTTCCGAGCCCGCCGGGCGATCGCCTCAATCCAGTGCAATCGCCCACCCCACTAAGGTCTACGGCAAGGAACAGTTTTTGCGGATGCGCCAGAGCATGTTCCCCGATCGCTAAGATGTGCACAGCAGCTCTAGGAGCTGCAGGGTACTTTGTTGATGTCGGCTTCTCTTCCCGCCTATTCTCAGCCTCGCAATGCAGGTGCACTAGGGGTCATTTGTACCCGTAGTTTTCCAGCGGTTGTCGGCACTGCAGACATGATGCTCAAGTCGGCCGATGTCACATTGATCGGCTATGAGAAAACAGGCTCGGGCTTTTGTACAGCAATCATCCGGGGTGGCTATGCCGACATCAAGCTGGCTCTTGAGGCTGGCGTAGCGACAGCTCGTCAGTTTGAGCAGTACGTTTCCAGCACTATTCTGCCGCGGCCTCAAGGCAACCTCGAAGCCGTGTTGCCGATTAGCCGGCGGCTCTCCCAAGAAGCCATGGCCACGCGATCGCATCAGAATGTTGGCGCGATTGGGCTAATTGAGACCAATGGGTTCCCTGCTTTGGTTGGAGCAGCCGATGCCATGCTCAAATCGGCTAACGTCAAGCTGATTTGTTATGAGAAAACGGGCAGCGGTCTCTGTACTGCGATCGTGCAAGGCACGGTTTCTAATGTGACCGTTGCGGTCGAAGCCGGGATGTATGCCGCTGAGCGGATCGGCCAGCTCAACGCAATCATGGTCATTCCCAGACCGCTAGACGACTTGATGGACAGCTTGCCTGAGCCGCAGTCGGATAGCGAAGCAGCCCAGCCACTCCAATTACCGCTGCGGGTTCGCGAAAAACAACCGCTGTTGGAGCTACCGGAACTCGAACGGCAGCCGATCGCGATCGAAGCACCGCGACTTTTAGCAGAAGAGCGACAGTCTGCGTTGGAATTGGCTCAAGAGACACCGCTCGCCGAGCCCTTAGAGCTCCCCAATCCTCGTGATGATCAGTGATGGAAAAAGCACTGTAATTCCCTTGGTTTTTGGCTGAAAGTTTCGGACTCAGTAGACCTAAGTACAGAGTGATGTCAACGCCTTCAAGCTAGACGGGAGGCGGCTTTTGCCATGGTTCAGCGATCGCTCCTCATCTTCAATAAGCAGGGCATGAGCCAGCGTTAAGCAAATCAAATCAAATCTCGCTTCTGGGCTTCAATAAATGGTTCCGATTGATGATAGGTTGATTCATGAGGAATCTAAGGCTTAATTCTCCACAAAAGAATTAAGCGTCCGTCGCAACGGAATGCTCCGCTGGACTTGCGCTGTGGGACTGCAGCTTTACAGGCTCCCCCTGCCAGAAATCCTGAATCGTCGAGCATATCTGACATATCTCTAGGGAGAGACGACATGCCCAAGACGCAATCTGCCGCAGGCTATAAGGCCGGGGTGAAGGACTACAAACTCACCTATTACACCCCCGATTACACCCCCAAAGACACTGACCTGCTGGCGGCTTTCCGCTTCAGCCCTCAGCCGGGTGTCCCTGCTGACGAAGCTGGTGCGGCGATCGCGGCTGAATCTTCGACCGGTACCTGGACCACCGTGTGGACCGACTTGCTGACCGACATGGATCGGTACAAAGGCAAGTGCTACCACATCGAGCCGGTGCAAGGCGAAGAGAACTCCTACTTTGCGTTCATCGCTTACCCGCTCGACCTGTTTGAAGAAGGGTCGGTCACCAACATCCTGACCTCGATCGTCGGTAACGTGTTTGGCTTCAAAGCTATCCGTTCGCTGCGTCTGGAAGACATCCGCTTCCCCGTCGCCTTGGTCAAAACCTTCCAAGGTCCTCCCCACGGTATCCAAGTCGAGCGCGACCTGCTGAACAAGTACGGCCGTCCGATGCTGGGTTGCACGATCAAACCAAAACTCGGTCTGTCGGCGAAAAACTACGGTCGTGCCGTCTACGAATGTCTGCGCGGCGGTCTGGACTTCACCAAAGACGACGAAAACATCAACTCGCAGCCGTTCCAACGCTGGCGCGATCGCTTCCTGTTTGTGGCTGATGCAATCCACAAATCGCAAGCAGAAACCGGTGAAATCAAAGGTCACTACCTGAACGTGACCGCGCCGACCTGCGAAGAAATGATGAAACGGGCTGAGTTCGCTAAAGAACTCGGCATGCCGATCATCATGCATGACTTCTTGACGGCTGGTTTCACCGCCAACACCACCTTGGCAAAATGGTGCCGCGACAACGGCGTCCTGCTGCACATCCACCGTGCAATGCACGCGGTGATCGACCGTCAGCGTAACCACGGGATTCACTTCCGTGTCTTGGCCAAGTGTTTGCGTCTGTCCGGTGGTGACCACCTCCACTCCGGCACCGTCGTCGGCAAACTGGAAGGCGACAAAGCTTCGACCTTGGGCTTTGTTGACTTGATGCGCGAAGACCACATCGAAGCTGACCGCAGCCGTGGGGTCTTCTTCACCCAAGATTGGGCGTCGATGCCGGGCGTGCTGCCGGTTGCTTCCGGTGGTATCCACGTGTGGCACATGCCCGCACTGGTGGAAATCTTCGGTGATGACTCCGTTCTCCAGTTCGGTGGCGGCACCTTGGGTCACCCCTGGGGTAATGCTCCTGGTGCAACCGCGAACCGTGTTGCCTTGGAAGCTTGCGTCCAAGCTCGGAACGAAGGTCGCGACCTCTACCGTGAAGGCGGCGACATCCTTCGTGAAGCTGGCAAGTGGTCGCCTGAACTGGCTGCTGCCCTCGACCTCTGGAAAGAGATCAAGTTCGAATTCGAAACGATGGACAAGCTCTAAGGAGCCTCTGACTATCGCTGGGGGAGTGAGCGTTGCTGCGTAAAGCTTTCTCCCCAGCCTTTCGACTTAACCTTTCAGGATTTCTGAATCATGAGCATGAAAACTCTGCCCAAAGAGCGTCGTTTCGAGACTTTCTCGTACCTGCCTCCCCTCAGCGATCGCCAAATCGCTGCACAAATCGAGTACATGATCGAGCAAGGCTTCCACCCCTTGATCGAGTTCAACGAGCACTCGAATCCGGAAGAGTTCTACTGGACGATGTGGAAGCTCCCCCTGTTTGACTGCAAGAGCCCTCAGCAAGTCCTCGATGAAGTGCGTGAGTGCCGCAGCGAATACGGTGATTGCTACATCCGTGTCGCTGGCTTCGACAACATCAAGCAGTGCCAAACCGTGAGCTTCATCGTTCATCGTCCCGGCCGCTACTAAAGCCTGATTTGTCTTGATAGCTGCTCCTGCCTTTGGGCAGGGGCTTTTTTCTGTCTGCCATTCTTGAGGATGGCGGACTCTTTCCCTTTTGCTCTACGCCCATGAATGCGATCGCAGTCTCCCCTGTCCAGCACGTTGGAGTGATTGGTGGTGGCCAGTTAGCTTGGATGCTGGCACCAGCAGCGCAACAGTTGGGGATGTCGCTGCACGTTCAAACACCCAATGATCACGACCCAGCAGTAGCGATCGCGGATCAAACCGTATTAGCAGCAGTTGCTGACGCTGCAGCGACTGCGAAATTGGCTCAAGCCTGTGACGTCATCACATTCGAAAATGAGTTTGTTGATCTGCCGGCTTTGACCGAGCTGGAGGAAACTGGTGTCCGGTTTCGCCCCCGTCCAGCGGCGATCGCCTCCCTGCTCGACAAACTTGATCAGCGACAACTATTGACTCGTCTGGGATTGCCAACCCCACGCTTTTTAGCGATCGCGGCAGCAACCGCAACAGAGTCGGAGCTAACAGCCTTGGGCTTTCCGGTGGTGCTGAAGCAACGCCGCCATGGCTACGACGGCAAGGGAACACAGGTTTTGCGATCGCTAGCAGAACTTCAACAAGCCTTGCAGTCTTATGGCGATACGCCACTACTCCTCGAAGAGTTCATTCCCTTTGAGCAGGAATTAGCGGTGATGGTTGCCCGTAGTCAGAGTGGGGCGATCGCGACTTTCCCTGTGGTTCAGACCCATCAGCAGAATCAGGTCTGTCGTTGGGTCGTTGCTCCTGCTGCCATCCCAGGCGCGTTGCAAAAAGCCGTTGCTGCGATCGCCCGAACCCTCGTTGAGACGGTCGATTATGTTGGCGTCGCGGGCATTGAACTCTTTCAGCAGGGCGATCGCCTCTGGGTGAACGAAATTGCGCCCCGCACCCACAACTCAGGACACTACAGCTTGGACGCCTGCCAGACTTCGCAGTTTGAACAGCAGTTGCGAGCGATCGCTGATCTGCCTTTGGGATCGACAGCATTGCAGTGGCCCGGTGCCTTAATGGTTAATCTCCTCGGCTTCGAGGATCACCAGAGTGGCTATGCAGAACTGCGCCAGCAACTCGCCGCGCTACCTGGGGCCTGTCTCTACTGGTATGGCAAAACGGAGTCGAAGCCTGGTCGTAAGTTGGGACATATCACACTGCCGCTCTCTGGCGCGTCGTCCACGGAGCGAGCGCAACAGGCGCAAACTATGCTGGCTCAGGTTGAGGCGATCTGGCCAAATCCAGACACTGCCCACCAACCCTAGAAGCCTGCTAGGATGACCTCAGATCTGGCTGCGACGTTGGTGACTGCCAACAATGTTTTTTGATCTATACCTTTCGAAGTTGGGCGCTCTCGCAGAGCCGACGGCAGTAGACCGAGCTTGACTCGGAAACTTAATGTTGGCCGCAAGCTCCCCCCTGGTTCTCCCAGGTCGAAATCTGAGGTAAAACGGCGTCGCGGTTAGATCTCTCCTTTTTTCAAATCCTCAACCTGTCCCCAAGGCAACGTGAGTTGTGTCACGCCGCTCAGAGGGGGGCAGAGTAGGTAAAGCTGGCGATTGCGATCGCCTGGTTTTGCAGAACCGCGACGGTATCCAGCACCAAATCTGCGTCTCCGGGATTGGTAATGTCCCCGATGCTACCCCGCAAAAGCATCTGGTCAGGATGGGTGTCATGGAGTGGACTAGAGCGTATTTCCCAATAGCGCAGCGCGCCCCCACGACTGCAGCGAGCTGGCGCGATCGGCGCAGCAGCCATCGTACCTGACTCAACCGGCCGAAAGGGTTGGGCCGCGAGGGGAAACCGGACGATCTCTTCCGTCAGTTGATCGCTATGCGGGTCATAGCCTGCGTAAAGAATCAGCGCGCCATTACTTGCCCGATCGCGAATCAGCTCACATAGGCTATTGCGCAGTTCTAAACCAAGAGCCACCGTCATCTAAGCAATTAACCTCATCAAGTTTTTGGGGTTTTCCTGCGGCGATCGCTAGGCATCGGGGGGCATGGGAATGCCCGCCAAGATGGGATCAAAGCTGAACCAGTAGCGATCGCGATGTTTGAGCAACGCTCGTCCAAAAGCCCCATAGATGTAGTCCATCTCTGGGGCGCTGGGGTCTCGTGGGCAGACCCGGAAGTGAGACTCTAGTTTCGAGGACGATGCCTGGCGAGCACGCAGTTGACCGACCACAAGGGTGCAGCCTTGGCTCTGACAGTGGGATTGTCCTCTCGAAACTGCTTGGAGTGTGCCCATGCAAGCTCCTGATCCAGTCGCGACCACCTGCGATCGCCCCGAGTGGTGCAGTTCAGTCTGACCTTGCAGCACAAGGATAGGTTCTAGGCTCAGACAGACCCGAGAGCCAGAAGTGGGTTTAATGTGGCCTTCGATTCGCAGAACTTCGTTGAGCTTTGACATTTGCACAACGCGATCGCGGGCTTTTTTGAGAGGCTGCCAAGTCTGGGTGTCCCTCAGTCTTTCTCCCACCGACTTTTTCGAGCGCAAACTAGAAGCTAATTGGGGATGATCACGACGCTTACAGATCCAAATCAGGACTCGATTCAGCTTGCGACCATCAGAAAATTGAACAAATAAACAAGTGCCGTGGGGTGAGGCAGCCACTAACCGTTGATCGCGCAGATTGGCACCAAAGTAACGCTGGTCACTGGTGTAGAGTAGGCGATTTCCCTCGTGATACACATGATATTGACTACCGCGTAGTAGCCCAGCCCTCGATAAATCAATGTGGAGATGAGGGGTTCCAGGAAATCGATAATAGTCGGGCAACAGGATGAAGATTGGGCCCACAAAAGTGCGTGCCGCTTCATTCAGTTCCTCAAAAACAGTCATCGAAGCAGACTGCTCTGGGAAAAGCTGTTGTCTGGCAACAGGCTGTGACCTCTATTTCTCGTGGGAAGTGCTCTACCATCAGCCTACCCCTTGAGTAAATTTAAAACTGTAATTTAAATTTAGGTACAATGCGCAAAACATAATGTTGCCTATGAACTTGACAAAATCTGCCAATACGGTACCGACACACTGAGTAATCACTCTCAGTGACGGGCGATCGCATCCAAGAGTCGATCGGGGCTCCAGCTTTGCGATCGCCGTAGGCTAGTTGATGTAGTTTCAGTCTCAAGGGTTCCCCGTCTCCTGCTTGCATCAACTAGTTGCAGCTGAGCAACGGGCTAGGATCACAGGAGATCCACTTATCCACGCAGTCTGAATGACCCAAGCCATTCTGGAAACCGAGAAAGGCACGATCCGCCTGCAATTTTTTGACAACGACGCGCCGAACACGGTTGCTAACTTTGTGAAGCTCTCGCAAGATGGCTTCTACGATGGGCTGACCTTCCACCGCGTCATTCCTGGGTTTATGAGCCAGGGCGGCTGCCCCCATGGGACTGGCACCGGCGGCCCCGGCTACAAAATCCCCTGTGAAATCAACGATAATCCCCACCTAGCCGGAACGCTGTCGATGGCCCATGCGGGTCGGAATACGGGTGGCAGCCAGTTCTTTATCTGCCATGAGCCCCAGCCCCATTTGGACGGCGTGCATACGACCTTTGGGCAGACCGAAGATGACGAGAGCCTGAAAGTAGTGCGATCGCTGCGCAATGGCGATCGCATTCTCTCCGTCAAAATCGTGACCGATGCTGCCTAGCTAACCTAAGTTCAGCTGGGGTTTGTTTCGTGTGAGCCTCAGCTGACAAAGCTCGGTCGTTCCTGCAGCTGTAAGTGATAGATCTGCTGCAGCTTCAGGGTTTTGAACTGGCGGCTCAGATCCGGTAGCGGTAACGACTGGCGATCGAGCTGCACCTGCAAGCTAGTTAGCGGGTCATGACCATCCGCCAGCAGAAATTCCAGATCTTCTAAGCCATCGATCGCAGCCATTTGTTCCAAGCAATGCTGCAGCTGGTCGGCCAGTGGGGAATCGGGCGAGCGGTACCAGTCCGCTGCGATCGCTTCTGACTGGGCCAAGCCGACCTGCAGGGTTAGGACCTGGGGGCCAAAGAGCGCTGACGCCACCGATCGCAGCTCTTCTTGCAGGAATAATCCCTCTCCTTGCACCAGACTGCGAATCTGACCAATCAGCGTTTGGCGATAGGGATTGTTCTGTAATTCCGGCGTGAGATGCAGAGCGATCGCGGCTAGATGGGTTTTGAGGAGCAAGTGGCCGAGTTTTTCACCCTTAGTCGCCAGATAAGACGAATTGTAGGGGGTGGCTTCAATCAGCAGGGGGACGCGATCGACCACTTCTAGTCCATAGCCCTTGAGGCCGGCAATTTTGCGGGGATTGTTGGTGATCAGACGAATGCGCGTTACCCCTAGGTCGTTGAGGATTTGCGCCCCCACGCCGTAATTGCGCAGGTCAGCCGGAAAGCCAAGGCGGGCGTTGGCTTCGACGGTATCTAGCCCCAAATCTTGTAGTGAATAAGCCTTGAGTTTGTTGATTAGGCCAATGCCACGACCTTCTTGCCGTAGGTAGACAATCACGCCCTGACCAGCATTTTCAATCATCTTCATCGCGGCCTGCAGCTGCATCCGGCAATCGCAGCGCAGTGAACCGAAGGCATCACCGGTCAGACATTCGGAGTGAACGCGCACCATGACTGGCTGCTGACTAAAGCGGCTGGGATCGCCCTTGACCAGCGCCACATGCTCTGAGCCATCCAAGCTGTTGCGGTAGGCAAAAATCGTGAACTGCCCGAACTCACTCGGCAAAGTCGCGATCGTTTCGCGAATCACGAAGCGCTCATGTTGCAGCCGATAGCTGATCAGATCAGCAATGCTGATCAGTTTCAGCCGATGCTGACGAGCGTAGTCAATCAAATCCGGCAGCCGCGCCATCGATCCATTGGGATTCTGGATCTCACAGATCACCCCAGCGGGATAGAGCCCAGCCATCCGTGCTAGATCGACAGCGGCTTCGGTATGTCCAGCCCGCTTGAGGACACCGCCCTCCCGCGATCGCAGCGGAAAAATGTGACCGGGGCGGCGCAGATCGTGGGGCTTGGTCAGGGGATTGATCGTGGCTTGAATCGTTCGCGCCCGATCCTCAGCAGAAATACCAGTGCTGACGCCGAGATGGGGGGCCGCATCAATGCTGACGGTAAAGGCAGTTTGATTGCTGTCGGTGTTGCGATCGACCATCAGCGGCAAATCGAGTTGATCGAGGCGATCGCCCGTCATAGCCAGACAGATTAAGCCTCTGGCTTCCACCGCCATGAAGTTGATCTTTTCGGGGGTGGCAAACTGAGCCGCACAGATCAGGTCACCTTCGTTTTCGCGGTTTTCATCGTCAACCACCACCACCGAGCGACCGGCTTTGATTTCCGCGATCGCGTCGGCGATCGCATCAAACTGAAAGTCTTCTGGCAAAGTCACAGCAGCCAATCAAGGCTTACAAAAGTCATAGTTTCATCTTAATTCTCTGAGAAACTCCGGTCTGGGCAGCGCCATAGGAGGGATTTGGGAGCCTGGGCTAGCAGCCCTCACCCTGACCAAAAGGGGATAACTCGCTCAGCTAGGCGATCGCAGGCATCGTTTGAGCAGGCGGGGTCTCAATCTGAAGCATCAGGCGATCGCCGTGGCTGCCTGAGAGCCCCCACGAAGCGCTAAAATGCTGCTCCATTGCTGTTTGGCCTGTGGCTGCGTTCATGCACGAGTCTTCCCGTCTTCCCGTCGGTATTATTGGCGCTTCAGGCTATGGTGGCGTACAGCTCGTCCGGCTTTTGCAAGATCACCCGCAACTGGAGGTTGCTTACCTTGGGGGCGATCGCAGTGCCGGTAAAGAGTTTGCTGAGCTCTATCCCCACCTCGGCCCCCACCTCAACCTGACGATCGAAGCGATCGACGTCGACCGCATTGCTGAGCGTTGTGCGGCAGTATTCCTCTCGCTTCCCAATGGTTTGGCCTACGATCTAGCGCCGGCCTTACTGGAGCGGGGCTGCAAGGTTTTGGACCTCTCGGCAGACTATCGCTTCCACGACCTCAAGACCTATGCACTTTGGTACGGCGGCGATCGCCAAGATGCCGCGGTCGCGCACACGGCCATTTACGGTCTGCCAGAGCTCTATCGCAACCGCATTGCCAATGCCCAGCTGATTGGCTGCCCTGGTTGCTATCCTACGGCCAGCTTGCTGGCGCTAGCACCGGCTCTTAAACAGGGCTTGATCGACCCCGACACGATTGTGATCGATGCCAAATCGGGCACTTCTGGGGCCGGCCGCCAGGCGAAGACCAATGCCTTGCTCGCGGAAGCAGGTAATTCCGTCGGGGCCTATGGCGTCGCTCGGCACCGCCATACTCCCGAAATCGAGCAAATCTGTAGCGACCTCAGCGGTCATGAGGTGCTGTTGCAATTCACGCCCCACCTAATGCCGATGGTACGGGGGATTCACGCCACGATCTACGCCAAGCTGCGTGATCCCAATCTGACGACTGAAGATTGCTTGACGGTCTATCAGGCCTTTTACCGCAACGCTCCCATGGTCAAGGTACTGACGCACGGGACTTATCCACAAACCAAGTGGGCAGCGGGCACTAACCTCTGCTATCTCGGCTTAGAGGTCGATGCTCGCACGGGGCGAATTGTCTTGCTATCCGCGATCGATAACTTGATCAAAGGACAGGCAGGACAGGCGATTCAATGCCTGAACCTAATGCAGGGCTGGGAGGAAGGCTTAGGTCTGCCCACACTCTGCTACTACCCCTAGGTTGCGATCGCCCCAGTCCAAGAGGGCGGGCTCGTCCTCCGATTCCCTGTCCTAACGATGGGTCCGCCGAATCTGCTCCTGCTGTCCGAGCGATCGCTTTAGCTGTCTTGCTGACGGCTCTCCAGTAGAGCCGCATTAAAAAATCCCTGCTCGTCCAGTTGGATTTGCAGGGATTCCCAGTGAGGAGGAAAACCAGTTGGCAATCGCAGCCCGCTAGTCGAGGTAGCCCATCAACTCTGGGGAGGCGGGATCAATCGCGTTAGAGGCAACGGGGCGCAGACCAAAGGCGGATTCGATGCGATCGATTTTGAGCGTGCTGGCCATCGTGGGACGGGCGCCTGCATCGTTTTGCACTTTGACGATCGTGAAGTTATCCGCCGTGATTGGGCGCTGCTCCGGATCGCGATAGGAGCCTACGACCGTGATTGCGCTGACGCCTATGGGGCGAATCGCATTCGTCCCATAGGTGCGAGAAACTGCCAAGTTGCTGATGCCAATAGGGCGATCGCTGGGCAAGCCACCCGTTCCTTTGAGGATCAGGGCATTACCTTGCACATCATGCACGATCGCGCTGGACTCAGTCCCTTTGGTCGGCGTAATCGCAGTGTCGGAGGTAGACATGGTAGGAGCCTCAGCAGGTTCAGGAGCAATGGGTTCGGGCTGGGGGGGGGTGTCTGCGGCTTCAGGCATCGGGTCGGGAGTGGTCGGCGTCTCTGGCGTCATAGCAGACGTTTCGGTTGGCGTCGGTTGAGGTTCTGCGGCGGGCCGAGGCGTCCGTCGACGACTAGAAGGTCGGGAGTTTCCGCTCGTCATGAATAGTAGCCCTCACTGCTGCCAAGGTGATTGAGAAAAGCTAATGGCTCTGATAATCACCGCTTGTTCGGCAATTTGCCGCTTCTGGGGATCAATCTACCATTGGCCGGTGTCCCGATTTCAGCTCTGGCTGGGGATCGCCGCTAGCTCGGCAAATAAGGCGCGTCGCCAAGCGGCATTTTGTCGGCGATCGGTGAACAGATGGAGGACTCGGATGCCAGATGTCGGCAGGGTTTGAATCGCTTTGATCAGCTCCGCCTCAGTGGCGATCGCCTGATAATCGACGCCGTAGGCTTGGCAAAGTGCAGCAAAGTCCACCGTTTGCGGAGTGGCTACAAAGGGCTCAAAACTGGGTCCACAGTCGCGAATCGGCAGCAACTCAAAGATGCCGCCGCCGGAATTATCGATCAACACCACGGTGAGATGCCCCTGCAACTGCGATCGCTGCAGAAAGCCATTGCTGTCATGCAAGAGCGAGAGATCACCGGTAATCAGCACACTGGGGCGATTTTGATGGGCAATCCCGATCGCGGTGGAGAGCGTGCCATCAATGCCATTGGCTCCGCGACTGCAGTAGAGCGATCGCCGCTGATCATTCGCCAGCCAAAACCATTCCAGATCGCGAATCGGCGTACTATTGGCCACAAAGATCGGCGTTTGCGCAGGTAGATGCTGACTGAGCAACCGAGCAATGCCAGGTTCTGTCAGGTCAGGAACCTGGGCTAGATGCTGGGCGATCGCGGCTTGAACAGCAGTCTCTGCTTGCTGCCACTGGCGACTATAGTCACTGGCAGGTGCGATTGTGGCTGGGATGGCGATCGCCTCTACCGTCACCGGCAGATGATGGCTGGATCCGTGCAGGGGATCAAAATTCTCTGGACGGGGCGACACAATCCAGCGGGGGCAGGTTTGCTCAGTCAACCACAGCCGCAGTTCCTTGCTGGTGGGCAATTCACCAATTTGCAGCACTGCTTCAGGCTGGAGACTGGCTCGCCAGTGGGGTTGCCGCAGGATCAAGTCATAGCTACTGATCAACCGTGGACAGTGATCAGCGAACTGTCGCAAGGGCGTCACAGCATCACTGAGCACTGGCCAGCCCAGATGCGCTGAAAGCTGTGCGATCGCTTGCACAAACGCGGCCGGATCTTCTGGGGCGATCGGGCCCACAGTAATCAGTCCCTGTGAGGGTAGTGGCGGTAGCGGTTGCTGAATCTGTGGGGTGGGTACAGCTGTAAGCAATTCTGCGAAGAAATTCTCGCCGGGCCACTGTTGCGCTAACCAAGTTTGAGTGGCGGGATCGGCGATCGGCGCGAGGGGTTCCCGCAACGGTTGATTGAGATGAACCGGTCCGCCCCGCAGTGCCTGTTGCCAAGCCTGTTGAGCCGTTTGTCGCAGGTAGCGCAGTAAACCTAAATCCAGCACAGGCAAGGCCAGTTCGGCCTCCCAAAGCGCATAGCTGCCGAAGAGCCTCAGCTGATCGATCGCCTGGCCGGCATGACACTGACGCAGCTCTGGTGGGCGATCGGCGGTGATGACCAGTAGCGGCACGCCACTCTCTTTGGCTTCGATCACTGCCGGATAGAAGTTGGCACCCGCAGTTCCAGAGGAACAGATCAAGGCAACGGGTCGGTGACTGGCTTTTGCTCGCCCTAGGGCGAAGAAACCAGCCGAACGCTCATCCAAAATCGGGATGGCATCGATTTCTGGATGCTCTGCAAAAGCGATTGCCAGCGGTGCCGAGCGGGAGCCTGGGCAGATCACCACGGTTTGCAGTCCCAGCCTCACAAAGCTCTCCGCTAGAACAGAAGACCAAAGAGTATTGAGGTTGCGAGGGTCGATCGGCATGGTGATAGCGGCAGCTTGCCCCATTCTTTCACGGGCCACTTGTTCGACCTAACGCGGAGCTAGCGAGCGAGACAATGCAAAAACCAACCGAGCAAAAATCCTAAGCCGCCAAAACGAAGGAACTGCCAGAACGATTCTTTCAATGCGGGCCAATCGATCAGACGGCTTTCGAGGTTGACCTGGAGCTCAAGGATCTGGGCTTCCAAGCTACGTAGCTGATCGCGGGCAGACTTCCCTTCCTGTTGCGCGGCTTCTTGCGCCTCTTGAATCGTTTCCCAGCGCTGGCGATCGCGCACCACTTGCCGATAGCGATCGCCCACCTCAATCAACTGTTGCTGGGCTTCTTGAAGTGATTGCTCAAAGCGATCGCACCAATCGGGGCTGAGCACCGGCAGCGATCGCCGTTTACGGCGTTTCAGTCGTTGCCACCAAATCCAGAGGTAGCTCAGCGTCAGTGCGACGGCAACCGTCAGCAGCACAAAAGAGAAAAGTGACGAACCCTGCATTGAGCCCTGCCCAGACCATCCTGCGCCTACACTGCAAGGAGAGTCCATCGCTCGTCAAGTCTCTCCGCCCCTCAACACCCATGACGGCTTCTCCTCTGCAAAGTCCGGCTAGTCAAGCCCTGCGCGAAGTCGACACGATCGCGATCGCCCAAGTTCTGTTGGAACGGCTAGCTCTGACAGATGACCAATGGCATCGCTATAAAAATAATCGGCCGGTGCGAGCCCGCGAACAGACTGCTGCTGCAGTTCTAGCCCTGTTGCAAAATCGTCCTGACGATGCCCAAGCCCATCTGCAACAAGCGCTAGGGCTGCTCGATCGCAGCATCACACCGCCTCCTTGCCCCACCCATCGGCGCTAGGGATCGGGCTAGCCACAATACCTGCTGAATTACGCGCTGAGTCTCGGCCCACCAGCGACCGTGGCATTGTGATCAGGAGATGACTGAAGACATCGCTCATCACTTGCTCAACTGCCTGCTAGCAGTTGCTCAGCTAGCCTCCACAGCAATTTGTCATGATGACGAGGATTGAATCAGCTTGCCCAGGTCCGGTCAAATACCGGCTGAGACAAGCCCCCCAGCTTCAGCAAGTCAGGACATCGCCCAGCGAACAAGCATTTGATCAGGCTTGGGCTGCCAGGCGACCAGCGGGTGTGGTAGATAGCGGCAAAGCCGGAGCTGATTACCCGTTTCGTTCCAAATTACCTGGTCGAAAACTTGGCGCAAAATATATAAGCCTCGGCCCGATTCCCAGCTGCTGTCAGGTAGTTGACAGGCATGGGACTGCGTCTCTTGCAGGCAGTCGCCAAAGCCACATCCCTGGTCAGTGACCACCCACCAGTGGTGGGCACCAGAGCGAGTGTACTGAACAGTGATGAGTTTGCTGGGGTCAGAGCAGTTGCCGTGTTTGACAGCATTGACGAGCGCTTCCTGTAAACCCAGTTGCAGTTCCTGACGGTGGCGGGCTGGAACCTGGCGTAAGAGCACAGACAAGATCGGCTCAAGGTGCAAGGTTGACGCGAAGCTTACTTGCTCCCAAGTCGCTTCTGGTACTGTCACCACTGGGCAGACCCTCATTGCAACCATGCTTGACCTCTTTATCCTAGCTAGGCCCCCCCTGGCTGAACTGTTAGCAACGATACGAACTGTTGCGAGTAGAGATAGAACAAGGGCTGAAGTTGCCTTCAACCCTTGTCATTGTTAGAGCGATCGCCAAGCCCAGATTCAGTCGATCACAGGCGGAGCAGTCATCGAGACCGCAGTGGCTTCTTCAGCAGCCGGCATCTGGGAGTAGAGACTTCCCTGCTGGGCCAGCGCCACGACCGGCAAGTTGGACTGTACCTGAGCCGCCAGAGCCGTCGTGGTCACGTCGTACACCTGCGTCGTCAGCTTCGGATAGAAACCGATCGCTAGGGTCGGAACCAAGAGGCAGAAGGCAACGAATAGCTCTCGAGGTTTGGCATCAGCCAGAACTTGCCCCAGTTGGATGTTGTAGGTGCCGTAAAAGATCCGCCGCAGCATCGAGAGCAGATACATCGGCGTCAAGACGAGACCAACAGCCGCCAGCAGAATCGTGACGGTTCGGAAACCACTGCTGTAAACGCTATCGGTAAAGCCCAAGAACACCGTTAGTTCGCTGACAAAGCCACTCATGCCGGGCAGCGCTAAGGATGCCATGGCGGTGACGGTAAAGAGAGCGAAGGTAATCGGCATTTGCTTGGCAAGCCCACTGATTTGGGGAATCTGCAGCGTGTGGGTGCGCTCGTAGGCAACACCGGCCAAGAAGAAGAGTGCCGCTGCAATCAGACCATGGGAGAGCATCTGCAGCAGAGCGCCATTCAATCCCAAGCTGTTGTAAGCGGCAATTCCCAAAAGGACAAAGCCCATGTGCGAGATCGAGGAGTAGGCGATCTTGCGCTTCAGGTTGTCCTGGGCAAAGGCATTAAGCGCGCCGTAGATGATGTTGACAATGCCAAGCACGGCAAGAACAGGTGCAAAACGGATATGCGCCTCTGGCAGAAGCTGCACGTTAAAGCGAATCAGCGCGTAGCCGCCCATCTTCAAGAGAATGCCGGCCAGCAGCATCGAACCGGGTGCATTGGCTTCGCCGTGGGCATCCGGCAACCACGTATGGAGCGGGAAGATCGACAGCTTGACGCCAAAGGCGATCAAGAAACCAGCGTAGGCCAGTAATTCCAACCAGAGGCTGTAATCCTTAAGGCCAAGTTCAGTCAGGTCAAAGCTAAAGCTGTCGCCACTGAAGGCTAAAGCCAGACCAGCCACCAAGATGAATAAGGAGGCTAAGGCAGTGTAAAGGATGAATTTGGTTGCCGCGTACTGCCGTTTGGGGCCACCCCAAATCGAGATCAGCAGGTAGACCGGAACCAGCTCCAGTTCCCAGACAAGGAAGAAGAGCATCATGTCTTGAGCTGTGAACACGGCAATCTGAGCGCCGTAGAGCAGCAGCAATAGGAAGTGGAACAACTTGGGTTTAACGTTGATGTTCCACGAGGCCAGGATTGCCAGGGTGGTGACCAAGCCAGTCAGCAGAACCAAGGGCATCGATAGACCATCGACAGCTAAGGACCAGTTGAGCCCGATTTGCGGCACCCAGCTAATCTTTTCGACCATCTGAAGCCCTGCTTCACTGCGATCGAAATGCTGCCAGAAGGCGTAGACCATCAACGCAAAGTCCGCCAGCCCCACAAATAAGGAGTACCAGCGGACTGTCCGACCGTCCTTGTCAGGGATCAGTGGGATGGGAAGCGCTGCCAAGATCGGCAGCAGGATAATGCCTGTAAGCCAGGGAAATTGTTCGCTTGTCATCGGGTCTCCAGGTGCAAGCCTGGTCGATAAGCAGATTTGCTTAGTGGCTTGGCAACCAGTATATACCTGGACTGAGTAAAAATACTCAAGTTGGCGATCGCCACTTTTTTACATTGTAAATTTTTGTGACGCAATTGGCGCTTTAATTTTCGGTTTCCTGCTCAATCTGCGTCCCGGACTCCGCGATCGCCAAAATTTCAGCCCGGACCGAGAGGCCGGTTGCCTGCCAAGTTGTCAGCATGGCCTGGCGTACCGCTTCGGCGCGATCGGGGCTGGAGATCGCCAGCAAAGTCGGGCCTGCGCCACTGATCACCAGACCAAAAGCACCAGCTTCCAGGGCAGCAGTTTCCACCGCTGCGTAGCCCGGAATCAGGGCCTGGCGGTAGGGCTGATGGAGGCGATCCTGCAGTGCGGCTGCTAGCCATTCGCCATTACCGCTGGCCAGCGATCGCACCACAAGGCCAACGTGAGCAGCATTGAAAATCGCATCACTGCGGCTGTATTGAGTGGGGAGAACCTGCCGTGCCGCTTCGGTCGAAAGCTCGAAGTCCGGAATCGCGACAACTGGGATGAAGTCGGGGTGCCAGTCGAGATCGGCGATCGCCCATTGATTCTGGCGATCGCGAGCCGCCAAGCGACAACCACCGAGGAGCGCCGGCACCACATTGTCGGGGTGGCCTTCCAGCTCCGTTGCTAGATCGCAGAGTTGTGCATTGCTCCAAGGGCTGCCGGCCAGCGCATTCGCCCCCACCAAACCGGCGACGATCGCAGTCGCAGAACTGCCTAAACCTCGTGCTAGCGGCACCGCCAGCTCAATTTCCAGCTTGAGTGCTGGAACCGGCTGCTCCTGCTTTTCAAAAAACGCCGCGAAAGCGCGATAAACCAGATTGTCGCGATCGCCGCTGATCTTCTCGGCATCCATGCCCCGCGCCGTAATCTCTAGCTCGCCGGTTGAGGCAGGCGCAAACCAGAAGTGGTTGTAGAGCGTCAGAGCTGCCCCAAGGCAGTCGAAACCCGGACCAAGATTGGCCGTCGTAGCAGGAACAGCGACACGAACGCGCATGGAATCTGGAAAAAGCCTTTCCCAGAATACTGGGCTGGGGGACGCCCATCTTGGAACACCACTGTGAGCCGGCAGGGTTTCTAATGCCCCAACGCTAGTAGCAGTCCCGCGATCACAGCTAACCAAAGCAAAAAAGCGATGCGGGTTAACTGCAAGGCTTGCTGAATGACTGTGGCATCCAGCGATCGCTGTGGATCCCCCAGTAGCGGCTTCGAGACGATTTGACCTTGGTAGACGTTGTCGCCGCCGACTTGAACCCCCAGCGCAGCTGCGTAGGCCGCTTCGCTCCAGCCTGCATTGGGACTGGGATCCGCCGGAGCATCGCGGCAGCAAATTTGCCAGACCTGTCGGGGCTGACCACTGAATAGCGCGATCGTCAGCACCACCAAGCGGCAGGGCAACCAAGTCCAGACATCCTCGCTACGAGCTGGAAACCAACCTAGGTTCGTGTAGGGCGGGCGGCGGTAGCCCACCATCGAATCCAAGGTGCTGGCAGCCTTATAGGCGATCGCCAACGGAACAGGGCCAAGTCCCAGCAATACTCCTAATCCGGCATAGAACAGTGGTGCCAAAACACCATCCGTCGAATTTTCAGTCACCGTTTCCAGCACCGCTCGCTGAATTTCGAGCGCCGACAGCTGATCAGTATCGCGGCCCACGTAGCGACTCAGTGCCCTTCGAGCTGCTGGCAAATCCTCAGCAGCTAGGGGTTTCAGAACTTCCGCAGCTGCTTCCCGCAAGCTGCGACCGGCGAAACAGCTTGCCAGCAGAATCACTTGCAGACCTGCCGAGAGGAGTGGTGAGAGACGAGCGATCGCCCCAAAAGCAACCCAGCTAGCGATCGCGCTACCAGCCACCAGAACAATCGTCAGGACCATGCCTGAGATCCGCTGAGCGATCGCAGATTTCAGCCAGCGAAACGTCCAGTCGCGCCAGCAAGCGATGACCCAGCCCAAAGCCTGCACCGGATGCGGCCAACCCCAGGGATCGCCGACACCGTAATCCAGCAAGGCCGCCAACCCCAAGACCGCGATCGTCGTCAGTGACGCAGACATCATGACTGCCCTTGGAGTGCTGTTGGAGCCTCAAACCCAAACGCCTGCTCCCGCAAGCCGACTAATTGCAATGTCTGGCTCTTACCCGGGCAGTCCCACCGACCATCCTGTTGCGGGGGGGCTGGGGGAGTCGAGGCCCCCAGTGCGTGGGTGTGGGGGTGCGCAATCACCCCCACGGACAAAGGTTTTGATTGATAGACCAGAATCATCACAACCCAACTATCCACACCCACTTGCGCCCTGACCCACCATGCACCATGCATCGATTCGTACCGCCGATATCCACCGCGCGATCGACTTCTACGAACTTCTAGGATTTCAGGTTTGCGAGCGATTCACCGCTGGCTACACTTTGGCTTGCTGGATGGAAGGTTTGGGCGGCCGCATCGAACTCCTGCAAGTGCCCCAACCCCGACCTGCTGCTGATGCCTTCCACGACGAGCACTACACCGGCTATTACCATCTTTCTTTTGACCTAACCGCACTGACTCCCAATCTCAGTCAGTGGCTGGATGAATTTCAGGTCAGACTGCAAGCTCAGGGCGAAGCACCCGCGCCCGTCTTACTCACGCCACGCCAGCAGCAGATTGGCACCAGCATCTACGAAGTGATGTTTCTGAGCGATCGTGATGGGTTGCCGCTAGAGTTTCTGCGCTTCCAGACCCGTCTGGAACCCTCTACCTGAAGTCTCAGGTCCGACTACTTGCGAGATCAGGCGTTTATGCTAAATTAAAAAACGTGCCTCAATCAGGCATGGGTCGCTAGCTCAGCGGTAGAGCACTCGGCTTTTAACCGATTGGTCCTGGGTTCGAATCCCAGGCGACCCATTTTTTCAAGCACCACCAATCCCTTAATAGTGATTGAGAGAACGTCTGCCTTCAGTCGTTAACTCGATGCACGATCACCAGGTTTTTGTGGCAAAAGAAGTCGCGATCGCCGCTTGATCCCCCTTGGCATTGCTCGCGACCGTCTGCGGGGCTGCCCTTAGCCTAAGATTGTTTGAACAGAGAGTTGCGGCCTGGTCGAACAGGTCGTCAGCATTCAGGAACCCAAGTCGGAGGACCTTCTATGGCGCTCGTACCCTTGCGGCTCATGCTTGATCATGCAGCTGAGAACGAATACGGCATTCCTGCTTTCAACGTCAACAACCTGGAGCAGGTTCAGTCGATTCTGCAAGCGGCAGACGAAACTGATAGCCCTGTCATTCTGCAAGCGTCTCGGGGTGCCCGCAGCTACGCTGGCGAAAACTTCTTGCGCCACCTGATTCTGGCGGCTGTGGAAACCTACCCCCACATCCCCATCGCCATGCACCAAGACCATGGCAACAGCCCGGCGACCTGCTACTCCGCCATCAAAAACGGCTTTACCAGCGTGATGATGGACGGCTCCTTGGAAGCCGACGCTAAAACCCCTGCCAGCTACGAGTACAACGTTGAAGTGACCCGTCAAGTGGTGGACGTGGCTCACTCAATCGGCGTCAGCGTTGAAGGCGAGCTAGGTTGCTTGGGTTCCTTGGAAACCGGCAAAGGTGAAGCCGAAGACGGCCATGGTTTCGAGGGCACCCTCGACCATTCGCAACTACTGACCGACCCTGACCAGGCTGTTGACTTCGTTGAAAAAACGCAAGTCGACGCTCTGGCTGTTGCGATCGGCACCAGCCACGGCGCTTACAAATTCACCCGCAAACCGACGGGCGAAATCTTGGCGATCAGCCGCATCGAAGAAATCCACCGTCGTCTGCCCAATACCCACTTGGTGATGCACGGTTCTTCGTCGGTTCCCCAAGAGCTGCTGGAACTGATCAACGAATACGGCGGTCAGATTCCCGAGACCTACGGCGTACCTGTCGAAGAGATCCAAAAAGCGATCAAACTCGGCGTCCGCAAAATCAACATCGACACCGATAACCGCTTGGCCTTTACGGCTGCGGTTCGTGAAGCAGCGGCCAAAGACCCCAGCAACTTTGACCCCCGCCACTTCAACAAACCGGCGATCAAGTACATGAAACAAGTGTGCGTCGATCGCTACGTGGCCTTCAATACCGCTGGACAAGCCAGCAAGATCAAGCAAGAAGGCTTGGATGAGTTCGCAGCGAAATACGCCAAAGGCGAACTGCGCGCTCAAACCAAAGTGTTTGCCTAAACCCTAAGGAGGCGATCGCGCCCTCACTTTACCTCTCTGGAGTGCTGCGGAATCTCGACTTGTCGGGGTTCCGCTTTTTAGTGCTGGTCTTGATCTATATCAGTGTCGTACCGCTACAAATAGTTCTGCTCCTCTGGGATGAGGGTGAACGGTGGGAGGCTGATACCTTGTCGAAAGAGTGGAGAAATTGTTTGCAGAAGCGATCGCTTAATCAAAAAAAAGCTGCCTCGTCAGGAGGTCAGCTTACAGTTCTTGACTGCATCGTCTGCAGTACTTCGACTATAGAGTCGATCTCAGACAATTGCCAACTCAATCCTGAGAAACTTTTGGGCTGAATAATTGGGTTTTAACTGCCAAAGATAAATCTAAAGATCAGGTTTATAGATTGAATTAAAAATTTCCATTTTAAATTTTAAGCACTCAGCGAGTCTTCAGAACAAGGTTGCATCAGACTGGGCGTAAAGACTGTAGTGATACTGGCCCGATTATCACTGAGATTCTCTTCCAGAATGGTTTGATCAGGATTGGCAATCACTTCAATCAAGTTTGTGCCTGCCTGTAACGGCAACCCAGCAATCGGATAGGCCACGTCTTCACGATCGCCTTGGGCTAACCAGGGTAAGCGCAGGGCACGATGCCCCCGATAGCTGTTGTTAACCACGATCACCACATCCGCATCACTAACATCCATTCGGCCTTGGTTGGCAATCGTGAATCGTAGTAAATCCTCCTCGATACGGAGATCTATCACTGCCAAGTCAGCCTTCAGCACCTCGACAGCTGCAATCGGATAGAGGATCAACCCTTGAATCAATCTCAGTCTCGTATTGGGATGTTCATGGTGGATGTGCCCTGCGAAGCGCAAATCGCTTGAGCAACCGTGAATGTGAAGGTGAGCATTCGCCTGCGGTACAGTCACAAGCCCCGTTTCAGGATGGCGCGCATAAAAGCCACTGAGATTCCAGACGGGGGCAGGCCCAAGGAAATGATGGAGCGGGTCACCTGACTGTTCGGCAAAGTAAAAGTGCTTGAGGCTCTCGTAGACATTGTCCTCTTGGCGATCGCGCAGCAACCGCCCCCGTTGCCAGAGACAGAGCTTGGCAGCAACTGTCACTACCAAGGCTTGCCAGTGGGCTTGCAGACGGATACCAAAGTAATCGGCTGGGGAATCGATCTGAGCGATCGCAGCGGCAACCATAGCTTGCAGCCCTGCTTCAACCGGCGGCAGGCTAGCGGCGTCAACAGAGATCCCCAGTCCAGCGCCATTACTGGTGAAGCAGACATAGGGGAAATGAATCAGCTCTGAACTCGGATCCTGAAAAATTGCTGCTCCCGTTTGCGGTTCCCCTTTGTAGATAGTGGTGGCATCCCCTTCTGGCAAGAAACAGAGCTCGCCGTTATCAATTTCGGTGGTGGTGCCTAGGCCAATCACCTCCCCTTGCAGAGGAATCTGACGAATAGAATAGTGTTCGCTGATGTCACCTTGAATCAGTGCCGTCACAGTGTTAGCGACAGTAAGTTTCAACATCTCTTCGCCTAGATAGGGGCTGTTCTCCAAATCCTGTGGGTAGTGATCCAAGCTGTGGAGTAGCCTGCAGCGATCGCGCCTAGTGCTTTGCTGTATGGCGTCTCGCTAAAAAGGAGCGGGTGTAAAAGTTGTATTGAAAATCGAGTTAATTTGGTTGATAGTTTCAACCGACTGCAGATCAATTTGCGCTCCTTGTAAGTAGGGCTGGCTTTGGAGTTGTTGAGCAACATCCTGATTGATTTGCCTGCTTTCCTGCTTGAGTCGAGTCTGGATTGCCACCGTTTCTTCAGGCGTAATCTTGCCATCTTGTAGAGAGTTACAAATTGGCAGCAGCGCATTGTATTGGCGATCGCTCAGACTGGAGAGATCCTGACGGGTAATCGTGCCGTTATTGAGGTTGACGCAAGTGAGATAGATCAGCGTTGTGCCGTAGAGACTGCTAGGGGCTGGCTGAGCCATGACTGCGACAGGGACTCCGATCACGCTGATGGCGCTGACCACTGCTGCCCCACTCAAAACTCGCATGCTGCACTCCTCAGGGAATCTCTGTGGCCTTAGCCTACCCAGCTGAGGGATTGTCTGCACTTATCGACTCCATCGGATTTTGCAAAGCTTGTAGGCGGGCGATCGCTTCTCCGCGATAATGCTTCTCAGTCCCGAGTATCACTGGCATGCGCAAGCTCATCGAGGGGTTACGGCATTTCCGTACGTCCTACTACCCGTCTCATCGGGACCTGTTCGAGCAGTTTGCCAAAGGTCAGCACCCTCGAGTCCTGTTCATTACCTGCTCAGACTCGCGCATTGACCCTAACCTCATTACCCAGTCGGGCATGGGTGAGCTGTTCGTCATTCGCAACGCTGGCAATCTGATCCCGCCCTTCGGTGCCGCCAACGGTGGTGAAGGGGCATCGATCGAATACGCGATCGCAGCTTTGAACATTGAGCATGTTGTGGTCTGCGGTCACTCGCACTGCGGTGCGATGAAAGGGCTGCTCAAGCTCAATCAGCTGCAAGAGGACATGCCGCTGGTCTATGACTGGCTGCAGCATGCCCAAGCCACCCGCCGCCTAGTCTTGGATAACTACAGCGGTTATGAGACTGACGACTTGGTAGAGTTTCTGGTCGCCGAGAATGTGCTGACGCAGATCGAGAACCTTAAGACCTACCCGATCGTGCGATCGCGCCTTTTCCAAGGCAAGCTGCAGATTTTTGGCTGGATTTATGAAGTTGAAAGCGGCGAGGTCTTGCAGATTAGCCGTACCAGCAGTGATGACACAGGCATTGATGAATGTCCAGTGCGTTTGCCCGGCAGCCAGGAGAAAGCCATTCTCGGTCGTTGTGTCGTCCCCCTGACCGAAGAAGTGGCCGTTGCTCCACCAGAGCCGGAGCCTGTGATCGCGGCTGTGGCGGCTCCACCCGCCAACTACTCCAGTCGCGGTTGGTTGGCCCCTGAACAACAACAGCGGATTTATCGCGGCAATGCTAGCTAGGATCGAAGCATCTTCGACCCTGCTGAGATCTGCCTGTGTTCCTCGCTGCTGATCGTCCCACCACTGATCTTCCTGCCGACTTACCTGCCGCGATCGCGGCGCTCAAGCAAGAGCTGAATGCGGTTATCTTGGCGCACTACTACCAAGAAGCGGCGATTCAAGATGTGGCGGACTACATTGGTGATTCACTCGGTCTGTCGCGCCAAGCCGCAGCAGCGGACGCCGATGTGATCGTCTTTGCCGGCGTCCATTTCATGGCCGAGACGGCGAAAATTCTCAACCCACAGCGACAAGTGTTGCTGCCGGACCTGGCCGCAGGTTGCTCCTTAGCCGATAGCTGCCCACCCGAGGCATTTGCCGCGTTTAAGGCCGCTCATCCCAATCACATCGTTATTTCCTACATCAACTGCACCGCCGAGATTAAGGCGCTTAGCGACATCATCTGCACCAGTTCCAATGCGGTGAAGATTGTTCAGCAGATTCCTGTGGATCAGCCGATTATCTTTGCCCCCGATCGCAACTTGGGTCGCTACGTCATGCAGCAAACAGGCCGTGATTTGGTGCTCTGGGATGGCAGTTGTATTGTCCACGAGACCTTTTCAGAACAACGCCTGCTGGAACTGCAAGCGCGGCATCCCGACGCCGAAATCATCGCGCACCCCGAATGCGAAACGCCGGTTCTTGATCAGGCTCGCTTCATCGGCTCGACGACAGCATTGCTAAACTACAGCCTCAACAGTCCCAGCCGCGAGTTCATCGTCGTCACCGAGCCGGGCATCATCCACCAGATGCAGCAAGCGGCGCCGGAGAAGACGTTTATTCCTGCCCCTCCCCAAGACACTACCTGCGCCTGCAATGAATGCCCGTTCATGCGGCTGAACACGCTCGAGAAACTCTATCTCTGTATGCGCGATCGCCGGCCGGAAATTCAGATTCCAGAAGAAACCCGCCTGGCAGCCCTTCGCCCAATCGAGCGGATGCTGGCAATGAGCGCTTGAGTCTGAGGCTTGGCTGCCGCTAGGAACTGGGGCGATCCTGTTCCAGCACTTCCACGCGCCGTATTAGGTTGCGGAGGCTGCGGTAGAGCTCAGGCAAGCGATTGTAGACAGCTGAGGTTTTAAGCCATTGCCGATTGGGGATGGCTGGATAGCCCGAAACAATCGCCCCGGCTTCGATTTCACCGTGGATGCCGGATTTTGAGGATGCGATCGCGCGATCGCCAATCTTGACGCGGTTAGCAACGCCCACCTGTCCCGCCAGAATGACGCGGTCACCGACTTCCACTCCCCCAGCGAGGCCGACTTGGGCTGCCATAGCGCAGGCTTTGCCAATCTGGCAGCCATGGCCAATATGGACAAGGTTATCGAGCTTGGTTTGAGCACCAATCCGAGTTTCGCCAACTGCAGGGCGATCGATCGCACTGTTGCACCCGACTTCAACGCCATCTTCCAGCACAACGATGCCGGACTGCTCCATCTTGAACCAGCCGCTGGCGGTGGGCACAAAGCCAAAGCCTTCTGCTCCGATGACTGCACCGCTGTGGATCACGCAGTCTTGCCCGATTTGGCTGCGCTCATGAATCGTGCTGTTGGCATGGATCTGGCAGCGATCGCCGAGGCTGACGCCGGGATAGAGGACAACATTGGCATGCAGGATGACGTCATTGCCGATCACGCAGTTCGCGCCAATCACCACATGGGCACCGACACTGACGCGATCGCCCAACTGGGCGCTGGGATCAATAACGGCGCTGGGATGAATGCCCGCTACCGGCCGAAAGGGTTGATAAAAGACTGCGATCGCAGCAGCAAACGCCAAGCGTGGCTGAGCTGTCGTCATCCAAGGGAGATTGCGAGCCTCAGCACGGGCCTGTAAGGCTGGATCCGGTGGCAAGATCAAAGCACTGGCCGCTGTTTGCTCAATCCAGTCCTGTAGGCCGCTCTCCTGATCGAGAAAGCTCACCTGTCCTGATTGCGCCTCGTTGATGGCCGCGACTCCGTGTAGTTCTGGATCGCCTGCGATCGCCTTGGCGGTACAGGGGCCAGTTTTGGCCTCCAGGTGTTGCAGAAACTCACTCCAGCGCATGCCTCATTCCCCAGGTGAACCGCACAGGATCTTAGCGGACTGACTCTCCCCTACACTAAGCACCATGGAGTTTTTACCGCCGCCGCCCCGTTTCACTGACCCCGCACTCCGCCTGCAGGGGTTGACGGTTGAGCATGGCGATCACTGTCTGTTGCATCAGATCAGCTGCGAATTTCCTCAGCAGACCATCACTGCGATCGTCGGCCCTTCTGGCTGTGGTAAAACCCTGCTGCTGCGCTGTCTGAACCGACTGAGTGACCTCCAGCCAGAGCTGCGGGTAAGCGGTCAAATTTGGCTACGCGATCGCAATCTGCGCGATCGCCAAGTCAATGTTGAAAGTTTGCGCTGTCAACTGGCCCTGATTCGTGGGCCTGCGACCCCGATCGCCGGTAGTCTCTATGACAACATCGTCCTACCTGCTCGTTTACAGGGCTATCGCGGCAATCTGGAAGCGCTGGTGCGGGAGGTGTTGACCATTGTTGAACTGCCAGAAAATTTAGACCTCCAGCAAGCGGCCCGCCATTGTTCACCAGAGACCCAACTCCGCCTCTGTCTGGCCAGGGCGACCGCCATGGAACCTGACATTCTGCTCCTCGATGAGCCCTGTCTGCCACTGGATTCAGCAGCGACCCTTGCCTTTGAAGAACTGCTGCTGCGGCTCTGCGATCGCCACACTATCCTTCTGATCACCAACAATTTGGCCCAAGCCGGACGCTGCGCCACCTACACAGCCCTGCTCCATCCTGTCCTGATCGACGAACAGAAACTGCCCGTGACCAAGCTAATTGAGTTTGCACCGACCAGCCAAATCTTTCGCCAGCCCCAGCATCCGATCACCGATGACTTTGTCTGTGGTCGACGCTAAAGCGTCGCAATAATAGAAAAGCTGCTTGCGAAGGAAATCACTATGAAAATCTGGCGATCGCTCAGTCTCTTGCTCGTACTGATTGGCGGTCTGATTTTCGGCGCGGGCCCAGCGTTGGCTATCACTCAGCTCAATGTCACCACCGTTGACTATCAACAGTGCCCGGCTGAACTCAATTCAGGAGCTGTCACCAGTGGCGGTAGTAGTCGCCCAGCCACCTGCTACTTGGTGGTGGGCACGCTCAACAACCCCAGCAACAAAACCGTCTACGACGTCGATATCTACGGTCGGGTCTACGACGCGAACGGCGACTCAGTGATGCAAAATCGCACGCGCTTAGGTGAGGTTGAGGAAGTGCCGCCGGGCGATCATCCTTTCGAAATTCGGATCAGCGTTCCGGCCAGCCAACCAGAACCACTGCAACTTAAGCAATTCAAAGCATCGGGCTTCAGCGCCACGGTCCGGACCCAACTGCTAGAAGAACCGGCTGAATCTCGTTTCTAAGAACGATCGCTGCTCGGGGGGGCTTCTTGCAGCGCTAGACCGATCGCATCAACCAAGCGGCTGACCGGCACCAGTTCCAGATCCGACTCGCAGCGCTCCTGTCCCTTGGGTAAGAGCGCTCGTTGAAAGCCGAGCTTGGCAGCCTCCTTGAGGCGCAGTTCAACCTGACTGACAGGGCGCATTTGTCCCCCTAAGCCGATTTCACCAATCAGTACCGTATCGGGCCGCAGGCAGCGATCGCGGAAACTGGCGACAAGAGCGATCGCAATTCCCAAATCCGCAGCGGGTTCAGCCACATTCAGCCCGCCAGCCGAGGCGACGTAGGCATCGAATTTTGACAGCGGCAAACCCAAGCGTTTTTCTAAGACCGCCAAAATTTGCAGCAAGCGGTTGTACTCAATTCCCGTACCAGCACGGCGCGGTGAACTATAGCTACTGGGACTAACGAGGGCTTGCAGCTCGACTAGCAGCGGCCTGGTGCCCTCGCAGGCGACGATCGTAGCTGTACCACTAGTTGCTTGATCACGACTGCCCAGGAACAGCGCTGAGGGATTACCGACCTCTTCCAGACCGCGATCGACCATCTCAAAGATGCCCAGTTCCTGAGACGCTCCAAAGCGGTTCTTGACCGATCGCGGCAGTCGGTGACTGGCAAAGCGATCACCCTCGAAGTAAAGCACCGTATCGACGAGGTGTTCCAACACCTTAGGCCCCGCGATGGCGCCGTCTTTGGTGACATGACCGACGATCAGCAAGGTGATTGTCAGTTGCTTCGCCACGCGCATCAGGGCCGCCGTGCATTCCCGCACTTGGGCGACGGAGCCCGGCGCAGACCCGAGGGCTGGGCTGTAGAGCGCTTGGATACTGTCGATGATGGCAACAGGGGGACGCAGAGTCTCCAGTTCCGCCACGATCGCATCCAGGTCGATTTCCGGCAGTAAATAGAACTGCTGATCCGCCTGATTGGGCGATCGGTGGGCTGCAATCCGCTGCCAGCGCAGCTTGACCTGCTGACCCGATTCCTCGGCACAGACGTAGAGAATTGGCTGCTGTTGGGAGAGAGCCGTGGCGGTCTGCAGCAGCAGTGTTGATTTACCAATGCCCGGATCACCACCAATCAACACCAAAGAACCCGGCACTAACCCCCCACCGAGAACCCGATCGAACTCGCCAGAACCTGAGGCAATCCGCTGCTGACTGACATCCGCGATCGCACTGAGGGGCTGGGCAGCAACCGCTTGGGGTGGGGCTTCAGCTAAGCGATCGCGGCGTTGTCGGGAAGGTAAGACGGTCGCGATCGCCGTCTTAGCCGTTGGCGCGATTGCTTCCTCCACGAGGCTATTCCAGCTTTCGCAGGCGGGACAGCGGCCGACGTAACGCGGTGCACGATGGCCGCAGTTTTGACATACATATTCGCTTCGCGATCGCGCCATTCGTTACAAACCTTTAAATAATTTTGACAATTTTTTGTGTTGTAACGGATTGCTTAAAGTCAATGACGGTAACCTTTCTGACGATGACGAAACGATAAGAAATACGATTATCCTGTTATTGATTTGCAGGTTCACTGTCATTTTGCTGCGCCATTCGCTTTTGGCGAATCTGAGTCAACCGACGACCTTTGAGAGAGGCCAATCTTGGAAAATCGCAAGGAAAAAATCCTCGTTGTCGACGATGAAGCGAGCATCCGGCGGATTCTTGAAACTCGGTTGGCGATGATTGGTTACGAAGTTGTCACCGCAGCCGACGGCGAAGAAGCCCTCATCACCTTCCGCAATGCTACGCCGGATCTCGTGGTGCTCGATGTGATGATGCCCAAGCTCGATGGCTATGGCGTTTGCCAAGAGCTGCGCAAAGAGTCGGACGTTCCGATCATCATGCTGACAGCCTTGGGCGATGTGGCCGATCGCATTACGGGGCTTGAGTTGGGAGCTGATGACTACGTCGTCAAACCCTTCTCGCCTAAGGAACTAAAAGCGCGAGTCCGCTCGGTGCTGCGTCGGGTCGAAAAAAGCGGTGCTAATGGCATCCCCAGTTCGGGCGTCATCCAGATCAACAGCATCCGCATCGACACCAATAAGCGCCAAGTCTACAAAGGCGATGAGCGCATCCGTCTGACGGGCATGGAGTTCAGTTTGTTGGAACTGCTGGTCAGCCGCTCCGGTGAACCTTTTAGCCGCGCCGAAATCCTGCAAGAGGTCTGGGGCTATACCCCCGAGCGCCACGTCGATACCCGCGTAGTCGATGTCCACATCTCGCGGCTGCGCGCCAAATTGGAAGACGATCCGGGCAACCCTGAGCTCATTCTGACGGCCCGAGGAACCGGCTACCTCTTCCAACGCATCGTTGAACCGGGCGAAGAAGGGCGTTAGAGCAGCCAGCGCCGGCAGCGATCGTCGCGCTCATAGTCAGGGGATGGGGCGCTGCTTCGTCGAGTGCAGCCATCGATCCCCGTTATTCTTGTGATTCAGGCGCAGACAAAGGGTCTGATAAAATCCGGTGAGATTCAGGGACGTAAGCCGATGACGCGTGCGCGGATCGCGGTGGACGCAATGGGCGGCGATTTCGCCCCCGAGGAAATTGTGAAAGGGGCTTTGCGCGCCCAAGAAGAACTCCAGGCCGATGTGATTTTAGTGGGCGATCCCGATCGTCTGCGGGCGATTTGCCAAGATCATGCGCCCCATCTACAGGTGCGGATTGAGGCTGCTGAAGAAGCGATCGCGATGGAAGACGCGGCGGTGTCGGTGCGCAGCCGTCCCCGTGCTTCGATCAACGTCGCCATGGATCTGGTCAAGGCGGGCGAAGCGGATGCCGTGATTTCTGCAGGGCATTCTGGCGCTGTCATGGCCTCTGCGCTGCTGCGGTTGGGGCGGATTCGTGGAATTGATCGCCCCGCGATCGGTGCCTTGCTACCAACGGTAATCCCAGGCAAACCCGTGCTGGTCTTGGATGTCGGCGCTAACGTCGATTGCAAGCCCCGCTTTCTCGAGCAGTTTGCAGTCATGGGCTCAATCTACAGCCGCGATGTCTTGGGGCAAGCGAACCCGCGGGTCGGCTTGGTCAACATCGGCGAAGAAGATTCCAAGGGCAACGAGCTTGCCCTCGCTAGCCACCAGCTGCTGCGCAACAACCCGCGCATTTGCTTTGTCGGCAATGCCGAGGGGCGCGATGTGCTCTCAGGCCAGTTTGATGTGGTGGTCTGCGATGGTTTTGTCGGCAACGTCTTGTTGAAATTTGCCGAAGCGGTTGGCAGCGTTTTCCTCGAAATTATTCGCGACGAACTGCCACGTGGCATGCGGGGCAAAGTGGGATCGACTCTGCTGCGCCGCAACCTGCGCCGAATTAAACAGCGGCTTGACCATGCTGAGCATGGGGGGGCGCTGCTTTTGGGTGTGAACGGCATTTGCATCATTAGCCATGGCAGCTCCAAGGCACCCTCGATTTACAGCGCCATTCGCTTGGCCGTCGAAGCTGCTGAAAACCGCGTCATTGACCATCTCCACCAGATTCAAGAGCCGCCTTCTCCAGCAGCTGACCTGGTGACTGAGCCAGTGGTGAGCTAGGCGATCGCTGTTCGATCGTCCCCTCTCTTGTGATTTACTGAAGACTCCGGCATGTGACGGAGTGTTAATTTGACTCGACCTGGCGTTGGCGTTGCAATCACTGGCAGTGGGTCCGCTGTTCCTTCTACAACCCTCAGTAATGACCAACTCTCCCAGTTGGTTGAAACCTCGGATGAATGGATCCGAAGCCGGACTGGGATTGGTCAGCGCCGAGTCGCACAGCCTCAAATTGAAAGTCTCTCTTCCTTGGCGGCGGCGGCAGGTCAGTCAGCTCTCGAAGCTGCAGGGCTAGAAGCGACATCGGTTGATTTGATTTTGCTGGCGACGTCAACCCCCGACGATCTGTTCGGCAGTGCCTGCCAAGTGCAAGCCGCCTTGGGCGCGACCCAAGCCGTAGCCTTTGACCTGACCGCTGCTTGTTCCGGCTTCTTGTTTGCCCTCGTAACCGGCGCTCAGTTTATCCGCAGTGGAGCCTACCGCACCGTTTTGGTGATTGGGGCGGATGTGCTGTCGCGCTGGACAGACTGGAGCGATCGCCGCACCTGTGTGCTGTTTGGGGATGGCGCCGGGGCCGTTGTTCTGCAGGCCAGCGAGATTGATCAACTGCTCGGCTTTGAAATGCGCAGTGATGGCAGCCTCAACGGCTGTTTGACCCTGGCTTATCAAGCTGATAACCAGTCGCTGCTCTCGGATATTGAGATTGCTCAGGGCACTTATCAGCCGGTAGCAATGAATGGCCAAGAGGTCTATCGTTTTGCGGTGAAGCGGGTTCCCGAGATCCTCGAGAAGACGCTGTTCCACGCCGGGATCGATCGCCAAGAAGTCGATTGGTTACTGCTACACCAGGCCAACCAACGCATTCTCGATGCAGTCGCCGATCGCCTTGATATTTCCCGTGATCGCGTACTTAGCAACTTGGTGAACTACGGCAATACCTCCTCCGCCACGATCCCCTTGGTTTTGGATGAGGCCGTCAAAGCTGGGAAGATTCAATCGGGCGACTTAATCGCTGCTTCAGGGTTTGGAGCAGGGTTGAGCTGGGGCGCAGCGCTGTTCCGTTGGGGCACGGTGGTTTAGCCACGGATTGCCAGCAAATAGACGTTGAGACAGAGAGGAGTTGAGCGATCGCTATGGCTAAAACGGTGTGGGTGTTTCCGGGGCAAGGATCTCAGGCAACGGGAATGGGCGTTGACCTGCAGGATTGGCCAGAAGCTCAACAGCGTTTGGCCGAAGCTGAGGCGCTTCTCGGATGGTCGGTGCTGGAGCGCTGCCAAGCCGATTTAGAAACGCTGTCGCAGACGATTAACACGCAGCCCTGTCTCTACGTGCTGGAGGCGATTCTGAGTGATCGCTTGAAGCAACAGGGTGAGCAGCCTGATGCTGTCGCTGGCCACAGCCTTGGCGAATATTCAGCCCTCTACACCGCAGGTGTCTTTAACTTCGCGACGGGGCTGCAACTGGTTCAGAAACGGGCAGAACTGATGCAGGCCGCTTCCGGTGGCAAGATGGCCGCTCTAATTGGCTTTGATGCTGAGGCACTAGCGGCAGCGATCGCCAACACCGAAGGCGTAGTGCTCGCCAATGACAATAGCGCCGCCCAAGTTGTGATTTCTGGAACTCCAGCAGCGGTCGACGCGATCTTGGCAGCCGTCAAGAGTAAACGGGCTGTCCCCCTGACAGTCTCCGGGGCATTCCACTCGCCGTTTATGGCTGAGGCGGCAACGACGTTTGCGGCCACCCTGGCAGCAGTGGATTTTCAGGATGCGCAGGTCCCTGTGCTTTCAAATGTCAGCGCGACTCCTAGCACCGATGCTGCTGTGCTCAAGCAAAACCTGTTGCAACAGATGACAGGCTCGGTGCGCTGGCGCGAAACCTGTCTGGCAATCGAAGCCCTGGGCGTTGAAGAACTGGTTGAAGTTGGTCCCGGTAAGGTCCTGACGGGCTTGATGAAACGGACTTGTCCTGCAATCGGATTGCGCAATGTTGGAACAGCAGCAGACCTCACGGTCTAATCTTCTGGCTCGCCGCGATCGCGAACCCTTCAACTCGCTGCTGCTCTACCACCTGTTCAAGTGGTCGGTGGTCAGCCCCATGCTGCACCTCTACTTCCGGGGACGGATTTACGGGGCGGGTAATGTCCCGCGATCGGGGCCGCTGATTGTGGTCAGTAACCATGCCAGCGATTTCGACCCGCCGATTGTCTCCAACTGTGTGCGGCGACCCGTCGCTTTCATGGCAAAAGAGGAGCTGTTTCGCGTTCCTGTCTTAGCGCAGGCGATCCGTCTCTACGGTGCCTATCCAGTCCGGCGGGGCAGCAGCGATCGCAAGGCCCTACAAGCGGCGATCGCGGCAGTGGAATCCGGCTGGGCAACCGGTGTCTTTCTGGAAGGGACACGCACTCGCGATGCTCGCATTCACCAGCCCAAGCTGGGGGCAGCGCTGGTAGCGCTCAAAACGGGGGCACCGCTCTTGCCGGTCAGTCTCTGGGGAACCGAGCGCATTCTCCAACGAGGCTCCTTTTTACCGCGCCCCGTGCCGCTGACGATTCGCATTGGCGAGCCGATCGCACCGCCCCAATCAGGCGATCGCGCGGAACTGGAGCGGGTTACCTTGAGCTGTGCCGCCGCGATTAACCATTTACACAGTCTGGGTCGCTAGCACTTGCGGCCAAGCCTTGCTGAGCCAGAGTTCTGCTTCGGGGCCAAGTAGCACCCAAATAATCGCCCGTCCCCCATCGCGGATGGCTTTGCGCCAAGACTCGGAAGCCCTGTCGAAGGGGACAGGAACTGGCTCAAACGTGATGCCCCGGCTAGCAAAGACAATATTGGCGATCACTAAAGCGCGGCGCATGTGATAGTCCGAGGTCACGAGGTAGACGTGCTGGATGCCCTGCTGCTGAAAGCGATCGGCCAAGCTGGTGAAGTTGCTGAGGGTGTCGGTGGCCTGGTAGTCCAAATGTAGGCGTGACCGAGGGACGCCTGCTTGACCAAACACCCATTCGGCATATTCAGGATTGGAGCCCGAGGACACCCAAATCGGTAGATCGGGGTGAGTTTGGGCCAGCTCAGCTGCAAATTGCTCCCGCTGCGGATCGCCACCCAAAACAAAGATCGCCTGGGGCGATCGCTGGGCGACAGCAACTCGGTTGAGTCCCCAGACCACACCTAGGCTGAGCAAAAGGGTGATCGGTATCAGACGATGCATGAGCTTGTCAGACGCAAAGCAGAAACGGCTGTACCTTAGCACTGCTACACAGTCTTCGACAGCCTAGCCTGCCGTGATGGTTACTGGATGCTGGCCGTAGTAGGGCAAAGCAGAAGACCAATCAGGGCGATCGCCCCGTTGCCACTGGCGTTCTGCGATCGCGAGGAGATCCGTCACCGTGGTTGCGATCGCGGCATCTGCTCGGCAATCTTCCTGTCCCCAACTGGCCAATCGCTCAGTCCAGGCCACTGGTTCGTAGACCTGCTCTGCTTCTAGGGCAACGGGAATGCCATCCTGACAGCCATACAGTGCGCCAATCAACTGACCCCGCTGGGCATCCATCGACACGGCAATCGCTTGGTTCTGCCCTGTTTGTCGCCATTGGGCGGCAGCCAACCCCGCCAAGGTTGAGAGGCCAAAGAGAGGGATTTCTAATTGTTGAGCCAAGGTGCGGGCTGTGACAACGCCAATTCGCGTTCCCGTAAAGCCGCCCGGCCCATAGGCAACAGCTAGAAAGTCTAAATCTGTCCAACGATGCGGAGCAATAAAGTCTTGTAGGTGCTGCAGTAGGACCGCTGCTGTATCGCGACCAACCTCCCAAGTCTGCCCCAGCGGAAGCTCAGCTCCTTGACTGAGCGCTAGCCCCAAGGTGGGGGTGGAAGTATGAATCGCCAGACCCAGCACTGTTTTCCCCTGCGATCGCTGTCTTTTCCTTTCCGATCATCGCAGGACAGTCGCGATCGCTGCTAGCCAGAGTGCGGCCTTGAGCTTCAGTGTTTGTTCAACGGTGGCTCAGGTGGGAATCAATTCCCCCGGACGCAGCCGCGCCCAACGCCCGCGATCGGCAACGAAACTCTCGCAACTCACCACATCCCACTCCATCTCAATGTGGTCGTGGGAGTCATCCGCCATCCGAATGTTGACGTTGATCGTGGGTGACTTGGGCTCGAAATCTGGCTGATCGGTGAGGTGCTGCTGTTGGTGTTGGGTCTCAACCTCATGGTAGGTCCGACACCGATCGACCAACGCACAGTGAATGCAAATACACATCGCCTAAGTCCTCAGGCAACTTGCCCCTACCTTAGCCCAGCCTTTTCAACTCTGGAGAAACCACTACAACAAGATTTTTAAGTAATGGGAGTTGAATATGGCCGCTGCCGGACTGGGGTCGATCGCCTGCTCAGAGTTGCTTGAGAAATCGTTCTAGGCGTTTGCGATCGCGGGCAGAGGCTGTCCGGAACCATTCGCGCGCTAACTCAGCTTCACCGCCGTGCCAGAGAATCGCTTCCGCGATCGTGCGGGCTCGGCCGTCATGCAGATACGTTGCTCCGGGCAAGACGGTTTGGCTCAGTCCCAGTCCCCAGAGCGGTGCTGTTCGCCATTCCTGTCCGTTAGCTAAAAACTCAGGTCGCTGATCAGCGAGACCCGGGCCTAAATCGTGCAGCAGGAGGTCGGTATAGGGGGCAAAGGTCTGTTCTGAGAGTGCCGCGATCGCAGATCGGCCTGTCTTCAGTTTCGGGAGATGACAAGCGGCACAGCCAGCGTCTTGGAACAAGGCAAACCCTTGTCGAAATTGGCGATCGTCAATGCGCAACGGTGCCGGGACGGCGAGGGTTTGCGTATAGAAGGTCGTGGCTGTCAGGGTTTGAGCATCGATATCCTGATGGCCATTAGCATCGGGAAATAGCGGATTGCTGACACCCATATCGTGGGCATAGGCAGCTGCATTTTGCTGCTGGAGCGTGGGCTGACCCGCTTTCCAGCCAAAGCGCCCGATCGCCTGTTTTTGTTGCGCAATGTCCCAAACCTGATTGAGACGACCAGAAATGCCATCGTGATTGCGATCCTCTGGATCTGCGATCGCGGCTAAAACCTCCTCTGGCACGGCTTCAAGGAGACCCCGGCCAAATACTGGCGGGGGCAACCGAAGCGAGACTTGAATGCTTGGATCGAGGGCTTTGCCTGTGCCGTCCAGCAGCTGAATCTGGGGCCGCCGCAGCGAGTAGGAGCGACCGTCTGCGTAGCGACCAAACACTTCCTCCCACGTCAGCTGAAAACTACCGAGCGGCGGCACTCCTGGAATGCTGTGATCCTGCAGTTGGCTCCCTAGCCCTGGAACGGGAATGGCGCCCTCCGGGCTGTTCTGGTGTCCCTCGGTCTGGCGGCAAACTGAGACGGGCTAGAAGTTGTCCGGCTTGCGGCTGCCCCCGACCATCGCGAATGTGACACCCCAGACAAGACTGATTGTTGAAATGGGGGCCAAGTCCGGCGTTGAAGGTTGCTGGGGCTGGAATAAAGACATCCGCAAAGCGACGATCGCCCTGTCGATGTTCAGCAGCCTGCTGAGGATTCAGCCCTGGCGCGGGTTGCGAGTAGGCTCGGGCACTACGGTTATGGATTGTCGTTGCACCGCCTGCTGCAACTGATTCTGGCGCCATCCACCACCAGCCCAGAACGAGGCTCAGAATTAACCCGAGTCCAGCCCAGCTCAGTCGAGAGCGTTTGATCCAGCGTCGTTGGGGAATCCCTGGGAGAGTCATCAGCTACTGAACCAGCGGGAGAACTTGACGCTCTAGGGTGTCGCTGACTGCTGCGATCGCAGTTTGAGCCGTGAGGACAGCCACTTTGCCTCTTGGGCTGGCAAGGTTGGTTTCAATCGGTTCAGGAATAGCCCAAAGGGCTTGGCGGGCAGTTGCAAATTGCTGATCGAGTTGCTGAGCGATCACTGGATGTTGTTGCTGTAAACGCTGTTGCAGACTTCCTGCCGCGACCCCATCAGACCGCTGACCGCGATAGACATTCCAAGCGCCAGTCCAGTTGTTGCGCAGGTCAGACAGAGTATTGCGGCTAACAAAACTTTCAAAGCGATCGGGTTCTTGAGTCTCGAGTGGCCCGCCGATCTTTTCGCTGGCGACCTCTGAGAGGCTATCAACCAGGCCTTGAACAATCTCGGTTCCCGCAGCATTCAGGGTGGGATAGGCCGAATCTGTCGAGCCAGCGCTGAGCAAAACTGAGCGATAGGCAGGCTGATCACTCGCTTGTTGCCAACGGGTGACCAACCCCTGTGCTTGCTTGGTAAGGTCCGTCGCCAAGATCACAAGATGCTGGCGATCGCTCAGCGTCGGTTCCGTTGCGGCAAACAACAACTCCTCGATCGCGTGGAAGCCCTTACGGCTATCTTCCCGTTGCTCCACTGGCTGAGCTGCGGCAGTTTTCAAGCCTTGGCGATCGATAGGCCAGGTGTCCATTGCCCCATCAAACCCTTCGCTATCCGCTGGCCCAAAAGCAAAACATTCAGTCTGCTCCCAGCGATCGCGGGCGACCCGCCAGGCTTGTCGAGCCGCCTCCAAATTGGCAGCAGTCGGTGCCTGCTGATAGGTTTGGAGGGCTTGTTCCAGCTGAGTTGCGCCAGCAGCAACGCTGACATAGCTAGGAACGACAACCTGATCGACAAATCCTTGAATGGTCTGATTGGTAATCAATGCCTGGGTTTGACCACAGGCAGAGAAGAGCGTTGCAACTCCGGCGCAGCCCAGGCCGATCGCAGTCCTACGCAGCGGGAGCACAAACCAAGTGTTTAAACCTTGCCTGACCTGAGAGCCTGTCACGATCACCAGCCACTACGACCGAACAACCTCTCACTAAAGCGATCACTCGCGGGCAAGGAAGTGTGGCATCACACTCCACGTAGGCTCCACTACTTCCCTGGTGAATCGGTGTCTCGCAAGCTTGGCCATAGCAACGTCAGAAACAGAGCTAGGCCATGAGTTACGGAAGAAAAGTAGTCAATTGACACTCTTAAAAATGAGAATAATAATTATTTTTAGAAAGAGGAGTGAGTATGCACGTACCTGCAGCCCTTTGGATGGGAACAGGACTTTGGTTGGGGCTAGCACCAGCCACGATCGCCTTTGACGCCAGCACAATCCGACAGGTGAATGCGATCGCCAATGAAGATTTACCCGCAGCCCAAGTCACTTCAATCACCCAACTGAGTGACGTTCGCCCGACTGATTGGGCCTATCAAGCACTGCAGTCCTTGGTTGAACGCTACGGCTGCATCGTTGGTTATCCCGATCGCACCTATCGCGGGAGCCGCGCTCTGACTCGCTATGAATTTGCAGCGGGTTTGAACGCCTGTCTCGACAAAGTGATTGAATTTGCCGCCTCCAAAGAAGACCTCGACACCCTCAAAAAGCTGACAGAAGAGTTTCAGTCTGAGCTAGCAACCCTGCGCGGCCGCGTCGATGGACTCGAAGCACGGGTCACGGAACTCGAAGCCACTCAGTTTTCAACCACGACCAAACTGCAAGGCGACGTACTGTTCAGCCTCGATCGCGCCTTTGGTCCCAGTGGCTTGGATACCGGCACCTCTTTCTCACAGCGGGTTGGTCTAGATTTCAACACCAGCTTCACTGGTAAAGACCTGCTCAAAACCCGCCTCGAAACCAACAGCATTACCTCACCTGGCCTGCGTGATCTGAATGGGTTTGCTGCGGGCGCAGGCATCCCGAGTCCCGGGGCAGCCTTGGCCTACGACAATGCGGCAACAGGAGCAGACCCCAACTTCACGCTCAACACCCTGATTTATCAGTTTCCGGTTGGCTCTGTGAACTTCACGGTTGGCACCTCCAACGTGCAAGTCGATGATGTGTTCTCCACCAACGGCTCCTTCTACGCCCCCGAATTGTCTTACTTCTTCAACAATCCAGTGCCGGGTATCTACAACGATGCCGACACCTCAAACTCTGCTGGGGCTGGCTTCAATTGGCAAATCAATCCCAACTTCAATCTTGGGTTGGCCTACATCAACCAACAGGGGCCGACTTCTGGCCAGAACTTAGAGGCCGATCCAACGGCTGGGGTCTTTGGAGCCGACTCACAAACCACGGCGCAACTGGCCTTCAAAAATGATGATGGTACCTTCATCGGGGCCTTGGCCTATGCCTATCGCAAAGGACCAGCCTTTGATCCTGTCAATCCTGATGGCGTCGGCTTACCGGCTCAGTTTGGCGGGGTCTCCTATGGCACAGTGCGATCGCTGATTGGACCCTCCAATTCACCAACGGATCTGATCAGTAGCAACAACATCGGTTTGAGCCTAGGGTGGGCAGTCAGTGAGAACTTTACGATCAGTGGTTCCTATGGCATCAGCTTTCTCAGTGGTTCAGCAGGGAGCTCGACGGTTCAGTCATGGAATATCGGCTTGACCTTCCCGAACCTATTTGCGGATGGCAATGAATTGGGCTTGGCAATCGGTCAAATTCCCTACGTCACCAGTGATAGCCGAGGTGCAGCTTTTGCCGATAGTGGGCCATTTGCCTTTGAGGTCTATTACAAGCTGCAACTGACTGACAATATCGCCATCACGCCTGCCCTCTATGCTGTCACGAATGCAGGGGGCGGACTCACCCTTGGGAACCTTGCGAATGGCGACTATTGGGTGCCAGTACTCAAGACCGAGTTCTTGTTCTAGTTCATTGAGCTGATCTGCAGCCGTCCAGAAGATCGCCTTTTGCTAGTCTGGACGGTGCGACTTCAGCTATTGTTGTGGCGATCGCTGACTGCAAGACTCAGACAGTTTCGTGAAGACATTACTATTACCTATTGTTAAATGGGATAGGAACGGCTGATTAGGTTGTCAAGGTGAACAGAGTTGCGATTTTTGGCAATGCTGGCGGCGGAAAATCAGCGCTTAGTCGGCGTTTGGCGGCAATCACTGGCTTACCTCTCCACACCTTGGACAAGATTAAGTATCAGCCAGGGGGTGTTGAACTTCCCTTAGCGGCCTACCAACAGGTGCATCAGGAAATTTTAGAGACAGATTGCTGGATTATTGATGGTTTTGGATCACTAGATACACTCTGGCCTCGTCTCGACCAAGCTGATACACTCGTGTACATTGACCTACCACTCTGGCGACATTTTTGGTGGGTAACAAAGCGTTGGATAGGGGGCTACTTTCAAGCGCCAAAAGGCTGGCCTGAGGACAGTCCTTTATTTAAAAGCTCAATGAGTAGCTACCGCGTTCTTTGGCTTTGCCACCAGCGATTAACACCTCAATATCGAGAGTATATTGAGACAGCTCGAACAAACCGCAAAGTCTACCATTTGCGATCGCCTCAACAAATCAACCAATTTTTGAGGGAAATTGCACAAGAATTTAGTGATGACAATAAAATTTGATCGCTCGATTATAGTTCAGCGCTAGTCCTTAAATAGCTGAATATATATCCGTTCCAGTCGTGCTACTAATGGATGCTTCAAAAATCGCGACAAGACAGATCCTGGATTCTTCCATTTGAAAACAAAGATTGAATTACGAACATCGCGACCTGCTTGACGGAAGCATTGGAGATCGCGATCGGCTTGAGAGGTGCCATCATGATAGACCGCGATCGCAGATTGAGGACGACCTAGCAACCCCAATCTATCGGCTAAATCGATTGTGGCAGGGCAACTCATTCGGTAGATTTGTACATCCACATGATCACAATTCCGCGCTAGAAACTCCGAAAATTGATTCGGTTGAAAAGAGCACCAAAGCTGCTTCTTGCCAATCATTTGGCGCAGCTGACTGAAGCTCACAATGGGATCAGCAAAAAAGTGATCATCCACTTGCAACGCAGCATAGCCATTGAGAGAGCTAGCATGTTTGAGTCGCTGGAGAGTGGGACGCTGAACCCAGGCGACTGACTTCATATTCTGTAGAGAGGCACGCCAAGCAACCCAACGTAGCAGCAGTGGGGGCAGGCTATCCGCATGGACGAGCAGCGTATCGGCTCCTTCGATGCGCATTTCTTTCAGTTCTGCATCGAGCCGTCCCGTGGCAGTAAAGAGAATGACCGCATACTGATCGATCCACCAGCCATCAGCAGCGATTGCAGGTCTAGCGAACAGGCTAGTCGCGAAGCAGCTTGTGAGCACCATCAATAGCCAACGACGAGAGTGCAAAGCCAAGCTTCTATCCCTAGAGTGAATTATAGTTTTTATAATTATCGCACCTAGGTCTTTTTGGACAATAGATTGATCAAGAAAGTCAAAAAATCTGGTTTAAGGGCGATCGCTTTTCTCATCGAGATTATCTTGCTAGCCTACTAGGACAAGATTCAGATCGCTTCGAGCCAGCACTGACAGCTTGATGGGCATTTTATTTATTCCATTGACTAAGAGCAGGCAATAAGTCACTCGATATTGGCCTACGATAGTCAAAGTATTATTTTGCATTTTCAGCTACGGCCGATGCATGAAGGTTACTATTATTAATACTGAAAAGCTATCGCTAAAACTGATTCCTTGACCTTCATTCAGTCAATCAAAAAACAACTGTAGCGACTGAGAATTAAACCTTTAACTCAAGTGTATTTATATCCTTTGCCGTGACAGATTTTACGATCGCTCAGGTAGGATTACGATCCGATCGTTCAAGGTCTGAAAATCTGTCGATTGAACACTGTTAGTTGTCAAGGCCTCTCCCCATTTGCTGGAAGAGAGGCAGAGGCTACCGTAGTAGCTCAGTATGAAAATTACTTCATCGCTGGAACGTCTACAGTCACTTTGGCAATGACAGGTTGACCATTAACCGTAATTACATTGTGTTGATTGCTGGTCAATTCCACCATGAGAGTCTGCTTCCCGGCTGGGAGCGAAGCCAAGTGATACCAAGGTCCGTAAAGTCTCGCAATCTTTTTCCCATTAAGGAACAAATGGGCATGCCCGGAATCAACTCGATTTGTTTTGTCAAGTTCCTCGGGGGCAAACTGGAAGTTAGTGGTAGTTAGCCGGAGATTCCAACCACTTTTGCGGTCGCGTTCAACCACTAAATTGACAGTCGGTTGTGGAGTGCCTGTTGGCACCGCCAAGCTGCCATGGGAATGGCCAGCCCCGCTTTGATGTTGATGATTCTGGTGCTGATGATTTTGAGCATCAGCCAGTCGCCAAACAGCGGTTTGAGGTAGGGCAAGAGCAGCCGTTGGAATTGCCAAAGGAAGCAGGAGCACCGCTGTTTTCAGGGTGCTCAGGGTCGGAAGCATCATTGAAGCTAATCAGCAAAGATCAAAACGACTCTATTGTCAGGCCTAGTGGCAGTGATATTCGCCGGTGCGACGATCGTGATGACACTGATTGACATCAGCATTGTTGGAATGCGCGATCGCAGCAGAACTCCAACTCGTTAAGAGGACTGCGATCGTGGCAGTTCGCCAAATCCATTGCATAGGTTACAGCTCCAGGCCAGTTCTTGGATTGTAGGCGAGGAGCCTGGGCGACGAGGCTGGACTGTTGCTGCCAGTGTTGCAGAAGCTGACGGGCTCGATCGAGTTGGACCGTTGCTCCAGCTTGTGCAAAGGCATCACAGGCTTGTCGTAAATCAGCGATCGCGGCTTGCGGCTGATGCAATTGCCAGTAAGCCAAGGCCCGCAAATATCGAGCCCGCGCGGCGCTGGGCTGGAGTTCTAGGGCTTGGCTGCAGGCACTAACCGCTGGGCCCGGCTGGGCGCGGTGTAACTCACCCATGCAGCGATCGGTGTGTAGATCGACAGCAGCGCCGATCTCAGTCGCTGGCAGCCGTTCGAGGGCCTGTTGAAAATCGGCGATCGCTTGCTCGGGCTGAGCGAGGTCGAGGTAGGCCAGCCCGCGATTGTAGTAAGCACGATAGTCAGTGGGAGACTGCTGGAGCAACTGGTCGAAGTCAGCGATCGCAGCTTGAGATTGCCCTTGGCGGTAGTAAGCAAGGCCGCGATTCAACCAAGTTTCTGGCTCATGGGGCTGCAAATCCAACGCGACGCTGCAATCTTTGATCGCCTCCTCGTATCGCTCTAGCGAGAGCCGCACCCAACAGCGGTTGCCATACAAAGCAGCCGTTGCTTTCCCATGGGCGATCGCCTGCGACAGTTGCCGATCCGCTAGGGGATATTGCCCCGCACTGAGGGCCGCAAACCCCGGGAGGGGCGGCTGAGCCCAGACCGAACCTACCCAGCAGCTGAGACAACCACAGAGCACAATCAGACTGAGCTTCAGCCAAACGGCCATTTAGCCCTGCCAGCCTTTCTCAGACTGGTCAAGGACGTAGCTTGCCACGTCAGCGATGTCGTCAGCGCTTAGCTTGCTGCCAAAAGCAGGCATTGCCCCCTTACCATTCGTGACTTGGGTGGTGATGGCTTCAATCGAGGCCATGCCGTACTGGTCAAGATCTGCCTTCTGCAAGGTCTTGGCGGGGTTGACAACATTGCGTCCGCCCAGGTGGCAGGCAGCACAGTTTGCAGAAAAGACTTGGCCACCATGGGCAAGATCCGCTGCTTGAGCAGGAGCGATGAAGGCCAACAGCACAACCAGCGCCGCGATCGCCGTACCCAAAATTCGTTTCATGCAGTGTGGAAGCTTACAAAACTGGCTCCATCCTGCTGAGACAGCCCATTTTGAGTCAATCACTAAGCCAAAATACTTACGCTTGTTTACATTCCCAGATCTGAAACTGAGCCGCCGCCCAAGAGTGGCCTCAACTCGATTCCAGGGCGATTGAGCGATCGCACCTGACTCAGGATGCCATTGCTCTGGCAGTTTTCAAGATTGGAGGCGGTCATGGGGTTCAACCCGCTAAATTCTGGGAAGACCAAGTGGCGTTTGCCCACCCCAAAATATCGGGATTGAGAGGCATCCCTAACTCAGCTAACCCTGCTGCTAACTGTTGGCCAGACCAATAGATAGGAGTGATCCTCTCATCGCTCTCGTCTTTTTGACAGCTGGCCAAGTCTTCGAATAGGTCAGTAGCCAATAGCGGTGTGGATTCTTGCTCGGACAGCTCTGTCATCCAAGCAACCTCGATCAGAATCCCCTGCAGCGATCGCCACCGTTCTTGCGCGATCACCAAACTTCGTTGCAACTGGGGCAGTCCAGCTTTGATGCCACGTCCCCGTTGGGTGACAGACTTGATCTCTACGAAAAACTGGGGATGGCAGCGATCGCCCACAACGGCATCTAATTCCCGATAGCAACGCTGATAGCCGAGCGCATTCCGTCGCTCGTAGCTGAGAACTCGATGAGGCGACAGAGACCCGAAGTGCGTTGCTAAGCAATAGCGAACCGCAAGCTCAACTTCTGCGGCAAGCACCACAGTGGGATCCGTTGCGGCTGGCGTACCGATCTTTTGGTTCAAGAGCTTGTGGTTACGGCAGAAGCGACGATAGCCGATTTCTTGGGGATCAATCAGGGACTGCTGACGGTAGCGCATCAGAGACCTTGGGGGAAGAGTCCCTCTGATTAAAAGAGCAACAGCCCTGCCCGAGAATCAATTCCACGCGAACAACCAAATGGGTTGCCGAGGCAACGGCTAGTCAGCTTTGAAATAGGGCAAAATCCAGGCGACCGCGAGACTGATGAGGATGCTGAGTTCCATCATCATCAAACCCGAGAGGGGCTGAAACCAGCAGATCCAAGTCCCTTGCTGAATAGCTGCCCAACCCTGAGCGATGGAACTGGGCCAGAAGTAGGGACTTTCGGAGCGGTGATGGCGCCAGCGCCACATTGATAGGAGGAAAAGAGCACCACCAACTTTGAAGTTGACAACTAAATGAAGGGCGATCGCACCCACCATCAGCAGCCAAGACAGCAGATGAGCGAGATACCAACTATGCTGCAGTTCACCATTAGGCAACCATTTCTCATCCATCATCTTGCCGCTAAACAGGGCAAAGGTTAGCAGAGCTAAAGTGACAGTATTAATCCAACGATTGAGGGTGTACCACCAGCTTGGATGACCAATGTGAGCTAACTGTTGCAAAGAGTTAGCCTGAACTAATCGCTTTTGTCCACGATGAACTGCATAGATAAGAAATACAGGGAAAATCAGCAGCGTCCATAGCCCAAACGTGCCATGAATTCCCTCAATTTCAGGAAATTGAGGGAGTGGGATGCGACCCCAGCGCCCATCGTAGGTATCGTAGGTCCAGTAAGCCGTAAGAATAGCTGCGATTAGCGACACGCCAGTGACACCATGCAGAATTCGCAGCAGGAATGGTTGATTAAAACGAGACGTTTTGGCTGACTTCATTGAGATTCATCAATTGTGATGGCACCTAACAAGGACTAATTTTCCTTAAGTATCACTTGAGTCGAAGATGCAGCTCAATCCTAGAAGAACTGCAGAAGCAAAGTCAAATCATGAAACAACAATGACTTGATCCTCAAGAGAGTATGAAGTATTCGAATGCTAGCAGCAAGGAAGATTGATTAAAATACAGCCTGCGATCGCAAAGCTAGGTCAGTATCCAGAGGGCATTTTTGAGAGAAAATTTGACACTAAAAAGGATTTAAGAATATGAGGATTCTAATTCAAGTTAAAGTTCGCCCAGAGCTAAAACGGCAAAATCAACAACGCCTACTCACCCCCTCCCCGCAGCTTGGAGCAGGGCCTAGTCGATAGACTGGAAGCGATCGCAGTAGGTGTTGGATGGAGGAGCTACAGCCCTTAGTTCAAGCGATCGAGCGTTTGGGCTATCGCGTCACGGTTGGTGATGTTGCAGCCCAGTCGGGTCTGCGCGTGGCTTTGGTCGAGCATCAACTCTTGCAGTTGGCGGCGGCGAGTCAGGCGACCCTTCAAGTCAGCGATCGCGGCGACATTGCATTTCAGTTCCCGCACAACCTCCGGCAGCGTTTGCAGCAGGAGTCATGGCGGCAGCAATTGCAACTGCTCGGGCAGCAGCTGTGGCGTCTGCTTTTCTACCTGATCCGCATCTCGTTTGGTCTGGGCCTGCTGCTATCGATTGGTCTTTTCGTCGTGGCAATCATCGCTATCGTAGTCGCCCTGAGCGAGGGGGGCGATATCGGCGGCGGTGGTGGTGGAGATAGTAGTGGTGGGAGTGGTTCCAGTGGATCCAGCGCCCCTAGCTGGGGAGGAGATTGGTGGCCTTGGCTAACCTTCGATGGGCCGAGTCATCCCAACTCTGAGCGGCGATCGCTCAACTTTCTCGAAGCAATTTTTTCCTTTCTCTTCGGGGATGGCGACCCCAATGCCGATCTCGAACAGCGGCGCTGGCAGTTGATGGGCGCTTACATCCGCAGCCAACAGGGGGCTGTGGTCGCTGAGCAATTGCAGCCCTACCTGGATCGCCCCTTAGATTCCAGCGAGTCTGATCTCCTGCCCGTGCTGGTGCGTTTTGATGGTCAGCCTCGCGTTAGTGAAAGGGGCCAGCTGATTTACCAATTTCCTGCCCTGCAGGTCACGGCGAGTGCCGCTGACGGCCGATCACGGGTTGCCCGCAGCTTGCAAGAGCGTCTCTGGTCCTTCAGTCAAGCCAGTCGCGGACAAATCCTTGGGGCGATCGCCTTGGGGGTCGTAATCTCGTGCTCGCGGCGGTCTTCGGTGGTCTGCTCCTATTGCCTGGCGTTGCCAGCCTCGGGGGAATCGTGGCAGTAGTGGCCGGGTTATATCGGTTCCTGCTGGTCTACGCGATCGGCTTTTTAGCTGTGCCAGCCCTGCGCTGGTTGTGGATCCAACGCAAGAATCAAGAAATCCGTCGCCGCAACCGCGATCGCCAGAGCTGGGCCGATCGCCTGCGTAAACCATCGTTGGCCCTGGGAGAGAAACTTATGCAACTGGCACCTTGGCGAACCCAAGCCAAAATTGACCCCGATAAGTTGATCTACAGTGGCGATCGGGACTTATTAGACCAGGAATTTGCACAAGACTCAGCGATCGCAGCCGAATGGCAAACTCGTCTGATGCAGACTGACCCTGAGGAACCTTAATCCATGTCTCTTGCCCTATTGATTGCGGCGCAACTCAGTTGTGCAGCTCCAGCTTTGATGGCCCAGGCTCCCGCAACCAATCCCACCGTGGTGGATGTTCTCAATCCTCCGGCTCCCCCCGATGATGGCCCTCGCAATCAGGCTTTCTTCCTCGCTCTCAATCGGGCTAAGAACTTAGCGCGAGCAGCAGCCGAACAGACCAATGGCGGCCTCAATCGCTACATTGCTGAAAGCAAAATGTATGGCGGTGGTAGCAACACAGACTATACCTACACCAATGGCTTCTTTACCTTCCAATTTGTTGGGGGGGCTCCCGGCTGGCAGCCCCAGGGCCTACCGCCGACGGTGGAATCTGTGATCAGTGTCTCCTTTGATGGCAAGACAGTACGCACCGACTATAACGGCCCCATTCGAAGTGGCACGCCGACACCCGCAGTCACCCCTCAACCCACCTGCACTTGTCCGCCAGCACCCAACCAGCCCTAGGGCAAGGGTCAAGATCCAGGGTAGGTAGAAGGCAGCGAGATCTTGTCGGGCGATCGCGCCTCAGGGCACAGCTCAGAAGCTGATAGCGTGGGGCTGACCGATCGCTCCTCAAGATTGGTCGAATCGGTCGCCTTACTGCAGGATCAATGCGCATTTTGCTCATTCACCAAAACTTTCCGGGGCAATTCAAACATTTGGCACCGGCTTTGGTGGCCAATGGCCATGAGGTCAGAACATTGACTCTCCGGCAGGATCTACCGGATCAGTGGCAGGGGGTGACTGTCCATCGCTATCGGGCTCAGCGAAACAGCAGTCCAACGGTTCATCCCTGGGTTGGGGACTTTGAGACCAAGGTCATTCGGGGAGAGGCTTGTTTTCGTGCTGCTCTCCAGCTGCGCAATCAGGGCTATCAACCGGATCTGATTTTGGCGCATCCAGGCTGGGGTGAAACGCTGTTTCTACAAGATGTGTGGCCGGCTGCAAAGCTCGCAATCTACTGCGAGTTTTACTACCGCAGTGCCGGGAGTGATGTCGATTTCGATCCAGAATTCCAACGACCGCAGGGTGAAGAAGATACAGCCTGCCGCCTGCAGCTCAAAAACTTGATTTACACCATGCAGGGCGATCGCGTTACGGCAGGCATTGCGCCAACGCACTGGCAGGCCGACCAGTTCCCAGAACCGCTGCGCTCCAAAATTACAGTGGTGCACGATGGGATTGATACTGAAGCGATCGCGCCTAATCCTAGCGCTACCATTACCCTCAATAATCAACTGAAGTTAGGGCGGAATGATGAAGTGATTACCTTCGTCAATCGCAACCTTGAGCCCTATCGCGGCTATCACATTTTTATGCGATCACTTCCTGAGATTTTGCAGCAACGTCCGAAGGCACGCGTCATCTTGGTTGGGGGTGATGATGTCAGCTATGGCGCACGGCCACCCGCAGGAACTTGGAAACAGATTTTCCTCAAAGAAGTCGCGGATCGCCTTGACCTCAGCCGTGTCCATTTCGTTGGCAAAATTCCTTACAACGCTTTCCTGTCACTCCTCCAGGTCTCCAGCGTTCATGTCTATTTGACTTATCCATTCGTGCTGTCGTGGAGCTTGATCGAGGCGATGAGCTGTGGCTGTGCGATCGTGGCCAGTGACACAGCACCCGTTCGCGAGGTGATCAGTGACGGTGAGACGGGCCGACTGGTTAATTTCTTTGATCCAGCGGGATTAGCAGCAACAGTGAGTGAGTTACTAGCTAGCCCATCAGCGCGGGCCAAGCTCGGCAAAAAAGCGCGACTCTTTGCCCAGAATCACTACGATTTGCAACGAGTTTGTCTGCCGCAGCAGATGCAATGGGTGCGATCGCTTGCTTAAAGGGTTCTGGTCCAAGCGAAGATCAGACTCAGAAGCGGCATGCGGAAATTGTCATGTTTACAGGGTTAGTGCAAGCGCTCGGGGAACTGACGGTTCTGGAGGGATCAGTTCGAATCCACTGCGTTGCTGGCGACACACAGTCGATTTTGCAGGATCTAGCGATCGGCGACAGTATTGCTGTCGATGGCATTTGTCTGACGGCAACTCAATGCCTCGGTAATGGGTTCTTGGCGGATGTTTCACCGGAAACGCTCCAGCGGTCGACCTTGGGGGATTTGCCCCCCGGCAGTTTGGTCAACCTCGAAAGCTCCTTGCGGGCAGGCGGTAAAGTCGGCGGGCACTTTGTCACGGGTCACGTCGATGGCGTCGGCTGGCTGATCAGTGCTGAAGCTACTGAACAATCTTGGCTGCTGAAATTTGGAGTACCAGCCGGTTCACTGCAGCGCTATCTCGTCGAGAAAGGCAGTATCGCTGTCAATGGCATCAGTTTGACGATCGCGGACTGCGATCGCGAAGGGCATTGGTTTACCGTGGCGGTGATTCCCCACACCTATCAGGAGACGACTCTGAGACGCCTGCAAGCCGGCGTTCGCGTCAACCTTGAGGGCGACATACTCGGTAAGTATGTGGAACGGCTGCTGCGTCATTCGGGTCATCCCACCCCCCAGTCCGATATCAGCCTAGAGTTCTTGACAGAGCATGGCTATGTCTGAACCAGTCTCAGGTGAACGGGTCTGCCCCTATTCCGCTAGATCCAGCACAGCGGTTTCGGTCTGAGCTGTCAATTCAGCCAGTAGGGAAGCCGTCAGCAGCGTATAGATGGGGACTGCGAGGACCAGCAGGAGGCTTGATCCTAAAAAGCTGAGTCCCAGCGGACGGCCGAGCAATTCAGTTGTGCTGATGGCAACGATCGCAACCACACTCATGACAACGTGCAGACGAAACCAGCGACCGGACGCAGCGATCGCACTCTCCAAGTGCCGAGATTGCACATAGCCCATACCGCTAGCCGCTGCGATCGCAATCAAGCCACTGGCGATCGCGCCACCGGGTGAATAGGAGAATGAGACGAGAAAATTGAAGATCGCGACGGTGAAAACGCCCCAACCGAGGATGGCGCTACCGACCCAGATTTTAGGGCTGGTAATCCAGCCTCGCAGCAGTCTTTGTTGTGCCCAGCCTACGACTCCCCCAAACAGGAGAGCGCTCTCCAAAATCACCCCGAGCACGAGGCAGAGAATGGCACCGAGGCCGTACTGACAAACGCCCAAGTACAGCAACATCAGTCCAAACGGCACAAAAGATCCGCGAACCAGTAGGCTACCAACTCCCCAAGCGCTACCAAGCGCTAGTCCACAAATCATGCTGATCAGATTGCGCTTAATCCACAGCCGCCGTAGTCGGCGGCCAGCAAGGGGAGGTTCAGAAGGCATGAGTAGCTAAGAGGAAGGACCTTTTGAGGGAAGCGAGTCATCCTGCCTCTGTCAAGACTGATCGAACAGGCACTAACGGATCACGGTCGTGAGGGTGCCGCGAGTCACACCGAGTTGACGCATCAACTTCAACTCACGCCAGAGTTGTTCGCCGCTGCATTGCCCTCGCAAGAGCTGCCAATAGCGATCGCAGAGTTGTGTGACCTGAGCAGGTGACTCCTGTAAGCAATCGATGCGAAAACGGAAAAGCCCTTGGCTCTGCAAAGCAGGAACAAATTCGGCACCAGTTTGCGCCGTGCCGTTATAAAGCGTGTTGCGGCAGCCGGCATCGGCCTTGAGGATGTGCTCTACGCCAACGCGATCGCGTAGCCGCACTTCTTGCTGCTCACAGGGGCGACCACAATCGCGAAAGTCATGACCATCACTGAGGAATGCGCAAAACACACAGTGTTCCATGTGGAACAGCGGCATATGCTGATGAATCGTCACTTCCAGCCAATTGGTCGGCGTCTGCGCCAATAAATCCAACAGTTGTTGAGCATTGAGGTCGTAGGAAGCCGTCAGCCACTCTAGTCCGGCCTGCTCCACCCAATGGGCCGCGGTTAGAGGATTAGCGACATTCAAGGAGAAATCGCCCACACAGCGATCGCCCTGAAAAGCAGCCAGATGATCGTAGTTGCGCACCAGAAAACCATCTGGCTCTGCCCGTCGCACCTGCTCCAAAATCCAAGTTTCGCCTGGCTTGTAAATGCGCGGTGGCGCTAGCCAAATCGTTTGTTCTAATCGCTGGGCTTGCCGGAAGACTTGGACCGCTTCGCGGTAGCGGCGGGGGTCTTCAAATTCACAATAGAGTCGCACCGCCTGAGTAGCGATCGCGGCTTCCAGTTGCGGCAAGTCTCGAACCAGCACCGTGAGTTCCGGCGTTCGCGGTTGGGTTGCCGATCGCTTGGGCAAGAGGTCAGCCAGCTTCGCTGTGGCACTCAGCGGCCAATGATTCGGCTGCGATCGCAGCGCTTCCAACGCACTCACCCACTGCCGACGTAGGCGATTCAGTTCACTAATCGGCAGAATCAAGCCATCCGGCAGCTGATTTTCGAGGGACCCTAACTCAAAGGCAGTGTTTCCCAACCGTCCCAACTGGGCCGCGAGGCGATCGCGATCGAGGGGATGCTGAGTCGCGGCCTGCAAAACTTGTTCGGATTGCACCGAGACTTGACGACCTTGGCGATCGCCAGCAATCACAACTAAGGGCTGATCGATCGCACCCTGCACTGTTAGATCCACCGGCTGCTTCCAGCGGGGTTGCTCCGCACTAAAACTTTGGCGCAGTTCTTTTTCGAGAGCAGGATCACTGGTTTTCCAGAGGCGATCGCCCACTTGCACGGCTCGCAGATCAAAATCGCGGCTGAAACAAAGGCGCAGACGTTGACCTGCGATCGGTTCCACCTGATAGACACGGCCGCCGCGATCGCCCCGCTCGGTTTCAATTAGCAAGCCATCTCCAGCCTGAATCGGCACTAGCGGCTCGACCTGAATGCCCCGGCGATCGACTGCCAAGACGCTCCCTAGATCAACACCTCGCTTTTTGGCGTAGCGACCTTGAACTAACGCTTGATTATCAATGCCCTGCAACCAGCCAGAGGAGAGGCCCCGCGAAAAGGCCATCTCTAGTTCATAGCGATCGCTGGGAGGTAGTTCTGTGCTTTGTCCCAACCAAGCGCGATCAATCGCCTCGCGATAGCGGCGGGTCACACTAGCCACATACTCGGGTGCCTTGAGCCGACCTTCGATTTTGAGACTGCAGACGCCAGCTGCGATCAGTTCCGGCAACAGTTCAATGCCCATCAAATCTTGGGGACTGAGCAAGTACTGGCGATCGCCTAGGTCAATCGTCTGACCATCAGCAATCAGGTCGTAGCTCATGCGGCAAGCTTGGGCACATTCGCCGCGATTGGCCGATCGCCCACCCAAGGCTTCGGAGGTGAGGCAAGCGCCGCTGTAAGCCACGCACAATGCGCCGTGGACAAAGACCTCCAGCGGCAACGCTTTGTTCAGAACCGTCGTTTGTTGGCGAATTTTTTGGATTTCGGCAAGAGAATTTTCCCGCGCTAACACCACAAGTTGACAGCCCAGATCGTGGGCAAAAGCCACACCTGCTGCGCTACTGATCGTCATTTGAGTGGAGGCGTGGATCGGGAAGGTCGGCGAGAGGTGCCGAATCAGCCGACACAACCCCACGTCCTGCACGATCGCGGCATCGACGCCGGCACTGATGATCGATCGCAGGTATTGCTCAGCAGCAGGGAGTTCCTGCGGGAAGATCAGGGTATTGAGGGTGACATAAGCTTTGAGCCCCCGTTGGTGAAGCGTCGCCACCACTTTTGGTAGATCCGCCTCGGTAAAGTTGTGGGCTCGCATCCGTGCATTAAAGCGATCGAGGCCGAAGTAGACGGCATCCGCCCCATTTTCAATCGCAGCTCGCAGACAGTCCCAGTCGCCCGCAGGTGCCAACAATTCTGGGCAGGACAGTGAAGCAACAGCCATAGAGGTGCAAGGGAGAACGGGCGATCGCCAAGAGCCTTTTCAGCCTAACCTGTGCCTCTGTTTGTCAGAGCTTCGGCGGCTGGCCGCCATGGCTCGCGGTGTCTTCTTCGTGGATGATCAGCAATCGCAGGCTGGGGACCTGCACTATCGCATTGCGACTACCTGTAATCCTAAAAGCTAAAGAAAAGATTAAAGTCTTTAGTTGAGATCAAGGCTAGACAATCTCGCGCAATGCCTGGCTGATTGCGATCGCTGTTCTAGTAATTGATTCTTGATGGTGCACCAGTAACTTTAATAGTCACTGTCACCGACACACTTTCCCTTGCATTTTTTGCCATTGGTACTGGTGCGACCGCAGTGCTGACAAGGTTTTTCCGCTGACATGAGTTCTCGGTGAAGTGCTTGAGTTTGATCATTAACACAGGTTTGCCAAGGGGTGTAGCGAGACAGGCTGTTTGTGCTCTAGCGAACACCCAGATGCGATCGCAGCCAGATGAATGACTGACAGCGGAGTCTACACTTTCGCAAAAGTTGTGAAAGACTAAGGGCACCCCGCCCATCTGCTACCATGCGCGCTTTACTGATTTATCCTCGCTTTCCCAAAACGTTCTGGTCCTACGAAAAAATTCTGGAACTCGTCAATCGGAAAGTGTTGTTACCGCCGCTGGGGTTGGTGACTGTCGCCGCCATCCTGCCGCAGGAATGGGAATTTAAGTTGGTTGACCGCAATATCCGCGCCGTCACTGAAGAAGAGTGGGCTTGGGCCGACATTGTGATTTTGTCGGCCATGATTGTCCAGAAAGAGGACATGGTCGATCAGATTTCCCTTGCGAAGCAGCATGGCAAGCGCGTTGCTGTTGGAGGCCCCTACCCCACCTCAGTGCCCGAGGAAATGGAAGCAGCTGGCGTTGACTTCCTGATCCTTGACGAGGGCGAAATCACGCTGCCGATGTTTGTTGAAGCCTTGGAACGAGGCGAGACTCAGGGTCGCTTTAGCTCCAATGGCGAAAAACCGGATGTGACGACCACGCCGATTCCGCGCTACGACCTGCTAGAGCGCAGTGCCTACGACTCGATGTCGGTGCAGTTCTCGCGGGGTTGCCCGTTCCAGTGCGAGTTCTGCGACATCATCGTGCTCTACGGTCGCAAACCCCGCACCAAGGAGCCACAGCAACTGCTGGCAGAACTGCAGGCGCTCTATGACCTTGGCTGGCGCGGCGGCGTGTTTATGGTCGATGACAACTTCATTGGTAATAAGCGCAATGTCAAACGGTTGCTGCAAGACCTGAAAGTTTGGCAGTCCGAGCGTGGCTACCCCTTCCGCTTTGATACGGAAGCGTCCCTGGACTTGGCTGATGACGATGAGCTGATCGAGTTGATGCTCGACTGCAACTTCGCGGCGGTGTTTATGGGTATCGAAACACCTGACACCGACAGTCTGCAGCTGACCAAGAAGTTTCAAAACACGCGATCGCCGCTACTGGAGTCGATCGATAAGGTGACGCGATCGGGCCTGCGAGTGATTGCTGGCTTCATCATCGGCTTCGATGGCGAGAAACCGGGTGCAGGTCAGCGCATCGTCGATTTTGCCGAAGTGACGGGCATTCCCACGACCACCTTTGCCATGCTGCAAGCACTCCCCAATACGGCGCTCTGGCATCGTCTGGAAAAAGAAGGTCGTCTACGGCTACCGGATGCCAACATCAACCAGACAACGTTGATGAACTTTGTGCCCACCCGTCCGGTCGAAGATATTGCTCGTGAATATATTGATGCCTTCGGGAAGCTCTACGAGCCGGTGCAATACCTGAATCGGGTTTATCGATACTTCCTCAAGCTGGGCGCGCCTCGGGTACAACCCAAGTTTCAGTGGCCGGAATGGGTGGTCGTGCGGGCACTATTACTAGTCTGCTGGCGTCAAGGCGTGGTTCGCAAAACCCGCTGGCTGTTCTGGCATCACCTGTTCAGCATTCTGCGTCGCAATCCAGCAGTGGCAGAACAGTACATCGCTGTCTGTGCCCATAATGAGCACTTCATGGAGTACCGCGAGATCGTCCGCAACCAGATTGAAGCGCAACTCCAAGCCTACTTGGAGCAGGCAGAACGTCACGCCCCAGAAACGGCGATCGCGGCTTAGTTTTGTTGTGATTGTGATCTGCTCGTGCCGTTCCTGAAGACTGTGCGAGCAGTAGCGATCGCGTCTGTCTGAAGCATTCGGACTGTCAATCCAACTTAGATTGCCTTGAGCAACCCCAATCTTTCTTGCAGACCGCGCCCTAGAGACCCTCGGGGCGCGGCAACATCGCGTTGGAAGCTGGTCGGACCCGACCTAATGCTGCCCATTCCTGAAGCTGCTGGATTTGTTGCTGGGCCGTCCGCGCTAAGGGCACCAACTGTCCGATCGCATCAATCACATCATCAGTGTTAAAGTCGCGACTTTGGCTAAAGCCAAGGTGCATCGCTTCAATCAGCGCTTGTTCAATTTCAGCCCCCGAAAAGCCAGGCGTGGCCGCTGCCAGCCGCTCTAGGTCATAGTTGCGTAGGCTTGAAGGACGGAGCCGATTGAGATGGACTTCAAAAATGGCGCGGCGTTCCTCTTGATTTGGCAGCCCGACAAAGAAGATTTCATCGAAGCGGCCCTTGCGCAGCAGCTCTGGTGGCAAGCTGGTGACATTATTCGCAGTCGCCACCACGAAGACGGCGCTTTGCTTCTCGGCCATCCAAGTCAAGACCGTGCCAAAAACACGATTGGCAGTGCCGCTATCGCCGCGTCCATCCAACCCGGCGAAGGCTTTGTCAATTTCATCGATCCAGAGCACGCAGGGCGATAAAGCCTCAGCAATTTGAATCATCTGGCGGGTACGAGCCTCGGATTCCCCCACCAGACCCGCAAACAAGCGCCCAACGTCCAACCGCAGCAAGGGCAGATGCCAATAGTGAGCGATCGCTTTGGCAGTCAGGGACTTGCCAGTGCCCTGAATTCCGGCCAGCAACAGTCCGCGCGGGTGGGGCAAGCCGTAGCGACGGGCGGCCTCGGAGAACGCACCACCACGGCGTAGCAGCCATTCCTTGAGCAGATCCAAGCCGCCAATGTCCGACATCTGCTCGTGGGCCGGAATGAAGTCAAGGATTTGGGTCTGGCGGATCGTCTGGCGTTTTTCTTCCAGAATCAGATCGAAATCTTCGCTATTCAGCTCGCCATGCTTGGCGATCGCGCGGGCAATAACGCGGCGAATCCGTTCTAGAGACAGTCCTTGGCAGCTGCGCACTACTGCATCTAAATTTGCTTCGGAGAAGCGCTGACCGGTGGCTTGCAGCAGCCGCTGCAGCTCGACCCGAATTTCGGTTGCCGTCGGCAGCGGGAACTCGACGACGGTGATCACCTCAGCTAGGTCGTCGGGAATCGCCAAGCGACTGCTGAGGATCAACAAGTTTTTCGGCTGGGATTTGAGACGTCGCGCTAGGTTGCGCAGCTTGCGCGAGACGGCGGCATCTTCCAAGAAGCGATGGAAGTCACGCAGAATGACCAGTGCTGGAGCAGTCGCCGGTAACTGATCGAGATATTCCAGAGCCTGTAGCGGATTGCGCTTACCAAAGCCTTCACTGTTGGCTGTGCCTTGGTAGCCCTCGACAAAATCCCAGCAGTAAACTGCCCGATCGCCCTGACTTTTAGCGACCGCCGCGATCGCAGCTTCAGCCCGCTCCTCTTCAGTGGTGGCGAGATAGAGCACGGGATAGCGCGCCCGCAACAGGAGGCCGAGTTCTGCTTGAAAAGAGTTCATTCTCCGAGGCGATCACGCAGTTTGGCCAGTGCCAACCAGCGATCGTCAACGACGCTGGGCGGGGACTCCGATTCAGGTTGCGCAGGGCCAGGACAATCTTCAGCGCAGACATTACGCAGCGGCAGGGCTAAGCACAGCTGCTCGTAGAGCCATTGCTGCGGATCAAAACTGCCGTCCGGCGGCAAGCTCTCCTTTAGTTCGTCCTCTGGCTCCCATTCCATCAACTCGGGCGTTTCACCCCGTAGCCAGATTAGCTCCCGCGTATTGACTTGGAGGCGGTGGTTGTAGCAGCCAGAGGCAGCGATCGCAGGTGAGATTGACGATCGTCTCAGCGGTAGCAGTCACTTCCAAGAAGCTATGGCCGTGGCGCACCGTTAACTCACCCTGCACTGGTGTCAGACTCTCAAAGCCTTCAACTGGCTCTGCTAGTTCCCAGCTGCGGGTTTGCTGGGGTTGCTGGAGTAGTTGCTGAATTGGGAAGGCGCGAAGTAGCGATCGGGCCATGGTTATTCCTCAGCGCGACGGCTGATCAGCAGCGATCGATGGGGTTCCCGCCCTTCACTCACGGCCTGCAGGTGAGGATAAGCCTCAAACAGCTCATGCAGCACTCGGCGATCGGCGGAGGAATAGTCCTCCAGCTTTTCTGGTTCCCCAGAACTCAAGACACGATCGGCTACTTGGATAGCGATTTGACTCAAGAGTTGCCGACGTTGCTGCCGGTAGCCCCCCAGCTCCAAGGTGAAATGGAGGTGATCGTCCGCTGCTCGATGCTGATTGAGAGCCAGGTTAGCCAAGAACTGCAAGGCATCGATCGCTACCCCGCGATCGCCAATTAAGGCGGCTGCTCGCTCTGGCAAGAGCTCACCTTCCGGATCCAGCTCCAACCAGCCTTCGGGGTCGGGCCGAACTGCCTCTGTCCGCAATTCGGCCGAGACTGCAACCGGACATCCCATCAGTTGCAGTGTTTCAGTTAGCCAAGCTTGTCCTTGATTCAGCGCGAGCTCGTGGGTCATCCGTTTTTCTTCTTGCGATTGCCGCCCGGCTCAAAGGGCAACCGTTCCGCCGTCGTGTCGATGGTCTGGTTTTTCGCCGTAGCTGCACTCAGACCGCTACCACCAGCAGCACCAGCCCCTTCAGTCACCAGCTTTTGTAGGTTTTCCGGCAGGGGTTCCCGCATCAGGATAAAGGTCTGCAAGGTCTGGAAGATGTTGGCGATCACCATGTACATCAAAACCCCAGCCGGTAGCGGGAAGAACAGGAACATGCCCGAGAACAGCACCGGCGTGATCTTGTTGACCTGATCTTGCTGAGGATTGGGGGCGGCACCTTGCGAAGAGAGCTGTTGGCTCACGTAGAGGCTGACACCAAAGGCCAACACAAGACCCAAGACATCCCAGTTAATGCCGTCTTCGCTCTGGATGCCGACTTCGCCCAAGGCTTTGATGAACAGGAAGCCATTGTTAGCAGCGATGCCCGGAATGGTGACTTGCAGGGTCGCATCACCAGGCGAAACGGCTTCGACAACCCCGTCTTCACCGACACGAATGTGCTCGCTACCCTTGGTCACACTCCAAGTTGGCTTTAAGTCAGCCGCGCGATCGCCCACTAAGGATTCAAACGACTCTCCCTTGGTCCCTTGGAAAGTTACCGCCGAGCGATCGCCTACCCCGAGCTGGGTGCCAGCTGGCAGGACGGCTGCAACGCGGTAGTGGACCCCATCCGCCACAAAGACGTTTTGGGGCTTGGTCGAAAAAGCGCGGGGCTGAACTTGGGCAATCTGCTCCGAGGGCAGAACCTGCAAGTTGACGGTGTAATTGATGTCCGCGAAGGGCGATCCCCGTAGGGTGGCAAACAGCGCAAACAGCAGCGGCATTTGCAGCAATAAGGGGAAGCAACCCGCTAGCGGGTTACCAAATTCCTTAAATAACTTGGCGGTTTCTTCCTGGAGCTTGCTGGGGTCATTGGCATAGCGCTCCCGAATTTCCTGTTGCCGCTTCTGCATGACAGGGTTGGCAATCCGCATGCGGCGCGCGTTGCGAATCGCACCGGCACTGAGGGGATAAAGCGCGATCCGAATCACCAAGGTCAGGGCAATAATTGCCAGACCGTAGCTAGGCACCAATCCGTAGAAGAAGTCTAGGATCGGCAACATCACGTTGCTCGAAAGAAAACCGATTCCGAAATCCATGTAGGCCCCGGGGTCAGACGCAAATGGGAGACACCGCTTTCCAATCTACTGGAAATTGCCGCGCCCCTTGTTGGCTTTCGACAATATAAAGGAAGCTCCAATAGCCAAAACCCTCGTCCCGACAGGTGTTGCTGGTAATCCAATCAGACCTGAGCGATCGAGGGCTGGCAGGTTAACTCTCAGGAGGGCTGAATGTCTAAAACTAGGCAGCAGTCGTTGCTTTCGCCTGTTTTTCAGCCATCTGGGTCTTGATAAATTCGACAACGGCGCGGTAGTTGGGCACCGATCGCATTTCGAGGCGAGAGCGATCCTTGAGAATCAGGCAGATATCGCCCCAGAAGCCCAGCCCGCGGGGGATGCTGACCAAATCAGCAATTTCGGAGTAGATAATCTCACTGCGTTCGCGCCCTTGCCAGCCACCCGTGACTGTGATCCGGCGGTTAGTGATCCGAAACCGCAGCCACAGCGCCCGCACGATCGCGCCGACGGCCAAGGGTAGACCCACGAGTGTCAGCCCAATCAGCACATTCAGGATCAGGTCGCCCTTGTGGGGTCCACCCTCGTAGAACACTTCTTCATTGACGGCCATGGATGATCTCCGCCCGAGTTAAAAGGTCTTCTAATTCTTGCAAAAACTGACTCGTGCTGGTGTCGAGGTCAAGGCCTGGCTTGACCGTGAGCAGGCCATCAAAGCCAGGTCGCAGGCGATCGCGCAGCCGCAGCAAAGCCGCTTGCAGCCTCCGTCGTAGGCGATTGCGGCGCACCGCTCGCTTGTGAACTTTGAGACTGATAACAATCGCAAATCGACTTTCGTTGACGGACTCTATTTCCGCTTGGGGCAACCAGCGCAACAAAAGTGAGGGCGTCGAAAGTTTTCGACCCCCTCGATACAGTGCTGGGAAGCGATCGCGTTGTCGCAGTCGATGGCAACGAGGCAGCGCCAAGGGACCTAGACAGCGAGGCGAGCCCGACCTTTGCTGCGACGAGCCTTGATCACGCGACGGCCGGTGGCGGAGCGCATCCGCGCCCGAAAGCCAGAAGTGCGCTTCCGCTTCCGGTTCGTTCCTTCGAGGGTGCGCTTAGTCATAACTTTGCCGGTTCAAAAATCACAATTTTTAATCGTAGCATCTGTCTCTAGTTGTTGCGGAGGTCGATGGTGAGGACCCAGCTGCCCAGATAACGACTGATCGGCAAGTCACCCGGCGACAGCGCCGAGGCATTGAACTGGAACATGCCAGGGTTATTCGGGTTGATCACGCCTTCAAAGACAACGCCCAGGGTTGTGCCTGCGGGAATCGGTGTTTGCGGATAGAAGTCAATGCGGCCATTATCGCGGTCGATGTCGCGATCGCTGAGCGGCACCACTTCATCACACCGGGTTCGCGAGAGGACATTGCCCAACCGGCAGATGCGCAGGGAAACTTTGTCGTCGCTGAAGCTACCGGTGTAGTAGGTCGGGTAGGTCACCGTCAGCTGTTGGATCGCTTGCTCAACATCGCGTCCGGGAATCGCGAGGGTATAGCGATCGAGCGCCCCCACGGTGCCATTGTTCAGAAAATACTTCAGTTCGCGAAAGCCGCCCTCGTTGCCATTCCAGCGCAGGGTCAGACCCGGCAGACCTTGTGCCAATGCCGGCGGCACAGCAACGGCTGCCAGACCTGTTGCACAGGCGATCGCGGCAGCAACAGGAAAGAGACGAGAACGAGCCATAGCGGATTGGGGGTGGGCAAACACGATTATTATGACGAGCTTGCCAGAATTACGGTTCCTGAATTGTTACGCTTCCTTGTCTGGAATCCCGAAAGCATCTTGAAAATTGCGAATCCCGCCAAAAGCCGCTCCTAGGATGCGATCACCGGTCAACTGCCCAGCAGAAGGCTGTTTCGACAACGCGGCGGGGTCCCGTCAGCAAACCGTAATGAAGATTTTGATTCCCTGCGAGCCAGGGCTGCAAGAGCGCCGTGTCGCTATGCTGCCCTCCCAGCTTGCACGCTTAAAACAACTAACTGGCGGGACGATCTCCGTTCAAAGTGGCGCCGGCCAGCCGTTAGGACTCAGCGATCGCGACTATCAAGAGGCGGGAGCGGAAGTCAGTGATCAGGAAGAGCAACTGTGGCGACAAGCTGATCTGGTGCTCTCGATAGGCCCTTGGCGCAGCGAACAAGCCACGCCCCTCAATTGGCTGCGATCGGGAGCTTGCCTGATTGGTTTGCTCGATCCTTGGTCCCAGACAGACAGCCTCGATCGCCTCGCGGCGCAGGGTGTCTCGGCGCTTAGCTTGGAACTGATTCCTCGCATTAGTCGTGCCCAAGCGATGGATGTCTTATCCTCTCAGGCCAGCATTATTGGCTATCGCAGCGTCCTGCTGGGAGCCACGGCCCTAGGGCGCTATCTACCGATGCTGACTACGGCTGCGGGTACAATTCCGCCCGCCAAGGTGCTGGTCTTGGGAGCTGGAGTAGCTGGACTGCAGGCGATCGCCACGGCCCGTCGCCTTGGGGCGGTCGTCAGCGCCTTTGATGTACGCAAGACCGCTGGCGAAGAGGTTCAAAGCTTAGGTGCCAAGTTCATCGATGTGGACCTGAGCGAGTCTGCTGAGGCTAGCGGGGGCTACGCTAAACAGCTCAACGAAGACAGCATGGCGCGCTTGCGGGCGGGGCTTTTGCCCCATCTCCAACAGGCCGATTTGATTGTGACGACGGCACAAGTTCCGGGTAAGCCGGCTCCTTGCCTCATCTCCGCCGAGATGGTGGCCCAGCTACAGCCAGGCACGGTCATTGTCGATGCTGCCGCAGAACGGGGTGGCAACTGCGAACTGACCTGCGCGGGCCGCGAAGTTGATATCGATGGCGTCAAGGTACTGGGTCCCACTGCGATCGCTGCTGGGCTCCCCCACGATGCCAGCTTCCTGTTCGGGCGCAATTTGCTGGCTCTGCTACCGCTCCTCTGCCACGAAGGTGAGCTGCGGTTGCCCTTGGACGATGAAATCATCGCCGGCTGCTGTGTTGTGACCGCCGGTGAGCGTCGCTTCCCGCCCCAACCTAAACCCCTGCCTGTGCCGGAGGCTGTATGAGCATCACCAATTGGTTCGCTGCACTCTTTGTCTTCACCTTGGCGAGTTTTGCAGGCTTAGAAGTCATTAATAAAGTGCCGCCAACGCTACATACCCCGCTGATGTCGGGGGCGAATGCGATTTCTGGCATTGTCCTGCTGGGTGCCCTGACACTCTTGGGTGGTGAGGGGCCACCGCTCCTGAAAGGACTCGCGTTTACGGCTGCCATTCTGGCCACGGTGAATGTGGTGGGTGGCTTTTGGGTAACCGATCGCATGTTGGCGATGTTCAAAGCACGGGAGACGAAGTGATGCGCGAGATCTGGGTTCAGAGCAGCTATCTCGCTGCAACTATCTTTTTCTTTCTCGGTTTGAAGCAACTGGGCCATCCTGCCACCGCTCGCCGAGGCAACTATTTGGGTGCTGCGGGCATGGGTTTGGCGGTGCTGGGCACCGCTTTCCATCCTGACCTCCAAGATCCGTGGTTGCCCCTTCTCGCCGTGGGGCTGGGCAGCATTGCCGGCATTGTGTCCGCCCAGAGAGTGGTGATGACGGCCATGCCCCAGATGGTGGCCCTCCTCAATGGGTTGGGGGGCGCAGCTTCCGCACTCGTGGCGATCGCGGAGTACTTGCGACTCTCCCAGGTGCCCTTGGCAGCAACACAACAGCTGCCGACCCTAATTGCACTGCTGTTGGGCCTGTTGATTGGCGGCGTCACCCTCAGTGGCAGTCTTGTTGCTTTCGCCAAACTCCAGGGCTTGATCAGCGGTCAACCCCTGACCTTGCCCAGTCATCGACTCTGGAGCTTGCTCTTGCTGCTGGGTTTTGTCAGCGGTGCAGTCCTCTTCTTGGTCGCGCCTCAAGCCCCGACCGCTTTGGCGGTGCTGACTGCTCTAGTGATCGCAACACTATTGCTGGGGCTCTTCTTCGTCGCGCCGGTCGGGGGTGGCGATATGCCAGTGGTGATTGCACTGTTGAACTCTCTGTCAGGTTTGGCCGCCAGTGCAGCAGGCTTTGCAGTTAACAACAACCTCCTGATCATTGCTGGCGCGCTGGTCGGCGCCTCAGGACTGATCCTGACGGTGATCATGTGCAAAGCCATGAACCGATCACTAACCAATGTCCTGTTTTCAGGTTTGGTTGCTGCTGGTGGTCAGGCTGATGGGGGAACGTCAGCAGCGGGCGATCGCAATGCTCGCCAGATCGATTCTGATGAGGGAGCAATGCTGCTGGGCTACGCCCGATCGGTCGTGATTGTACCGGGCTACGGCATGGCGGTTGCTCAGGCCCAACATACAGTGCGTGGGTTGGCGGAGCATCTCCAACGGCTAGGCGTTGAGGTGAAATATGCCATTCACCCCGTAGCGGGTCGGATGCCCGGTCACATGAATGTGTTGTTGGCGGAAGCCAATGTCCCCTACGGTCAGCTCTACGACCTCGAGTCGATCAACTCCGAGTTTGAACATACAGATGTTGCACTGGTGATTGGCGCCAATGATGTCGTCAATCCTGCCGCTCGCCTCGATAACAGCAGCCCGATTTACGGTATGCCGATTTTGGATGTCGATCGTGCTCGCCAAACGATTGTAATTAAGCGCAGTATGGCGAATGGCTATGCCGGCATCGATAATCCACTCTTCTACGGCGATCGCACGGTGATGCTGTTTGGCAGTGCTCGGGAAGTCATTTCCCAACTCGTCGGAGCTGTCAAAGAGTTGTCTTAGACCTCTTTCTCATTCACTGATTTTCCCTTGAATGCCTAAGAAGCCCTCTTCAAAGACTGAAGAGGGCTTCTTTTTTCAGCAGAAATGCTTACCTGAGCACGAGTTCTCTAATTCGGTTTTTGCTCTGGGCATCATGCACTTATCCGAGTCACAACCTGCCGGTCCTGCTTCCACTTGGAAGCCAGAATCGTAGAGCCGCAGTGCAGCCAAGAAGTCATCGGTGCGACGACGCTGCACCACTTCTGCTTCTAGGCGCTCGTAGGTAGCTTTATCGATTGGTTCAAAGGGCAAGCGTGGGAAAGTGGCATTGGCATCAAAGCGTGCCAACAGTGCCGCCGACATATAGCCCTGATTATTCGCGATCGCCTCATAAATGCGATCGGCAAGGGGCTGGATTTCCGGCTCCCGAAACTCAATCGTGGCACTGGTGTTGTGGGTGGTGTAGTGCGTTTGCACCTGCATGTAGAAATCGAATTGCGCCAGTGCCGAGAACTGACTGATATCGACTTGATCAGCACCGGGTAGATTCGCCCAGCTTACTTCCGTTGGAATTTCCACCAACCATTCGGCACAGCGCGGATCAAAGGGATCATTGAGCAAGTTGCCATTTTCATCCTTGTCGGACTGGGACGGCACAATGCTATAGCCGTAATCCAAGCAGGCCATCGCTACTGGGTCATTTTTACGGAAGGTAATCCGACGCAGGAACCGCTGCGCTTTGGGGGGATGCCAACCGGGTGAAGCACCTGTCAGCAAAGATTTCGTGCCAGTTGGTTGAACAGTAGTGCAGCGATTGGGACGACGCAGATCATGGCGATCGCAATAGTCCCAAACAGCTGCATGCACCACATCCCGCCAGCGGTTGAGATAAGCCGCTTCTTGACGCTTAAACTCCAAGCCTTGTTCTGTTTCTGGACGACCTTCCGTCCACCACTCCAGCCACGGCGTACCAAAGGCATGGACAAAGAAATCGAACAGGCCCGTAAAGGAAACGCCAACAATCGGGTCAACTTCTCGACTGAATTGATAGCGTTCTTCTGAGAACTGATGATTTAGCAGGGCTGCCACTGAAATGGCACCAGCGCGGAAAGCATCTTCTTGCGTTTTCGTATCTTGTGGATCAATTTGATTGAGGTGAACTTCCGCCAAATTGCAGTGGAAATCTGCACCCAAAATTTCACCACAGTTGTGAGCAACGAGCCCATTGGCATCAAAGCGGGCAGGCCCAGGAACCGTGCAGTCATAAACCGTTTCAACGCCATCTGCTTCGAGGCTAACAACCGTTGCAGTAAACCGCTCCCGATTGGGTTGACGTTTGTAAGCGCCCAGAAGCTCAGTCAGCTTCTCTTGCTTTGCCTCATCCAAGAAGCCAATCAACTCTGCAAAGATCTGCAAGTTATCATTAGCGATCGCTAATTCATGCTGAGCTTTGCAGAAATAAGCCTTCGGTTGACGTTGTGAATCGGGCAACAGTCGCTCACCAGCAGGACGTCGCTCTTGATAGATCGTTGACGCAATGCCCAGACGTAGCAGCATTCGTTGTACCGCTTCCAGTAGCCCTAAATCACTTTGGGCAAGGCGCACGCTCACGCCTTTTTCCTGACTGCCTTGGACAGAGCCATCGGCATCAAACAGACCGCGCAGAAAACCTTGATAGAAGGCGTAACTCGCCTGCTCGATCGCTGGCGTAATCGTCTTCAGCCCTTGCTTAAGGCCAAAGCTTGTTGCCAATTGATAGAGTTTGGCGGAATTGATTTGGCTGTAGCCATTCCGAGGGTGAACGACTGCTGCATGAGCTGCCGTTGTTACTGAGGCGACTTCTCCCAATGCCAGTGCCTTTTCAGCCATTTCCGCCTGGGTCTCGCCCCAGAAGCGCAACAGCCCCTGACGCTGATAATTTGCTTCATTGACACTGAAGCAACCATCACCGATGAAGTTGCCAAGCAGCCAACCTTCCGCTTCAGTACCGACTCCTTCCCAAGCCTGCAGACCGCGGTGGTTGTGCAACAATATGCGATCGCCCGCTTGCAGATCACCAGCTTCAACCCACTCGCTGTACTGCGCCTTCTGGGTTTGCGCCGTGACTTTGAGAACACGGTGATTGGCCGTCGGTCGCAGGCTGTAGCCTTCTTGGGTTTGGATTTTCAGCACTGGCTTGATGCCGCTGCAGAAGAAACCATCCGGTGTGGTACTGAACAGTTCACCATTGATATAGGTGCTGTGTTGCTGACCAATCAGATCTTTGACTTGACGCGGACCTTCGCCGGTATGTACCCACGTATCCGCCGTCACGCAGGGGTTCAGACCATAGCGTTGCAAGCGGTGATTTAACTCACGATCGCTTTGATTTGGCCAATTGGTTTTCAACCAGTTCTTGGCTTCTTCTGCACCTAGTTCTAGGTAGATTTGAATGAATTCCTGACGGAGTTCTGGCGTGGTCAACAAGTCAGCATTAGAACGAGCGATCGCTTCTGGAGCATACTGAATCGCCCCTTCGCCGCTGTAGAACTGCTTGGTGACAGCCTCTAGAACTTCTTCGCGAGTCGGCTTATGGTGATAAACCCGCGTGTGGTTTGCCATCCGCAGAGCATCACGCTCTGGGTCAATTCGCCAGTTACCGGCTTCATCCTGCTGCCAAAGATTTTCTTTTGCACCAGCAGCGCGCAAATCGCCACTGTCGAACTGGCGCATCCCCGCCGATCGCCGCACATTACCAGCAACGACAACAACAGCAGCTTGGTCAATCAGCAAGCAACACTCGATCGAATCAAGTTGACGACCAACTGCTTTATTGAGGATTTGCGCGACGCGATCGTAGAGTTCCGGCAGTTTGACCGGATTGGCAACACCGCCAAAGCCTTTCAGTCGTTCCCCAGCCGGACGCACGTCTGACAGATCAATGGCAACTTGTACAGGGCCGGTAAAGCGATCGTCGCTGCTCAGTTCTAGCAGCGTTTGGTAAGACTTGACCCAACCCGCACGGCTATCGCCAACGCGAATCGTGACGCTATTACCCTCGATTGCAACGCGAGTCTGCTCTTGTCGCTCTTCTGCGGGTGTTTGACCCAGTGCGCCAACGATAGAAACTTGCAGTTCGTTACGAATCGCGGGTAGTTGGTTGATGTATTTCGGCTCAAGGATGGCGCCGGTGCCGCAGCCCATCATTGCCAGATCCATCATCAGACCGAAGGCGCGCCAGTCAATGACATTAGTACTGGTGCAGTTGTAGCCACCGTTGTAGTTTTCCGGCTTGGCAATCCAGTCGGTGCCCCCCACCCAGAGCCAGCGCCCAGAGGGCAAGGATTGCTGCTTCTCTTGGTAGCGCTGCAGAAGCTCGACTTCTGCTTGGGTCAGCTTGCCGAGTTCCGCTAGCCCTTGAATCGTGCGATCGCTGACTTCCTGCCAAGACTCACGACCCGTTGCAGTCTTGCGACTGTAAGTCCGGTAAAAAACAGGGTTGGCCGCAGGAGCCGTAGCGGGGAAATCACTAATCTTGAGAACCCGAGATAGCTCCTGCACCATTGTATTTAGTCTCTGTTAGTTATTGGAAACACTAGGGATGGGGTCCCCAGCCAGATTATAGGGTACTGAACCCTAAATCATGAAGTGATGTAAAGCTGATGCTGGAGAATTTCAGCTACGACCGTAGTGGTCTTCAAAGCGGACAATGTCATCTTCTTCGAGGTAGCTACCGGACTGTACCTCAATCATTTCTAGGGGGACACGCCCCGGGTTGCTGAGGCGGTGTTTGCAGCCAACGGGGATATAAGTGGATTGGTTTTCCGTCAGCAGCACTTCTTCGTTATCGCGAGTAACGAGAGCCGTACCTTTGACAACGATCCAGTGCTCTGCACGATGGTGGTGCATCTGCAGAGAGAGGCTAGCCCCCGGATTGACCGTGATCCGTTTGACCTGGAAGCGATCGCCCAGATCGAGAGAGTCATAGCGCCCCCAAGGACGATAAATCTTGCGGTGGGCGCGACTTTCGCGGCGAGCTTCCCGCTGCAGCGCTTCTACAACCTGCTTAACGGTTTGGGTGCGATCGCGGTGGGCAATCAGCAGGGCATCATCGGTTTCGACTGCGACTACGTCTTCTAGCCCAACACCCACGACGAGGCGACCTTCTGACCGCAGATAGACATTGCGACAGTCGAGGGCCAGGCTATCACCCACCGTGACATTGCCCGCCCCATCCTGTTCTAGGGCTTGCCAAAGGCTGCTCCAAGAACCCACATCCGTCCAGCCTGCTTGCAGCGGCAGGACAGCCCCCTGCTGGGTGTGTTCCATGACGGCGTAGTCAATGGAATCACTCGGGCATTGGGCAAAGGTGGCAGGATCGAGGCGGACGAAGTCCAGATCAGCCTGGCGCTTCTGCCAAGCGGCTTCGCAAGCTGTGAACATCTCGGGAGCATAGCGAGCCAGCTCACTGAGATAGACCGAAGCTCGAATCAGAAACATGCCGCTGTTCCAGTAGTAGCAGCCGGAAGCGACGTAGTTCTCGGCTGTGGCGAGGTTCGGTTTCTCGATGAAGCGATCGATCGCGAAACCCCCTAGGTCTAGATCGGACCCCGCTTTGATGTAGCCATAGCCCGTTTCCGGTGCTTCAGGGACTATGCCGAAAGTAACTAAATGGCCGGCCGTCGCTAGCGCGATCGCCGTTTGAACGGTGGCACGAAAGGCTGCGGGGTCAGCAATCGAATGATCCGACGGCAGGACTAGCAGCAGTGGATCCTCGCCCTGAGACTGGGCTTGCAATGCTGCGATCGCCACAGCAGGAGCCGTATTCCGGCCTTCCGGTTCCAGCACGATCGCCGCTGCAGTTTGACCGATCGCTCGCAGATGCTCGGCCACCAGAAAGCGATGTTGCTCATTGCAGATCAGGAGCGGTGACGCCAGCCCTGGTAATCCCTCTAGGCGCAGCAGTGTCTCTTGCAGCAAGGAATAGTCAGACAGCAGCGCATGAAATTGCTTGGGATAACTCTCGCGAGAGAGGGGCCAGAGGCGACTCCCACTCCCACCGGAGAGGATGACCGGAACCAGCATGAGAGGACTTTCCACAGCAATGCGTCGGCTGCCCCAAGATACCGCAGGCAGCGATGGTCTCGGTGCGGGTTCTAGGTCAGGTCACCGCAGAGCCTTTCTTTCTAGGACTTGAATAGCGCTGGGGTCGTCGCCTAGCGCACGGTTGGTATAGCAGATCACAAACGTGAATTGGCACACGACGGCGCCGAAAACGCCAGTGATAGGTTCGCCCCAACCTCACTCTTTGCCGCTTGCCAATCATTCAAGTTCGGAATCATGAATTTTTTCGTCAAAGCAGGCCTAGTGGTCACTGGTGCCAACCTGCTTGCGATCGCGCCTGGTCAAGCACTGAGCCTTGATCAGCTCCAAAAAATTGATGCTGTGACGCCAGATGGCATCACCTCAGGACAAATCACTTCAGTTAACGAATTGAGTGATGTCAAACCAACCGACTGGGCCTATCAAGCGCTGCAGTCTTTGGTCGAGCGGTATGGCTGCATTGTGGGTTATCCCGACCGCACCTTCCGGGGAGCCCGACCACTCAGTCGCTATGAATTTGCGGCAGGTCTCAACGCTTGTCTCGACAAGGTAATTGAGTTTGCTGCTTCCAAAGAAGATCTCGATACCCTCAAACGCCTCACCGAAGAATTTCAAGCAGAACTCGCGACGCTGCGCGGGCGAGTCGATGCCTTGGAAGCCCGCACTAAAGAACTGGAAGCAACTCGATTCTCCAGCACGACCAAGCTCCGAGGCGAGGTCATCTTTGGTCTGGATGCCTTGGCCAACAGCAACGGTAATGAGGTCAACAGCAATGGCGCTGTCTCCTTCGGCAACAAAGTCGACCTAGACTTAGACACCAGCTTCACTGGCAAAGACCTCCTGAAAACAAGGCTGCGCGCCCGCAACATTGAGCCAATTACCAACCGGTTGGCCCCAGGTTTTAGAGCGCCAGGTTCCGTGCTTGACTACGGCGGTAACTCCAACAACACCTTCTTCATCGACAAGCTCTACTACACTTTCCCCGCCGGCAGCGTTCGCTTCACCGTTGGAACGGTAGGGGTTGGCGTACAGGAGTATGGTATGCGCGACGCCACCTTCTCGAGCGGAGCGAATGAAGGCAAGACGTTTCGCAAAGGCCCTGCCAACATCTACGAAAGTAACGGTAAGGCTGGCGTTGGTTTCGACTGGCGTATCAACCCGAACTTCAGCTTCCAGTTGGGCTACCTCAACCGAGGTGCTGACCAAGTGGGCGTAGATCAGGGCGGTTTCTTTGGACAAGGAACCGTTGGCACCGCTAAATCGGGTTGGGATGTGGCAACCCAGTTGCGGTTTGAAACGGATAACCGCAAATTCCGAGCGGCATTAGCCTATAGCCTACGTAACGATCGCTATGTCACTGATTTAGGCACAACCCGCGCTGAGCGCCCCTTCGGTGCAGCCAACTACAACACCAACAACCTTGCTCTGACGATGGGCTGGGCAGTCAGCGATAACTTCACGATTTCGGGTGCGTATGGCATTGGCTTCGCGAATGTCGCTGGCGGTTCTGACAGTGCCACCATTCAGACCTGGAATGTCGGTCTGACCTTCCCTGATCTGTTTGCGAAGGGTAATTCTGGCGTGATTACAGTGGGACAAATGCCCTACGTAACCAGTGCTAGCCAACAGTCGGCTGAAGACACCGGCTCGTTGGGATTGGAAGTGAACTATAAGTTCCAAGTGACGGACAATATTTCGACTGGCCTGGGATTTATCTGTTCAACAATACGAACGGTCTTGAGAACGGCGGAACCAGCTACGTTCCCTATCTGAGAACCATCTTCCGCTTCTGATTTCAAGCACAACTCAAACCACACACCATGATGAAAGTCCTGTCAGCAAGCTGACAGGACTTTTTCTAGAATCCAAGAGGTGAGCGATCGCAATCTGGGGCAAGCGAAAGGCTACTGAGCCATGGGAATAATTACGCTATCAACGACGTGAATCACCCCATTACTGGCTTGAATATCAGTTGCAAGCACCGTTGCATCATTCACTTTCAGTTTGCTATCCGCGATCGAGAGTTGTAAGCTCCGACCCTCAACGGTCGTGATTGTACCTGGCTGAATTGCAGTTGAAGCGATCGCTGACGGAACAGCATGGTAGGTCAAAAGACTGACCAGTTGCGCTTTATTTTCTGGCTTGAGCAATTCTTCTAATTGGCCTTGGGGAAGCTTAGCAAATGCTTCGTTAGTTGGCGCAAAAACGGTAAATTGACCGTTGCTAGCTAGCACTTCTTCAAGCCCTGCTGCTTGGAACGCAGCTACCAAAGTGCTGAAATTTTCGTTGCTCTTCGCAATATCCAGAATTGAGGTCTGAGCTTGCTGAGAGGTTTTGATTTTTGTGGTTTCAGTAGATGATTTGTTGGGCTTATTCATTTCTGCCTGTGCAGGCATTAAACCCAGCATTGGGCTCAGGACGAGCGTAGAGACAAGAGCTCCTTTGAATAGAGAAGAGAAATGCATTGAGGTTGATATGAACTCAACAGACCCTCATCTTGACGTAGAAGCTCTGCATGGGTTCCAAATCACTCAAACAGGAAGACAATTTCAGAATTGTCACATGACTTGCATGACAAGTTTAGCGATCGTCAAATGCCTGACTTCCTTACAGCTTTAGGCTAGAAAGCCGTGATGAGAATTGGCGTCATCCATTGGGAATCCTATAGCAGCAGATTGGCTGCAGACTTCGGAATTGGGCGATCGCAATGCAGAATCAGCCAGGATTTCAGCAGGTCTACTCGCAAAACCGTGCGAATGGTCGCTACGTGATTGAAATCGCTCTTGATCAATACAGTGACATTTTTAACGAATGGGACCCGGCTCCCTTCAAACGTCGTGATCTCGATCCCTATTTACAGCAGTATCTAGAAGAAAGTTCCGATGAAATTCCCCTGCGCTATCCCTTGGAAATTTGCTTCCAGCTCCCCCAGAAGTCGCGCGATCGCCCCTTAGAAAAGACAGTCTGTGATGGTTTCCAGAACTGCTTGGCCTTTCGCCTCTATCTGCTCAGCCAAGAACAGCAGCGTCTGAACCGCTGCGTTCTATTGTTTGTCCTAGCTGGTTTCAGCCTGATTGGCAGCGCCACCCTCTTTCGCGATCGACTTGGTGAAACCATCCTGATTTCAACCTTGGTCGAAGGCGCAGTCGTCAGTGGTTGGGTCTTTCTCTGGGAGGCGGTCTCGCTGATCATCTTTAAAAAGCGTGAGTTGCGCCACCGCTATCGCAGCTATCAACGCCTCCAACAAGCGCCGATTATCTTTGCAGAGTTACCGCCAGATGCCTAAGCACCTAAGGCTGAGACACCCCAGCCGTGCCCTGGGCTTGAGTTTTCACCGTTAGCACTTGGGGCGGGGTTGCATCGGGCGGATAGCGGAGCTGCACCCGCACGGTACGGTGTTCCCCCGGTTGCAGGGTCAAGCTCAACAGGGAATCACCTTGCTGGCCGCGTCGCTGAACCAGATGGACATCACGAACTGTGATCTGACCTTGATCATCGCTGTAGCGCAGCCGCACGCTGCCTCGAAAGAACGTGGCGTTGGGCAGCGCTTGAAAGAAGCGCAGCCCCCCTTTGCTTAGCCGGTCTTCTTTGATTGGTGTTTCCAACAGCAAATCGATCGTGCGGGGTTGGCGATCGAGGTTGACCAACGGCAACGTCAGGTCATATTCCAAACCATAGTTACCGTGGGCCGAATAGGCCGTATCGGGGTAGCGGACCACCAGCGGTGCCGTTTGGATCTGGTCGGTTCCCTGACGCCCTCCCTGTAGGGTGCTGATGCCGTAGGAAAAAGCTTGCCCAGGCTGGGGAATTTGCAGGGTGCGCCAGTTGGGATCGGTCAGGGTTGCTTGCCAGCGACTGCCCATGGCGACCCCTGCGACCCGGCTGTAGATTACGGGCCCCGGTGCATCCGGCGCTGAAGGCGTGCGATCGCGCGGCCCTGCGACTGGACTGGTTTGCAACAGGCGTTGCCATTCACTCAGCGAGGGCGATCGCTCTTGGTTGTTGGCATCGAGCTTGGCGTATTGAGCCAAACTGGCAACGTAGACTGGCCCCGTACTCTCTAGACGCAGGTAAGCCGACCGGCCATTGAGGGGCGGCGTCAGACTGGCCACGGGAATCGGCCAATCCGCCAGCAGTCTCGTGCTGCGGGGTGGAATCGTGATGCGAGTCGGGAGGTTGATCGAGCGGCGGTCTTGAATCAGGTCGAGCATGACGCGATCGCCAGGCCCAGCAAAGACGGTGCCATCGTTGTTGTCGCTGCGGCTGGGCAATGGCTTAAAGGGGGCATCGGGCTGGCTGACGTAGCTCGCCCCATCCAAAATGCGCAGCGTCACCGCTTGATCGCTGGGATTGCCGACCAATAGCCCCAAATGCAGCGTCCGCAGCGATCGCCCTTGATCAGCGCGGGCAATATGGTGAGCGAACAGGTCAAAGCGACCTTGAAAGCTGTAGTTGAGGTGCGCTGCGGGATGCTGCTTCTCGCTGCCGGGGAAGGTGGAGAGTAAAATCCCCTCCTGCAGCACCAGTTCTGGGCTGTTGCTGTTGAAGACGGGAATGGTGTCCAAGGCTCCCGGCAGGGGCCGCACCTCTTGCAGACGAACGATTTCAGCCGGCGGTGCAGGCGCTTGAGCAATCAAAAACATAGCGATCGGCTAGCTGGGTTGTTGCGTCGAGTTGCTGGAAACGGGCAAGCTGTTGAGGAATTGATAGGTACGTTGCGAGACCTGGCGAATCAATTCGTTGGCCTTGAGGTCATTGTCGGGACGGCGCACCAACATCGCCGCAATGTAGCGTTTGCCGCTGGGCATATCGATCAGGCCGACATCTCCCACCACCATGGCGATATCACCGGTTTTGTGGGCGATCGTTGCTTCCTCGCCCAGGCCACGACTGAGCAGGGTATTGGTTTCGGTCGTGCGAAGAACGGCAAAAAAGCGATCGCGCGATCGCGGATCGAGGAGCGAACCATTCTCCACCTTGGCCAGCAATTCCACCATTTCCTTGGGTGTGGTGCTGTTGGTGCCTTCCAAATCGGGCAGTAGATTGCGAATACGGGTCGTCTGTAATCCCCAAGCGGCAAACCGTTGATTGACTGCTTCAATCCCCCCTAGACGGGCAATCAGCAGATTAGTTGCTGTGTTATCGCTGATGCGGATCATCTCGATCGCGGTTTCCAACACCGTAAACTTGCTGCCCACCGGCTGATACTGCATCGCCCCTGCTTCCGAGGCAACCAGGTCCTGGGTCATGGTTAGCTGTTCATCCAGCCGCACTTTGCCTTGCTGAACGGCTTCCATCAGGGCAGCTAGCACAGGAATTTTGATGGTGCTGGCAGCAGGAATCGACGTTGTGCCGTTGATATCGACGTAGTTGCCCGTGTCGAGATCCGTCAGGAATAACTCGGCCTTCAGGGCCGGTTGCTGCTGAATCAAGGCCGCAAGCTGGGTTTGAAGAGGAGCAAGCGGTTCTTGGAAAGCGATGGGCTTGACTGGTGCAACCGGTATGGGAGCGGCGGCTGAGGCCGCTTGTGGAGTGGGGGCGAGTTTGAGGTTGGGTTCCCAAGCGGCAATCAGACTGCCTGCCAAGACGCCCAGTCCTACCCCCAAGACCAGTAAGCGCAACACACTTTGCAACAGTGGGGGAATCCGCAGTGGTTTTGCCGGAGCAGGCGATCGCCGGGGAGGCCTGGGGCTGTCGACGGCTCGCAATGGTCGGGCTGCTTTGGGATTAGGTCGCGCAGAGCGATTGGGACGCCTTGCAGTGCGATCGCGAGGGGGCATGGCCTTTCCTTCCAGCAGCGATGTGCCAAAACTGTCGAACAGCCTAGCAGCCTCTGGACAATCTGGGCAGAGTCGGCAAATTTGACCGCTACTACCTGAATTTCAAGGGCGATCGCTAGATGGGACTTGATTTAGTGCCCAATTGAGCTGACGCACCATGCCACGCAACAGAGCTACCTCTTCCGCAGTGAGGGCCGATCGCTGGGCGATCGCGCGAATTTTTTCCATGCGACTGGCGGCTGTGTGGGAGTGCAGGTAACCCACACGCAGGAGCAAGGCTTCGAGATCGCTGGTGTAGCCATGCAGTTGCTCGAATGCTGCCCGGACTGCTGCTGGACTGGATTCCTGCTGTGGCACGCCTCGGGAATCCGCCTCAGACAGGCAAGCGTAGTGATAGCAACAGAGGCCAACTGCTTGGGCTAAGTTGAGCGAGGGATAGGCAGGGTCGGTGGGAAAGGTTAGATAGCGCTGCGCCAAACTGAGCTCCGATCGCTGCAAACCGCTGTCTTCTCGGCCAAAGATCAGGGCAGCGGGGCCTTGGCGCAACCACGGCAGGATTTGGGTAGGCGACTCCAGCGGCAGGTCTCGCAAATCGCGTTGGCCGGTCGTGGCTGCTACCCACTGACACCCCTCCAACGCGCTGGGGAGGTTGTCCACGAGGACAGCTTGCTCAAGCAGCGCCGCTGCATGCACCGCCATTTGGCGCGCCTCACCACCATGGATGTCACAGCGCGGCCGCACGATCGCCCAGTCTGACAAGCCAAAATTCATCATCACTCGTGCGATCGCTCCGACATTACGGGCACCCGCCGGCTCGACCAGAACGATGCGCAAACTCATGGGGCTTCGGGGCTGAGGGACAGAATTTCTACAATGACGGAACTTGTTCAGCTCTTGGCAAATCATGGCGCAGCGCTACACCAAGTCGAATCTGCCGCAAAAGAATTGTCTGGTTTGCGGGCGTCCGTTTGAATGGCGACGCAAGTGGAAGGATTGCTGGGAAGAGGTGCGCTACTGCTCCGATCGCTGTCGCCGTCGTCGGTCTTCTGCTAGTCAAACCGGTGAGGATCCTGCCTAGGTTCTGAATGTGATCGTTGAGTTGGCTTCAACAGCCGACGCTCTGCAAGAGCTGGAGCGGGCCTAAATCCTGTAGTTGTTGCAACTGCAGCTGATCACGCACTAGCAAAGCCCCAGCAAAGCCGAGGGCGTTGACGTTGATCTGCAGATGACTTTCGCGGCTGCGCGGCACAATCAACAACCACTGCCGAGTCAGCAGCAAATTGTAGGCAGGTGGGCGATCGCCATTCATGTCAATCTGCAATTGCTGCCAAAGCTGCCGATATACCTCAAATAGGAGCACGCCAGCCTGCTGGGGCGAGGGCTCAAGCAAATTGGGGAGCGCCGCGATCGCATGTTGAAATGGCAGGGCACTGGGATTCCCGGCCAAAGAGGCTTGCCAGCGATCGCTGAGGGGTAGGGGCTGACAACAGTCTCGGTCGAGGGGCAATGGCACAAGCTGTAGGTGCTTATGGGGCTGACTGGCTCCGGCGAGGGGGCCACCATTAAAAAACGCAAAACCATCGATTGCTTGTAGCCCAACAGCGATCGCCTCAAAATCTGCCAGCGTCAACCACTGGGTCTGAGGTTCATAGGTTCGAGTGATTAGCAGCAGATGCTGGTCGATCACCGGAAATTTATTGAGTAACCAGAGATGGCGATCGCCTGCATCGGCGACGAATAGACGCGGGTCGTAGGGCTGAAAGGGGTTAGGTTTTGGTCCGTGCGGTTTTCCCTGAGGGTGCTTGCGGGTCCAACCACTGAGCATCCGCACCAAAAACCGCTGCTCTCGGTCTTCCAGCCAGCAAGATTCCGTCGCGATCGGTTGCAGCGCGCCATTGGCCAAGGCTGCTGCTGTTTGCGCCTGGGCCAGTTGCAGCAAATTTTGCATTGGGCTTACAGGGAAAGTCGCGCCAGCTGGGCACCTCGATAATAGTTGCCCAAAATGCGCGTGAAATCAAAACCCTGTTCGGCCAGATCCCGAGCACCGTGCTGGCTCATACTGGCTCCCAGATGACCATGCGCTTCCGCAACGATTTCATAGGTTGCCGCATAGAGACTCTCGACGATGCCGCCGCGATAGCTCAATAGAAGGCCTGCTGTTTGCTGCACGGCTTGCGCTGACCGAGTGGCTTCACTATTGATGCCGTTGTAGGCTTGCCAGCGTGTCGTTGAGCCGAGATCAAAGTAGGCACTGGCGGGGCGAGCCATGTGGGCGATCGCGTAGGAACGGGCGGCCACGGCTTGGGCTTTCAGCGCTTCAATCGGCCAACTGGCCGGCATTTCTGCTCCGACCACACTGACCAAATACTGCTCCAGATCGACGTAGTTAACCGCAATCAGGCGATCGCCCTCAGCAATCAGTTTGAGCTTGCCGCGATAGGGCTGGCCATTCACGAGAACCGCACCTCCCTGCGAGGGTTGCAGCCAGAGCGGCCCCCCCGAAGCCCAACTCGCGAGCTGCAGTCGACCGGCGCTGGCGACAACATTAGCAGACCGACCCGCCGGTAGCGTCCCTAAAATTTGGCCATCTTCTCGGGTCAGATAGCTCTCGGTTTGGCTGCCAACACTGGCCTGAGAGCCTTCGCGGGCGATCGCAACCCGAATCAGGAGAGCCGGTGCGGGCTGATTACTACTGGGAATGGCTAAGGACGGGGCCGATCGCGGATCGGGGCGAGCCTGACTGGTATCGGTAGGGGAACGGGCTGGCGTTGAAGGCGCTGCTGCCGGTTGGGAGTTGGCTGCCGGTGCAGTACCGGCAGGATTAACGCTAAGCAGACGCTCTAGCGCCCGTTCTGAGTCTTGAATCGCCTGTAACTCTGCCGCATTAGGCTGCGACTGTCGCAAATGGTTGACACCCCAGAGCGCCAGCACCGGAAGCACCACCGATCCACCCAATAACCAGCGCCTGGGTTGTTGCCACCAAGCGAGTTGCGGCGATCGCCCAGTAGTTTTCTCTGCCAGTGCCGACCGACCGTTCATTGCAACTCTCCTCGCAACACTGTCACGGCATAGCCCCGTAAAAAAACGCGATCGCCCACGACTTCCACTTCCAGCTCGCCGCCTCGGGCAGACAATTGCCGAGCTTGGAGGCGGTCGCGCCCTAGTTTAGCCTGCCAATAGGGCGCTAGCAGGCAGTGCGCAGAACCGGTGACTGGATCCTCGGGAATGCCAAAGCGTGGCGCAAAGAAGCGCGAGACGAAATCACAATCATCGCCTGCTTGAGCTGCAGCGGTTACCACCACAGCCTGACAGGGCCATTGGGCGATCGCCGCTTGATCGGGTTGTAAGGTGCGCACCTGTTCTACCGAAGCCAACTCCAGCAGCCAATAGCCCAGCTCACTGGTTCGGCTAGCGACAACCGGCGCGCCGATCCCGGCTGCTAAATCCAGCGAGGTCTCTAGCCCTTGGGGTGGCTGCAGGGGAAAATCCAGCTCGATACCGCGATCGCTGAGCTTGGCTTGCAAAAGTCCACTGCGGGTGTGAAAGCGCAGCGTCTGACCACGCTGAGCACGCCCCCACTCTTGGAGAGCCTGAGCAGCGGCCAAAGTGGCATGGCCACAGAGATCCACTTCACAAGCTGGGGTAAACCAACGCAACTGCCAAGCCGTTTGATCCGTGAGCAGAAACGCCGTTTCGGACAGATTCATCTCTGCAGCGATCGCCTGTAGCTGAGTATCCGGCAGCGGCTCAGTCAGTAAACAGACCGCTGCCGGATTGCCCCGATAGGGCTGCTGCGTAAAGGCATCAATTTGCAGGAGCGGGATGGCCATTCCTGGCTTAGGCAAATGCGGCAGGTTGATGGCGAATCAGGCTGAGGAATTCCTCGCGGGTGCGTTGATCCTCTTGGAAAACACCGACCATGGCGCTGGTCACGGTCCAAGAGCCCGGCTTTTGGACACCGCGCATCACCATGCACATGTGGGTGGCTTCCATGACGACGGCCACACCTTGCGGGTCGAGGATTTCCTGCACCGACTCAGCAATCTGGCGGGTCAGGCGCTCTTGCACCTGCAGACGGCGACTGTACATCTCGACGATGCGAGCCAGTTTGCTCAGGCCGACAACCTTTTGGTTGGGGATGTAAGCGACGTGAACTTTGCCCATGAACGGCAGCATGTGGTGTTCACAAAGGCTGAAGGCGGTGATGTCACGCACCAACACCATTTCGTTGTGACCTTCGTCGAAGATGGCGCCGTTGACCAAGTCATCCAGGGATTGGCTGTAGCCGCTGGTCAAAAAGCGATAGGCCTCAGCGACCCGTTTCGGGGTTTTCAGGAGCCCTTCCCGCTCTGGATCTTCTCCGACCCCGAGCAGCAACGTGCGGACTGCTGCTTCCATCTCGGCTTGGGAAACAGCCTCCGTCTCAGGGCGGATCGCATCAACCAAGCTGTTGCTGCCATTCAAGGAGGGAGAAGTCATCGTCACAAGAAACCTCAAAGTAATTGAGAAGGCGATCGCGATTCCGATCTAAAACGTGCCCGCATTGGGCATGAGGGTCAGCTCATCCACCACTGCCGTCTCCGGCAAGGTCGCCACCTGCAGCAGCACTTGGGCAACTGTTTCGGGCCGCAACATGGCCTGGCGATCGAAGTTAGCGCCCACGCTGGGTTGGTCCCAGAGCGCCGTATCAACAGAGCCAGGGCAGATTAGCGAGACCCGGATGCCGTGCGATCGCTCTTCTGCAGCCAGCACCCGCGACCAGGCAGCCAAGGCCGACTTACTGGCACAGTAAGCACCCCAGTCGGGGAAGGCTTGTTGGGCGGCGATGGAAGCCACATTGAGAATCAAGCCGCGCTGACGCTGGCGCATTCCCGGAAGCAGGGCTTGCACGACTAATAGCGGACTGTGAACATTCAGCGCAAAGATGCACTCCAGGTCCGATAAGGACAGGGTCGCCAGCGGCCCCGTTTGGGCAGTCCCTGCGTTGTTAATCAGAACGTCGGGAACCCCAAACTGCTCGACGAGCTGGGCGATCGCGGGTCCAATAGCGGTCAGGTTGGTCAAATCAAGACTGTAGGTTGCCACCGCCGCTGCACCCTGAGAACGGGCAGACTCAGCAACCGATTGCAGGCGACCGCGATCGCGCCCTAACAGCAGCAAGGACCAACCCGCTTGGGCAAAAGCGTGGGCAGTTGCTGCACCGATGCCACTACTGGCACCTGTAATCAGAACAAAAGGAGAAGGCAGAAAACTCATGCCAGCCATCAGGCAGTCAAGCGTGGATGTTTAGCCGAAGACGTGACGGCCTGGGAATGCAAGATTCGCCAAGACATGACGAAATGTAACGCATCCGATTATACCATTTGGGCCAGGCGGCGGTGTTTAGTCACTGCTTTCCAGAAACACCCCGAGCTGGCGAAACTTTTGATAACGCTGCTCGCGCAACTGAGCCGGACTGAGGGCTTGCAAATCCTTCAGATGGCGCAGCAAAACCTGACGCAAACTCTGGGCCGTTTCCAGCGGTGCAGAATGGGCACCGCCCAAAGGTTCGGTGATGATTTCGTCAAGGATGCCTAATTGCTTGAGGTCTCGCGCCGTAATCTTGAGCGCTTCTGCCGCCTGGGCTGCCTTGCCCGCATCACGCCAGAGAATTGATGCGCAGGCTTCGGGACTGGCAACAGTGTAGACGGAATGCTCAAACATCAGCAGGCGATCGCCGACGCCAATGCCCAAGGCCCCGCCCGAACCGCCTTCGCCAATCACTGTGCAGAGAATCGGCACCGAGAAGCGGAACATTTCGCGCAGGTTGACTGCGATTGCCTCACCTTGACCCAGTTCTTCAGCACTGACCCCAGCGTAAGCACCGGGTGTATCGATAAAGGTCAGAATCGGCATCCCGAAGCGATCGGCATGCTCCATCAAACGCAGTGCCTTGCGATAGCCGCCGGGTGAAGCCATCCCGAAGTTGCGCAGCACGTTGTCCTTGGTGTCGCGCCCCTTTTGGTGGCCCAAGAAAACGACTGGCTGGCCGTCGAGCGCACCAACACCACCCACGAGTGCGAGGTCATCACTACCGTTGCGATCGCCGTGTAATTCAATCCACTCGTCGCTGATCGCTTGGATGTAGTCCAAGGTACTCGGACGTCGGGGATGACGCGCCACTTGGATGCGCTGGGCTGGCGAGAGATTACTAAAAATTTCTCGCCGCAGTTGAATCGCCCGGGCTTCCAGTTGCTGAATTTGGCCGCTCACATCCACCTGGTTGTCCGCTGCGAGGGTGCGGATTTGCGTGATCCGTTCCTCCAGCTCAACTAGGGGCTTTTCAAACTCCAGCAGAATTGGCTTCTTCGTGACAGGTGCAGCCATGCACAGACCTCAAATTGCCAATGCCAAGGGTTGGAAGCCGTGGCGCACCGATGCCTCACCGATCGCTTCCATCTTCTCGATCGTGATTTGGTTGCGGCCCCAGGAGAAGTTAGTATGCCAGCCTTCAAATTCCAAGAGCATCGCCTCGGCAAAGCAGGCAAACATCTGGCGCTCGGGCCGCGCCATCTCTGCAGCGGACATGATCTGCCAGTCGATGTCGAAGCAATGTTCAACTACCCCGCCATTGAGGACATAGATGCCCTCACCTTGGACTTTGCTGCCCAAGTTTTTGGGGTAGCCCCCGTCGATTAGGACGCAGGGTTGCTTCAGGGTTGCTGGGTCGATCACTACGCCCTGAGGCATACTGGCGACCCACACGATAAAGTCAGCTTCCGGCAGAGCGGCTTCCAAGGGCAGAATCTTGCCCCGGCCGAGTTCAGCCTGCAGGTTATCCAAACGCTCCTGATTGCGCGCCGTCAGGATCAAATCACCGACACCCAGTTTGAGGTCGAGCCAGCGGCAGACAGCGCTACCGATATCGCCAGTCGCGCCGACAACCGCTACTGTCGCTTGGGTAATGTCGATGCCCAGCGTTTTAGCAGCGGCTTCCACCTGTCTACAGATTACGTAGGCCGTGTGAGTATTGCCGGTGGTGAACCGTTCAAACTCCAAGGTAGTGTCGCGCACTTGCCGCAAACTGGCCAAATCGAAATTCTCGAAAATAATCGAGGTAAAGCCCCCCAAGGCCGAGATGTCGATGCCGTGTTTTTGGGCATGGGACATGGCATTGAGAACTTTGCGCGTGGCTGTTTTGAAGCGGCGCGCCGCCAGCATTTCCGGCAAGAAACACGATTCGATGTAGCGACCGTGAATCACCTTGCCTGTGGCACTGGTGACTGTGATTTCATCAACGATTTGAGGAGGAGCGCTACTCCAAAACTCCAATCCTTGATCGGCGTATTCGTCGTAGCCCATCCTGCGAGAAACGTCGCGGGCCTGCTCCAAACTGGTGAGATGACCGATAAGACCGAACATTCAGATTTCCTGGATCAAACGGCCGCAAGGCCATAGGCGGACATACGCATGATTTCGCGCGTTGTGAAGCCGATGTTTTCCAGAGCTTCACCGTAGGCAATCATAAAGTCCTCGACGAGCGACTCACGCTCCATCCCGAGTTCGCGAGCATCATCGGCCACTTCGTTGAGCATTAGCCAAACCAAGGGCAGGTTCTGACGATTGGCTTCTTCCAGTTCGGCTTTGGAAGCATCAAAATTCGCCTTCAGCCACTCTTCACCGAAGTTGCGGTGCAGGTATTCGTCGCGCACGACCCCCTCCGTGATTTTGCGGGCAAAAGCATCCGCCACTGGGATGTAGATGTTGTAAGCCGCGATCGCAAAGCACTCGATGATTAGCGATTGAATCAGTAGGCAGGTGACGACCTTGCCTTCCGCAGCCGCCGCTTTGAAGTTCTCGTGCAAGCGCTCGAAAAATTTCTGGGCAAAACCCATGTCAGGAGTGACGGAGAGATTTTTGCCACAGGCCATAAAGCCTTTCATGTGGCGCTGTTCCATCTTGGCTAGCTTGTGAAGCTCATCCCGCTGGTCGGGCAGCATCTCAGCAAGGCGATTGTAGTTGTCGAACGCCTCTTGTTCGCCTTCAATCACGATCGCGTTGATGCGGCTGTAAGCGTCTTTGTAGGACTCGCTTTGAAAGTCCAGTTCAAGGCTGGCTTCAAGCTGCGGCATGAGTCTGCGGTCTCCTGACACGGATGAGAGGGAGAATGTGGGATTTGGTGGATCCCAGGGGGTACGCACCAATCTACACTCTAGCGGTATTTACTTTGGTGGCAGCAGGGACGATCGCTGCCAGTGGGCGATCACCGTCAGCACTTGCACCCAACCCTGCACCAATTGCTCAAAAATTTCTGCCCCTTTCGCAGCGGTTGCTGGGGTTGGATCGCCAATGACACCGCTCTGGCTGAGGTCATGGGTCAGCCAAGCGATCGGCAGATTGCCTTCCCAGCTCAGCAAACCCTCAGCATCCAAGTCTGGCGGATATTCCGCGATCGCCTGATCCATTCGCACCTGATCGGGCAGCAGATGCAGCATCAGGCTGGTTTCCGCATCGCCAGCATGGAGACCCAAAGTCTGCTCGCGAGGTGTCAACAGCTCACCAATCTGGTTGGGTACATTCCAGACGAACAGTGGCAGAACTTCGAAACCTGGAAATTGTTCGCGCAGATCACGAGCCGCGAGTTGCAAAACCTGGGGCTGCCCCCCATGGCCATTTAGCCAGATCAGTCGCCGGAACCCCGCAGCATAGAGGCTGTGAGCGCTGTCGATCAAAACGGCCAGCAGGGTTTCTGTCCGCAGCCTGATCGTGCCCGGAAACTGGCAATGTTCGTTGGATTTGCCGTAGCAGAGGGTTGGCAGGGCATAGGCAGCAATTTCGGCAGGCAATCTTCGTAATGCCTCGCCGGTCACAGCGGTTGCGATCGCGGTATCCACTACCAGCGGCAAATGCGGACCGTGCTGCTCGATCGCCCCGATCGGCTGAATGATCAGGACGCGATCGGGATCGGGTAGCGCCGCAATCTCAGGCCAGCTTAGGTAAGGAAAGAAGCGCTCGGCGGGGATGGATCCATGCAACATTGCCGTGACTTGTCTCCTCAGGGGCTAGTGAGCGATCGCAATGCAGTGTCAAAGTAGGAAGAACCGCATTCTGCGAAAGTCCATCGTCCGAACAGTATGAGTCCTTCTGCCGCCAACACCCCTTCCTACGACGACTTTGCCCTAGCCTTGGAAGCCCAGTCGCTGGATTCCCAAAAAGGCCAACTGGTACGCGGCAAGGTCTGCGAATACAGCACCGATGGGGCCTACATCGACATTGGCGGCAAAGCGCCGGCCTTCTTACCTAAGCGCGAAGCGGCTCTCCACGCTGTATTGGACTTGGAAGCGCATCTCCCCAAAGATGAAGAGCTTGAGTTCCTCGTCATCCGCGACCAAAACGAAGATGGCCAGGTGACGGTGTCCCTGCGAGCCTTGGCCTTGGAACAGGCTTGGACCCGCGTCGCTGAGCTACAGGAAGGCGGCCAAACCGTACAGGTCAAGGTCACCGGTAGCAACAAGGGCGGCGTCACGGCAGATCTGGAAGGGCTACGCGCTTTTATTCCGCGATCGCACCTGAACGAGAAAGAAGACTTGGACAGCCTCAAGGGTAAAACCCTGACGGTTGCGTTCTTGGAAGTTAACCGCGCCGATAAAAAGCTGGTGCTGTCGGAACGGCAAGCGGCTCGCACGGCCTTGGTGCGGGAAATTGAAGTCGGTCAGTTGATCAACGGCAAGGTGACGGGGCTGAAACCCTTTGGCGTCTTTGTTGATTTGGGAGGGGCGACGGCGCTGCTGCCGATCAACCAAATCAGCCAGAAATTTGTGGCGGATGTCGGCGCAATCTTCAAAATTGGCGACCCGATTCAAGCCTTGGTCGTGGCGATCGACAACACCAAAGGTCGGATTTCACTCTCGACCAAGGTGTTGGAAAATCACCCCGGCGAAATTCTTGAAAACGTTGCGGAATTGCAAGCCTCTGCCGCCGATCGCGCTGAGCGAGCCCGTAAGCAACTGGAGTCGCAGTAGGGCATGACCCGCATTTGGGAACTCGATTTTTACTCGCGGCCGATCCTTGATGAGGCAGGCAAAAAGCTTTGGGAAGTGGCGATCGCGGAAACCGTGACCACTGTTGAGGCTCCCGCCGTGACTTTTCGCTATGCCGACTTTGTCACCGGCGATCAGGTCAACTCGGTGACGCTGCAGGATGCCTTGAAAAGCGCGATCGCCGAAGCAGGCACGCCCCCCGATCGGATTCGCTACTTCCGGCGGCCGATGAACAACATGATTCGCAAGGCCTGCACGGATCTGGGGCTCCCCTGTCAGCTCAGTCGCCGAACCGTCAGTCTCCACAACTGGCTGGAAGAGCGGCGACAGCAGGTCTATGCGACGCATCCCGGCTACAACCCTGGCCCAGTTGCAGGGGTTCAGATGCCCGACGAAGCCCCCCAGCCCTTGCCTGATGCCCTGCGGGGCGATCGCTGGGCCTTTGTCGATTTGCCCTTCGCGGCACTGGCGGAGCATGGGGAATGGGGGATCGATTTTGGGGAAGCTTTCCCGCTGGCTGGGATTGATTTGCCCGACGAGACACCGATTCCTGGCCTGATCATCTTTGCAAGTCGCGCCATGCCGATCGCCGCTTGGCTTTCGGGACTGGAACCGGCTTGGCTAACCTACGATTCGCCAGCCAAACAACTGCTCTTGGAAACGGGTGGCAGTGAGCGCTGGACTTTAGCAGCACTGAACGTCCCAGCCCTTCAGCAGGAAGCGACTCAGTTTAACGCTGCGAAACAGGCGGCAAAGGGACTGCACTTCTTGGCCGTGCAAGTCGATCCCAACAGCGATCGCTTTGCCGGTTTCTGGTTGCTGCGCGAGTTGCCGCTAGGGTAGGCGATGAGCAGCGAATTGCAGCCGGAACAACTGCTAGATTTAGCACAGCGATCGGGCGCGGAGCTGGCTGAGGTCTATTGGACGAGCAGCGAATCCCGTCCGGTCTACTTCGAAGCCAATGAACTGAAGCAACTGGAGTCCACTCAGTCGGAGGGGGTCGCTCTGCGCTTGTGGCGGCAGGGCAAACCCGGGCTAGCGGTGGCCTATGGCGCCGTCGATCCACAGCAATTGGTCGACCGAGCCTGTGCCCTCAGTGATCTCAATGATCCAGAAGAACCGCTTTTAGCCGATCCTTGGCAGGCGCAGTTTCCCGATTCGCGATCGCCGGTGGCGGTAGAGGCGTTGATGACCGCAGGGCGCTCGGCGATCGCCCACATCCGCGACCGCTATCCGGCAGTACTCTGCAGCGGCGAATGGACCTGTAGTCAGGAAGCGGTGCGCCTGATCGACAGTCGGGGGCTGAATCTACAGCAGCAGGATGTTAGCCTCAGCGCCTATCTGCAGGTGGAGTGGACGCGAGGCGAGGATTTTCTAGCGGTTGGCGAAGAGGCCTTAGACCAAGCAGTCTTGGATCCAAACGCCCTGACCACCTCAATTTTGCAGCGCTTGCAATGGGCCGAGCAAAGCGTACCAGCACCTCAAGGGCAACGCCCAGTGGTGATTGCGGCCCGAGCGACGGATTTACTCTGGGGCACCGTGCAAGCGGCCTTGAATGGTCAACGGGTGCAGGAAGGTAGCTCACCTTGGAGTGAGCGGCTGGGCAATCGCATTCTCAGTCCGGCAGTGACACTCAGCCAAAGACCTGACTTTGGACCCTATGCCTGTCCTTTTGATGATGCAGGCGATCGCACCCAGACATTCACCCTGATTGAAGCCGGGGTTTTGAAGGGCTTCTACCGCGATCGCCGTTGTGGTTCGCATCCAAGCGAGAAAACGGGCAATGGTTTCCGCCCTGGGCTGGGAAGCTATCCCCAACCGGCACTGGTCAACTGTTGCTTAGAACCGGGCACTGCTTCTTTGGCTGCACTGATTGCCGCGATCGACGATGGTATTCTGCTCGATCAAACCCTAGGCGGTGGTCCCGATTTAGCGGGTGATTTTTCCGTCAACGTTGACCTGGGCTATCGCATTCAAAACGGCCACATCACTGGCCGAGTCAAAGACACCATGCTGGCGGGGAATGTCTACACTGCCTTGCAAGACTGTCAGCTGGCCAACGACCTGAGTTGGCAGGGTAACTGCTGGACTCCTGCGATCGCAGTGCCAGCGCTTTCCCTGGTCAGTGCGACGTAGGCAAGCTGGGAATCGGCGTCCTGCCCCACAACAGTGAAGGCGAGCCTATGCGGGACTTGCTCACTCCGGTCGTCAGATCGGCCCCTTCAATCGCTGCAAATTGAGATCTCGCGCTAGGCTACACAAGCGTTTCGCTAACCTGACGCGTGTTTCGTCTGCGTTTTCCGCCACGGTTTGCTAAAGCGCAGCAGTGGGCTGTGCTGGAAGCTTGCGCAATCGGGCTGGTTTCAGGGGCGAGTGCCTTCCTGCTCAAACTGGGTGCAACGGGTGTTCAAGATCTGCGCGATCGCCCGGGACTGCCACTTGGCCTGCAGCTCCTTTTGCCACCGATTCTGGGCGCGATCGCCGGTTGGCTGGTGCAACGGTTTGCCCCCGAAGCCGAGGGCAGCGGCATCAGCCAAGTGCAAGCCGCACTGTCAGGCAGCCGCATCGCCTTGAACCTACGGGTTGCGATCGTCAAAATTGCCAGCACGATGCTGGTGGTTGGTTCAGGGCTGCCCCTAAGGCGGCAAGGCCCAACCGTGCAAGTGGGCGCTTCCCTCGCGGGTCAGATGAGCCAGTGGTTCCCCACCTCGCCAGACTACCGACGACAGTTGATTGCTTCCGGGGCTGCCGCTGGCCTCGCGGCTGGCTTTAATGCACCGCTAGCCGGTGTGATGCTAGTGCTGGAGCAACTGCTCCATGATGTCTCTAGCTTCACCCTTGGGACAGCAGTCCTCGCAGCCTTTATTGGGGCAGTTGTTTCGGGAATTCTCGGCAGTCAAAGCCTGAGTTTCAGCTCTGAAATTGTTGCTGCTCCAGCCGCCCTGACCGTGCCTGAGCTGCCCGTTGTCCTACTTTTAGGACTGTTTGCAGGGGGCCTAGGCATTTTGTTCAATCGCGGCTTGGCGTTCAGTCAACGCTGTTATGAACGCTTACCGCTCAAGGGGCTGCCTTGGCGGGTTGCGATCGCCAGTGGGATCTCGGCCTTACTACTGCTGTTGCTCCCTGCTGCGCTGCGGCAAGGCCTGAGTAACCCCTTTAGGGTGACCATCCCGGACAGTGGCTCGATCGCGTTGCTGATGTTGGCGATCAACTTTGGTCTGACGCTGGTGGCTGCTGGATCAGGGGCTTCTGGCGGGATTTTTGCGCCAGCGCTGGTGCTCGGTTCCAGTTTGGGTCTGGGCGTGGTGCTTTCCATTCAGGCGATCTTTTTGCAGGTTGGGATTCCGCTGCGGATCGATGCTCCGGCAACCTATGCCTTGGCGGGTATGGGCGCGATGTTTAGCGCCGTCACCCAAGGGCCGATCACGGCGATCGTGATTGTGTTCGAGATGACCCGCGATTTCAACGCAGTGTTACCGCTGATGGTGGCCTCGATTACCGCCTATGGAATTGCCAGCTTGGCGCGATCGCCCAGCAAAGCAGCCGCAGTGGTTGGCGCCTTGCCAACTCTCAACAGCAGCTTGGGTCTGACTGCTGCCCAGGTGATGGCTAGTCCTGTGGAAACTCTGGAAGCCAGCCTACCCCTGACTGAAGTAATCCAGCAATTCAACCGCACTCACCACCGAGGTTTTCCTGTTACTCAAAAAGGTGCTCTAGTCGGCATTGTTACCAGCTCCGATCTGGATGAACAAACCCTCAAAGGCAAAGGCGAGTCCGTGCGGCTCAGCGAAATCATGACGCCTCACCCGCTGACAGTTGCCCCCCAAGACACTCTGGCCCACGTTCTTTACGTGCTGAACCGCTTCCAAATCAGCCGGTTGCCCGTGGTCGATGGCCGCAAGCTGGTCGGAATCATCACACGAGCCGACATCATTCGGGCCGAATCGGAACTCCTAAGCGGTCAAGATATTGCTGCGACGCCGATCGCCCCCTCCTACGTCGCCTACGAAACGCGATCGCCCGCTACCGGCCAAGGACGTCTGCTAGTGCTACTGGCCAATCCGCGCACAGCTCAATCTCTGTTGCAGTTGGCGGCAGGGCTCGCCAGTTTGCGGAACTACGAGCTGGAATGTCTGCACCTGATTCCTGTCTCTCGCGAAGCCGATCCCTCTCAAACAGCAGTTTCAACTCTTGGAGCACGGCGAATGTTGCGGCAGGCCGAGCGGTTGGGCCGACGCTGGCAGATTCCGGTTCATACGCAAGTCCGGGTTTGTCACGATCTTTCTGCTGCGATTCTAGAAACGATTAGCGATCGCCACATCAACGATCTCGTGATGGGCTGGGGTGGCGGGGCTTCCTTAGCCCAACGGCTGTTCCGCGAAGGGATTGATCAGATTTTGCAGCAGGCTCCCTGCCGGGTGCTGTTGGTCAAACCCGGGGCTGCATTCCTGGCCAAGGCGCCACTCCTGCAGGGCGATCGCCCGACTCTGCCGCTACGCCATTGGCTGATTCCCCTCAGCGCCCAGGTGCCCCAGACAGGTTTGGCCGAGCCCTTGGAACAAATCCTGCAGTTGATTACCGATCCAGATATCTCCCTCTGTCAGATCGACCTCCCTCGACAAACCGTTTCAGCCAACCGTCTCCAGCAGCTGCAGCGACGACTGGAGAACCGCCTGCGGCAACCCATCCAAGCAGACTTGATCTGTGCGCGATCGGTGACAGCAGTGCTATTGGATGTGATGCAAAGTCGAGGGATCGAAGCGGTGATGCTATCGATGACCTTGGAACAGCTGCCCACCACAACCCTCTGGAAAGATCTGTTAGCACAGGCACCGCAAACCGTAATCATTCAGAGACGTTAACGCTTAGCAATAATTAAAGGAACATTGTTGTCAGTCAGGAATGAATCCCCGACACTGAAAGTAGATTTTGCGCCTGAATTGAATGAAGCAGTTATTCTCGGGTGTTCGCCAGGTTTGCTCGATCGCAGCAGTCTCAACGGTGGCGTGGTTAGGGTTCAGCAGTTTTGCAGAGCCAGCCAGTGCCGAACTGGTGATCTGCAACAAAACACGCAAGACCGTCAATCTCGCCGTCGGCTATAAGGAGGGAGAATCCTGGCGATCGCGGGGGTGGTATAGCATTTCCCCACGGGGCTGCGAAACGGTGGTTGGCGGCCGCTTAAAGCTTCGCTATTACTACTACTATGCTGAAAATACAGATGCTTCTCTGCTCTGGGAAGGCGACTACAATTTCTGCATTCGTGACCCCGAAGAATTCTCAATTTTAGGGGACCAAAACTGCGAACGTCGGGGCTACCTCACGCAAGGTTTCTCAGAAATTGACACCAAAAACGCCAAGTCATTCACCCTTGATTTAACGGACTAGCGCAAGTCGATAGTCTGGCTGGGTGATCGCTCTGGACACGAGTCAATCTAGGGCGATCGCGGTTAAAGGGAACGCGCTGCATCCGGCTGATTGAATGGTAGCCAAACGACCGCGGTTGTTCCTTGCCCGACTTGACTGCGCAGGTGGATTTTGCCGTGGTGACGCTCCACAATTGCTTGAGCGATCGCCAGTCCTAAGCCAGAGCCGCCGCGATCGCGCGGTCGCCGGGCTGGATCGGCACGATAAAACCGCTCAAAGACGTGAGGCAACGTCTCGGGACTGATGCCAATGCCGCTGTCGCGAACTTCCACTTGCAGTCCTTGATTAAGTGGCTGCACCTGAACCGTCACCTGACCCGATGCTGGTGTGTACTGCAGAGCGTTGGCGATCAAATTGGTGAACAGGCGAGCCAGTTGTTCCCGCACTCCAGTCAGCTGCAGGGCCTGATCCGCATCAGGCAGCTGTAAATCTAAGCTCAGGTTTTGCTCTTGGGCATAGAGACTTTGCTCCTCGACCACATCCAGTAGGAGGGCATCTAAATCGAGGTTTTGGATTGGAGCCGGTTGCTGTAGACCGCTATCTTGGCGGGCCAAGAACAGCAGATCATCAACAAGGCTGCCAAGGCGACGGGTCAAGCGTTCAATGACCTGCAAAACTTGCTGTTGTTCGGGGGCCAAGCCTTGGGGCTCAGTCAGGGCGGCTTGCACATTGGCCTGAATCGTCGCGATCGGATTGCGCAGTTCATGGGAAGCATCCGCCGTAAATTGCTTGAGCTGCCCGTAAGACTCGTAGACTGGGCGCATGGCCAAACCTGATAAAAACCAGCCGGTTGCCGCCACCGCAACCAGCATCAGAGCACTGCCAAAGCTGAGATCGATCAGGAGTTGCTGGATGGGCGCACTGACTTCAAACCAGGGATGACTAACCCGCAGGTAGCCCAGCAATTGGCGATCGAAAATGACAGGCTCAGTTAGCTGGCGTACCAAGGCCGGCTCATCGTAGGCGCTCGGGAAACTGACGGTTTCAGCTCGTCGGCTCAGGGATAGGGGCACGGCCAGTGGTGCATCGAGGGTGCTCCAGAGTAAGTCACCACTGGGGCTAAACCACTCCAAGTCAATGCGATCGGCTTCTGCACTGGCTTCGCGGCTGCGAAAACTGATCTCGAGGTTGACTTGGGGGGTGCGGCTGGGGCCCGTTGGTTCTATCACCAGCGATCGCTCGATCACTTCCACAACGTGGCTGAGGGTGTCGTCGACACGATCGATCAGCGTGCCGCGCGCATAGACATAAGCACTCACTGCAAAGGCCAGCAAGAGGATGGCAGTCAGCAGGGTGTACCAGATCGCGAGGCGGCGGCGCGTAGCAGAAGACATGGCGCAACGACAGGAAGCAATCGCTTTGATCGTGACACGATCGCTTGGCCAGCGTGGGCAGCTGCGATTGCAGCGAGATCGCTAATCTAAAGTTTGCCGTTTGCATCACATGAGGAGGTGCCGCAATGCCCGATGATTTACTGCCTTTTTTGGCAGGAATTGTAGTGCTCATACTCTATCTCTGCTGGTCGGCAGCCACGGAGATGGGAACCCGTTGGCCCAAGTGGCGATCGCCCCATCACGGCGATTCAGAATCGCGATAGAGCTTGCTCCGAGACAAGACTCTGGAGTTGCTAGGCTTGTGCTGGATTTGACAGACAGATCGTCAGATGATCTAGCAGAGTCGTGCCGATCCTTGAGGAGCGATCGCCTGTGTCCAGGCTTGTTGCAGCATTGTTGCGGCGCCGATTCTGGCAGCGTTTGGCCTGTTTGCTGCTCTTCCTAGGGGTACTGCTAACGGGGGTTCTTCTACACGACCGACAACAGTCGCAATCGCTGGTGCCCCTCCCTACTGCAATCGCCTTTCAACAGTTTTTTCGCCGTCCTGCACCCGAACTAGCGGACCAAACACCAGCCTCTGAGATTGCCTGGGCCCATCCCAATAATTACGGTGAGCGACTGCGCTTCAACGCCGATGGTAGCCTCGTCGACAACGAACCCTTGATTGTGCTGCATGAAACGTTCTACTCAGCCGATTCAGCGATCGATTGGTTCCCGCGCGGCGACCTTGAGGATTCTGAAGCTGCTAGCTACCACGCCATCATTCGCCGCAATGGTGCTGTGATCTCGATCGTGCCTGCTCAAGCCAAAGCCTATGGTGCGGCAGAGTCGGGCTTTGACACCGCCGAAGGACTGGAGACGCTCTACGGCGATCCCGAGCACCCACCTTCGGTCAATAGTTTTTCCTATCACATCTCCCTTGAGACGCCGCTAGATGGGCAGGATTCTGACCCCCCGCACAGTGGCTACACCGTCGCGCGGTACCGGAGTTTGGCTTGGTTGATTGCTCAAACTGAGGTTCCGGCAGAGCGCATCACTACCCATAAGGAGGTCGATCTCTCGGGGGAGCGGATTGATCCCCGGAGCTTTGATCGCGATCGCCTCTTGAAACAACTTCGCCAATTTCGCGATCGCCTCGCAACGGGAACCTCAACTTGAGAAACTCGTTGCAGCCAACTGGAAGCGGTCTAATAGAGGAATGCCAAGCACCAATCCCTTTTTGACCCTGCCCTACGAACCGGCGTTTGCCAGCCTCGGCAGTGAATTTTCCGATCCCGTTGAAGCTGCGACCTTCCCTGCGCACCAGCTGCGGTTCCGCAATGATCGCCTACTGCCCATCCTCGGGCTCGATCCGGCAACGGTGGCAGATGAGCACTTCATTGAGGCGTTTGGCCGCTTCCAAGGGCGATCGCCGCTGCTGGCGATGCGCTACCACGGCTATCAATTCGGCATTTACAGCCCAGACTTGGGCGATGGTCGCGGTTTCCTCTACGGCCAAGTACGTGGACGCAACGGCTGGCTCTACGACTTTGGCACTAAGGGATCGGGCCGAACACCCTATTCCCGGGGCGGCGATGGCAAGCCCACCCTCAAAGGGGGAGTGCGAGAGGTGTTGGCCTCAGAATTTCTCCAGCGACTTGGGGTACGGACAGGGCGTTGTCTGAGCTTGATTGAAACAGGCGAGGAGCTCTGGCGCGGTGATGAACCCTCGCCCACGCGATCGTCGGTGATGGTGCGCTTTAACCGCACTCATATTCGCTTTGGCACCTTTGAGCGCCTGCACTACTTCAAACGGGCGGATCTGGTGCGGCAACTGCTCGATCATGTAATTGCGACCTACTATTCCCATCTACTGGGTGACCCTGAGGCCGATGCCAAGTTCTACGCAGAACTGACGGAACGGACTGCGGATCTAGCCGCGCAATGGATGGCCGCTGGGTTCTGCCACGCCGTCCTCAACACCGACAACCTTTCGATTGTGGGCGAAAGCTTCGACTATGGCCCGTGGGCATTTCTCGATCGCTTCGATCCAAAGTTCACCGCCGCCTACTTCGACCACAGTGGCCGCTATCGCTACGAGAATCAGCCCGGCATCTGCCAGCTCAACCTGGAGTTACTGCAAGTGCCCTTGGGCATGGTGATGTCGGCAGCCGATCTGGAAGCTGGCATCGCAGGTTTTGGCGATCGCTACCAAGCAACCTACAGCCGCTTGATGCTGCGGCGTCTAGGCTTTGAAGCCGATCAGCTCCATTCAGCGATCGCGGATGACTTGATCATCACCACGCTGCAACTGCTGCTGCGCGCACCAATCGGCTATAACGAGTTTTTTGCCAGACTCCGCGCTCAATTCCAACCCAGTTGGCGCAGTGACCTCAGCGCAATTTTGCCTGATTGGATCACGACTGACCTAGAAGCCTTGCCGGAAGCCCAGTGGCAAGGTTGGCGCGATCGCTATCACCAGCTGCTCACCCATCTACCCGAGTCGCAACTGCCGCTCATTCAGCAGCAGCTCGCCCAAGCCAATCCAGAGATTTCACCCATTCGTCCGGTGGTTGAATCCGTTTGGGACCCGATCGCAATCGATGACAACTGGGAGCCATTAGAAGCGCTGCTCAATCGTTGGCGGCACGACGGTGACGGCGCTGCTGATGGTGCCGTTGTGCCAAATGCAAACTAATCCAGTAGGCAGCAAAGCCAAGGGCGATCGCCACCAGAAGGCTACCCAACATCAAGGCATGGAGGAAGTCGCTTCCTAAGTCCTGCAGCGTTTGCCAAGAGCTAAGCTTTTCCAGAGTCAGCAGGCGGTTGTCGGTGGGCACAAACAGCCGCCCCAACTGGAAATTGAAGCTGAACAACGGCAGATAGGTGAAGGGATTGCTGATCCAGGTTGCAGCCGCCGCTAGAACCTTGTTGCCTCTCAGAATCGTAGCGAGGCTGACCCCAATCAAAATCTGCAGACCAAATAGCGGGAAGCAGCCGGCAAACACACCCAGACCAATCCCCCGTGCCAGTGCTTTCGGGCAGGTTTCAAGGCGCAACGCGCGGTAATACCAATAGCGACAGCGGCGTTGCCAACGTTGCGGCCAAGTGTATCGACGCTGGCGGGCGGATAATAACACCGGAACCGTTGCTCCTTGTTCAGCTCGCATGGTCGGTTTTTCAGGCGACACCATTGCTGCGATCGCCACTGCCATTGTTCCTCAACAGGGCAGTGTTGGCATCGTGCGACTGTCGGGGGCGGCAGCAACTGAGATCGCTCGCCAGATTTTTCAGATTGCCGGGCAACAACCTTGGGAAAGCCACCGCATTCTCTACGGTTATATTCGCGATCCAGAGTCGGGGAGACTGGTTGATGAGGCGCTGTTATTGCCAATGTTGGCACCCCGCTCCTATACGCGGGAAGACGTGGTCGAGTTGCACTGCCACGGCGGTTTGATGCCAGTTCAGCAAACGCTGCAACTCTGCATTCGGGCTGGCGCAAGGCTGGCAGAACCGGGAGAGTTTACGCTGCGGGCCTTTTTGAATGGCCGCTTGGATCTTAGTCAGGCCGAGAGTATTGCCGATTTGATTAGTGCCCAATCGCCTCAAGCAGCACAGGCTGCACTAGGGAGCTTACAGGGCAAGTTAGGGCACCCGATTCGCCAGCTCCGCGATCGCTGTCTGGACATTTTGGCGGAAGTCGAAGCCCGCATCGATTTTGAAGACGATCTACCGCCGTTGGATTTGGAGGCGATCGCCGCTCAATTAACGGCTGCGGGTGCGGACATGCAAGCGATTTTATCAACTGCCGATCGCGGGGAACTGTTGCGTACGGGCCTGAAGATTGCGATCGTGGGGCGACCCAATGTCGGTAAATCCAGCCTGCTCAATGCTTGGAGTCGCTGCGATCGCGCCATTGTCACTGACCTACCCGGTAGGACTCGCGATTTGGTGGAATCGCAGCTGATCGTCGGCGGTATTCCCGTGCAAGTCCTAGATACGGCTGGTATCCGCGAAACCAGCGATCAGGTGGAGCAAATTGGGGTTGAGCGATCGCGCCGAGCCGCTCAGTCAGCCGACCTCGTGCTGCTGACGATCGATGCCAGTGCCGGTTGGAGCGCTGAGGATCAAACCATTTGGGAAGCAGTGAGCGATCGCCCTATCCTATTAGTCATCAACAAACGCGATCGCCTGTCAGAAGCAGAACGCCACGCGATCGCTCTGCCGCAGCAGGAGTTTAAGGCGATCGTTTGGACAGCCGCTGCACAACAAAAAGGGATTGAGGATTTAGAAGCCGCCATTCTGGCAGCAGTCGGAACTGGCGACTTAACCAGTGCCAATTGGGATTGGGCCTTGAATCAACGGCAAGTTGCCGCCTTGACAACTGCTCAAACTGCCCTGCGACGTGTCGAAGAAACCTTGCAAGCGCAACTTCCTCTCGACTTTTGGACGATTGATTTGCGAGAAGCGATTGCTGCGCTTGGTTCAATCACCGGCGAAGGGATCGCCGAGTCGATGTTGGATCTGATCTTTAGCCGCTTTTGTATCGGCAAATAGGTCAGTTCAAGGTCAGTTGTTGCTGCAATTTACCTGCGCGCGGGTGACGAGCTTCGATCGTGATCACTTGACCGCGATCGCCCCGAATAATCCACTCTGCTTTAGCGCGATCGCTGGTGGGATCGGCCTCGGGCATCACGCCTTTTTGCGATCGCCCTTCCAATTGCCCTAGCTCTTGCCGTGCTTTACCTTGGCAGAGTTCGATACCCTCGGGAAGCTGGAGTTCTGCAACGAGCGGATCAACTAAATGCCGCTCCAGAGCCTTTTGACTGATGTAAGTTGGCAACCAACCACTATTTTGTAACACGAACTTGACTTTATAGAGGCGATCACCCAAGGCTTGAACTTCAGCCCTAATCACTTCGAGCTGCGGCGCAATTTGGAGCTGCCAGAGCAACCATTGCGGAAAGCGATCGAGTTCGGCTTGCAGAAACTTTTGGGGCGGATTGCGCCAAGTGTGCAAGTCATCCCAACCGCCGAGTTCCAGCGGTCCTAACTGCGGATGCTCAAAGGGATACCAGTCAATAAAGCCTTTGCCTTCTAACTCGCGATCGTTCCACTCTAGGAACTTTAAGTCGTCTTCAACTGGATGCTCACGGAACCAATCAATCCAGTCGTATTTTTCGATACCAGCGGCCTTCTGCGGGCTCCAAATCTCGACTGTCCAAGCAAATAGCCCTAGATGATCGTAGGCCCAGTCATCAAAAACGCCAGTCGTAATCTCCTTGGGATGATAGCGGAAGTTATCATAAACCCCGATCGCCGGATAGCCGGTTTGTTCTTCACCCGCTTTGCCAATCACTTCATAAGCCCGCAGATCTGCAACCGGGAAAGTATCATCTGGTTTATGACTGTAGGGACGCAGTAATACACCACTAAATGTATGGAAAGAAATCGCTGCGAATAGATTGGTGCGATCGCTCAAAAATTTGACGACAGCTTGTACTTCTGGTTCCGAAGCGGGGAAAGGTCCTGCTCCCAGTTGCTCATGCTCCGGTCGCCAATCGATCGGGTAATTGCGATTGAGATCTAAGCCCTGCTGACGGGGTTGCAAGGGAATTAAATCGCCGTCGTAGTCTTGAATCAATCCTTCTGGCAGCACTCGATAGTACTGACCTCCAGTCTCAACTGGATCGCGACGAACCAATAGGCGTGGTTCCTGCGGATGGACTTTCCAAGCCCCATGCGGATCGGGAATGCGCATCAACAGAATGCGGCCATCACCATCAATATCGGCTTCTTGCAAGCCACTAGAATCGCGATCGCGCAAGGGATAGGGTCTCGTACTCGATCGCAGAAACTGAGGCTGATCGGCGAGGGCTAACTCAGCACCATCAGGATTTTGGCGCGGACATAAATAAATGGTGCAGCGTTGTAGACAGCGTTGAACGACCGGATTACCTTGCTCAAATCCTCGCAACAACACCTGCAAAAAGTGCAGACATGCACTAGAAGCTGCTAGCTCGGTGGCGTGAATATTGCCATCAATCCAGAGGGCTGGTTTCTCCGTATCATCGCCTTTGCTGTAGTCCGTGATTCGCAGCAGCCAAAGCTCTCGTCCTTCATGGCTTTTGCCTAAAGACTCCAACTTCAGCAATTGAGGGTAGGCAGCTGCACAATCCTGCAGGAGTTGAGTCAGCTCGTCATAGCGATAGAAGCGATCGCAAGCAAAGTTCAGCATGTGAAAGAGGAGTGCAGGGGAAGCAACGATGAATGACTGTCAGTCGGCAGCTGATTGAGATTTAAGCCAGATTAAGTCTGAACTCAATTATGCCGAGTATTGAGGCGCGATCGCCAGCCTCTAGGGGCATACATAATGACCAAAACACCTCACAAAACAATCCGGACCCCCAGCAGATCAAACTTGTCAGGATTAATGCGATCCATAAGCCAATTCCAAGCAATCGATAATGCAGCAAAGATAGCGCCATAGGTGGTGAAGGCTCAACCAAAGTGAGTCGGTAACAGGATTGGGACCACTCAATCCAAGCCAAGGATCAAGACACCTAGCACCACTGACCCGACATTCGTGTTCTTGTGCGGCGTGAGCTAAACAAGATATCTACCACCAATTTTGCAAATCCCCGTGAGAATAAAAAATCTAGATTGAATCACTCTCTTTGCTGGCCCAAGTAATTAATTCTTAACCCAGGTGAATTATTCAGATCGCTAGCGATGAGCGATCGCCATTTGATTAGGGCTAGGGCTGATTGATTTTCAGTCAAGAACGACGAGCATTTAATCCAGTTGCTTTCGAGACTGTGACTTATGCCATGCGACCCAAGCAGCGTCCGGAGCCACACGATGGCTAGGTTGTCGCTTGGCTTCGGCGTTTTACCCCCCAGCCGTTGTGACAGAGAATGGAGTCAGTGCCCAGCAACTGTCCATGGAATTCTTGCAGCTCCTTCCGGATCCCGCGCTCACGCTCATCATCGTTCTTGGGACGCTGATAGGTATTTGGAGCTTTCAAGCGATTCGCATTGTTCTTGGGAGCCGCGGCCTGACTGAGGCGCTAGGCGAATTTGTGGCGATGATCGGTCAAGGTCGCCTCGAAGCGGCTTACGCCAGCCTGACACCTGCCTATAAAGGTCGTGTGCCGTTCAAGGAATTCAAGCGAGTGCTGCAGCGAACTGGCCTGCGGCAGTATCTGCGATCGCGGCCAGGCAAGCCCGATCTGCAGGGCGATCGCGTTGTCCTGCCGGTCACTCTCTCCCTCCGCAATGGTCAGAGCCAAGATCTAACGGTGACGTTCCTCCGCGAGGGTAAAGGCTGGAAGATCGACGATTTTGATGTGGCTGTCTTCGATCGCTAACAGCAATTGATCATTCAGCGAGTGAGCATTCCAGGCTTTATAGTTCATCAGGGCTAGATTTTCGCTGCAATTTTGTAAATGATTTGTTCTTGAGCATGAGTTTCGATCGCTCGTGGACGAAGTGCTCGTACGGCTGCGATCGCGGCTTCAGGGGGTTGTCCTTTGGTGACTAGAATAGATGCAGCCAACATACCCGTACGCCCCAGACCTGCATGACAGTGAATGACAATCGTTTCCCTCGCAGATAGCGCTTGAATTAAATCTGTAATGAGTAATTGATAAGTCTCTAAGTCAGTCGGTGTTCCGCCATCGACAATGGCTAGACGTGAGAGCGCAATCCCCTGCTGCCGGACTGCTTCGTAGAGTGTAGGAATTCCTATCGCTACAAGTTCGTGGTCTTCAATGAGGGAAACGAGGCGATCGCAGAGATAGTGATGCTTGAGACGTTCGAGATCCGTGATCAAATCACGATCCCACTGACCGATGAGACCCTGACTTTTACGTCCTGGAGCGAGGGTCATCCCCAACTGACCCGCAAGACCGTGACTACTAGGAGGAAGAAAATCAACTCTGAGTGGGTGGGAGATAGAAGTGAGTTTTGCCATGATTTTTTGAGAATCTGAGACTCTCTATATCTGAGTGCTGATACCATGCCCCCAGATAGCAAGTCTGCTTTTGATTCTCCTTGCAGGGAGCTTCTGGAGAGTTAACCCCTTTAATCCGTTGCCGCTGCCACTGCTCGAAGCTGAGAGCCTCTACAAAGATCTAATGCCACTTATTGATACCGGGAGCGGCAATCAAATCTTCGAGACCTTGGTCAAGTGAAGGCGAACCAATCGAGGCGGTCAGAGTTATCCCTCATAATTCGAGACGCTAACCTTTCTCTCAGACTGCTTGGCGCGATCGCCCAACTACTGCCAAGCACTGCTGAGTCGAGCCGGGGACTCTCGCATTGCCGCGAGGTACTCCACAATGGGAAAGACTGCTGCGCTGGTGAATCATGACGCCACCCTCCTCCGATCTGGAAACTACGGCAGCGCCGACCCTCTATCGTCCTTCGGAGACTCCGGCCTCAGAACCGGAACCTGAGGCAGAGGCATTGCCCGAAGACGATGTGGAAATGTCGTTGTTCGATCACCTCGAAGAACTGCGGCAGCGTCTGTTTTACAGTGTGGCAGCGGTGGCGGTGAGTGCGATCGCCTGCTTCGTCGGCGTGCGTCCGCTGGTGGCATTTTTGGAGCGCCCCGCCCAAGGGATTCGCTTCCTGCAGCTTTCACCTGGCGAGTTCTTCTTTGTTTCGATCAAAGTCGCAGGCTACAGCGGCCTCTTGTTGGCCAGCCCAATCATCCTCTACCACGTCATCCGCTTTGTTTTGCCCGGGCTCACCCGACGTGAACGACGCATCCTCACACCCGTGGTCTTAGGCTCCTCGGTGCTGTTTTGGGCGGGTTTGGGCTTTGCTTACTGGCTATTGATTCCAGCAGCACTCAACTTTTTTGCCAGTTACGGCGCGGATGTCGTCGAGCAAATTTGGTCGATCGAGCGCTACTTCGAGTTTGTGCTGTTGCTGTTGTTCAGCACGGGCCTGGCGTTTCAGGTTCCCGTGGTGCAGCTCATTTTAGGTGCACTGGGAATTGTGGATGCCCGGCGTATGCTGGCGGGCTGGCGCTATGTACTGCTGGCTGCTGTCGTTCTGGGCGCCGTGCTAACGCCTTCGACCGATCCACTGACCCAAAGCTTGCTGGCCGGCGCCGTAACAGCGCTCTATTTGTTTGGAACTGTTCTGGTGAAATTCCTCTGCAGCGATCGCCCTGAAGAAGAAGTCTCGGTCGAGGGTTAGGCCTCGCCTAGATCTTGCCTGCAGTCCAGAATCATCGTGCTCACTCAAGACCCTGTCTCTGCTCAAGCCTCGACTGCTGAGACTGCCTGCGGGCTGACGGCTGCTGAACGGTGAGATGATGGGGAGATTGTCCCAAGCATGCTCAAGATTTTGGTAATGGCTGCCCCTCTCGCGCAACTTCGCGATCGCTTTCAAGCGGCATTGGCCGCGAGCTTTGGTCCCGAGTGGGCAGCGACGGATCCTCTGCTTGTGCCCGCCACCAATCCTAAGTTCGGCGACTATCAGTCGAATGTGGCAATGTCTTTGGCGAAGCAACTTGGCCAACCACCTCGGGCGATCGCAGAAACCCTTGTTCAAAATCTTAATCTGGCCGATCTCTGTGAACCGCCTGCGATCGCGGGGCCGGGCTTCATCAACTTCACGCTGCAGCCGTCCTATTTAGTTGCGCAACTGCAACAACTGCAGACGGATGAACGGCTAGGGATTCAACCGGTCAGCCCACCGCAGCGCGTGATCGTCGACTTTTCTAGCCCCAACATTGCCAAGGAAATGCATGTTGGTCACCTGCGATCGACGATTATTGGTGACAGTATTGCGCGGGTGCTGGAGTTCCAAGGCCATGAGGTGCTGCGGCTCAACCACGTCGGCGATTGGGGCACCCAGTTTGGCATGTTGATTGCCTTCCTGCAGGAGCAATATCCGCAGGCCCTCAGTCAGCCAGATGCACTGGATATCAGTGACTTGGTAGCGTTCTACAAACAGGCCAAGGCGCGCTTTGACGAAGACCCGAGCTTCCAAGAGACGGCTCGGCAGCGCGTGGTCGATCTGCAGTCGGGTGAAGCTACGGCGCGTCAGGCATGGCAGTTGCTTTGCGATCAATCGCGGCGCGAATTTCAGAAAATCTACGATCGCCTCGATATTCAGCTCGAAGAACGGGGTGAGAGCTTCTACAATCCCTATCTGCCAGCGATCGTTGAAGACCTGCGGCGACTGGGTCTGCTGGTGGAAGACCAGGGCGCACAATGCGTGTTTCTGGAGGGCTTCCAGAACAAAGAAGGTCAGCCCTTGCCGCTGATTGTCCAGAAAAGTGACGGTGGCTATAACTACGCCACGACGGATTTGGCAGCACTGCGTTATCGCCTGGGTCAAGATCAGGCCCAGCGGATTATCTACGTTACGGATTCGGGGCAGGCCAATCACTTTGCCCAAGTTTTCCAAGTGGCGCAACGAGCGGGTTGGTTGCCAGCGGCTGCGCAGATTGAGCATGTCCCTTTTGGGCTAGTGCAGGGAGAAGACGGTAAAAAGCTGAAAACTCGCGCTGGTGACACGGTCCGTCTGCGGGATCTGCTAGATGAAGCGGTCGATCGGGCTCGCACGGATCTGACGACCCGCATTGCTGCTGAAGAGCGATCGGAAACCCCGGAATTTATTGAAGCCGTGGCGCAAGCGGTTGGTCTTGGCGCGGTGAAGTACGCTGACCTTAGCCAGAACCGCAACAGCAACTACATCTTTAGCTTTGACAAGATGCTGGCGCTGCAAGGCAATACGGCGCCTTATCTGCTCTACGCCTACGTGCGGATTCAGGGCATTGCTCGCAAAGGTGGCATTGATTTTGCGCAACTGGATCCCGTGGCTGCAGAGCTGACGGAACCCACTGAGCGATCGCTGGCGAAGCAAGTGTTGCAACTAGGTGAAGTCCTAGATGAAGTCGCCCGCGACCTGCTGCCAAATCGCCTTTGCAGCTATCTGTTTGAACTGAGCCAAACCTTCAACCAGTTCTACGATCGCTGCCCAATTCTCAACGCGGAAGAACCCCAGCGCACCAGCCGTCTATTGCTCTGCGACTTGACGGCACGAACTCTCAAGCTAGGCCTATCGCTGCTGGGAATCTCGGTGCTGGAGCGGATGTAAGACGCGATCGTTTTCGGGGCAGATGAATGAGGCTGTTGCTATCAAAGCTCTAACCTCATTTAGAGCGGTCTCTCGTCTAGTTAGGACGGTTAGTGAAGAGGACAATCCTCTACCTCTAGGACAACTTAAGTCTCCTTGTTTCGCCCTTGAGACAGTCTCAGCTAAAACAATGGCTGCTGTGGGTAATCTGCAGATACTTTGCTAAAGATCGATCGCCCCATTCTGAGCCTTCGGTGTTGGCACAGCAATCCCTGCCTTAGCCAGTTGCCGTTCGAGCAAGACCGTATAGATGGGGCGGCTGCCCAGTCCATGAGCGATCAGGGTTGCTGCCGAGCAACTCACCATGATCGGCAGGATGAGTTGATAGTTACTGGTAATTTCAGTCGTTAACAAAATGGCGGTCAGCGGTGACTGAATGGTGGCCGCAACGAATGCTCCCATCCCCGCGATCGCAAGTACCTCCGGCGGCAGCAATAATCCTGGCAACCAGTCGATCGTTAATTGCCCCAATCCTAGAGAAAACAAAGTAGCGATCGAGAGCAGTGGAGCAAAGATCCCGCCCGGTGCGCCGGAGCCATAACAGAGGAGCGTCAGGGCAAATCGCAGGCTGCACAGTAACAGCAATGTGTGGATCGGCTCGACCGTATCAAACGCCCAAAGCACCAGATTTTCGCCACTGTTGGTTGCGGGAGGATAGAGCCAGCTGACCAAGCCAATGAAACCACCAACGCCCAGCCCTGTTAGCCGCAGGGGCAGTCCATGGAGGGTGGCAAAGCAGTTGAGACTCCAGACCAGCAGCCGGTTAAAGCTATAGCCGATCGCTCCACAAGCCAGCCCCAGCAGCACAAACACCCAGAGAGAGGAGAGGGGCGGCGCCCCAAACTGCGCCAGCTCAATCGTGGGTCCTTTGCCGAGTAGGAGCTGGAGACCAATCGTCGCGGTAATGCAGGCGATCGTCACGGCCTGATAAGCTCTCAGGCGATTCTGAAAGGTGGGCCGCATTTCTTCAAAAACGAAGACGATTCCGGCTAAGGGTGCATTGAAAGCAGTTGCTAAACCAGCCCCAGCACTCGCTGCCACCAGCACCCGCGCTTGCTCGGTTGAAGCTCGAAACCAGTCCGAGACCATCTGACCGATCGCACCGCCCATTTGAATCGTCGGGCCTTCGCGACCCATGACCATGCCACTGCCGAGGGTCAAAATGCCAGCGAGAAATTTCACCGGCAACACCCGCCACCAGAACAGTGAGAAAAAACCGGCTAGCCAGCCTTCAATTTGGGGAATGCCGCTACCAGACGTATCGGGAGCGAAGCGGCGCATCAGGTAAAACCCCAGTGCTACCATCCCGCTAGACAGCAGGACTGAGGCAACTAATTCCGGCCCTTGAGGCAAAGACGCTAGCCAGCGGACACGCCCGTTCAGAGTAGCCGAGGTCAGCCAACGAAAAGCGCCACCCACCAGCCCGACCATCAACCCCGCGATCGCGGCCCAAAGCAGCACCAGATTAAGTCCCTCAGAGGCTTCGAGAAAGCGTCGGAATCGCATCCGTGATGCGAGGAGCGAGGAGACAAAGCTGTGGGAGTCTGGGGTCATGGGCAGCTAAGAAAGACGGGTCAAGTAGCCCAAGGTAGGTGATCAGGTCAGAGCGATCGCAGCAGGATCAGGGGACACTGCCGTCTGGTGAATCACTGTCCAAGCGCGCAGAATTTCACCCACGGACCAAGCTTGGGCAATGCAGCCGCGCGGGAGAAAGGGTGCATCGCCATCAAAGATTTCGCTAATCGTTCCCAGCCCTGCAGTTTGCAAGTGATGGGCGATCGGTTGCAAAACCTGAGCTGCCAAGGCGCGATCGCCAAAGGCGGCATAGTGGGCGATCGCAAAAGAGCCCAAGAGCCGAGCCCAAACGGTGCCTTGGTGATAAGCCGCATCGCGCTGGGTTTGGTCGCCGCCGTAGTGCCCCTGATATTGCGGATGACGAGGATCGAGACTCCGCAGTCCAAAAGACGTTAATAACTGCTGACCGCAGAGGGTCACCACCTGTTGTTGCTGGTCAGGCGTGAGTAGTGCCGGCTGATCGCGATCGCAACCGAGGGAAATTGCTAGCAGTTGATTGGGGCGTAGGCTAGCATCTGACCCCGTGGGGCTGTCGAGTACATCGAAACAGTAGCCCCGATCTGCTTGCCAAAACCGCTGAAATCCCTGCAAGGTCGCTTCTGCCAGTTGGTCGTAGTCAGTGCTGGGCTGCCCTAAACACCGAGCAAAGTGAGCCAGCGATCGCAGGGCGGCATACCAAAGGGCATTGATCTCGACTGGCTTACCAATGCGAGGCGTCACTACCCAGTCGCCAACTTTGGCATCCATCCAAGTGAGCTGCACACCTGCTGCTCCCGCAGTCAGCAGACCATCTTGAGGATCAAGGTGAATATTGAAGCGGGTGCCCCGTTGATGCCAGCCAATGATGTTCTGCAGCACTGGAAAAATCTCGGCCAGTAGCGTCTTATCCCCACTGCAATCGAGGTATTGACGGACAGCTTCCACATACCAAAGGGTGGCATCCACCGTGTTGTAGTCGGCATCGGTGAGGGGATTGCCATCGTCAGGGAAGCGATTAGGCAACATTCCCTGACTAACAAACTGGGCGAACGTGAGCAGAATTTCTCGGGCGAGATCGGGCCAACCTGTCGCTAGCGTCAACCCCGGTAGGCTGATCATCGTGTCTCGACCCCAGTCGGCGAACCAGTGGTAACCCGCGAGAATGCTTTTGCCCTGGGGATGATTGGGCAGCGGACGATCGACAATGAACTGATCTGCCGCCAACACCAGTTGCCGCACCCAATCAGGGGCTTGATCCGCCAAGGTCGGATTCGCTGCCTGCCATTGTTGGAGCTTGGCTTGCGTCCGATCTTGGTAGCGCTGGAGGGAAGCCGCCGCATCCAGATCCGGGCTGGCTTCAGTACTGGCAATAAGGCAAAGCGTCTCACCGGGATTGAGCGTCACCGTCAGCGAACCCACCCTCAGGTTGTCATCGCGATCGTCCAGTCCTCGTTCGGCCTCAACTGCCAGCTCAAAGTCGCGATACCACTCAGGGGCGATCGCCCACTTGCCCCAAGTTGCGAACAAATAGAAAGGAGTCGCTTCTGGAAAAGCTGTTACCTTCAAGCCGCGATCGACGGGCTGCACATCCATGCGCCAATCGCCCGCCTGGGTGCGACTGTGGTAACCGCGATAGTTGACCAGCCCCTTAACGGTAAGCTGCAGCGGCAGACTGCCCCGTTCAAAACGATAGGAAATAAGGGTGGTGTTGGCGCCCGGCTCCATCCAGATTCGCTTTTCTAGTCGGGCATCGGCGATCGCAAATTGCCAGACCGGTATGGTGCCCTCCAACCCAAACTGCTCAATCTGCTCGTAGCCTCGAGGAGCAACGGTGCCGTCAACCCAGCGGGTCGTACTCAAAGGCAGCGATAGCTTGCCATAGTCGACTTGCTCATCGAGATGTGTGACTAGCAAGGTGCGATCGAGGGGTGGCTTCAGCGCTGCTACTAAAAGTCCGTGGTAGCTGCGAGTCGGAAGTCCAGCGACCGTGCCTGAGGCGTAACCACCAATTCCGTTAGTGACCAGCCATTCGCGCTGCTGGGCGATCGCGAGATCACTACAAATCTCTCGGCCGAAAGTAATGGTCATCGTCGCAGGCCCCTAAAACGATGGCATCAAGCCCAGAGAGTCGTAGAAAGTCTCGTCGTTTAGTTCTTGAATCAACTGGGCAACCAAGGCAGTCCAGCCAGTTTGCTGACTCGCGCCCAGACCTTTGCCGGTATCACCGTGGAAGTATTCATGGAACAGCAGCAGATCACGCCAGTGGGGATCGATCTGGAAGCGTTCGATGTCGCCGTAAGTGGGTCGAGAACCATCAGGTTGCGTGCGGAAGATGTTGACCAGCCGTTGCGACAGTTCTTGGGCGACCTGTTTGAGTGTCATCAGTTGTCCTGAGCCAGTGGGACATTCAACCTGGAACTCGTCGCCGAGGTAGTGGTAGTAGCGCTGTAGCGCTTCGATCAAGAGATAGTTCATAGGGAACCAGATCGGGCCGCGCCAGTTGGAATTGCCGCCAAAGGTGGCGCTGGTCGATTCTCCCGGCTCGTAGTCCACCCCGAAGCTGTTGCCTTGATAGTGAAGAACGAAGGGGTCTTGAGCATGGGCCTTCGAGATCGAGCGAATGCCGTAGGGCGACAGAAATTCGTCCTCATTGAGTAGTCGCTGCAGTAACCGCCGCAGCTGATCAGGACTAGCGATCGCGAGAAGATGGCGTTGTTCGCTGCATTCCGTTGTTGTGCAGACAACGTTGTTGATCAGTTCCGGGTGATGCTTGGCGGCCCAGTCCATCACCTCTTGAATGTCAGACAAGTCATGGACAAATTTAGGCTCCAGCGTCAGCACGGCCAGCATTGGCGCTAATCCCACCAAGGAGTAGACCTGTAGCTGCTCCTCACTGTCATCAGGGAGCCGGAGGGCACTGAAGTAGAAGCCGTGTGTCTCGTCCCACAACGCCAGATTGTCATCACCCATTTGATTCATCGCCTGGGCAATGTTGAGGAACTGCCGCACAAAGCTGCTGATCGCGTGGTCGTAAATCGTGCCTTGCTGATTCAGCTCCAGGGCGATCGCCAGCATATTGAGCGAAAACAGTCCCATCCAAGCGGTGCCATCGGACTGTTCAAGGTAGCCGCCCGTTGGGAGAGGAGCGCTGCGATTGAAAATTGTGATGTTATCCAGTCCTAGAAAACCGCCTTGGAATAGGCTCTTATCGTCACGGTCTTCTCGGTTCAGCCACCAGTAGTAATTCGGTAACAGGCGCTGGAATATCTGCTGTAGAAATTCGCGATCGCCCTCGCCAGTTCTAACCTTTTCTGATTGGTAAATCTTCCAAGCGGCCCAAGCCTGAACAGGCGGATTGACATCACCAAAGGCCCACTCATAGGCCGGAATCTGACCCTTAGGACTGACGTAGTTATCGCTTAGCAACAGGCGTAGCTGCTGTTTGGCAAACTCAGGATCGATGAGTGCCATCACGACGCAGTGAAAGGCCCAGTCCCAAGCCGCAAACCAAGGGTATTCCCACTTGTCAGGCATGAGGATGACCTCGTTGGCAGAGAACATGCGCCAATTGGTATTGCGGCCCTTGCTCCGGGGACTTGGTGGCGGTGGTTGTCCTGCATCACCCTGCAGCCAAGTCTGCACTTCGTAGAGATAGACCTGCTTACTCCAGAGCAAAGCAGCTAAAGCTTGGCGCTGAATTAGGCGATCGCCGTCGCCCAGTTTAGGAAAGAGCGTTTGGTAAAAGTCGTCGGCTTCCTGCTGCCGTTGGCTGAAGCTGTCAGCAAAATCGGTGTCAAAAGCAGCAGTCTGGGGGCGATCGCAAAAGCGAAGTTGGAGCGTGACGGTTTGGCCGGCTGGGATTTCTAAGCGATAGCAAGCCGCCGCTTTCGTGCCGGTCTGCACCGGATTGACTGCCTCGCGATCGCCTTCGATTAGGTATTGATGAAACGCATCCTTGACGTAAGGCGACGGATTAGTGCTGCCAAACAGTCGTGCAAAGTTCGTTTCGTTGTCGGTAAACAGCAGCTCTAGCTCGGCACCATTTACCCGATCGCAGTAAAGCCAGCGATCGCCGTAATCGCGGTGGCTCAGTTTGATCGCTTGGTCATCAACTTGTGTGAGCCTGCCGGCAGGCACCTCCCCTGTCCAAGTCCAGGTATTACGCAGCCATAATGTCGGTAGCACCGCGATCGGGGCAGTTTGCAGTCCGCGATTGGTGATCTGGAGGCGAATGCCAAGGTCAGATGGCGTTGCTTTGGCATATTCCGCTTCGATATCGAAATAGCCGCTGTCAAAAATGCCGGTATCGAGCAGCTCATACTCCGGCTCGAACTTTGATCGCTGCCCATTGACCGTGACAAGTGTCTCGTAGGGGTAGGCCGCTTGGGGATATTTATACCGCCAGCGCATGTAGCTGTGGGTAGGGGTGTTGTCGACGTAAAAGTAGTATTCTTTGACGTCTTCCCCGTGGTTTCCCTCAGAATTTGTCAAGCCAAACAGCCGCTCTTTCAGAATGGGATCGTTGCCATTCCAAAAGGCCAGCGCAAAGCAGATATTGGCTTGGCGATCGCAAAAACCACCCAGCCCATCTTCCCCCCAGCGATAAGCCCGCGATCGCGCATGATCATGGGGGAAATAATCCCAAGCATCGCCGCCAGCACTGTAGTCTTCGCGCACCGTGCCCCACTGCCGCTCACTCAGATAGGGTCCCCATTGTCGCCAAGGCGAATTGGGTTCCACGCTCTGCTGAATTCGCTGTTGTTCAGGATTCATGAGGCTGTTCCAAGCTGAGATAAATAGGGCGATCGCGAAAACAGAATTAGGGCGCTCCAACAAGCACTAAGGCTGGAACGATCACCTCAGTCATCCCTGCCTATTGCTCGTGGTAATTCCAGAGCAGTCCGCCATCAGCAAAGATCGTTGTGCCTGTAATGTAGTCAGCATCAGGGGATGCAAGAAATAGCACAAGGGAAGCAATATCCTTGGGCTTGCCGAGGCGCTTTAGGGGGATATTACCGAGGAGTGCATTCAGCTCGGTTGGATTATTCAACAGGTTTGTATTGATCGGCGTCTCGATCGCCCCTGGGGCAACATTATTGATCGTAATCCCGTACTCTCCTAGTTCAACTGCCAGATCGCGAGTCATCATTTTGATGCCACCTTTACTGAGGCAATAGGAAGCAAAATTGGGGAAAGGCAACTCTTCGTGAACGGAGCTGATATTGATAATCTTGCCAGGGCGTTTTGTTTCTAAAAGATGTTGTACTAACGCTTGAGCAGCAAAGAAAGCCCCCTTGAGATTGACATTAAGAACCATGTCGTAATCAGCCTCAGTCACCTCCCAGAAAGGAGCCCGCCGTTCCATCCCAGCATTGTTGACTAAGATATCGAGCTTGCCAAAGTGCTTAATGCTTTCGGCAACAAGATTACGAACCTGGGTGACATCGCCCAGATCCGCCTGCACCACATAGCCTTCTGGCGCATGATCTTTGGCTAAATGACATTGAGCACCCGCCGCTTCTACCTGCTTGCGAGTCTCTTCCGCACCTTCCGGGTGAGAGCGATAGTCAATGACAACGCTGGCTCCTTCCGAGGCGAGCCGAATGGCAATTTCTTGGCCGATGCCTTGGCTACTGCCTGTAACGAGCGCGATTTGATTATCGAGTTTGCCCATGGGTAGTCATCCTTGAGTTGTTTCGTGAGAGCTAGCTACGGATCAAAATTGTGAAAACGCGGATTCACCTAGCCCAGCCGCTCGAGCAGGTGATCGCCCACCCGTAGAGCGTTGGCAATGATCGTCAAGGTCGGGTTGACCGCAGCACTGGAGCAGAAGAAGCTGCTGTCAACCACATAGAGGTTGTCAACATCGTGAGCCTGACAGTTGAGATCGAGCACTGATGTTGTCGGGTCTTCCCCAAAGCGACAGGTGCCGCACTGGTGTCCCAACACCTGAATGGGCGAACTACTGCGGGGATAGAGGTCAAAGGGAAGAACGTGATCGGCACGGTCGACTGCTTTCAGAATGTCAATCCAGCGATGAACCAAGCGCTGAGTCGACTCAGTGTTATTTGGCGTGTAGTCCAAATGAATTTGGTCGTTCACGACTCGCACCCGATTGTTTGGATCAGGCAGGTCTTCCGTTTGGAACCACCAGCCCACTGAGTGCTGAGCCGCAGCCTGGTATTGAGGCCCTAAATCAACATCCAGCCTGGGCACGAACTTGAGCAGTGATGCCAGTAATCCCGGCGCTTCAGCCGGCATCATGTCGGGCAACACATTGCCCGTATTTTGGATGAAGCCCATTGGGTAGTCGTAACCGTCTTCGCCCCAATAGAAGTCGCTGACTGCGATCGTTTTTTGGTAGACCGACTCATTTTTCTTGGCGTTAAGTGCCACCATCGCCGTCGTCAAGTGCTTCATGAAGTAGCGCCCGACCTGATCGGAACTGTTGGCTAGGCCATTGGGATGGCGATCGCTCACCGATCGCAGCAGCAGAGCGGCGGAGTTCGCAGCGCCACAACTGACCACCACCACATCGCCCTTGAACAGAACAGTCTCACCACCAATTTGGGTTTCCACTGCCGTCACCTCGCGGCCCGATTCATTGGTCAGTAACCGCAGTACTTTGGCCTCGGTCTTGAGGGTGACGTTTGGGTAAGTCAGCGCTGGTGTGACGGCATTAACTTCACTATCGGCTTTGCCCCGCACCAAACAGGGAAAACCATCACAGCTATCGCAGCGGATGCAGTCCCAGAGGGCACGCTCTGTCTCGTTAAGTTTGAGACCTACGGGCAAATGGAACGGCTTCAGTCCTTGTCCTTTCAGCCCGTCATAGATCTCCTGCATGCGGGGTTCATGACTGACTGCCGGATAGGGGTAAGGAGTTTGGCGCGGTGGGGCGGTGGGATCGTTGCCATCCTCGCCGTGAACATCAAATAGGGCTTCAGCTTGACTGTAGTAAGGCTCAAAGTCTGCGTATTTTAGTGGCCACTCGGGCGAGATCCCATCCCGATGTTGAACGGCTTCAAAGTCGCGCTCCCGCAGACGGAGCAAAGCAGCCCCATAAACTTTGGTGTTGCCTCCTACCCAGTAGCTCATCTGGGGTCGAAAGGCTGTTCCCTGTTTGTCGTACCACTGATCATGGGTGTGGTAGCGCTCCTTGCCGTAGACCTCAGTCGCGCTCCAGTTTTCCTTTTCACGGGGAAGATAAGGCCCTTGCTCAAGAATCAGAATCTTCTTGCCGCTTGGAGCAAGGCGATGGAGTAGCGTTCCTCCTCCAGCCCCAGTGCCAATGATGACAATGTCGTAGTCAGTTTGATTGATAGCCATTGGGGAAAAATCTTAGGCGTTAGCAAAGGAGCTGTTGGCGATCAAGGCGCACCATTAGATTGCGCGGAGGCACCGACTAGCCAAGACCATCACTCAGAAGAGGGTGTCTCTAACTGCGCAAGCTGCTCGGGATATATCAGAGCCCCTAAGCCCCTTCTTTGTTGATGCCGGGAGTCTACCCTGGTCAATATCCGGGCCACACATTTACTCCACTCGGCAGATGTTTGGAACTGAAGCCTACCGAGTTCACCATAACGCTCGTTTTTGAGAGCGCTAGAACCTTTTATTTTTTATAAATGTCCCTAGACTTACCATTGCTTTGGGTGGACTGCGAGGTGACAAAGGATAAAGTTTCTTATCTCCTAGAGGATAAGAAAAATTCACAATTATTGCTATTAATAAGGTGAACTAGGCCTTTTGTTAGGCTGCGATCGCATCCAATCTGTCTGGCAGCCATATTTTTGACCTATCTCAGATGAGGACGATGCCAATGAATGAGATGGCCGCAGTGTATACAGCGATACAAAGGATCATGGTAGAGCTTGGCACAGAAGATTTTGCGAGGCCCGATCATTCGCAGATAGAGTTCTGCTGCAGTTAACATGCCTGCGATCGGTGCAAGGAAATAAAGCCAGATAGCTGTCCAAATACCCGAGGGTAAAGCTGAGGCAACGGTTCGAGCAGGGTTCATGCCAAACCCTGAGAGCGGCGATTCAAAAATGACGTAGCTGACAATGAGACAGCCCGCAAAAAATGGAGTGAATCGCTCTAGCTTTGGCTGATTGCTGGTGAAGAGAACCATACTCATCATGAGTACAGCAATGAAATACTCTGCGATACATGCAACGATCGCCCCCTGTTTTCCAGGGACCGTGACTACATAGTTGACCGGTGCTTGGGTAAAGGGAGTTTGTAGTAAAAAGGCAACCAGCACGACTCCTAGAAGTCCACCAATAAACTGAAAAACAACGTAGAAAAAAGCATCCCAGGCAGCAATTTTTTTAAGCCGGTAGAACGTGAGCGTTACGGCTGGGTTGATATGAGCCCCCGATCGCTTTCCCCAAGGTGAATACATGATGATCATTGCCGTCAAACCCATCCCCAAGCCCATCACGACTCGCTGTAGGAAAGGGTCTGCGATCGCTTGATAGGCAGGAGATTGGGGATAGAAGACAAGCGTTCCGACAACCCCAGCTGCCACCATAAACAGCCCAAGCCCCCAAGCTTCAATTAAGTATTCTGGCCAGTGGTGTTTAAGTGCTCTAAGCATCTTCATAGAGACTGGATCGCAGAGGAATGGAGTGGGTCGTCGTTGCGCAGAGGCAGGAACGAATGATGATCCCAGTCGAGTCAGAGATAGGCGATGGCTGGGATCAACTGACCGGATCAGGCTGATTGACTCAAGCCAGCACGGACTGTCAGCCTAATGTTTACCCTTCAGGTTGTGAGCCAATAACCAAAGGAAAGGCGATCGCACCTTGATTACAGCTCATTCAACTAACTGACTTCAATGCCACTAGCGTAACGAAGGCCTGAGCGCTGAATCTGGGGCAATAGAAGAGCTCAACATGCTTAAAACGTCCTGCTCAAGCTCATAGTTGCTAGTGGATCCAATGCGGTTCGACAAAACGAAAGAGGCATTGACGAGGGGCCGTCGCTCAAGCGGGCAAAGCACTTGAGCCTTAACATGTGCTTGACTCCGATCGTTCTCTCCTCAGCTTGGCTACGTCTGGGAGCAAGCAGTAGAGCAGGTCGAAAGAGGCCCAATTGGGCTGGGGCAGGGCGATCGCGCTTTTAAGAGAAGTTTTGTCACTCGTCTTGACTCTGCAGTCAACTAGAGACTTAAGACTGGGGACGATTAGAGCTACGTTCGAGTCTGGAGTCCAGTCATGGTCAATCAGCAAACTCTGACGCTGCGAGGCATGGGCTGTGCTGCTTGTGCGGGTCGTATTGAAGCCCTCATTCAGGCATTGCCGGGGGTGCAGGAGTGCAGCGTCAATTTTGGTGCAGAGCAGGCGCAGGTCTGCTATGACCCCGCTTTGACTCAGGTGGCAGCGATTCAGGCCGCTATTGAGGCTGCAGGCTACCACGCTTTTCCCCTCCAAGACCCCTGGGATAACGAAGTTGAAGCGCAGGAGCGGCATCGCCGTGCCCGATCGCAACGGCAATTGGCCCAGCGAGTGTGGGTGAGTGGACTAATCGCCAGCTTATTGGTGATTGGCTCGCTGCCGATGATGCTAGGCATCTCAATTCCAGGCATTCCCATGTGGCTGCACCATCCTGGGCTCCAACTGGGGCTGACGCTACCGGTGTTGTGGGCGGGGCGGAGTTTCTTCATCAATGCCTGGAAAGCCTTCCGTCAAAACACCGCCACGATGGATACCTTGGTGGCAGTGGGAACCGGTGCCGCCTTCCTCTACTCCTTAGCAGTCACCCTGTTTCCCCAGTGGTTAACCCGTCAGGGGCTGCCGCCGGATGTCTACTACGAAGCGATCGCGGTGATCATTGCCCTGCTGTTACTGGGGCGATCGCTCGAGGAGCGTGCCAAGGGGCAGACCTCCGCCGCGATTCGGCAGTTAATTGGCTTGCAGGCCAAAACTGCGCGAGTACTGCGCCAAGGCCAGGAACTCACCCTGCCAATTACGGAAGTTCAAGTAGAGGACTGGGTGCGGGTTCGACCTGGGGAAAAAGTTCCAGTCGATGGTGAGGTTATCGATGGACGGTCGACCGTGGATGAGTCGATGGTCACGGGTGAAAGTCTACCTGTCCAGAAACAAGTCGGCGATGAGGTGATTGGCGCCACCCTCAATAAAACTGGCAGCTTGACGATACGGGCGACTCGGGTTGGCCGTGAAACTTTTCTGGCACAGATTGTCCAACTCGTGCAGCAGGCGCAAGCTTCCAAAGCCCCGATTCAGCGCTTGGCGGATCAAGTGACAGGCTGGTTTGTGCCAGCGGTGATTGCGATCGCCATCCTCACCTTTGTGCTCTGGTTTAACTGGATAGGCAACGTGACCTTAGCCCTGATCACGGCGGTTGGTGTCCTGATCATTGCCTGTCCCTGTGCGTTAGGGCTGGCAACCCCGACCTCCATCATGGTCGGAACAGGCAAAGGCGCTGAGTACGGCATTTTGATTAAAAGTGCCGAGAGCTTGGAGCTGGCGCAAACAATTCAGACCGTCATCCTCGATAAAACCGGCACTCTCACCCAAGGACAGCCCAGTGTCACTGATTTTCTGGCGATCGGCGATCGCGACCAACAGCAAACCCTACTCGGTTGGGCAGCAAGTCTTGAGAACTACTCCGAGCATCCTTTAGCTGAAGCGATCGTTCGCTATGGCGAAGCTCAAGGAATCACACTCTCGACTGTCACGGACTTTGAGGCCATTCCTGGCAGTGGTGTTCAGGGTCAGGTTGAAGGCATCTGGCTCCAGATTGGCACTCAGCGCTGGCTTGGTGAATTGGGTATTGAAACCTCTGCTCTACAGAATCAGTGGGAAGACTGGGAAGCTGCAGGCAAAACCGTAGTCGGGGTCGCCGCTGACGGTCACCTGCAAGCAATTCTCAGCATTGCCGATCAGCTCAAACCCAGCTCAGTCGCCGTGGTGCGATCGCTGCAACGACTGGGACTACAGGTCGTCATGCTGACAGGCGATAACCGCCGCACCGCAGACGCGATCGCCCAGGCCGTGGGTATTACTCAAGTCCTCGCAGAAGTGCGACCCGACCAAAAAGCAGCCCAGGTCGCCCAGCTCCAAAGTCGCGGTCAAGTCGTAGCGATGGTCGGGGATGGCATCAATGACGCACCGGCACTAGCCCAAGCGGATGTGGGGATTGCCATTGGCACTGGAACGGATGTTGCGATCGCCGCTAATGACATCACCTTGATTTCCGGCGACCTGCAGGGCATCGTCACGGCGATTCAGCTCTCCCGCGCCACGATGACCAACATTCGTCAGAATCTCTTCTTCGCCTTCATCTACAACGTTGCCGGTATTCCCATTGCAGCAGGTATCCTCTACCCCCTGCTGGGTTGGTTGCTTAGCCCGATGCTGGCCGGCGCTGCCATGGCCTTTAGCTCTGTCTCAGTGGTGACTAATGCCCTACGACTACGCCAGTTTCAGCCTCGCTAATTTCCTTGTCGCTCTGCTTTTGAGGACCGATCAATGACTCTATTAACTTTGTTCTTGTCTGGCACCCTGACTGTCGGGAATGCGGGATGGATGGTCGCTCCCCCGCCTGCTGCAATCGCGGTAACCACTGGCTCGGACGCTGCACCCTTCCGTGCTGTCGCCCAACCTGTTTGGGCTAAAACAACCGTCACGGGCGCGGGTCTCGTCCTGATTGGCTGGGAATTGTGGTGGTTTTTGGTGCGCCGCGCCAAACCCCAGACAGCTGCGATCGCGGAGACATGGCAGGAGCTGACAATTACGGTGGATGGTGGCTACCAACCCAGCCATGTGGTCGTCCAAGCCGGTCAGCCGCTGCGACTTCATTTCGATCGCCGCGATCCCAATCACTGCCTTGATGAGGTCCGCTTCCCCGATTTCCAGATCGCCCAGCACCTACCCAATAACCAAGTCACTGCGATCGAATTCCTCCCCACCCAACCCGGTCGCTACGAGTTCACCTGCGGCATGGCCATGTTTCGTGGGGTGCTCGAAGTGCAGCCTGCCTCAGCCTAAAGGCCAGCCAAGGCCAACATGACCGTCTTACCCATTTTTTCTAGTCCTTGACTCTAGATGGGAAGACGTGTCATGAAACTCGCGAGATGGATGGTGAACGGTAGCCCGAGCCTTGGTCTGTTGCTCGGTCTTACTCCCAGTGCGATCGCGATGGCGGAAGACGGTTTGGCAAAGTCGGGGGATTCCTTTGTGCGATCGATTTCTGGGGACATCCTTTGCGCCCAAAGCGATGAGATTCGCCAGTTCAGCGGTCTTCTCTGGGGCGATCGCTTGCCGCCTACTTCCCAATTCAAATGAGTCAGGTGATGTTGATCATGATTCGGATTCATTCTGCTCTCCTACTGATTACTGGTCTTGGTCTCGTGCTATCTCTGGGAGCGATCGCCCCGGCACAGGCTGAACCCACCCCCAGTTGCCCAACCACCCAATCTCAGACGACCTGTCCGGCTCCCCAAACTCAGCAGGGCTGACAGTCTTCTGGCTTCGGGCAACGGTCTTAGCGGGCTCAACGAGGGCTTGTTCTTCCCTGCTTCCATTGCAGAATCGACACACAGGCTTAAGGGAATTGGAGCGCTCTCGAATCTCCTCAGTTGGCGGACTTGAATAAAAACAATTCCCAACCCTTGCTTGTCCTATGTCTCGCAGTGAGCAGCTTCAGCACCTGATCTTGAGTTACTACTGAGAAGACCCGGACTTGGTTGCTAATTTGGCGATCATGCGTCACTGCCAAATCAGTCGTTTTTGGTTTGTGCTTCGCATCGATTGTCCAAATTCAGACATTGCCGACCGCCTTGCGGCAGGATTGTCTCAGCTGCGCGCTCCCGTTGCCGAACTCAAGCTAGCTCGCCACATCAAGCTGCGATCGCCCGGTCAGCGTTCTCAGTTGTTCCCGGTACAGGTGCCACAACTGGACTCTTCTCCCCTCAAAGGCAGCGATCGCCGTCCCGAGTGAACTGGGATCTACCGGACAGGTGTGGCTCGGATCCATGGCCCTGATGAGTAGCGGGCGCTAGCGGGTGGTAGCCGCGCGATTCATGAATTGCTGCTGCGAACTATGGGGAGTCTCGGGATCCACCGGTTGCCGGAGTTGGTACTCACCACTGGGCAGTAAATCCCAGGCCAGTCGGTCGTCGGCTAAGGAAATATCCAGGATTGCCCGCAGTTCTGCTGCGATCGCTTCATCTTCAATAGGGGTAATCGCTTCTACGCGGCGATCGAGGTTACGGGTCATCCAGTCCGCACTGCCGATGAAAAACTCTTCCTGGCCGTTGTTGTGGAAGCTGAAGATGCGCGAGTGTTCGAGGAAGCGGCCAATGATACTAATCACCCGAATGCGATCGCTCAACCCCGGCACACCCGGTCGTAGGCAGCAGACCCCCCGCACAATCAAATCAATCTCGACGCCAGCTTGTGAGGCCTCATAGAGCTTGAGGATGATTTTAGGATCAACTAGCGAGTTCATCTTGGCGCGAATCGCTGCCGGACGCCCTGCGATCGCATGCTGAATTTCGCGATCGATCAGGCCGATCATTTGCTCCCGCAAGCTGACCGGCGCAATCAGCAGCTTGCGATAGTCCCGTTGCTTCGAGAAACCCGTCAGGTAGTTGAAGAGTTCAGAAATATCAGCGCCCAAATCCTCACGGCAGCTCAAGAGCCCCAAGTCAGTGTAGATGCGGGCTGCTTTGGAGTTGTAGTTGCCGGTGCCGATATGAACATAGCGACGGATTTGGTTGCGCTCTTGGCGAACCACCAACACCACTTTGGTGTGAATCTTGAGACCCACTAAGCCATAGACAACATGCACACCTGCTTTCTCAAGGCGCCGCGCCCAGGTGATGTTGTTCTCTTCATCAAAGCGAGCTTTGAGTTCTACAAGAGCGAGCACCTGCTTGCCATGCTCCGCAGCCTGCATCAGGCTCTGCACAATCGGCGAATCTCCCGAGGTGCGATAGAGCGTCATTTTGATAGCCAGCACGTGGGGATCTGTTGCGGCTTGGGCAACGAACTGTTCGACTGAAGCCGCAAAAGAATCGTAGGGGTGATGCATCAACAGGTCGCGCTGGCGAATCACCGTAAAGATGTCTTCGCTTTCCTCACTGGGCTTAGAACGCTGCAGGTCTTCGCCAACGGGCATTTGTACCCGCCGCAATCGCTTGGGAACCACTTGCGTCCAAGGCTGATCCTTCAGTTCGGGCAACGGCAAGGACGTCAGCGACATCAGGTCTTCAAGGCTCAGGAGACCGGGTAGGGCATAGACATCCTGCGGATCGAGGTCCATGCCGTTCATCAGGATTTCGAGGATGGAGGCTGGAGAGCCTGCCTCAATTTCTAGGCGGACGACTGAGCCTGCCCCCAGGCGTCGCTTACGCAATTCTTGTTCGATCGCCAACAGCAGATCGTCAGCTTCGTCTTCCTTGACATCGAGGTCAGCATCGCGGGTGACACGGAAGACAAACCAATCGATCACGCTCATGCCTGGGAAAAGCGTGCTGAGGTTGTGGGCGATTACCTGTTCGATCGGTACGCCCATCCAGACAATCGGTTGCTGCGATCGCCGGCGGGTTTTGGCCGGCAGTTCAATAAAGCGCGGCAGAATGTTCGGCACCTTAATCCGCGCAAACTGCTCCTCGCCAACACTGTCGTCTTGGATCAAGACCGCCAAGTTGAGACTGAGATTGGAAATGTGGGGGAAGGGGTGCGCCGGATCAACCGCGAGCGGTGTCAAGACTGGAAAAATCTGCGCTGCGAAATACTGATCGAGGTATCGCTGTTGGGTGCGGTTGAGGTCGTTGTAGTTGAGCAGATGGATGCCCGTTTCAGCCAGCAGGGGGCGTAGCTCTCGGTAGAAATGGCTGTGTTGTTGCTCCACCAGGGGGCCAAGGCAGGCTCGAATTTGCTCGAGTTGCTCCGCTGGGGTGAGGCCATCGGGCGATCGCTTGCTGACGCCAGCCTCAATTTGCTGCAAGAGACTCGCCACGCGCACCATGAAGTATTCATCGAGGTTATTGCTGAAAATCCCCATGAACTTGAGGCGTTCCAGCAGAGGCGTGCGGGGGTCGAGGGCTTGGTGTAGAACGCGCTGATTGAAAGCCAGCCAGCTAATTTCACGATTAAAGAAATTTTCTGGCCGATTCAGTTCAATCGCAGCATCGGTCATGGCCAATCTCATCACAGAATCAGCCGCTGATCCTAGCAAGGGATGCATAGCAACTCCGGCTGTTTAGAACACAGGTCAGTTCAGCCTCACTGAAAGAGATGCTTGGCTCCATTTAGGGCGCGGCGCACGAGACCACTCAATCCCTGGACTAAGCCTGGGGCCGCTTGCCGATACTCTCCTTCGTCGCGACTTGCGGGAATCTGCGCCATCAGTGAGTGGATTTCATCCAGTAGGCTATGCTCACTGCGATTAACAACGCCGTCGGCCATCAGTAGATTGGCGATCGTGGCCAGAGCCGCCAAGCGTGTTGGGGTGCTGGTCCCCTGTAGAAAGGTAACAAGCCAAGCTTCCAGTTGAGGCAGTCCGATTGGGGTTTCGAGGAGTACCAGCAAGTCTGGATCGTGATCAAGCTTCTGCCGCTCCAGAAGAGTTTGCAGGTACTGTCGCTCTGGCTGATCGAGGTCCCCGTCGACCCAAGCGGCACCAATGACGAGCTGCATCAACAGTTTGCGCTGGGTTGCATTCACAGACAGTTCCTCTGAGCCTGTTCGCACTCTAGCGGAAGCGGGGGTCAGAAGTGACGACAATCCGCCTATAATGGCGATCGCTACTTAAGTCAGTGCCACTGCGGGCGTAATTCAGTGGTAGAATGTCAGCTTCCCAAGCTGAACGTCGTGGGTTCGAGTCCCATCGCCCGCTTGATAGAAAGTTCTTCCTTAGAGTGGACGTAAAAATTCGCTCATGGATAACTTTCGCGCCAAACTAAAACTTTGGGTCGTAGAGCGAACCTTTACTTGGTTAGAGAATACATGCTGACTCTACCGAGATGATGAAAAGCTACCAGAACATCAAGAAAGTTTCACCTATTACAGTCTCTAGCTTGAGATTCTGCCTCTACTCGCTTCAGCCAGCCAAGCCAGTAGTACATAGCTTTCTATGGCGTTAGGAGTCCTTTTGAATCTCCAATCTCACCATCCACAGAGGCGCGAGCAATATCTTTTTTCGAGCGAATCCGTTCCAGCTTGGAGCGACACCAGATCCACTCTTCAGCACCTTTTTGGATCACGGCAACTAGGGAAAAAGCAAAAGCATTCTCATACTCTAATTACTTTTAATAACTCTACTTGCTTATCAGAAAGCAAAAGTTATTTAAAATGGGCAAAAATATTATGGCGTCAACGTCTTAAAGATTGAGAAAAACTATTTAGCAAACAATACATCTAATTAAATGCCGGCCACTCCACCGCCTGTGGATCAGGCTGTTTGGGGCTTGCGACTACTGCTGACCGACTGAAGCGTGTCGTTGACCCTCGGGCCAGCAAGGTGGATTGTCTAAAGACTGGAGCGGCCGTGTGACCCATGCCTTGACAGGACTCTGGGTGAGGTCTAACGCCCTTGGCAGATTACCAACCGCTAACTGACATTCCTCAAAGAGATGCCCAATCAGCGTCCGAGGCACGGGGTCATAGTTACCCTCAAAGGCCGAGACCACCAACAGGTCAACCTGTAGCCCCAGCGAAAAGAGATCGCCACAGAAGACTTCCAACGTGCGATCGCTGACTTCAGGATCAACATCAAAGGCGTTGAGGAGCACAGCAAAGGACGCCCAGACAAAACGTCTTTAGCCTATCAGTCCCAAGTGTGGACAGAGCCTTACCACGATTACCCGAGTAAGGCATATGATCACCATTTGTCATTCGCATCTGAACTAAGACAGCTGCTTTTGCAATCTGGACAATGGGGACATCGAATTCAAACAAACCGATGGCCGATACAGCATGGCGTGTTCGCTATCTTCTGCCCACCGACCAAGTGCGGACACATCGAGAAATTATCGTGCAGGCGCAAAGCCAATCAGACGCCGTTCGTGTTGCACAAGCGATGATTCCAGGAGCCCGAATTAAGGGAGGCCCTCAGCCTGTATGAAGCTTTGACCGCCCTTGATGGATTCCACGATCACACCTACCCCCCAAACTTAACGACCATGATGCTGACTAACGACTTGATTACGCCCGATAACGTCTCCAAAGACTTACTCAAAGCAATCTATGATGCAGCTTTTATTGAAACAGCATGGGACGACGACGGAGATCTCAAGATCAAAGATGAGCTGAACTGTACTGTCATGATTTCCGAGAATCAAACAAGAATCATGATATTTACTATCTTCGAGTTTGAAGAGGGATTCAGTCGAGAACAAAAGCTTGACTTGGCCAATAAGATTAATGATGAGTATGCATTTGTACGTGCATCTCTCACGGAATATGACACGCTGCTCTTTGACTATAGTTTCTACTTGAAAGGTGGGCTGACGAAAAAGAACTTAGTTCTAGGCACCCGATTTTTCCAGTCGATTCCTCTGGAAGCGATTCATGAGCACGGCAAAGAGATGGTGGTCTAGTCAAGGCTAGGAACTGCGATCGCGGCTATCACTGAATACCTTATGTTCATCGGATACAGCGGATTTCTCATGGATTAGAGACAGTAATTTCTCACTTCTGTTCTACCCCAGAAAGCCTCTTCGCTTTCGTGAGACAGATATAACTTGTAAAGGTCGTCAGTCAAGGAGGATGTCTTGAATGAGTTCAAAAAAGTATATTTGTCCTGTTTGCAAGCAAAGAACCGGCGTCAACATCCTCTATGGTATGCCTACACCTGAGGCGTTTGAAATGGCTGCGCGACAAGAGATTGCCTTAGGCGGTTGCTGTATTGGCTGGGAAGATCCAGAGCGCCAATGCCTGAGTTGTGGTCATGAATGGCGCATCAAGCGTCGAAAGGTAGAGATTGAGAACTACATCCTCTATTAAGAGCTACTGCTAGCAGAGTCTCCTTATGTGCAGATGAAGGTCTAGCGAGTCGAGTAGATTCAATTCTTTTTTATAACAGCTATCTAGCTTCCCTCTTTTCTCTGCTTCTTGTTTTTAGAGGCAATATATTCTGTCTCTTTCATGAGCTAAACGCTATTACTATCATAATCTATAATCACAGCATCATAGTCATCACTAACTCAGCGATCATAGTCTAAGTCAATCATTCTTTTCTCTTCTGTGGTCATTTTATTGGGAGTATCCGATTTCTCAGGATTATTCCTCGCTTGATTTCTCGTGACTCAAAATTTCAGACTGATCCTCAGATTTCATAACATTCTCTTCATCATCAAGGATCTCATCATCAGCCTCATCCACACCCAGTCGAAGTCTCTTCCCTTCTACGGTAATGAGGACTAAACCATCACAATCCCATTTGCTGGAAACTCTCTTCTTGCCTTTCATTGTAGTGAGCCTAAGCTTCTAGAAACGAGAGTATTTTATTTTCTGAAAAGTGTCTTCCAGAGGTCGAACTAGATCTCTATGAGGATACGGCCTCTCACCGTGACGGAGCAGTTGCGCGATCGCACTGCCACTCCACCATGCTCAAGGGCTCGGCAACGAACAACGGATAATCCGCGACTCAGCATAAAACTGGAGGGGTTGACAAGATGATTGCGCTTGATATAAACTTATGTAGTGGCAACCAATCGAGGTGCTGCGTATAACTTCAGGGAGTCTGAAGACCATGAACAACCCTTTCCGCAATGCTCGATTTGAGCAAAGTCACCTCTTAGCGAGTGTTGACAGAATTTTTGCAACTTCCTGACTGTGTTGAGCTTTCTGTTTTAAGACTGCGCAATTGTGACTTGTCACGCCACCTAGTGGCGATCGCCACTAGGTGGCTCTCTTAAATTGCGAGTCCTGATAGAGATCTGAAACCTCAGCGACTCAACGTAATCATTGCTAGCTTTTCATTGAGAGGTGGAGTTGATGTCATCAATCACACAACTGTCTCGTGCCCAAGCCTGTTTCCTTGGTCTTGCCATCGGCGATGCACTCGGTGCACCTGTTGAGTTTCAAAAGCCTGATCTTTTGAACCGATTACCGGCTATCGCGATGGCGGGCCTTTCAACCTCAAAGCCGGTCAATGGACAGATGATTCTTCCATGGCTTTATGTCTCGCAGAATCACTTCTGGCCTGCGGCAAGTTGGATTTAAAAGATAACCTCGATCGCTACTGTCGTTGGTGGCAACACGGCGAAAACTCGGTCATCGGCGATTGCTTTGACATTGGTAATGGCACTCACTCTGCTCTCAGTCATTACCTCAGGACAGGGGAAGTTGAAGCAGGGGGCTTAAATGCTCTGGGAAACGGCGCTCTGATGAGGATGGCTCCGATTCCCATTTGGTCCAACCAAGATATTGCCGATGCCATTGACTTAGCTCAACAGAGTACCGTCACGACTCATCGTCATCCCCAAGCGATCGCTCTTTCGGGATACTTTGCCGAGCTACTGGTTCGAGCCTTGCAAGGAGAGTCAAAGACAGACTTGCTTTCAGGGCATTGGTATCAACATCCTGATGCTGAGATTGTGGAAGTGGTTCGAGGTAGTTGGCAAACCTCGACAAACATCCGCGCTCAGGGTCATGCCCTCTATGCCTTGGAAGCTGCTCTCTGGGCATTTGGAACCACCACATCCTTTGCAGATTGCTTACTCGCAGCGGTGAATCTGGGCGAAGATTCCGATACCGTGGGAGCGATCGCAGGACAGATTGCGGGTGCCCACTACGGGCTCGAAGCAATCCCTGATGACTGGATTGCAGGATTACAAGATAGCGATCGCTTCCAAACTTTGGCAGAGAAACTTTTCAATCGCAGCATTTAGCCCTCATTTTATTCAATTCAAAGAAGGAATCAGTCACTTTTCTCAAGCACAAACACATCACAATTGGATCTCGATGATCCAAACTATCCATTCAAGAAACAGGAGATACCCTATGACACAACAATCAGACCTCGAGAGAAACCAAGAGCTGCAAGAGCTAATCAATATGGCCAAAGAGCGGGTTGGAGACCTGCTCAGTGATGCTGAAATCGAAGAAGTCGCGCAGTCTGTTCTAGAAGAGATGGAAGATCGAAACAGGCGTTTCCGAGGCGATGGTGACTTCCAAGACCTAGAGGACTCTGAGGAAAAGCCTCGAAAGCGGGGGCGACCCAGGATTAAAAAAGAAGAGAACGACCGTGTCAAAGAGTTAGAAGATGAGATTGAAAGACTGAACCAAGAGAAAGCTCTTGCAGAAAAACAAGTCCTCAGACTTCGTTTTGAGGGGTTAGTCAATCGGTGGTTTTACGAGCAAAAGCTGACGCCTGTAATTGTTAATCGTGATGATCTGGTGAATTACCTAGAGGGTCTAGAGACTGGCACCCTTCAGCTGGATCAAGATGAAACCGTCACTACTTTCTTGATTGATCTACTAGAGGCATTACCCAGTCAAATCGATTGATAAGATCTAATATCCAATTATTCATTTACCAGAGAGGTCATACCGATGGCTAAGAAATATTCCTACGTTGATTTAATGGCTGAACGGAAGCAGGCTCTGTTCTGTGGGGATGAACGAAAGGCAGCATTACTATTAGCACTGGCTGAAAAGCTAGTCGAGAAAGACTTGGTCTCTGATGATGAATTGTTAGCAGGTGCTTATATTTAGAATTCTTTGGTGATCTCTTCTAATGTGAAGTCATGATTAAAGGATTAGCTCTAACTTTTTAGATTTCTCATCAATTTTACAGATGTTTTGATGGTCAAACAAGGAGAGAAAGAATGGCAAAGAGATACTACTACTTCGAGTTAATTTCTGAACGCAAACAAGCTCTTCGTTGTGGAGATGAGCGGAAAGCAGCTTTACTTCTAGCACTCGCCGAAAAGCTAGTCAAGAAGGGATTAGTTTCTAACGACGAAATGATAGGAGCTGCTTACGCCTAGTCGAGCAATTAAGCTATAGCGGGATGCCCCTAGCTCGTGCGTAAAAATGCCCTCGGGAATAGACTTACACAGTCATCTTGGGGGCATTATTAAATCAGATACACTACTATCTAGACATTGCTTTATATAATTTTACAAAATTGATCTAACTCTACATTACGGCGCCTTTCATTGAGCAATTCACCATCAAACATCCAATACTTTGAACCACTTGCTGCAGATGTTTTATAACCAACACCATGAAGAGCTTTAAGGGCAGCGGCTGAAAGACTAAGAACTTCTCCTTGAAAATCAACTTTGCCTCCACTGACAACAGTAGCGGTGAGCGCCTCATCTCGTGAACAAGTAAGAGTATCTCCAGCTTTAATGCCCAAAGAATCCAGACTTAAACGTGGACAACGGGCCTTTACTTTTTCAAGAGCCACTTATGCATCGAGCGAAAGTTCAGACAGCGATCGCCTTCTGGTGCTGTGCCCCGTGCCAAACAGAACTGCATGGGATAGTCGTTGGCAAACAAGCAGTAACAGCAGTCTCCGATGTAGAGAAAAGCTCGGGGTTTGACCATGCCTTCAGCGTAACGAGGGAATGATCAAACTCAAGCTGATCGCTGCAAGTCGTCGCCAAGCAGCGATCGCTCCGAGAGAATGGACGGCTTCTGCCCAAGAGGCCAGCTTTCAGATCATCCAGCGACAGTCCCGTGAGTAATGGCTCCCTCTTCACCTTTCCTATGCAACAGCTTCTTAGAGGGCATCCTGATGCTCAATCGCTAGGCTCGTCTGTTGCTGCGTCGGATCAGCCAACACTGTGCGTTGCTTCAGAATTCGTGCTGGAGATCCAACGAGGACGGACCCTGCTGGATAGCTTCCCCTCGTTAAAGCTTGGGCTCCTACGATACTGCCATCGCCTAACTGGGTCCCCCCCCTAACGATCGCTGCCGTACAGATCCAGCAGTCTGCACCAATTTGAACTGGTCGATTGGAAATGGGCTGGTCATCAATTGGGCGGGTGGGATCATCGTAGCGATGCTCTGTCGGGTTGATGACTGCATGAGAGGCGATGCGGGTCATGCGTCCAATGCTAGTTCCGCTGTTGGCAAACACGATCGCGAAGGAGTTCACCGAGACATCCCCTTCCAGCACGAGATCGCCTGAATAGGCCAAGAGTTTAGTGCGCGGATAGAGGGTGCAGCCTGGGCCAATGCGAATACGGGCTCCTGCTTTTGCAACGAGCTCTACCTCATCGTGAATGATGCAGCCCGGGGCAATCCAAATCCGCTCCTCACCGCTGAGCTGCAGGTGGCGGCCGACACGATCGGCCTGAATCTGCGGGTAGAGCCACTGGTAAAACCGGGCGCGCCAAGCGGGTTGATGCCAAGACCAACGACGGCGAAGTCCTCGCAATAGCGATCGCAGCATGCCACCTCCTTGTTACGGTTCTAGCGACTGGAGCGATCGCTCGGCCGCCTGAATGCGTGCCCAGTGTAGTCGAAGGTGGAGCCAGCGCTGCCAACTTCCGCGATAGGGACGTAGCGATCGCAGTGAAAAACTACGACAGGGCCAGTTGAGCAAGAGGCGACTATTCACATTGGCAGTAGAGAGGGAATAGACCGTTGGTTGCCAACCAGATTGGCGCAAAGCCGCAATCATCAATTCCGCAGGGTAGCCACCGAGGGACTCTGGCAGGCACTGAATGCGATCGCACCAGTCCTGCGCAGCAATCCAATCCGCTACGTCGAGTGCCTTGAAGCGTGGATGTAGCTTCAGCAAAACTGGCCGAGGGGTTTTGAGCAGCGGTTGGCACCAATCAGTCAGCAGGAGCCAAAAGTCCTCAGGCTGCCGCAGCTGTGGCAACAGATTGGGTAATAACAACAGAATGGGGTCGAGATCTTGGGGTAGATGTTCTGTCGCAGCTTGCCATTGTTGCGGAAACTCCGTGGCATGCCAGCAAAACTGCTGATAATCCTGCCAAATCTGTCGATAAAACTGGGGGGCCACCCATTGCCAGCGCTGAGGCGGATGGTTGTACCAGCAAGGCCGATGACTGAGGACATAGCGTCGCTGCCGCGATGATCGCGAACGCAGTGATAGCTCTAGCAAGGATTGCAGGCACGCTTGCACTTCATCACGCTGACGATAGTAGAAACCCAAACTATCGCCACAGATCCAGGTCTCGGGCCGGTTGCTGAGAAACTGACGCTGTTTTGCTTGCCACTCGACATTAATCAGCACCCGTCGATAGGGCTGAGATGCTGCCGCCTCGGGACTGAGCCAGCGATCGCCACGATCGCGCCAAGAGAGCCATGCTTGGAGATGCTGCTCGACCCACTGGCGTCGCTCTGCACCATAGGCACCAGTGAGCACTACATCCACCGAGTCTGGGCTGCCCGCAGCAGCCAACGCAGCGAACTGACCCACCAGCTGCAGGATGCCTCCGCTGACAATGAGGGTTGCATGGTGGGGGCTGTTATCGGGCGAGATGGGATGACCCACACTCATGACGGATTTCCGAGAGCCCAATTCCCAGCCAAAGCTGCTTGACCGAATACCCCACACAACCTGCAGACGTGCGATCGCTTAGTTCTCCAGTCGCATAGAGCGATCACATGGACGGGCTGTGTGTAGCCAGGGATTTTCTCAACTTGCCGCGAGTCAGGCCGCCCTTGCAAGGTTGGATTAGTAGCAGGATCGGTTAGAGCACAGGGCTGTGAGAGGTCAGAAGTGGAGTTCAGCATCGCCCCACTTTAGCAAGACAAAAGGGCAAGACCCTAGGCCCCGCCCAACAGCGACTGAGACCAGCGGTCGCAATCGAATGAGTAACGAGATTGTAAAAAACTGATGATGCGATCGTTGATTTCGTGATGTTGAGAGGTCTTACTTTTTAATCACTAAAATCAACAATATTTATCAAGGCAACTATTTCGAGACACTGATTTGGGTTTGACCGCGAGTGCTCCCTAGCCGATCGATAACCCGCCACTGCTGCTCTTTCGGCTGGTAGAGCTTTTGCAGGAACTCAAGCGCCGACTGGCGGTCGCAAAACTCTAAGAATTGACCATTCACTTCTACGAAGAAAGGCGCGGGTAACTTGTAGTCAGCCATACAGAAATTTTTCAGAACTCAGCAGAATGCCCCAAGGATGGCAGAACTTCGTTAAGCTGTAGTTATTTAAAAATCATGGAGAAGTGAAGAAACTGTAATCCCTCTTACATTTTCGACACATTCCTGATCTGAAGATAACCTTAAGAGCCTTGGTTAAAATCAACTTCTTGCTGCATTTTTCTCTTAATGCTTTCGGGGGTGCGTATGGCGAGTGCTTCGGCTCATGCTGTCGCGACGGCTCAGCGACGAACAAGAGATAACGTCAGTTGGTATCTCAGCTCCATCGGTCGGATTCCATTGCTCACCGCCGATCAGGAGATCGAGCTGGGGCAGAAAGTGCAGGTGATGATGAACCTGCTGGAAGAAACTTCTAGCGATCGCACGTTTACTGAGGCCGAAACCGCAGCGATCCAGCTGGGGCAGCGTGCTAAGGAACGGATGATCAAGGCCAACTTGCGTCTTGTGGTCTCTGTGGCCAAAAAGTACCAAGGTAAGGGTCTTGAGTTTCTTGACCTGATCCAAGAAGGCGCTCTCGGGCTAGAACGTGCTGTCGAGAAATTTGACCCCTCCAAGGGCTACAAGTTTTCCACCTATGCCTTTTGGTGGATTCGCCAGAGCATGACAAGGGCGATCGCCTGCCAATCGCGCACTATTCGCCTGCCGGTTCACTTGACTGAACGGCTGAGCCAAATCCGCAAAGTGACTCGGGAACTGGCGCACGAGCTAGGCCGTTTGCCCTCTCGCCAAGAAATTGCAGAAGCGGTTCAGTTGCCACTGAATGACCTCGAAACAATTCTGCGTCAGTCGCGCCAATGCACCAGCCTAGATGCTCCAGTCAGTGGTGAAGATGGCAAGAGTTTCCTGGGTGAGCTGATTGCTGATCCCAACGGCAATGAGCCCATGGACATCATGGAAAATGCCATGCAGCGCGAGCAGCTTGATGCTTGGCTCGAGCATCTCACGCCCCAAGAGCGCCAGGTGCTCTATCTCCGCTTTGGACTGGGTGATGGCGAACGTCATACCCTCGCTGAAATCGGCCGGATGATGGAAGTCTCGCGCGAGCGGGTCCGCCAAGTTGAGGTCAAAGCGCTGCGTAAGCTCCGCAACCTGACGAAGCGATCGCGGATTGCTGTCTAGGTTTCTGGGCTGTCACTAGCGCAGAAACTGCAGCGATCGCAAAACCTGCTCAGCCTGCTTTGGGGAGATACCCCGACGACATTGGGGCTCTCTCTGGACGTAGCTGACGCCGTAGAAAGGCCCCTTGCCCAGCCAATCGGAACGTAGATTGGACTGGGATTGTTGTCGTTGCTGCTCTGTCGGCGTGCGGTAAGGAGTGTTGGTGTTGAGGTCGCCAAACCAAAGCATGACGCGCTCACGGAACAATGGCACTGCGACCTCATAGCCGTAGGTTTGGTCAACGCCACCGATCCCACCCCCAACCGCCACCATCGTGAAGCAAGCCCCTTGGCTATTGCGGTAAAGAATTTCGTAGTCTGGGCCAAACCGACAGACGCCCCTGCTGTTACGACTGGATTGGGCAGGGCAGGGTTTGACGGAAACGTTTTTGACTTGAAAACCCGTCGGGATGGCCTTGGGAATCACCACCGGAATCCCAAGACTTTTAAGTTGCTGACGTTGCGAAGGCGTCAGGCTGAAGACTGGTGCGCTCCAGCCCACACCCAAGCACAATCCAAGGGCGATCGCTGCACTCGTCCAGCTTCGGGTCTGCATCCTGAAACCTCGGGCCGCAATTGCCTGCGATGCTAACACTGGGGAATTAGCCGAACTTGCTTTGCACAGGATCGCTTTAGACATCGCTAGTCAGATGCGATCGCTGGTCTCGGTTGGTGCCTTAGGAGGGCGTTTCGCTAGTTTCAGGCTCGGGATTGTCGCTGGAGGCTTCGAGAGCTGCGGGGGCCTCAGCGGCAGCGGCTTTCGCCAATTTTTCCTGCTCGCGCTGTTCCCGCTTGCGGCGATCGGCTTGGATGGCTTCTTCCATCGTGATCCGCGCCTGCTCCATCTTCTCGAGATTGCTGCGGTACAAATCGAGATCCTTCTGCAGTTTGTCACTGGGCAGATGGAAGCGTTCAGCGATCGCTGTCACCGTAGTCTTAAGAGCCTCGGGGTCCTGCACAAGATCCGGTGCGGCAGTTTCCAGCAGACTGAACAAGCCAATCGCAAACAGACGGCTGTACTTGAACTCCGACCGCCCGGCGATCGCTTGGAAGCTGCTGCGCACTAGCTCTGGCGCGTTGCCTAGTGCTTCAGCTTCTGTCAGCCATTGACGAATCGTGTCGCTGCCAACACCCCTGACTTGCTCCGCGATCGCATTGGCATCGTGGCGATACTGTTCCGGATTTTGGCGAACCGCTTGGGTCAGTGCCGTAAACAGAGGGCCGACCGCTTCGATCGGGCGATAGCTGCTCATGAACGAATCAAACGCCGTCACCACCCCCAAGGCAAACAGCGGGTCATAGACAAAGCTGGTGTTGACCGAGAGGAGGTGGATTTCCACCAGCAGCTCCTCTACCACGCGCCGATAGAGCGGATTGATGGGACGCGGGTAGGCAGCGTAGAAGGCACGCTTGCTATCGGAAACGGTAGGAACAGAGGTCACGTTAGGCACTGACGCGCAGGAGCTGGAACAATTGTGAGCCGCGATCGCCCGCTTTGCCAAGCAACGACCGAAGGGCACCTCTGGCTACAATAACGAAGTCTTCACCGACCGTGCAGCAACCGAGAACCTCATGATCCCCATCGTCGTCGAAGAATCTGGACGGGGCGAACGCGCCTTTGATATCTACTCACGTCTGTTGCGGGAGCGGATTATCTTCTTGGGCGAGCCTGTCACCTCTGATGTCGCCAACCGTATCGTGGCGCAGTTGCTGTTCCTCGAAGCGGAAGATCCCGAGAAAGATATCTACCTCTACATCAATTCGCCGGGCGGCTCGGTCTATGACGGACTGGGTATCTTCGACACAATGAACCACATCCGACCGGATGTCTCGACCGTTTGTGTCGGGCTGGCTGCCAGCATGGGCGCCTTCCTGCTCGCAGCCGGAGCCAAAGGTAAGCGCACCAGCTTGGCCCACTCGCGGATCATGATTCACCAACCCTTGGGTGGTGCTCAAGGTCAGGCTAAGGACATCGAAATCCAAGCCAACGAAATCCTCTACATCAAGCAGAACTTGAACGAGGTTTTGGCGGAGCGCACCGGCCAGCCCCTCAGCCGCATTGAAGATGACACCGATCGCGACTTCTTCATGTCCGCGAGTGAGGCGGTTGAATACGGCCTGATCGATCGCGTCATCGATCGCCGCGCCCTCAAAGCCACGGCTTAACCTCAGTCAGCAGCATTACGCAGCGGTTCCAGCCAGCCGGTTGGGACCGCTTGTTTATTCAGGGCCTCTGCATGACGCCCGCCGCCATTACCGGGACCGTGATAGTCGCTGCCGCCACTAGGCAGCAGGTCATAGCGCTCGCACCATTCCTCCAGTTGCCGGCGATCGCTGGGACTATGGCCGGGGTGAATTACCTCGAGCCCTTGCAGACCGGCTTCGACGAGTAGCGGCAACGCCTCTTCAACGCGGCCGCCACGCCAGAGAAACGGGTGTGCCCAAACGACAACAGCGCCCGCATCTCGTAGCCAGCGAATTCCCTCGATCACATCCAGTTTTTCGTAGGGCACATAGGCGGGAGCTTGTTCGCCGAGAAAGCGGCGGAAGGCTTCATCCCAGCTCTGGACATGCCCCGCATCCAAGAGCGCTTGAGCAAAGTGAGGCCGCCCCGGCATTTGTCCTTCCTGCAACTCCGGTAAGACGATCGGGGCTCCCAATTCCGCGAGTTTGGTCGCGATCGCCTCAGCCCGTCGCCAACGCCCCGCCTGTTGTTCCTGCAATAACGGTTCCAACACTTCGCGATCGGGCCAGAAACCGAGTAGATGTAAGGAGCGATCGTTGTGGAGGGTGCTGAGTTCAATGCCCGGCACAATTTCGAGGCGATCGCCTGCGGCTGCGATCGCTTCTGTCCAGCCTCCCAAGGTGTCGTGATCGGTGATTGCGAGCGCTGTCACCCCTGCTGCGATCGCCGCTTCGACCAGTTCGGTCGGCGACAAGCTGCCGTCGGAATAGGTGGTGTGAGTATGCAGCTCTAGCATGAATGACTCGGGGGGAGGGCTATTGGTAGAATGTAAGGCTTGTGACTTATTCATCGCACAGACCAAGGAGAGCCGCTGCATGGCCCGGATGTATTACGACGCCGATGCCAATCTGGATTTGTTGAATGGCAAAACGGTGGCCATCATTGGCTATGGCTCGCAAGGCCATGCCCACGCCCTCAACCTCCGCGACAGCGGTGTGAATGTCGTGGTTGGTCTGTACCCCGGCAGCAAATCGGCTGCTAAAGCCGAAGCCGAAGGTCCGAAAGTGCTGCCCGTGGCGGAAGCTGCGCAAGCCGCAGACTGGATCATGATCCTGCTGCCCGATGAATTCCAAAAGAGCGTTTTTGAAAACGAAATCCGTCCGGCCTTGAGCGCAGGCAAAGTCCTCGCTTTTGCCCACGGCTTCAACATCCACTTCGCCCAAATCGTGCCGCCGGCTGATGTAGACGTGGTGATGATTGCACCGAAGAGCCCCGGCCACTTGGTGCGTCGCACCTACGAACAAGGCCAAGGTGTGCCTTGCCTGTTCGCAATCTACCAAGATGCCAGCGGTCAAGCCCGCGATCGCGCCATGGCCTATGCCAAAGGCATTGGCGGCACCCGTGCCGGCATTCTGGAAACCAGCTTCCGCGAAGAAACTGAAACCGACCTGTTCGGCGAACAAGCCGTGCTCTGCGGTGGTTTGAGTGCCTTGATCAAAGCTGGCTTTGAAACGCTGGTAGAAGCCGGTTATCAGCCTGAGCTGGCCTACTTCGAGTGTCTGCACGAAGTCAAACTGATCGTCGACTTGATCGTCGAAGGTGGTTTGGCGGCAATGCGCGACAGCATCTCCAACACGGCAGAATACGGCGACTACGTGACCGGCCCCCGCCTGATCACGGAAGAAACCAAGGCCGAAATGAAAAGAGTGCTGGCCGACATTCAGCAAGGTCGCTTCGCCCTCGACTTTGTGCAAGAGTGTGGCGCTGGCAAGCCGGTGATGACTGCCACCCGTCGTTTGGAAGCTGAGCATCCGATCGAGTCGGTGGGCAAAGACCTGCGTGCCATGTTCAGCTGGCTGAAAAAGTAATGAGCTGAAGCGATCGCATTAATCCGCGATCGTGCTAAGTCTGTTTCAACAATCCGGTTAAGGAGTGATGGCTAGCCCTGAGTGGTTAGCAGCTCCTTGGCCGGATTTTATTTTGCTCATGGCTAATGAGTTAGGACAGGTCCAGGGGTCAGAAGAACACCTTCCCCCGTGGAGAGAAGGGATTAAGGGCTCAGGGAACAGCAGGAGTGTTGGATGCTGTAACAAGTCCTCTATAACCCTCTACTTGCTGTACAGTTTTCTGCTGAATGGTCTCAATCAGCCCTTGGCCTCGGCAGGGGAGAAAAGATCATTGAGACTTTTTTAAACTAGTACTGAGAATCCGGCTATCGACTCTCACTTGCCCTCTATCCACACCATAGAGTTCCCTGCCATCGAGATCCCTAGACTTAGGAAGCATGAGTCAGGTGAATAGTCCATCAATGGCAATGTATTGAGTGTGTTTTTTCTAGGAAAATTGTCTGTTAAAGGTGAGAGAAAGCTCTACTCAAGCACTCTTTAAGTCATGCGTATACGGGATGGATCTAGTTCCCAAGAGTTAGAGATCGCTAGCAGAGGCCTGCGCCAATAACTGAGATCGAGAAATACCCATGGGGCAGTCTGCTGGCTGACGGAATTGATAAAGCCCACACCAAGCAACTTCTTCATCTAGCGCTGGTAATGGAGGTCTTTCTTGCAACGGGCTCAGACGGATAATGTACTCCTGAAGATCAAATTGATCGCTATCGATATAGTCGTTCTCTAATAAGAACTTAAACCACTCTGGTTGTTCAGCCTTCGGAGTATCTTGCAGGTGGAACCATTGCTGCCATTTCCTCTTGGGAATCTCTTCTAACTGGAAGTTAAAATTCATGCTCCCTAGAAATGCATAAATCTCGACTAGGTAATCACCCGGTGGAATGGTAAATTTTTGGAAGTTAAAAAGGTGTGGACTCGGTGGAATTTGGTGATTGATCGCGATCTTCCAATCTTCCTCGCAGCCACCACCACCCAACAGCATCAATTCTCCGCAAGGAATATGCAGATAACTCTGGATGCGACCCAGCCATTCACGCTCTTGTTCAGCTGTCAGGTCACCTACCACAATGATGACTTGATCCAAGGCGCAGTCCCCTGGAAAGAATAACGGCAGGCAAGTTCCTGCTGACATCAGTGCTTGGATTGCTTCGATATCTCCCTGTAGTTGCCCAACAATCTGGCTGGGTTCTAAGCCGCTATTCCCCAAGCTAGTTGAGCTCAAAACGTACCAAGCTCCATCGTTGAAAAATCGCTGATCGACTGGTAGTACTTGCTGGCTCTGCATGACTTTTCCTCTTTCAATACATGAGATTTCAGATAGCTGCTTCGCTTGTTCAAATCTCTCGAGCTCTTGCATGGACTTCGGGTAAGTCTTGCCATCGAGTTGTGTATTGCGGCGATCGCTGGTCGGAGCGCATGGCCCAAGGTTGTCGAGTTCCTGTGGCTCCATAGTGCAGGGACTGCCGACCATACCGCCGGTTAAGCCGGTCCATCGTCACCATCAGCGCTGCTCCTTTCTCGCTGTCGGACTCCTCAAACAGGCTCTGCTGGATTGACTGCGCTGACCCTAACCCTTGAAACAGGACTCCAGCTTTCTTGTAGGCTCGTCCTGGTTGATAGAGCGATTCTGTGCAACGCAGGGCAATTTCCAGTAATTTCCCCGTGTGATTGGTGGGCGTGAGTAAGCCCTGACTAGCATTGGGCGCTTCATAGTTCTCTTGAAACCGATTTGTTCTTACAAAGACGGTTAGATAGCTGGTCGTTAGTTGCCGGCTCCGTAGTTCCTCGGCGGCTCGACTGACGTAGGTCGCTACGGCTTGTTTAAGCTCTGGCAGCGTTGTAATTGGCTGCCCGAAGGAACGAGAGACTACCAAGCTTTGCTGCGGATTGACAATGGATTCGAGGGGTAAGCAGGATTCCCCCCGTAGCTCTCGCACAATCCGCTCGAGAACTATGTTGAACTGCTGACGCATCAGATTAAGGTTAGTGGCCTGGAGTTCGGCGGCGGTACTGATGTTCAAAGCCCGAAGCCGCTGACCCCAACGACTGGAAATGCCCCAAACTTCTTCAACGGGCAGAGTCATGAGGACGGCTTGCACTTTTGATGGCGACAGGACAAAGACACCACCATTTTGCTTGGCGAGTTTGTTGGCTACTTTGGCGAGTACCTTGGTGGCAGCAATGCCGATCGAGACGGGGATGCCTGTCCACTGCCCGACGGTTTGACGAATCAATTGACCTTGCTGCAGGGGCTGGGCTTGAAATCCTGAGAAGTCTAAGAAGGCTTCATCAATGGAATAGACCTCTAGATCAGGACAGAGTGTTGCCAGGGTTTGCATCACTCGCTGGCTCATGTCGCCGTAGAGGGCGTAGTTGCTGGAGAAGACCTGAATCTGATGTTGTGATATCAGGTCTTTGACTTTGAAGAAGGGGATCCCCATGGGAATCCCTAGAGCTTTTGCTTCTGCAGAACGAGCAATCACGCAGCCGTCGTTATTGGAGAGGACAACGACAGGCTGCCCCTGCAGCTTGGGATCAAATACTCGTTCACAAGAGACGTAGAAGTTGTTGCAGTCAATCAGGGCGAACATCTCAAGCTCTCGTTGGCGGCAGTGTCGTAATCGAGACCGTGATGATTGCGCTTCTGTCAAAGGGCGTGAATGACATTGGTGACCACACCCCAGATTTGAAAGGCACTGGCATCCGTAATCTCAAGGTCGGGGTAATTTGGGTTCTCGGCTTGCAGAAACAGTCGTTGCCGCTCTTGCCGTAGACGCTTCACGGTTAACTCACCGTTTAAGACTGCAATCACAATCTGCCCATCGCGGGGTTCGAGGGAACGGTCCACGATAATCACGTCCCCGTCGTGGATCCCTACCCCAATCATCGAATCGCCCGAAACCCGTGCCATGAAGGTGGCGGCGGGGTTCTTAATCAGATGCCGGTTCAGGTCTAGTCGTTGCTCAATATAGTCATCGGCAGGGGAAGGGAAACCTGCTGAGACTGGCATTTGGTAGAGCGGCAGTTCTAGAACCGCACCGCGTTGCGGGCGATAGACCTCGCTCAGAGTGGTTCTGGACGATCTCTGTTCTAGGATCTGGGGAATTTGCTCAATCACACTCAGGGGTAGACGAACGGCTTTGGTCGGTTCGCCATACTTGCCGCTACCTTTTGGGCGACCCGCTCCTGCCCTAGCCCCACCCTTCATGATTCCTGTACAGAATTCAATGACGCTATCTTAGTCCCCAGGGCAAGGGCTAAATGATGGAGGCAAGTAGAACAGGCTGGTAGTTCAGAAGCTCGTCACGGGGGAATGAGATGATTGCCCTGCGGTTTAACGGTTTCTATGCTCGCTGAATCTTCACTTGCTTTCCCCTTGAGTGGATTATGGGTTGGCTTCAGTAGCCAATCTGGCACTACGGTTTTTGAATCATTGCTAACTAGCCGAGCAGTGGTTGGGCAAGACCCAATTATTGGCTTCTTCTAAACGGGAGGCCAGAGAAAAGGGAGAAAATCGTACTTTAAGAGCGAGAGGAAGCAAAAATCCAACGATAGCCGCATGGGGCAACCTAGGCGGACAGCAAATGATCTCTGACTGTCAGAATTGAAGTGCAAACGTAACAAAAGCTACACACCCGCAGCAATCCTTAACAAATAATTAACTCCCGTATTTTCGGTTTGTTTATTGGTTTTCATCAGTGGCAAAACGTCGTGATTTTTTGTTAGGTGCTGCTGCGACGGCTGCAGCCGCAGCTGTGCTGCGTCCCTCGAAGTCCAAGGCCCAGAAGAAGCGTGAGGAAATGATCGCGCTGAAGGAAGGCTTTGTGGGCCAGTATCAAGGAGGAGTTTATCTCCTGCCTGCTACCGATGAAACCGTGCAGTGGGGCTGGTTCAATAATGCCGAACCCCCCCGCGCCCGTATTAAGTCGGGGGATACCATCATCCTCGAAACGATGATGGCCTCCCAAAACCAAGTGCTCCCTGGCGTTTCCATTGAGGAAATCACTCGCCTGCGGGCTGATAACCCTGGCCGTGGCCCTCACACCATTACTGGGCCTGTATTTATTGAAGGGGCCGAGCCGGGCGACGTGCTCAAGGTAAAAATTAACCGGATTGTTCCCCGCACCTACGGCTGCAACTGGAACCTGCCGGGTGAGTTAGGTTTGGGTCAATTTCCCAAGCTTTTCCCTAAACCTCAGGCCAAGTATTTTTACTTGGATATGGCCCGTGGCAAGACCGAATTTCTACCCGGTATCGAGCTACCGGTGCGGCCCTTCCCCGGCATTTTGGGTGTAGCCCGCGCCGAGAGCGGCCAATACAGCACCGTCCCTCCTGGCCCCTTTGGCGGCAACATGGACTGCCGGGAAATGGTAGAAGGAACAACAGTTTATTTACCTGTGTTTGTGGAAGGGGCACTGCTATGGTCGGGCGACTCCCACGCGGTGCAGGGCAACGGCGAAATCAACCTGACAGCGGTAGAGTCGGCCTTCAACGAACTCAACCTCACAGTAGAAGTAATCAAGAAAAAGCCTCTGTCTTGGCCCCGAATTGAATCTGACACCCATTGGATGACCGTGGGCTACGACCGCGATATGAACACGGCCATCCGCATTATGGAAGAGGAAACGATCAAGTTTCTGGCGGAATGGAAGGGCCTGAATAGCAGAGATGCCCGCCGCTACATGGCCACTTATGGTGATATTCGGGTAGCCGAGGTCGTTAATCAGCTTAAGGGTGTGTATTGCATGCTGCCTAAAACCAACGGCCCCGCCATGGCTTCGCTGCCGATGAAGGATAGCCGCACAGATTTCGTTACCCATGCGGTCAACGCCGATGCGATGGAAGCCATGAACCAAGCGGCGCTAGCGCTGATTAATCGCATCAAAGACGAAAAGAGGCTAACAGCGCTGGATGCCTACTCCCTAGCGAGTTTGGCACTGGATGCCCGTATTGGCCGTATGGAATCGGGGGCTTACCATATCCACTGCCTCATGCCCAAATCTACTTGGGTGTCCTAGAGGCTAGCTTGATGGTCTGTCAGCTTTGGTTGTGTGAGTCTTGGTAGGTTAAATGTAGCACTAGCATAACCCAACATATACATTTGAGTTTAACAAACTATTAGCAGGCTAAACAAAAATCCCGGTTTCTGAACTCGCTATCCAATCATCCTGGAATAGTAGGGGCAAAGAAGCTGGGATTTTTGTAGACTGTGGGGCGACCAGAGACAAGGGGGAAATACACACTAAGGGCGAGAGGAGGCAGGAATCTAGCGATAGAGGGTAGGGATAGAAACTCCCAGATTTCTAACTACATCTTTAGGTGGGAGCTACTGTTGAGGAATTTTTGCAGCCTCAACTTTGCTCTAGTTCGTTCTGCAATGAGTTCCCGCTCTATTCCCCCGTTTTTACAGACAGACCCTGGCAACTTCAATTCAACAAGGGTCGATAACCGCCTCTCTGATGCTAAGCAAGCTTGGTAGTTATCCTCGACTGTTCGGTTTGGCTGTGGTTCTGTGCGAGTTGGGGCCGAGCCTCAGAGCAAGAACTACCACAATCAATGCCAAAGTAAAAGCTGGGCTATTGAGCAAGTTTGGCGCGTGATGGTGTCTAACGACATGCGCTCAATGCTAGTGATGTAGAGCAGCTGCATTTCCTAAAGCACACCCCTAAATCGACTCAAAGAGGCGTCCTCAACCATCAGAGTAGGGCAGATAGCACTCGGCGATCGCCCACAACATCCCCTGAATACCGGCTTTTCAACCACAGCGGCCCTGAAGTGTGTAGTAGTTTTTCTACTAATCGTTAGTACCCTTCTTCATCAGTGATTAAGTTCAAGGATTTAGAGATTGTACCCTCAGAGATCGCTCATATAAGACAAGGCTTATTAATTCAAGCTTACCCTGTTAGTTTTGTTCTCAAATCATGATTATCGCCATGCATCAATCTAAATTAAACGAAGAAGCACTCATCCTTGAGGCAGAGAGGAAGACTACATCTCTTGGGCGATTGACAGAGTTAGCACAATCAAGGCTTGTTAGTGTTCGAGCATCCGTTGCAGGGAACATCCAAACCCCAGTTGCAGTATTAGAAAGCTTATCAGCAGACCATGATTATGTGGTTCATTGCGCAGTTGCTGAGAACAGAAAAACACCGATCATAGTCCTAAAAAAGTTAGCATTCGATGCTAATCAATGGGTTCGCAATGAAGTCAGGGAGAATCCAAACACACCAATTGAAATCAAAGAGAGTATAGATGTGCATGGAATTGATGATTTTAATCTAAATAACAATGAAAATGAATGAGGTTCAGCAAGAATAACAGTGGATGATTAGCTGAATTAATCGATAGAAGTGATGTCTTCACTCACAATTCAAACCTGATTTATCTCTTTGTTAATAGGTTACAAGCTTCTCAATATCCCTAAATCGATCTCAACTGAATCGTTCCCAATTACTCTGCCACGCTAATTCCTTTGAGAACCATCAGTGCCGCCAGTTCCCTAGCTCTGACTTTTGAGGAAGCGATCGCCTCTACCTGTTGCTCCTGCCAAACCAAGCGACAACACCATTGCCCCTCCGCCGGCTCATAGTCAAACTGCGGAGCTGTCCCAATCAGTTGCCCCAGCGTATTGAGCACCATCAGGCCATTGAGCAGCGGATCCCCCTGACTGAGCTTGTCGATCAACCCCTGCTTCAGATCCGCAGGAAACCCCTCCGAGAGAATCTGCGCCGCATGCTTCGGCGTCAGACTTCCTTTTTCCAAGCGCTCCCGTAACTGCTGCTCCAACTCTGGCGGCACCGAGCCAATCACCGAGACCTGTCGCAGCACCGCTGAAAACTGTCCTTCTGTCACCGTTTCTAGTTGCTTGACCGAAGACGCTGCCCTCAGCCACTTCTCCTCTGACTTTTGCTTCTGCCGCTCCACCTCCGCCGTCGCCTTGTCCTGCAAACGATCGCAAACCCCCAGCAATAGCTCTGGCGGATAGAAGGAAGGACTCTCCCTCAAAATCGCCAGCAACTGCCGTTGATTGACCAAATCTTCATAGCGCCGCAGCGGACTGGACGATCGCGCATAGGCTGGCAACTGCAACGCCCAATGAAGCCCAGCTTTAACGCGATGCTGTGCTCTCGGCAAACAGTGACTAATCAACGGAGCTAACACCGTTGGATTGCCACCATGCTCCTCAAACAACGGCGCGATCGCCTCATCCTGTCTTGGGTCTTGCACCCGGAACAGCGCCGGAAAGCCTGATTGCTTGAGCTTCTCGCCTGCCATCTGGTTGTAGAAGATCGCCGTCGAAGCAATCAACTGCTCCGCTTTGCCCGTGATTACTGACCCCAAATCATCTCTGAACTCTCCCTGTCGCGATCGCCCCCAGAGGCCGCGCCGGTTCTTATCCAACCGTCCAGCCGCGATCGCTAGCCAACGCAGAACTTCCCGCAGTTCATGATCTTCCTTACCAGCCAGAACGCCATTGACCTGCTCATAGCTGAGCTTGGCGACAGATTCAACTTCGGTTTCCCAGAACTCCGAGAACAGCACCTCTCCCCGTCGAGAGATCAACGCTTGCAGACAAACCACCGGACGAGGCCCACCTGGAAGCAAAGACAATGCTTCAGTCCGTTCTGGCGAGAGCATTGCCCGTACCATCTGGGTGCCTTGATAGACCGACTGCAACCGTGCCAGTGCCACGCATTCTTCGATTCCCAGATGTGGCAGAGCCGTCGCTACCCCCGCGATCGCGATTGTCAGGCAAATGCGATCGCCCTGTTCATCCACTGGTTCAGCCCAGACCCCATCATCGAGGTCAAGGCTACTTGGACCATCAATCGTCAGAACCGTCTGCATCCCCTGATTCTGCTGCCTCAAAAGGATTGAAGATCTGCAGCGCTGCAACTCCGCAGAAGTCTTTCTGATTGCGCGTCACTACCACACAGCGCCGAGATAGGGCGATCGCCGCAATCAGAGCATCATTGACTGAAACCGAGAGTCCTTGGCGCGATCGTGCCTCCACCAACACGCCATACTGCCAAGCAGCCTCTAGATCAAAACTCAAAACGCGATCGCGAAAATCCATTTCCACCAAAGTTGTTACAGCAGCTCGAAGACCTTCTTTGCGCCGACCCTCGGGCAAAAGCGCTACGCCTTGATCAAGCTCCGCTACCGTAATTGCACTCAAGAACAGTTCTCGTTTTGGGGTTTGGTCATACCAAGCCAACACTGCTGGATTCGGAATTGGTCGAAACAGCTCCGAAATTACGTTGGTATCGAGCAAAAACACGCCTAGCAATCCTCAGCAAAGCAGGATTCTGGGGTCACGACAGGACGATCCGGTAAGACCATCTGGTCTGCATCTAAACCTAAAAACCGTTGATGAATGCGGCTCCCCAGCCCAAACTCACTAGCCTCTGGCTCTACCGCCTGCTCCAGAATGATGCGGACTTCCTCTTCTAAGCTGCGTTGATTGCGAGCTGCTCGTAGCCGCAACGACGCCTTCACTGACTCTTTCAGGTTCCGAACGGTCAGACTTGCCATCACGCTTGCACTGCAATCACGATTTCAGTCTAGTCCCCCGATCGCGATTGTCAGGCAAATGCGATCGCCCTGTTCATCCGCCGGTTCAGCCCAGACCTCATCATCGAGGTCAAGACTATGGGGGCCATCAATCGTCAGAACCGTTTGCATCCCCTGATTCTGCCGAATACAGGACTTCTAGTCGATCGCACTTTGCCCCGAAACACAATTCAGATCCAGAAAGTTACTGGGAGCCTTCTCTTTATTGAGAGTAATTTCTGATAAGTAGAGCATAGCAATGAAGAGTAAGGGGCTCAATTTTCGTCAGAAGAAGCTTATATGAACACTATGTCGGCTAGAATACCTAGAGTTCGTCGTAAAACTTAATATCAACTTATTGAGAATTATTGTAAATTACTGGCATTGAACTCACTCTCCTTCATGCAGACTTACAACAACCCAGAAGTCACTTACGACTGGTGGGCTGGCAATGCCCGCTTTGCCAATCTCTCGGGTCTCTTCATTGCGGCTCACGTGGCCCAAGCAGCACTGATCATGTTTTGGGCCGGTGCTTTCACGTTGTACGAAATCTCTTGGCTCACTGCAGACCAGTCCATGGGTGAGCAAGGCCTCATTCTGCTGCCGCATCTAGCCACCCTTGGATTAGGTGTGGGCGATGGCGGACAGGTGACAGACACTTATCCACTCTTTGTCGTGGGTGCCGTTCATCTGATCGCCTCCGCAGTCTTGGGCGCGGGTGCCCTATTCCACACATTCCGAGCACCCAGTGATTTGGCAGCTGCATCGGGAGCTGCTAAGCGGTTCCACTTCGACTGGAATGATCCCAAACAACTAGGCCTCATTCTGGGACACCACTTGCTGTTCCTCGGGGTTGGAGCATTGCTGCTGGTGGCAAAGGCAACAACTTGGGGTGGCCTATACGACGCAGCCAGTCAGACAGTCCGTTTGGTAACAGAACCGACGCTTAATCCAGCGGTGATTTATGGTTATCAGACTCATTTCGCCAGCATTGATAACCTTGAAGACTTAGTCGGTGGCCATGTTTATGTTGGCGTCATGCTAATTGCCGGAGGCATTTGGCACATTTTGGTTCCGCCATTTCAATGGACTAAAAAAGTCTTGATCTACTCTGGCGAAGCAATTCTGTCGTACTCCTTGGGTGGCATCGCTCTCGCCGGTTTTGTCGCTGCTTACTTCTGCGCCGTCAACACCCTAGCGTACCCCGTGGAATTCTACGGTGCGCCGCTGGAAATCAAATTAGGTGTCACTCCCTACTTTGCAGATACGGTTCAACTGCCCTTTGGTGCCCATACGCCTCGTGCTTGGCTATCCAATGCCCACTTCTTCTTGGCTTTCTTCTGCCTACAAGGCCATCTCTGGCATGCTTTACGGGCAATGGGCTTCGACTTTCGTCGAGTTGAAAAAGCACTCAGCTCTGTAGAAGCCTAAGTTGAACTGCAAGAGAGGGATTCTGCTAGGAGTCACTGCAAATCCCTCTCAAAAATTCGTTAAAAGCACTTTATGCAGTGATCAGTTTTTATTAGACAACAATCAAGCTATCTAAAGTTGATTCACAGACTTTAGGGATGTACCCTACCCCAAACAAACATCTCAGAATTGGAAGCTTAGAACCATGGCCAAAATTGGCTTATTCTACGGAACTCAAACAGGCGTTACCCAAACTATTGCTGAATCGATTCAACAAGAGTTTGGCGGTGAAAGTATTGTTGACCTCAATGATATTGCGAATGCTGATGCCAGTGATTTAAAT